>NZ_SMBR01000004.1:0-530000 GCF_004346455.1 Bradyrhizobium sp. R2.2-H
TGCCCGGTCACCGGCATGCCGTCGCGGAACTTGCCCATCAAGGTCTCGCCGGCATGCGCCAGCGCTTCCAGCCGCGGCAGCCCGAGGAAGCCGCACGTGCCCTTGATGGTGTGGACCAGGCGGAAGATGTTATCCAGGATCTTGGCGTTGTTCGGCTCCTGCTCGAACTTCACCAGCTGATTGTCCACGGTGTCCAGGCTCTCGCTGGTCTCCGTCAAAAACTCCCGCAACAGATCATCCATGAAAACAGGCCTTCATACAGGAAGGGCGCGCACGAGGCGTGATGCGCCATTTCGGAATGGGACCAGCTTCACCGCAAAGCGTTTAATATTGGTTGAGTATGTGCAAAAGAACGGGACCAACAAAGAGATAAGGCGCCCCGGACAAGCCGAGGCGCCTCGTAAAGATTCGATTAAGAGGCCGGGCGCGACGCGTATGTTTACGAAGCGGTAACGATGATGGCTTCGCCTTCCGGCTTGAGCGTCACCGTGAGCCCGCAGGCCTGCGCGAGCAGCCGCGTATAATAAGGCTGGATCGCATGCGCATCCGCGGCGGGGCCACGCTCGCCGCTCAGGAGCTCGGCGATGTTCTGCGGCAAACGCGCATTGTGTCCGGTCGCAGTGATGCGAAAGCTCATCGTCTCGCCCTCGCCGATCGGGTCGATCGTCAGCATGCCGCCGCGCGGGATCGTATGCTGGGCGACGACCAGCATGTTGAGCAGCAGCTTGACGCGATTCTTCGGCAGCAGCAGCCGCGGCAAATTCCAGGTGATCGCGCACTTGCCGTCCTCGATGTGGCCGCGCGCCATTGTCTGGGCATCGCCGAGATCGATCTGCGCGCCGGAGGAGCCGGCGGCGCCGAAGGCAAGGCGGCAGAACTGGAGGCGGGCCGAGGCGGTCTTGGCGCTCTTGCGAATCAGGTCGAGCGCGAATTCGCGGTCTTCGGGCTTGGGATCGTCGTCGAGCACTTCGAGCCCGTTGACGATGGCGCCGACGGGGCTGATGAGATCGTGGCAGACCCGCGAGCACAGCAGCGCTGCGAGTTCGAGCATATCGGGAGCGGTAACGGGCGCGGGCGACGAGGCGTCAGACATATAAGGGGGTCCTGGAGGGTTCCTGGGATTGGACGGCGCTGGATGCCGCGAATCACGCATGCTTGACGGATGCTGCGGGTTCTAACATTCGCAAGGCTGCGGCAGCTAGCTTGCGATCGGCCCGATGAGGCCATAAAGCGAATCAGTGGACGGGGAACGGAATTGCCGATGAATGAGGCATACAGGTGATGCGGATCATCGACGGGGCGGCCGCATCCGGCCTGATGGAGCCGCTGACCGCGCTGGTGGTCAAGGCGGGCGAGGCGATCCTTGCCGTCGACCGCGCCGCCATGCGGATCGAAGGCAAGCAGGACGGCTCGCCGGTAACCGAGGCCGACCTTGCCGCCGACCGCATCATCGCCGACGGCCTCGCGCAGCTCGCGGGCGACGTTCCGACGCTGTCGGAGGAGCGGGCCCAGCTCGCCTCCCCGCCGTTCCAGGGCAGCTTCTTCCTGATCGATCCGCTCGACGGTACCAAGGAGTTCGTCGCCGGCCGCGACGAGTTCACCGTCAACCTCGCCCTCGTGACATCGGGCGAGCCGCTGCTCGGCATCGTCAGCGCGCCCGCGCTCGGCCTGCTCTGGCGCGGCATCGTCGGCCGCGGCGCCGAGCGGATGAAGGTCAACGGCGCAACCATCGGGGCGGCCGAGCCGATCCACACCCGCAAGCTGCCGACGCGAGGGGAGCCCTGGATCGCGGCGGTGAGCCGTTCGCATGGCGATCCCAAGAGCGAGGCGTTCATCGACAACAGGCCCAATGCCGTCCGACGCACGATCGGCTCAGCCGTGAAATTCGGCCGGATCGCGGAAGGCAGCGCCGACATCTATCCCCGCTTCGGGCCGACCTCGGAATGGGATGTCGGGGCCGGCTGCGCGGTCGTGACCGCGGCCGGCGGCAGGGTGACCGACGGCAATGGCGGTGCACTCCGCTTCGGCCAGCGCAGCGACACCGGCTTCATCGTCCCCGAATTCATCGCCTGGGGCGATCCGCAGGCGGTAGGCTACTGACCGAGCTGTTCCTGAAGCGCCGGCCAGCGCTTGCCCACCTCATAGAGGAAGCGCTCGGGATTGGCGATGAAGGCGTCGCGATTGGCTTCCCGGCTGAACAGATAGAGCCGCTGCGCCACGACTGCGAAGAAATAGGGATTGCCGGCGACGGTGACGCCGCGGGCGATGTCGGCCGGGTCATAGCCGCCGAATTGCGGTCCGTAGATCTCGGGGTGGGCCAGGAAGGAGGCGCGGTTGCCCTCGTTGCGGAAGCGCCAGACAGCGCCCCAGAGATTCGCCTCGAACTCCGCCCTCCCCTGCTCGGCCGTGCCCGTGACGAAATAAGCGACGGGGTCGAAGCCCTCGATGGCGACGCCGCTGAAACGGTTGACGACGATCCGCTCGGTGGTGGCGCTCCATCCCGGCGCCCCCGAGCAGATGATCCAAATGCCCGCCATCAGGCAGACGCGGAGGCCGATCAAGGCAATTCCGGGGCGCAAAGGGCTATCTTCCTGCCGTTGTGCCGTCATAGTTGCTGCGGATAACATCCGAGTCGAGGGGACATCCGGCGCAACCTAGAGCCGTGCCTGTTGGCGTCAGGTTAAGGAAGCGACCGGATTCGATACCAGGGGTTCTTTATGACTTTCGCATCACGCCTTGCTGCGCTCGCGCTTGCCGCGATGGTCGGCTGGATCGTGCCGGCTTCCGCCCAGCAGGCGCCGCCGCCCGACCTGCCGCCGCCGCAGCGGACCCCGACGCCCAGCACCTATGGGCCTGACGAGCTCGTTACGGCCGGCCACCGCTTCTTCGGCAACGTCTCGCGCGGGCTCGCCTCGATCATCGAGAAGGCGGTCAGCCAATGGGGCCTGCCCAACGGCTACATCCTGGGTGAGGAAGGCTCCGGCGCTTTCGTCGCCGGCCTGCGCTACGGCGAAGGCACGCTCTACACCAAGAATGCCGGCGACCTCAGAGTCTACTGGCAGGGCCCCTCGCTCGGTTTCGACTGGGGCGGCGACGGCGCGCGCACCATGACGCTGGTCTACAACCTGCCCGCCACCAACGCGATCTACCAGCGCTTCGGCGGCATCGACGGCTCGGCCTATATCATCGGCGGCTTCGGCATGACGGCGCTCACCGCCAACAACATCGTGCTGGTGCCGATCCGCTCTGGCCTCGGCCTGCGGCTGGGCGCCAATATCGGCTATCTCAAATTCACCCCGCGGGCGACCTGGAACCCGTTCTAAGGTCCTCTCCCTCCCATCCCACCCAGGGATCAAGGTTAACGACAGGCCAGGGCTGGCTTTTTGCCGGCCCCGCATGCATTGTCGTTGGTAAATTTTTCCTTAGCTCTGGGAGTTCTGGCCCATGGTCGAACCGATCATGTACCTGGCGATCGGTTTCCTGCTTTCGATGCTGTGCGGGCTCGCGATCGTGCCGCTGGTGCATAACCGCGCCGTGCGCCTGACCACGCGCCGGCTCGAGGCCGCCACCCCGCTGTCGATGGCCGAGATCCAGGCCGACAAGGACCAGCTCCGCGCCGAATTCGCCATGTCAGCGCGGCGGCTCGAGATGAGCGTCGATCAGCTCAAGAACAAGACCACGAGCCAGCTCGCCGAGCTCGGCAAGAAGAGCGACGCCATCAACCGCATGAAGATCGAGCTCGGCGAGAAGAACGCCACGATCTTCGCGCTGGAGGCGCGCGAGAGGGCGGTGAAGGAGCAGCTGCGCGCCACCGAGGAGGAATTCAGCGCCAAGACCGAAGCCCTGCGCCAGGCCGAGATCGCGCTGGCCGACAAGCAGGCCGAGCTCGCCAAGATCAACTCCGAACTGTCCGACCGCTCGATGATGGCGGAGAGCCGCCAGGTCGAGCTCATCGCGGTGCGCGCGCAGATCGAGGAATTGAAGAGCCGCGTCGGCGATGCCGAGAAGGAATTTGCCGCCACGCAGGCGCGCCTGGCGCAGGAGCGGACCGAATCGGAGGCGGCCTCGCGCCAGCTCGGCGAGGCCCGCGGCCGCGTCGAGAATCTGAGCCAGCGCGTCACCGAGCTCGATCGTCAGCTCATCGTGCAGGTCAAGGAGGCCGAGATGCTGTCCGGCCGCGTCGCCGACCTCGAAGGACGCCTCGCCACGCAAGGCAAGCTGCTCGCCGAGCGCGACTATGAGAACAACCAGCTGCGCCAAGCCAATGAGAGCAACGAGCGCACCATCAAGGAGCTGCGCGTCGAGATCGTCGCCTTGAGCGGCGGCAAGTCGTCGGCTGCAATGGAGTCGCTGCGCGCCGAGAAAGCCGCGCTGGAGGAGCAGCTGCGCACCGCACGCGACGAGCGCGCCAAGCTTCAGCGCGACGTCAACGCGATCCAGCAGCAGGCGGAGAGCTCCTGGGCCACCGAGCGCATGGAGAACGCGCTGTTGCGCGAGCGCATCAACGACATCGCGGCGGAAGTCGCAAAGCTCGCGATGCAGCTCGAAGGCCCGAACTCGCCGATCGAGGCCCTGCTCGCGGCCGAGGCCGGCCAGCCGCCGAAGCCGGCGCCGCGCCCGGCCAACGACGCCAAGACGGGCGGCGCTCCCGCGGCCCGCCTGCCCGAAGGCGGCGGAACGCTCGCCGAGCGCATCCGTGCGCTCCAGTCCCACGCCTCCCGCGCCCGCCAGCAGGGCGCGTAACCGGCCCAAAAACAGGCTTCCGTTGCGGATTGCGCGACCTGCCGAAGGTTTTCCGCCCCCGCGGCGCCTGAAAACTTGACACCTTCGGCCCGCACTTCTAAATCGCGGGCTCCGATGCACCGGCCGGCCGCAAGTTGCGGCCGCCTGCATGATGGTCCCGGGCGCATAGCTCAGCGGGAGAGCGTTCCCTTCACACGGGAGAGGTCCAAGGTTCGATCCCTTGTGCGCCCACCATAAAAACCACTGATAACAAAGCATTTTTGTCGACCGCGTATTCGCGCCTACTCGGCAGGTGCAGGCACGAAAAAGCAGAACTAAGCGGCAACAGGCGGGGAATGACCGGGGAATTTGTTCACCCCGCGTTCTGAGATTAGAGGAGCTTGGCCTCAGCTTCTTCATCCCACTCCAGTTCGCAAAGTACCTCGGTATCAACCGACGTTTCCGCGGTGAAATGCTTCGCATTCTCCGTCAGAAGCCTTCGGGCCGCCTCCTCCGCCTTGGCTTTTGAATCACAGCGCTCGTGGAAGGTTGCTATCGTTTCACCGGTTCGTTGAACCGAATCCCACCGCAGAATCTCGACCACCGCGTACCAGACGCCTCGTCCGGTGCGTCGGCGCACCTGGATTTCGTGATAGCGCTCAGCCGCCTCGGCGATGCCGATCCATAGCGGTCCATCTGATTCGATCTTCGCATTCTCGCGTGCCTCGAACGCGACGCCCTTCAAAGCAGGCTCGCTGAGCCACCGAAGCTTATTGTCGATTCCAATCAGGCTGGTCCTGATCTCTCGGATCGCCTCCTTTGCCTCATAGGTCACCTTAGGCGGCCTAGGAGAGGTACCCTTCGCTCGCTCTATACGAGGCTGCCCCGCCTCCTTACGCCGCCAGATGTCGTCGGCAATGGCGTCCAGGTCTTCCTTAGAGGGCGTCCATCGGTTCTCGCGCTCCCACTTCTCGCGATTGAGCTTAGGGGTGAGATCAATGATTTTGGTCTGCGGCTTTCTCAGCGCCTCCTCGAGCGCCATCCCTGTTTCGAGCGCTGCGAACAGTGACGCCACCAGTTCTTTGTGAACTTGCCCCTTCTCATCGAAGGTCAAGTAGCTACCCTGCACCCTTTCGATACGGACCGGCTTCTTCCCCTCGTTCTCGAGGATTACGTCCGCGACTCTCTGCCTGGTGCCGGCATACTGCGGCATGGCGTCCGTGCCACGGATCAGCTCCATCATCACCCGCTGCGAGATGCTCAGGAGGCCTTCGTCGGCGAAGAGATAGAAGCGAATTGATATGCCCATGCGATCCGACCTGCACGATCATTTCACGCATGTTCCCGCACAATGCCCAGATCGGCAACTAGCAAGCGTAGGGAAAATTCCGACTTGCTAGCTGCGAGCTACCGAAGAGCGCGAAGGCCGAAATCGCTGGCCGCATCGCAAGATTCTGTCCGACCCACATAAGCTGAGTCGCCTCATAACCAAGTTTTCGGCACCTCTCGCGCGGGCCGCCTCGCCGAACACTCGGGCAGATTCCGACCGATTGCGTTGCGCACGCACGAGCTCGTCGGTCCAGCGTTTGACGACAGGTTGACATGCTCGCAAAATTCAACCCAATAGTCGCTGCTCAAAAACCCGGACGTCCGCGACCGTGCTCTTCAACTCCATTGAATTCATTTTCCTTTTTCTTCCTGCTGCGGTTGTGCTCCATTTTTACGCGGCGCGTTACGGTCGTTTGGCCGCCGTTACCGCTACGTCCTGCTCGTCGTTGCTGTTCTATAGTTGGTGGAATCCACCGTTTCTGCTGCTTCCCGTGACCTCGATCCTCGTGAACTTCTGCTTGGCCCGCGCAATCCTGACGGATACGCCTGCGCGAGCCTGGTACACTATGGTCGCAGGAATCTGCCTCAACCTCGCTGCACTAGTTTACTTCAAGTACGCGAACTTCCTGCTCGCGGCCGTGGAGAATACAAGCATAGTAGCCCAAGACGTCCCGCTTGCGCTCTCGTTTACCACATTCGTCCAGATAGCATTTCTGACCGAGGTATGGCACGCGCGACGCCGCGTGCAATTGGCGGACTACACGTTGTTCGTCTCGTTGTTTCCGCACCTGATCGCTGGACCGATCGTCAGGTGGAACGAACTGAGCCCACAAATAAAAGACCCCTCTCGCTTTAAACCAAACCTCGACAACATCGCGCTTGGCCTCACAATATTCTCTCTCGGACTTGCGAAGAAGGTGTTGCTGGCCGACAGCCTGAGCGGACATGTCGGCAGGGTTTTCGATGCTGCGGCAAATGGCTTTCCCGTCACGGGGGCGGCTGCGTGGGGCGCGTCCGTCGCTTACTCACTCCAACTCTACTTCGATTTTTCGGGCTATTCCGACATGGCGGTCGGGATCGGGCTGTTGTTCAACTTCGAGCTCCCGATCAATTTTGCGGCCCCCCTCAGAGCGACGAGCATCATCGAGCTATGGCGCAGATGGCACATCACCCTCTCACGCTTCCTGCGTGATTTCGTGTACATTCCACTGGGCGGCAACGCTTACGGTCCGCGGCGGCGCGGGTTCAATCTCTTCCTGACCATGGTTGTTGGCGGACTTTGGCATGGCGCCAATTGGACGTTCATCGCATGGGGCGCCCTTCAAGGCGTCCTTCTGATCGTCAATCACTCCTGGCGGGTAATTTTGGGCGATCGTAAGCTGCCCCGGTGGGCGGGTGGGATCGGCTGGTTCTTGACATTTGCATCCTTCGCGGTTGGCATGACGCTATTCCGATCGGCCAACATCTCAAGCGCAGCGGTGATGCTGAAGGCGATGGCCTTCCTCGACACTGCCAGCGCAGAGGTCGTGCTCGGGTCAACAGCTGACAGTTGGGGAATTGAGCACGGCTACATCTCTGCCGATTTTGTCCGGACTTGGTTTGGCAACACGTGGACCGTGGTAGCTACGATCACGACGGCGGCAGTGCTCATGGTCGCATTGTTTATTCCTGACACAATGGAGTTGGTGGGATATCGTGTGGGAGAGCCGCATGCTGATTGGCGCCGGCAGCACCTGCTGCCGAAGTGGCACCCCTCACTAGGCTGGGCGCTGGTTGTCGTTGGTTTGTTTGCCGTTGTGTTCGCCAACCTTAACTCGTTTAGCGAATTTCTTTACTACCAATTTTAGGCGATCAGCTTGTCATCTCGCGGCTATGTCAAATTCGTCTGTTGCCTGGGCGCAATCCTGTTCCTAGGCACCGTCATCGCGAACGTGACGATCGATCCTCAAGATGTCTTTCGCCTTGGGTTCGTTCAGCAACATGCCAACCCAAACACGCGCTTTCGCCGAATGAAGCAATATCTGGAGAATAGGACCTCCATCGATGGGCTTGCCTTTGCGTCCTCGCGTGGCGGTGCCCTCGACGCTTCACTTCTCGCGCGCAGAATGGGCATTCAGCGCGTATTGAATGTCACGATACCATACGGCCTGATGACGGATCACCAACCTTTCCTCGAATTTATCGTCCGGGATAAGCAAAGCCGCGGCGAAGACATTTCGAGCGTGTTCTTGCTACTCGACGCCGACCTGTTCGGCACCACCCCTTGGACCGATCACAATATTGATGCTTACCTGCCGCCGCCCATCGCAAATACATCCAGGTTCTGGTGGCGCTATCTAACCGCTTTTCAATGGCGGAACTGGAAGAAGGACCTGTCTCTGAATTTTAGGGCTAGACATGTATCCACACCTGCAGTTTTGGCAGGCTTGGGCCCTCCGACTCTCAAGCTGGCATCCACAAGTCGTCCTGATTCTGAGCCGGTCAACTTTGCTGAGTCGCTTGATGCTCCCGACGTCAAGCGACAACTGCAGCTGTTGAGATCCTTCATCGCTCTTTGCCGTCAAAAAAACATCGCTTTGACTCTCGCGATATCGCCAATCAGCACGCGAAATCCAGTGCCACCGATGCGGGTAAGGCGCATGGCGGATGCTATCGCGTCATTGCACCCTCTAACCGACTTCTCTGGGCCGAGCGCGGTTTCTTCTGAACAGCGAAACTGGGCCGATGCTTCTCATTTCACTGCCGAAATTGGCGCCGCAATTATCGAGTCTAGCTTTGGCACAACTACCTCTTTTGGGATCAAGCGGACGCCTCCGACGCAACCTAACTGAACGCGCAGAGTATCAGATTGCTGCGCTCATCAGGGGATCCAAGCGGCACGTGATCATTAAGCCCCCTTTGTCGAGAGTCATGGCCGACACGAAGTACAAGCGGCGCCGCTCGCGTTTGGACGGCAAAAAGCCCCTCGGGTGTTTCTTGAGAGGAGTCTCAGCTTCCCCACCCGCTGAACCGACCCGACAGGTTATCTGCCCCAGCACGATGGACCTTCGGCCGGCATACTTGCGCGCCAACAATCAAGCAGCTGTAAGATACGCGGCAGCACCCCGCGCACTTTTGAAGGTCGGCCGCGTCCGGCCTCAGACGAAAGACCCTTGCTCTCGCGCGCAAGTTGCGCTTGCATAGTTCTTTCCGACGGGGACTAACAGGTGAATGAAACAGCATGTGGCAGCGTGTGACCCTTTGGCTTTCGGATAGCATCGTACGCTCTCTAGAGACATTTGCTGTTGCCGCCGCTTTCCTTGCCGGCGCATGCACTCCTGGAGTTGCGGCCTGCGGAGACAATGGCGGCCCAGGATATCGGAATCAGTCTGGAAAGTGCGTGGGCTGGGAGACGCTTGCGCGTCAATGTGGGAGTCCGCCGTCCACCCACTGTAGGCCCGAGAACGTTGCCACGGGATCGGAGGATGCTGCGGTGAAGGGAGCAAACATCCGATCATTGATGGATCGCTCGCATGCTGCCAAAGATACCGCAAGTCGATAGGAGCCGCTGGCGCGAGTTCTTCGTTAGGTCGGGCCTAGTCGCGCTCTTGATCTGGCCAATGATGCTCGACATCCCTACTCGCGCCGCCATCGATCCAACGACGGGGCCCGTGTATGGGTCGCAAGTCGCAGGAGATCTCCATCAATGGCAACGGATCGACTTCCGGTCGGAGCGACTCTCCGTCCGAGCGGCGCCACAAATCAAGGTCGCCATTCAGACTCGAGGGCCAGCCATGAATGGCCTCATCCGCATTCCGGGTGCACCCGCCTCCAACTTTGACACCGGCAAAGGGCTTACCGCGGTCGACCTCATCAATGTCGGCGACCAAATCAAGGGATATAGGGAGATCGTGGCATTGGAGATTGTGTTCACGCAGACCATGCCGGGCCAATTCTACCAAGTCTTTCCAGTGGACTATGGTAGCGGAAATTAGGCTCGTCTAGCCATCATTATGACCGAAATCCAAGACCAGGCGATAGCTGCCCGAATGGCGCTGATTGTCGGTGCAGACCGGTTCGATCGACTCTTTCGAGCCGTCCGGTTCGACGAAGTGGATGGCGATATCCTCTACGTCTACGCACAAGACGAAGATGCGGCAGCTGAGATGGAAGACGAGTTCGCCCTACACATTTCGATTATTGCCTCGAAGATCCTCGGGCGCGAAATCAACCTGGTGCTCGTGCTTCCGCGGCACCTTTTGAAAATCTAACCGATGCCCACCTCCGAACGCCGGGGAACTATCGAACCTGCCCTGTGCGACCCCTGCCCGGTGCTAATGGCTAGTAACTACACCGGTAGAGCGCACTCAAGCGCCCCCCGAAAGGGTATGACCGTTCGCATTCGTCTCAACTCGGCAACCGGTCGGAAACCGATCCTGCACGTCTTCGGAGCAGTGTGGCCTGCGACAGTACGCAGGGCCAGGCTCATGCAGACGACCATACCTCCCGCCGACGGCGCGTTGCGCGGACTAAAAGCCGCACAATACGTCCGGATGTCGACGGACGCCCAGAAATACTCGATCGAGAACCAGATGGCGGCAATCGCGGCGCACGCCGCACGGCGGCACATTAGAATCGTGCGAACCTATGCCGATGCCGGCCGCAGCGGTCTCCGCATCCAGGGACGCGCGGGACTCCAGGATCTCATTCGGGATGTCCAGCTTGGCCGCGCCGATTTCGACTGCGTGCTGGTGTATGACATCACGCGATGGGGACGGTTTCAGGATGTGGATGAAAGCGCCTACTACGAGTTTATCTGCAAACGCGCCGGTGTCCGTGTCCACTACTGCGCCGACGAGTTCGAGAACGACGGGAGCCTGGCTTCCATTGTCCTCAAGAATATCAAGCGGGTCGCCGCGGCAGACTATAGTAAGCAGCTGTCAAAGAAGGTCTTCCTTGGACAGTGCAACATCGTGAGCCTCGGCTACTGGCGGGGCGGTCCGGCGGGTTACGGCTTACGGCGCATGCTGCTTGACGAGAATGGAAAAGCTAAAGGCCTCCTTGAGGCCGGGGAACACAAGAGCCTGAAAAGCCAGCGCACCGTGCTTGTGCCCGGCCCCGCGAGCGAGCAGAGGGTTGTGCGCCGCATCTTCCGTGCGTTTGTCGCCGAGAAGAAGACCCGGACCCAGATCGCGGTCGAGTTGAACGCGGACGGCATTACCAATGCGCGCGGCAAGCCATGGACCTCGCTGACCATCAGCAACACCCTCAAGAACGAGGCTTATGCCGGGCACCTGGTCTACAACCGCCGCTCCCAGAAGCTCGGTGAGAAGCAGGTGGTCAACCCGCCGGAAATGTGGGTTCGCCACGACAACGCCTTCAAGCCCCTCATCGAGCCGCGTCTCTTCACCGCAGCGCAACGTCGGCTCGAGGAGGTCGAGTATGGTCGAGTCCTGACCGACGCCCAGATGCTCGACCGGCTTCGCGCCCTGCTCCACCAGAAGGGGCGTTTGTCGCTGAAATTGATGATGACGACGAAGGGGGTGCCTCATAACAAGACCTACGCCCAACGATTCGGGTCACTGGCCGAAGCCTTCAGGCGGGTCGGCTTCGAACCCAAGCCGCGCTACTGCTTCCTGGAAACCGCGGCCAAGGCCGACCGCCTGATCACAACGGTTGCCCGGGACATCATAACCCATGTGGAAAGGCGCAGGCGCAGCATCACGTTTCTGCAGGAGCTCCGTCTGCTGACCGTGAGCAGCAGCGTAACGATCTCGGTCACACTGGCGCGAGTCGTATCCGACGGCGAGCGCTATCCGGGTCCGGCCCCCCGGTGGGAATTGCAGCGGCTCAAATACAAGAAGTCAGATCTTGTGCTTGTCGTCAGGCTGGCCACCGATGGGCGGGTCCAGGACTTTTTTCTGCTCCCTACGGCCAATCTACCCAAGACGAGAGACGGACGGGTACGGATCTCGGCGCGGGTATTCGGTGAGTTCAGGTGCCCCACCTTTGCGGCGGTGATCAGCGCCCTGCATCAGCGGTTGGACGGGCCGCAGTTCAGCCTTGACGGGCACGCTCGAAAACTCAGCCGCCCCTCAGCCATTCGAAACCATGCTTCCACAACCATGCCAAGCCGGCCGACGACGCCACGGACGCCAGGCCGCCCCAAAAGACAGACCGCCTGCGCGCGGCGCTGACCGACCTCAGGTAAAGGAATGCGCCGAGGAGGATGCCGTAGTTCCTCCGGAAGTCCCCGTTGAGCTTTGCGATCTTGGAAAGATCGGAGGTATCGATTTCGCCGGCCATTGCGCTGGTCCTCTCTTGATTGAAGCCAGCGCCTTATGAACCACTGTTTTGCCCGACGGAGCAAGCGAAATTTCGGCATTTCGAAATAATCAGCGTGAACCATCTGTTGCTATCGACCAATTGGTTGCGATCGCTCGACCAGCATCCCCAAGCCGCAGTGGCCGGTCGCATCTTTCCCTGGCTCTTGGCAGGAAGACTCTCTCCGTGCCGATCCTCAGAAGCTCATGCAGGCCCGAGCGACTACGTGGGAAGGATGACCGGAGTCTCGGTCCTACTTGCCGAACCGCAACACAAATGAACTGGACCACTTGCTTCCACCACTCTTTGGTGGAATCTTCGGCCCACAATCAAAGGGAGAAATCGTGAGGACCATCGTCTTTGTTGCGCTGTTGATTGGATCGAGTCCAGCGCGTGCGGCAGAAGTATCCGTATTGCTCAGCACACCAGCCTCAATAACGATAAGCGCATCGTGTCGAAGCGGCGAAAGCTGTGACCAGCTTGCTGCCGATCAAGCCCAAGCTCATTGCGCAAAGGCCGGCCGCAATGCTCAACTTGCCGCCGGCGGAAAAGCCTGGAAGGAGCATTGGCCGTTTAGCGATAGATACGAGTTTCAATTCAACTGCATCCGGTAACGATGCGGTCTTGAGCGGCCTCGCAAGGAGTCCGCCCTGTCCCAAGGTCTCTCTTGACCGAGGTGAGGCGTACGGTCTGGACTCCACATCAAGACCTAGCGGCTTGCCTCTTGCCCCGTTCGCCGGAATCTATCTCGCATGAGCACCAAGTCGCGAGAGGTCATTTGGGGCGGCCGGATCATGGGCGCGAAGATCCACGCTCAGGGGGCCCGTGAGCGCGCTCAGCAGGCCGTTCGCGAGGCGGACCGGGCAGAGGCTGAAGCTTGGTCTGTGCGCATGGAAGGCTACGGGGGGCCTGCGCAACCCTCTCCGACCATCGGCCAGTGCCTTAATGGCGGTCTTGCTTGGCTGGAGGTCGAGTGCGCCCGCTGCAAGACACGCGCGAGCCTGCCGCTCGACGCCATCCGCCGGCCTAGGACCACGCCGCTCTGGAAAATCGAAGCTTCGCTGAAATGCCGATCATGCCGCACACCCCGTTACGCGCCGCCCGCCCGCATGATCAAGCTCACCGAAACAAGGCGGATTACGCCTTATAAATGGGTGCACCCGACCGAGGAGCGGTGAAAGAGGCGGGCTCGGCCTACCTGCAAATCCCGGCGCGGCAGGAATGTCACTCCTCCTAAGTTCCTGGAGTGGAACAGCAATTTCTGGGCGCGGCGAAATACGACTGAAACAATACGCTGCTCTAGTCGCCTCACCGGGGCTGGCGCATATTCCACCTGAATTTTTTTACCCGGTCTGATTCGATATCGCAGGCCGCAGCAGTCTCTCTGCTGCGGCCTTTTGCGTACCGCGATGACGCTGCAGTAGACCCGGAACGAAACCGCCTCGAAGGACTCGAATCCACGTGCTTGTTGCGTGGAGTTTGGCCAGTGGCGTTGCAGCGTCGGAAGCGGACGGCGATCGGGACCAAGGCGCCCTTCCTGGGCTTCATCGAGCCCTTGCTCGCCGAGCAGATCGACCGCGTCCCCCGCGGAGACCGCTGGCTTCATGAGATCAAGTTCGACGGCTACCGCGCCCAGCTCCATATCGCCAACCAGGACGTTAGGATCTACACGCGGCGCGGCGTCGACTGGACCAAGCGCTTCCGAAAAGTGGCGCACGATGCCGATCTGATCAACGCCAAATCGGCGATCATCGACGGCGAGATCGTGGTGCCGGCCAAAGGCGGCAAGACCGACTTCGCGACGCTACAGAACAGCCTCACCGGCAAGGCCGACAACCTCGTCATGGTGGCGTTCGACCTGCTCTATCTCGACGGCCGCGACCTGCGGCGGCTGCCGCTGCGCGAGCGCAAGGCCGGGCTCAAGGCGCTGCTCGCCGGCACGCCGATCGAGTACAGCGATCATTCGACATGGACGGCGCCGAGCTCTACTCCCGCGTCTGCGCCGGCGAGCTCGAGGGCGTGGTCTCCAAGATCGCGGACTCGCCCTATGGCGGCGTGCGCGGCAATTACTGGGTCAAGACCACCTGCGCGCACCGCGAGACGTTGGCGATCGCCGGCTTCAAGATCAAGGACAATCGCTTCGACGGCATCTTTGTGGGTCGCCAGAATGGCGACAAGCTGGTCTATGCCGGCAAGGTCGAGCACGGTTTCGAGGATGCGGTCGTTGCGGAGCTCCAGCAGAGACTGAAGAAGCTGGTGGGCAAGACTCAACCCTTCGCCAAGCGCATCCCCAACAGCGGCATCTGGGTCGAGCCGCGCCTCGCCGCCGAAGTCGAGTACCGCGCCAAGTCGGCCAACGGCCATCTTCGGCATCCGTCCTTCAAGGGCCTGCGGGAGGATCTATGATGGTGCGTATATCCGATGCCGAGTACATCGAGCAGGAGCTACGACCTCACAATGATGGCGCTGGCCGATTACCTCACGCATGAGCGCGACGCTGTGGCCACAGTCGATGCACTGATGCGCATCCTCGATCGCGAAAGCCTGCGCGATGCCATCACCGAGGTCATGGTCGACGCCCGCGTGCATCCGAGGCAGCGCTAGATCGTGGCACGCCAAATGACAGATTTCTGTGAATCCAGCAGTTGACTTACAGCCTGCAATTGACCTGAGGTTGCCGTACCTGCCACGGTAGCCCTGTGAGGGGTTATTATCGCAAACTATTTCAGGCGCTGCGACGAACAATTCCGCGGGACGAGCCAGCCTGGGGAGACGACGCAGCCATTGCTGAAATAAGAGCTGCGTTTCTTCGCGCTTATCGACGCGGCCTCGAGCACGGTGCCGCGACCGGCCCCCATGCTGTTCGTGCGACCGTGGCGCGACATCGCTTTGCACGCAACAAGACTCAGCAAATGGCAAAGCGGCTACGACAGGGAAAACGCGTACCGCTTCCTAAACATCTGTTGCTAACCAAGATGCATCCATCACCGCTCTTGGACGCATTGCTCGCCGACCGACACTCTCGCTGGCAGCCAGTGATCAAACGAGATCGTCAGCAACTTGCCGAACTTGTCCTCGCCGAGTTTTCGATAATTGATAGACCGGTCGAGACACTTCAATTGCTGCGACAGATTGCTTTGATCGAATGCAGCGCGCTTGCCGCCCAACTGCACTTCGACGATCAACGGTGCATCGACATTGCACCTTACCTGGTGCTTGCCGAAACCTGGCCGGAGATGGCGAATGTATTCAGGGGCGGCAGAATGACGATTGCCATTCAAAAGGTCATTGAAGCCGTCGGCCTGAGGAAGGCGCTCGGCATCCGGTTGAGCCATGCCGAAGACCTGACAGACGTGTGGGCGTTTCCAATCCGGCGTCGGCGACCGGCTCGCACTTCAAGAGCGGCAGATAGGAACCTCGCCCCACAGGCGCGCGAAAAGGTGTCTGATGAATTTTGCGACTTGCTCGATGTTTGGATGGGCCACGCCGCTAGGATGGAGCTTACTGATGAAGGAAGAGCGCGTTTCTCTAGCATTATCGGCGAACTGTTGGACAATGCAGAGCGGCACAGCGATCCGAAAACGAAGGACGGAAGCTGGTCGGTGGCCGCCTTCATGGCGCGCCGGCCGGAGCAAAACCGCGACGTATTCGACTGCCACATGGGGTTTCTGAGCGAGGGCGCATCGATCGCCGAAAGCCTCGAAACCGCCGCCGAAATGGTGCGCCGCGACATCGATGATTACAGCGCGCGCCATGAGAACAAAAGGCAATCAAAAGCCACGTTGGCAACGCTGGTTGCACTTCAGGACGGCATCACTCGCGACGCAGCGGCTACGGCAGATCGTCGCGGGGGCGTAGGCTTTCAGGATGTCATGGAATTTGTGACAGCAATGGGGGGCACAAGCCTGCCTGGCAGGGAGCCTCGCATAACCATAGTCTCAGGATCTTCTTGCATTCAGCTGAGGCCGCCATATATCTTAGGGAGGAGATCAGGGCCGGCACAACCTCGGGTGATGTGGTGCAATCCCACCAACAGCCCAAATGAGCCTCCTGATCCCGAAATAGTGTTTGACCTTCAGGACCGTTTCGCGGGTACAATTGTTGGCCTCTCGTTCGTGCTCGACCCAGAATATTTGAAGGCCGTCTTCGATGTCCCAAATCAACCTCGGTGAACTCACCAACAACGGAGAGGTTCGCAACCTCTCGGGACATGAGCGTGGCGTAGCTGCACGCCAGAAATTCGCGTTAGACAATCTCGACGCTGCCGGTGCGCCCGTTTTGGTCCATGTGCCGGAAGATGTATATTCAATCACCTCCTCGTTCTTTCAGGGAATGTTTGCTCAGAGCGTCCGCTCGTGCGGTGACCGTGAGCGGTTTTTGGCTCGATATCAGTTCGAGGCGCCGGTGGTCGTATTGCGCCAGATCGAACGCGGCATCGAAGCGTCCCTGATGAAGCGTGGTTCAATACTCGCCGCGTGAGCCGTGGTCGACACGCCGCCGCCATCGCCCTCGATTCTGCACGACCTGTCCGCATGGGCAGCGATCGTGATCAACTTCCTGTTCAACATCTTCAACTATCGCCGGACAAACGCCGTTCGCAACGCCACGCTCGAACTCGAAGAGTTCAAGCGCTTGCGAACAGCCGCTGATGCTGCGCTATCGAAAATGCGGGAAGGCAAGTCTGAGCTTCGCAGCCTCGAGGGCTCAGGATCGACGGTAAAGAAGCTTCGCGAAGATGTGGCTCAGTGCAACCGATCGGTGTCGGCCGCATACAGTTCGTTGTGCGATGCGCTTTCCGATATGGATCGCAGCAGCATGATCAACGGAAGCGATTGGTCCGACTGTATCAATACCCCTTGGGACGACTTCTGCTCGGCAATAGATGCCACCTATGCCTCTCAGAAGGATCTGGCCGAAACCAAAAAGGCGATAAACCGCGCGGTCGACAAACTCGATGGTGTGATCAAGTGCGTTCAACAGCGTATGGACGGCGAATTGCGTCGTCATCGAGCTTAAAAATCCGGGCCCTTAGGCCGGGTTTCCAGATCTGAGCGTCTAAGACCAGAGACCGACGCTGATCCTTTCGATCAATGGCGTACTATTGTCTCGGAATGCAGGCGCATCAAGGGAGACGGGACTATACTTCTCGCGCTCGGCATTGGCAGTTCCTCTCAAAGCCGTTGATGTATCGAGAGTTGAAGAGGTAGTTTCCGGCCCGAAATGGATGAGCCGGGATCCGGAGCTCCGCTTCGCGCCGGCAAGACAAACAAGAAGCCTTTCGTTCTCGAATTTGTTCTTGTTCGCTCGGGGATACGAATCGAAGAGGCTTGGCATGGTTACGTTCGTTCTCGTGCACGGCACCTTTGCTAAATCGGCTGATTGGCCCGCTCTGGAATGTGGTCTCAACCAAGTCGCGCACGCAAACGGCCAAAACGCGACAATAGAGCAGGTTACATGGACGGGGCACAATCGGGCCATCGCGCGTCAAGCTGCTGCATCAGAAATTTCCAACCTGGTTATCGGCATCCGCTCTAGGGCCCCGAACGAACGAATTTTCCTGGTCGGTCATAGCCACGGCGGCAGCGCTATCGCCTATTTCCTCAAGAACTATCGAAGCCCGGCAACAGCGGTAGATGGGTGCGCTTTCTTATCGACGCCGTTCGTGGCGATCAGGCGGAGAAATGAAGCGATTCCTATATTGATGGTACTGACCTTCTTTCAGGCCCTTGCTTTCGGAACGCTATGGCACCTCATCAACAAACCCAGTGTGGACCTCGGGGCTAAATCTCCTTTCGCTCTCTACATGGACATGCCGGCAGTCTGGTGGTGGGGCATGTTTGCGTTCGCCGCAGTTATGCTGATTGTAGGATTTCTTATTAGCGAGGCAAACAGCTCGGTTGATCGCGTCATTGAACAGCAAACTGCCGATCTTCCATCAGGAAGGTACCTATTTTTGCGATGCTCAGGAGACGAAGCCGCCGCGGCTCTGTCAGCCGCTCAATTTGCAGCTTGGTTGGGCATGAAAGTTTCGCGCGTCATGGCGCGCTTAATGCGTCCCGCATTTTCAGGGCGGCCTAGCATCCGGGCAGTCTTTGTGGCCCTCTTTGCCTCGATTTTGTCGGGCGTGACTGGCTTCACCGTCCGTTTCCTTCCGGATTGGTTAGATTTGGGGTTTGCGGGTTTTCGAGAGTTTTTCGCAATGATGCTTTCTGAAGGAAGGGTCATTCAGGCACTTGTCGTTACTTTCGTCATCACGGCCGCGATCTGTTTACCCGTCTTATTTTTAATAGGCGTGTTAGCCTCGCTCACAATTCTCATGGTTCAATCAATGACGACTCGCGCGTTTGGATGGACAGGCTTTCTGACTGGCTTTTTGGTAGAGCTTGCCATTGAGCCGCTTCCTTTCGGGAACCATTCGATGACGCACATTGATTGGCGCGCAGGGACCGGCACATTAGAGGGCATCGTACATAGCTGGACATATGCGCATCCAGCCGCCATAGAGCAGCTGCAGGAATGGATTCGATCGACATTGCGACCTGACGCTGCTTAAATTGTGTCGTTACGCATCGCGGTAATCAATCGGAGGGGTTAAGCGACGCTGAGAGGCGGGCATTTGCGTGGGTGCTTGTCTTGGTTGGCGATCTCTGTACGCACCCCACTGGGGGCCTGGGTTAGGCCTTTACTGTGCAAGGACGATCGTCGCGCTCCGGCCGCCTCGACTCGGCTGACACTGATGCTCTCGCGAGAATGCGCTTTTCCAAGCCGCGGCGAACGTGATCCGGCAGCCTCGAGGATGAAAGGGCGACCAAGCTTCGCCACGAAAGCCGGGAGGTAATTTCCTCCCGATCGCCGTAGCAACGGGCGACGCGCATCAATTCGGAGATTTCGGAAGCCTCGAGATCGCAACGGGCACGCGCCAGCTCGCCGAACTTCCGGTTGTTCGGGGTCTTGTCCCTGATCGCCGCCAGCTCGCGGCCCAATGCCACCTTGGCCATGATCGCGGGAATGCGGGCTTGGGACATTGGGACCTTGGGCGGCGGGGCAGTCTCCGGCGCCGGTGCTTCCGTGAATAGCTTGGCAAGCCGGCTTTCGATCGCTACGGCAAGATAGGTGCCGAGCGACTCCTCGCGGAAGATTTCGAGGCCGCGCATTGTCTCGACAATCTGGAGAAGGGAAATCCCGTCGAAGGCGGCAATCCAGGCGATGCCCTTCTCCGGCCATTCGGGCCGGCGTGTCATGACCCGCGAAACGGCACTGATCACGGGCTCGATCAGGGCGAGCCCGTTTCCTTCCGACTCGATGATGGTCCTGATGACCAACGTGGCGTGCTCCTCGCCGTGATACCGGATCACCTTCTGGAGCCGCTCCAGAGCATCAGGCGAGACTGCTGGGGTCTCCAAGGCGACTAGGAGCCGCCTTGCTGCTTCTAGTGCGGCTCCCCACTCTACAAGCGGCAGGGACTGAATAAAGGCTCTGGTTTCGGGGTCGCCAACTGAAGCGACCTTCTTGCGGCTTCCCTTTGATGGCATTCAACTCACGCCAGTTCGGAGCAGTTCTCTTGCCGCCCGCACCAATGCCGATATCTCCCTGCGACGGGCAATCGCCTCGGCAGAGTACCGTCCATGCTTGAAATTGTGCTTGTTGCCCTTTGGGGCGCCAGGTGATGGTCCACCATGCATCCGGCAACGACCGTTAGGCATCGCGAGCGACTGGCAGGGCTTCCCGCTCCGGGTCTTCGCTCCGCATCGCATGGGGTTGTTCCTCCAATTTCGCGAGCCCCCCGGCCCCCTGACCTTCCACGACCCCAACTACCGCCTGTCCGCCCGCGTGCACGTGCACATGCTCGACTGTGACTTTCTGCTGGCCTTTGCCTCGGTGTCGGTTGAGGGCTTCAAGAAGGGTGGCGAATGTGCGGGAGAGCTTGTTGGCTTGCGTGAGGGCTTCGGAGCGCCCTGCAAAGGGTTGCTCAGGCAACATCGCCCTCCGGTGGCATTCCATCGTCGCGTTATGAGTGCCGATGATTTGAGCCATCAGCATGCCCTCGAACTCGTCCTGGGGCTTCATGCAGAGCATGCCCACTAGGACGCCTTCCTCGCGTTTGACGTCGGTCCCTGGGTGGCCGCTCTTCCAGAGGGTCGATATTGCTTGGTTGACGACTATCTCGTTCCAGCTGTCTGCCTTCGATCCACCGATAGGCCTAAGGGCGCCTCTAAGCGCCTTGTGTAGGTCCAGAAGCAACGTCCTTGGCACGGCTGCAAGAGGATCATCCCGGTCTTCGTTCGGCTCGGACCTGACTGGCGGTGCCGCCCTGGTGGCACCCGTTTGGCGCGCGCGAGCGGTCTTTGGTCTAACCGTCCCTCCCTTAGGCATCCGCGGCGGACGAGTGCGGCTCGACTTGCTCATATGGCAGCCCTTAAACACCGAGCCGGTCAGCGAGTGCCAGGATGAGCGCCCGGTTCTGCTGGTCGGGCGTGTATTGAGCCCACTGCGACGCCGCGCTGTTGATCTTCCGGGCTTTGCTTTCGAGCGCGGTGGCGATCTGAGACATTTCGGCCGTGGCGGCGTCATATGCTTCGACCGTCTCCGACGAGGCTTTAACGATTTCCGGGAGGGGCATCGGCTCGAGCAAACCCAGATCGAAACCAAGGATCTGATGCGCGCGCTTGTGTTCGGCGATGCGCTCTTGTCCCGCCTCGATCTGCTGCCAAGCCTTCACGGCTCGCTGATGCTCCCGGTTCAGCTGGGCGGTTGCATCGTTGAGCGGCTGAGCGGCCTTGGACCGCGCCTCTTCCGCTTCCCGTTTGGCGTCGAGCTGACGGAGCCGGAGCAGGCTGTTGTGATCGTAGCCGCCGACTTCGAGGCTGTTGCCGTAGTGCTTGCGCAAGCGCCCGACCAAGGCTTCATATTCAACGCGTTGGGGGTTGGCGTACATGGTTTAGTTCCTCGTTCCGTTGACTGCCGTTCTTGCGATCATGGTGATGGCCGCGCCGATGTTATCGCCCTCGACTCCGGCCAACAGCGCATAGAGATTGACCCGCATCATGTCCGGCGCCCATTTCCGACATGCGATTGCGTCGGCCATCTCGCGCTCATGGGTCCGCTCCTGTTCGAGCGTGCCACCGCTGGCTGCCATCTCTTCATTCGTGAGCGCGGGTGCCGGTATGCCGACCTGAGCCACATTGAGTAGGGCATCCAAGAAGCCATACTCGATGGGCCCCAGGCTGCCGTACATGGCCATCACAATGTGCGGCAGGAGCATTCCGACACCTTGTCGGACTGATACTCGCACAGCCTCGTAGAAGTGTCCCCGACCGATGCGGTAATCTTGGCCAGCATCTCCGGTCCGTTCTGGCATCCAATAGTGGAGGGCCGGCAGTGGCGCGCCGGGCGTCCTCACGTCCTTCACAAACGAAGGCAGGTCCCCCATTTGAAGTTTAGGCTGAGAATTGGAGCAGACGACTGTCATGCGCTCTCTTCTGTTTTACCTGATCTGCATTGTACTGTTTGTCGGATGCATGTGGGGTCTGAAAGTCTTCCTCACCGAAGTCAGCGCAGATTTCCGAGACGGTTTTGCGATCGGGGTCTTCGTCACTGTCGTGCTTGGCTATTCAGCCGAGAAGCTCGGCTACAAGGAACCTCGCTACTGACGCGCCTCCTCAGGTCGATTGATCTGCATCAGTCGGTTGGCGACCGGCGGGGCCAGGACCTGAGAGCGCGTGAGCGCATTTTCGATCATCTGAGGACGAAGCATCACCCGACCGGCGCCGCGAGCGGCCAGGGCCGTTGCGAGCATGCCGCCGACGCCTAGTCCGATATCCGAAACCGGATTGAACTCGCCCTGATAAGCCGCGCCGGTGCCGAGCGCAGCGCCGGCAAGCGCGGGTGCACCGTGCACAAAGGCGTCCAGCACTTTGGTCCCGAGCGGCGTGCCCGAGTCGGGCGGCTGCTTCATGAACCGCTGGCCGATGCGCGCGATGTCGGCGATGTCCCCACCGCTGCCATAGGCGAAATTCGGATTGGCCTTCCGCACTTCGTTCAAGAGCAGCGTGGGCGAAATGTCACCGGTGGCTGCCTTCTCTGCGAGAGGTTCCACGGTTTTCATGTTGCGATACTGATAGCGCGCCATGTTGTAGCGCTGTGCCATATCGGCCGGCGCCGACCGCTCCAGCGCATCTTGCAATGCCGTCCGGATCTGGCCGGCATAATATCGCACGTTCGGATCGGTCGCCTTCTGCAGGCGATTGAGCGGTGCGCCCTTCTTGAGCATCGAGTTGAACGTTTTCCCGTCGAACTCGCCGTTTTTCACCAGGTTGGAGATCTCGGTGATGCGGTTCGCGATCGGCGCCATCTGTTGCGGCTCGAGCACACTGCTTGCATCGTTGAGCACCGAGCTCAGCCGTCCGGCCAGGGGTCGGTCAAAGCGGACCGTCGTGCCGCGCTCAATCGCGTCAAACTCACTGCCTATCCGGCGCTTGGCCGCCGCCATCACGTCCGGGGTGATACGCGTGGCGTTCTCGCCGAACGTCTGCGCAACGGCGCGGTTGAACCCAATCCGCTGCTCGTCAATCGCCTTGCCCATGCCGGAGCCGGGAATCTTCGGCACCATTTGATCCATCTTCTGCACGAATGGCGAGGTGCTGACCTGGGAAGGTCTGACAGGAATGCCGAGCGCTTCCGCGCGCTGCAGGAGATAGTTGGTCGCGCGATCCGCCGCCGGTGCCATGACCCTGTTTACGCCTGCGCCAATCACACGGGCGACGAAGGGCGAGAGGCCTCCGATCGTAGCTCCGATGCCGGCGCCAGCGCGGGCTTCATTTAGATCACCACCACTCCTCGCCGCAGCGTCTGCACCCCCGATCACAGCGCCGCTTGTCGCCCCGGCAACACCGCGTTGCCAGAGCTGACCGGTTAGCCCCAATGCACGGGCGCCCAGCGCAGTCGCCGCCAGGGGAGCTGTTGCAGCCGTACCGCCTGCGAATTGCTGGATACCGGCCGCAACCGGATGCTCCTCCGCGTACTTGTCGGCGCCAATCTTGATGCGCCGTTCGTTCTCCGCCATGCGTTCGCCGAACGTCGGGGCGCCCGACATGCCAGGCGTGGACGTGAAGGGCTGAGCCGCAGCATTCAGCGCGGCGGCTGCCTTGTCGGCATAAGCACCGAGCACGGGGACGCCACGCAACAGCTGCACGCCTTCGGCGCGGCCTTGGCCGATATCAATCGGCTCCTCGCCCGGCTTCGCCTTCGGCTCAGTGAGCCATTTGCTTTCGAAGTCTTTGGGGTCCAGAACGCGAGTGCCGGTTACGTCCGCCGGTGCTTTCGCGCCTCCCGTACCCCAAATTTCATCAAACGATTTGCTGTCTAGCGTTGGCATTAGCGTGGCGCCCTAATCAGACCCTGCTCGGCCGCATCTTGCACGTTCAGCTGGAATAGCTCGCGCTTGCCCTTCGGGAGGCTTTCGATGACAGCCCTGCGCTGCGCCGGTGTCATCATGTCGAAACCGTAGGCGCGAGGGTCCGCCGTCATATTCCATTTCGAGGCGAACTTGCCGAACTCGCTCTCCGGCAATCCGGACTGTTCGAACGCCGCGAGCTGCGCCTGCTTCATGCGACGAAGGGCGAGCGCCGATTTGGCAACATCGACCGCCGCAGCGTTGGAGATGTTCACCGAGGGATTGCCGGCAAAGGCCGCAGCCAACTTATCGTTGGTGCCAGAGCTGCCGTTCTGGTTGACGAAATCCGTCAGATATTTTTTCGCCTTGTCGAATGCCGCAACGTCGTCCTTGAGACCCTTGAAGTCGGCACCCGGGATGTTCGAAAGCACAAACGACTTGAGGTGATTGATCGATTCCGTGCCGGGGCCGGTGCCCTTGGGGCCAAGCTTCTCCAGAGCCGGAATAGCCTGCTCTAGCGGAAAAACCTCTTGCTGGTAGTTCATGGCCCGTTGCCGCGCGCTGACCAATGCACCGCCGGAGCCTTCGCCGGCCGCTCGCTTCGCTTCCGCTTCACCAGGGGGAGGTGCGGCCATGACACCCGCGGGCGGCGCCGCGGGCGAGGCTGCATAGGGGGATCTGGGCTGAGCCGGTGGCCGCTGCACCACCGGTGCGCCGTTGCGCTCCCTGATGGGTTGCCGCGATGGCCCCGAGGATGACGGGGCTGGGCCATAGTTGCCAAGCAGGTTTGTAGGCGCTCCAGCCGGGCCCTGAATGGGCGGATTGCCGGTGCCGCCGACGTAGGTTTGCGACAGATCCGGATTGACCTGACGAGTCTCCGGAGAAAGCGTGTTCGGGATATAACCAATATCGCGCGGGGGAGCGCCGCCATAGGCTGGCGTCTGCTCGAGTTTGATTCCGCCACCGATAGGGATGCCCTGTACCTCGCCAATGTAGGCACGGCCGCGCTGGAGCGCGTCGAGCGTCTGCGAGTGTACGTTGCGAATTGCCTGCGCCTGCTGCCTGGGATCGGTGGGGAATTGCTGCATGAACTGGACGGCATGCTGTGCGCTCATGGCATCGCCCTTAGTGAGGCGGCCGAGCGTGTCCCAGAGCTTCTTGGTGACGTCGGTTTTACCGAGATCAGGATCGCTGAGTAGGCCGGCCGCAGCATTGTTGATTGTTCCAAACCGCTCAGTGGCAAGCTTGATGTTGTTCAATTCAATTTCCTGCCGCGCCCGCTGGGTCGCCAGGAGCCTGTTCTGAAATTCGAAGGGGTCGGCATTCATGGCCTCCCTGTAAAGTGACGTATCAATCTCAGCCATTGTGAGTCCTCGTCTGGTCGTGAATGCTATGGCCAAGCGGTTCCGTTTGGCGTGAACACGACGTCTGTTGCAGAGGCCGCAGTCATATTCCCGCTGGCGCCGGACTGGTTATTGGTGACGAGATTTGTGCAGCCGTTGACGGCCATCGGCGGGCTGATCATGAAATTACCGATGGTGTTGCTGCCCGTAAGGGTGAACATTCCGACGCAATCGACGCCGCCGATAACGGAGCGCGCCCGCACCATTCCGCCGGCAACCCCGCCGGCAATATCGATCTGAACCGGCTGCAGGACTTGTTCGGCATGCACGCCGACCATGTCAACGAAACCGCCGTTAATCACCATGCCAAAGGCACGAGGGCCACCGAAGCCGGCCGAGTATCCGGAGACGTTCAGATTTTTGACGATGACCTGCGTTGAACCATAGTTGATGTAGACCTGAGCGCCAGCCGCGCCGCCGCAGTTCGCATCTGACTTGCCGCCCTTGAACTCGACACTGTCCAACAGAATGTAGGTCGCGCCGCCATAGCCGGTTTCATAGGTCGCGCCGCGCCCGCATCCGCCCGGATAGATCGCCATGCGGCGCATGCCGGACTCGTGCTGGGCGTTGTTGGTGTAGACGACGGAACGGGAAGAGGTGCCGTTGGTGCCGACGACGTTGAAGATTTGGAAATCCTCCAGCAGTGTTCCGAAGCAGGCAAGATGGGTGTACTTGTCGCAGAGCTCCCACTGGTTCACGCCGACAGAGAACGTGTCGCAGAACTTGATCACGGTGCTGTAGTTACCCTGCCCCTTCACCTTTACGCCGTAAGGCGAGACCAGCGCATCTGTGCCGCTGCATCCGACCATCGCTGTGCCCTTCGTGAGCAGCACCTGTCCGCCGAGTGCGCCGCCAAGATCGCTTGAGGTTGCGGTCTTATACCCTGCGAAGCTCAAGGCGTTCTGAAGCGTGGTGAAGTTGTCTGTGGCGGTACCGTCCGTGCCGTCCCAATCAAATTTGACGCCCATTGCACGGGCATCAAGGCCAGCGGCCGGGAAGGTGATCTGCCACTTGTTGCCGCCAGCGTCGGTGAATGAGCCGGTGGGAGTGGTGACGGTATCGATGGTGTACTGGATTGGCCCGGTGCATCCAGGAACACCGCTGCTGGTGCCAATAAGATCGCCGGCCGCGTAGCCGACGGCGGACTGATTTCCAAGAACAACCTGCACCACGACATTGCCGGCCACGCCCACTATAGCGATCGCGCCGCGACCGGAGCCCCCATCAAGAGTAACGCCGTAGTGGGTGCCGTTGGTGCAGCCAGATGTACCGTTGGCGGTGATCGTGCCGGTCAGAACACGCGTGTCAATGAAGTCGCCGGCGATCTTCTGGAATGTCGCGCCGCCGCCATCGCCTGCAGTCGCATACCCCAACGTCTGAACCGAACTGAAGGCCGAAAGGTCCTGTGTTTCCGCGAATGTGCGCGACGACAGCACGTTGCTGGAAAGCGTCGAGCCCGTGACCCCGAGGCTGCCTGCCTGCGCCGAGATCGCACCGCTGGCGCCATCGATTGAACTGACGCCGGTCGCGGTGGAGGCGCCCACCGCCTGTGCCGTCCATTTCGACGATCCATCCGACACCAGGATATAGGCGCCATTGGCCGAGTTGATCGTGACGCTGGTGCCGCCGTTGATCGTGTCGCTGCCCGCGCGCGCGATGATTAGTGTGTTGGAGCCCGTCACAGTGCCTTGGAAGTCAGCGACAAGGATGGTCTGGCCGGGATTGACGGCATTTGCCGCCGGCAGCGTCCACGTCCGCGATGCCGTGAAGGCCGCATTGGTGCCCACGACGCGGTCGGTGGCCGCGATGCTGTAGATGGAGTCGCCGTGCCCGGTGAAACTGTCAATGTTGAGCAGCGCGCTCGAACGGGCCGCGGCGGGGGCAACATCCGTCGGGACGGCGGAGCCACCCGTCGCGTTGCCCTTGACCGTGTTGGCGGCCATCGTCGCCATCTTAGCGTTGGTGACGGCGTTCGCGGCGATTGAGGTGCTGTAACTGCCGCCGGGCGTCGTCACGTCACCGGTCAGGGTCCCAAGGTTGGCCGCCTGAAGCGTCCCGCTGAGCAGCGTGGTCGGCAAGGTGCCTGCGCCGGAAGCCGTGCCGGCGAAAGTCGGGCTCGTGATGGTCGCCCCGGTGGACATCACGACGTCACCGGTGCCCGTAATGGCGTACTCTGCAACCTTGCCCGCGTTGTTGTAGAGGATGCGCGAGCTCGTCCCGCTGGCGATGTTCGTGATGCCAATGGTGATCGTGTCGGGGGCCGTGCCGCAGTCCTGGAGCAGCCCGGTCGTGCCGTTGAAGCAGGCCAGATTGCCGGAGACGACCGGCGCCGTCGGCATGATCGAGTTGATGAGATCGTTCTGGAAGGCGCGCATCCCGGCCGGCGTGATCTGGCCTGCGGTGTTGTCGGGAAACGTTGTGCTGACTTCTGCCGACAATTCCGCCTTGGTCTTTTGCGCATGCGCCGGTGCGGCCAGAAGAAATGCACAGAGCGCACTAAGGCCAATTTTGAATGAAGAGGCAGACATGTCAGCGCCCCCGCTCGAAGGCAGGGGCGAAAGAGGCGTCGAATGCGCCCCCCGAATTATCCCCTTTCAGGAGGGCGACAGCGCCGATGACGATGAGAGCACCTAGCGCAAGTGCGCGGGCCAAATTTCCGACCATAAAACCGAGCTTCCGAACGCCCTTGCGGGCTCGGCTCCATGCAGTGGAGTCGCTGGAAAGACGGTTTTGCGCCGATGTCTCGAAAGGCGGGGCTGATGCCGGGGAGCCCACCCGGAACGCTCTCAAAGGCGAGCGCAAGCCGGTTAGTCGATTGACAGTCCTTTGGACCGCGCCAGGTTTCTAAACTTTCCTTCGTCGAGGCCGAGCAAGCCCCGCATGGTCTCCGCGACCGATCGCCAGCTCTCGCTTTGGGCTTTTAGGTCGGAGACCTTCTTCCGCGCGGCTTTAAGCTCGCGCTTTAGGCCCAAGATCGCATCAATGTCGCTCATGGGGTGAGCCTCACAGCCCAATTCACAATGGAAGCGGGAAGGACATTGGAGAATGGGATGCTGGCGCCGCCCTGCGCCGCACCTGTGAACGTCGGGTTGACCGTCACCGTCGGGGATACCGTCGTGGGCAACGTGGACGGGCCATTGCTGATATTGGAGACAATGGTGGCCGCAGAGCCGCCGTCTGCGGTGCCGAAGGTCACAGAGAACGCCGTCTGACCGCCGCTGAGCGTGCCCGATGGCGTGTATGCCGGCAGGTTCGGTGTGACCAGAGAAGAGACCAGCGAGCCCCCGGCCACGCCAAGTCCCTGCGCATCAGGGAAGACGGAGAATCGCGTCGAGACACCCGATTGCGTCCCGGTCGCATTTGCCGAAAGCGTAATGGTCGTACCAGAAATAGCCGTGATCGTCGTGCCAGGAGCAACGTTGGAGTTGCCAGAGATCGTCATTCCGATGGCGAGGTTGACCGCGGACCCGACCATGGCGGAAGTGGAGGACGCTGTCGTGGTGAGCGTCGTGGTCAACTGGGACACGTTGCCGGCAACGCCTCCCATGTTGTCGCGTGCCACCAGCGTCTTGCCGCGCAAATCCGGCAGGTTAAACGTGGTCGATCCATCGCCGTTGCCATAGGCGAAGACGGTCACCGTTCCGGTTCGCGTCGCCGTGGCATTGGCCGAGAGCGTGCAGGCCGTGGAGGTGCAGTTCTGGATGGTCGTGCCGGCCTGGATGCCGACCGATTCAATGGCCTGCCCGCGGGCAAATTGCGTCGTGTCGGAAAGGCCGGTGATGGTGGGGCTGCCGGACGACAGCGACGCCGTCTGAGCGGACGTGATCGCAGTCATTAGGCTGGCGTAGGTCGTGCGGCTAACGGCTTGGCCGTAGGCGAAGGCATAGCCCGTCGGCGCCGTGAAGCCGAAAACTGGCAGCGCTGACCCAACCGGGACGCCAGACGTGTTCGGCCACGTGACCGGAGATAGAATATGGAAGATCCCGGCGGTCGCGTCATAGATGATGGACACCGCGTTGGTTGCGACCAATTCACCGCCCGTCAGCGGCTCTGGCCCGGTCGACGAGTCCCGCATGATCTGGACCGCGCCAAACCCGGATGGATTGATCGTCGCCGCGCCAGTGTTCGTGTTGGTGCTGATGAAATTGATGACCTGACCGTCGGCGCCGGAGAAGGCGGCAGCCGTCACCGTGATGGCGTTCGGCGTGCCAGCGCTGGCGCCGGCATAGATCGTGGTCGAGGAATCGGTGCTGGCGGTGAGCTGGTCCCAGACCTGATCGCCGGCCGGGGAGCACGGCAGGCCTGGATTCGGGCCGGCCTTCTTGACCACCTGCCGATAGGTGCCGGTGCCGTAGATGATCGCGCGGCCCGCGGCGTCGAGCTGCACCGGGTTGGTGTTGGCGACGGTCTGGCCCGAGCTTGTGTATGTCGCTTTTGGCGATGTCGTGCCGGGGACATAGAAATACGCGCAACCGGCCGCCAAGGGATGGCCGTTCTCATCCAGAAACGTGGTTTCGCCCGGCGGAAGAATCGTCCCGGCAGAAGCCGGCCCGCCAAACCCAATAGCCGCGGCCAGTGCGACTGCTGCGGGCGCAATAAGCTTCCGTGTCATGCCGCGCCACGCTCGCCGATTTCGATGCCATCGGCGCGCAACCGCTCAACGGTCGCGGCGCGGACATAGTCGGAATGCGTCTGCACGCGCTTGCCGGCGGCCCGCTTGATGGCGTCGGCCAGGGGCGTAGTCAGACGCAGATTCATCATCTCGCTGAAACGAGTCTTGCCGTCCTGCATGCTCCACCTTTTTGGGGAAGTCAGTTTGTCGTCGGGATCTCGATTGCCATGCGGTCGAGTATTTGCGGGGAGGCAAATTGCCTCCCCCATGGCGTCCGCTTCGTCGCCTCGCGGTCTCCGGCAGCAGACTTGCGCGCCTGCTAGGCGACTCCACCGGGAGCACGGAACCACTCAGCTAGTGGTCAAAGCCCTGGGCGTTACTTCCAGGCTCCACGCGCGGCGCATCGCGTGCGCCATGATTTGAATTTACATCAGACTTACGGCCAATGTCAGTTACCGTTTCGGAAACTTCGCAGGCCCACTTTTCGCGGATTTGCTTCACAGCGGCTTTGACGCCCTTTCCGTATGCGTCGTTGGTCTGCCAATTCTCGAGCTTTCTAACCACGAACTCGATCGCGCGCCGTGCCGCGTCCGCGCGTTCGAGCTCGATCAGCCGGCCATGGTCGGGTGGGAAATCCATTAGATATTACTCGTGGCGTCAAACGGCATGGTTGTTCCTGCTGGCAATCCGCACCGCGGCTCGCTCCAACTGATCGCCCACCCGATCAGGGGCGCGCCGTCTTCTCCGTACTGACAGGGATCGTTTGGCAGGTTGAATGTTGAGCGACCATCTCCCGGGAGAGCATTCGGGCCAAGAGCCTCAAACAGCGCCTTAAACTCGGTGCGAGATACTTCGGCGCCATTGCAGAGTAACCACCCCCCAAGATCCTGTTCCTTCTTGATGGCCCTGAATCCCCCGAAAATCAGCGGCGAAGTGATGCCAGAGGGCAGAAACACAGGCCGAGCTTGTGCGAACGCCACCCTTGGAAGCGCGCAACAAAAGACGGCACCTAGCAGAATCCGCCGACGGCTAAAGCTTGTGTTCATGTGAGTCCTGTTTCGGTTGGAAGTCATGCCATCACCCGACCATTGGTCCGGCCGAGCGCGGCGAGCTTGTCGGCCAGCTCGTTCATCGCGTCGCCGTTGTGACCGCGGACCCACTGCCAAGTGATCGAACGGACCGCGGCGAGCGCGTCCAGCTTCCGCCAGCGATCGGCGTTCGGTATGTCGAGGCCGTTCTTTTTGAAGCCGCGAGCCTTCCAACTGTGGCGCCACTTCGTCATGCCGAGGATCAAATACTGTGCGTCACCGACGACGGTTGCCCGGCATCCCTCGGGGATGACCGATAGCGCCAGGATTGCCGCCTCCAGCTCCGCGGCGTTGTTCGTTCCGCGCCAGCCGCCGCCATACAGCTCCACCCGAACTCGTTCGGCCAGGATGACAGCGCCTGCTCCAACGATGCCGGGATTTTTCGGTGCCGCCGAACCATCGCAGTAAATGACGGCCTCAACCACGCCAGAAAGGGCCTCGCGCGCTTTGGCAAGATCGCCAGTGCGAAGGGCGTACTTAGGGGCGAGCGCACCAGCGGGCACCGGCGGCCGTTCTATTGGCGTTCTGATGGGGGGCAGTTTCGGCTTGGCCGGCTTGGCCTGTTTCAAAGAAGGCAGGACACCATGCGGGAAAAGATTGTTGGCATCGCGTCCGAACGGGTCTCGGCCCAGTCGGGCGTACCATGGCGTAAGAACTGCCCGGCGCTTATCCCAATTCATGCGGCGGCTCATGTCCGAGCCTCCGCCATGGCCAATCCTACCTTCCCGAAATAATCAACTGTTCCCTCCGCTTGCTCGGGATGGCGAAGGCCGTCAGGCCGCGGCCTCTTGGGGCCGGCGCGAAGCGCATCTCGCAAGCTACAGACGCTCGATGGCACCGATTCGTGCGCATTACTATATGAAGAGAAAACACCGCACGAATTAGTGCCATCCTCCGCAGCCTTCCGTCGAAACCAAGTCCGACGCGATATCCCCTGGGCCTCCCATGGGCGCGTTCGGTTCAAGCTCTCTGTATGAGACTTTGCGCCTCGGGCTTTACGACGCTGACTCTCCCGCTGCTTGTGTCTCGCCTTTTGAATGGCCGAGCGTTGACGTTTATTCAGCCCGACGGCGCCAATTGTGCGCACCTTGAGGCTTTCGCGCTCAACGAAAGTAAGTCCAATGCGCCAGGCCAACTCGTCAGCCGATTGCCACTGCGCCTCGGCAGAGGCAACAACAATGGCATCAATGTCATTGTAGGCCCACGGGGCGCGAGCGCGGATGTAGCCCGTCAACTTGGTGACAGGATCTCCTCCTTTGGAGAGATGGTGAGCCTCAGCAATGACTTGGAGAGCCTGCCTGCCCTCCACGCCCTCCGGGATGAATTTCCCAAACCGATGCCGGAAGACCCTCTCCAACTCCCAAACCCGCAGGTTAGCTGCCGGGGGGCGTTTTCCCTGGCGTTTGGCGCGGGCATCTGAATTGTAGCGCACAGCAATTAGCCTGTGCTGTGCCTCCTGCGAAAGAGCTCGGACGACAGAAGACGTCATTGAACGCCTCCTAGCCAAGCACGAAGGCTTGACGCTTGTAGTTCGCGGTTGAAATTCCGCGGAAACGTGATACTCAACATTTGCTTACTTTCTCTTTGGCCCGGCGGCGTTGCGAGCGCTTAGCCGGGCTTTTCGTGTTCTGAATGCTTCCTGATCAAGCAGCATGCAGTGAGTTGACCGCCGGCTGAGCCTTCAACCAAGCCACTGCGGAGGCTTCTGGAATCAGAGTCCGCCTCCCGACCTTGACCGCGTGCAGTCGGCCAGACGAAATCTCCTCATAGGCGGTGGTCTTGCCGACGCCGTACGAGGCGCAAAACTCAGTGATGCTGAAGGCTGCTTTGGACATTAGATGCTCCGTCATAGCGCGCCCGAACTCATGCGGGCGTAGACGGAGAATACGACAGCACGGATTGAATGCACCGAAGGCATAACCGCCTTACGCCTTCAGTTCGCGCCGAGGGTTTCGCCGAGATACGCCAAGGCCTCTTCGACCTTTCTGGTGCTAACCGAAAATCGCTCGGCAACTTCGTGGATCGCATCGTCTCTCGTTTGTGCTGAATTACTCTGCCTGGCAGCTGTGACGGCGACTGCAAGTTCAAGTCTTCGAAGATTCTGGATCATGCCCCCGCCCCGCTGGCGGCCGGTGATGACGATACGGCGCTCTATTGGCGCGAGGTCAAATGATGAATAAGGAGGAACCTCCCCCTCAGGGTCGATCAGCGCTGCAAGTAGGCTGCGAACGATGCCGTCTACGGGGTTGGATGATCGGAGCAAACGCGCCAACGCCTTGCGCGCGACGAACTCTTGGTTGCCTCTCAGATAACGCTTCTTGGGGAGGCCGTCCTTGCCAACGTCGTGCACGCCGCCAAGCAGGCCGATCGATAGCTTCAGATCGTCGAGAAACTCGAGATCTAGCTCGACGCCTGATTCACTCGAGTTGTCCTCAACTGGAAACAGCCCCGCCCAATCAGGCTCGTCCTCATTAGAGGCAGAAGGGACCTGTCCATCTATCGCTTGCCGCACAAGCACCTCCGCAGGCGCATCCGCAATGTGGTCACCGCGGCAGGCCGGTGCGGTACCGGCCGTTCGAGCCGTCGCCCTAGCCGCAGCGATTTGTATAGCTACTGCCGCACCTGGATGGGTCCAGCATATTGCAGAGCATACGAAGCAACTTGGTCCACAATGACATGTACGGGGCCTGACTGGGCTAACGCTTTGTCCGGCACGGCATTGCGCATGGCGATGACCGTTAGAGAAACGGCAATAATTGTAAGGACGGCCTTTGTGTAATTGTCGACCACGAGATACTCCCAAGAATTGAGCAGGTTGCGGGAGAAAAACTCTAGCACAACCAAGGGTTAATTCCCACTCGCGAGCTTACTATCCTCTCCAGATTTGCACGTCTGGACGACGGAAATTCGCGATAGGACGGGCAAGATGTGCGTGTCTAGCCAGGGTCGGACGCGATCTCAGCCACCTGTTGGTGTTGGGTGGCCGCGGTATTCATCTCTTCTCTAAATCTATCCTCGAGTTCCGGGTCGTAACCGAATGCCGCTCGCTCCCAGAACGCGGCTCGCCTCCCCAAGCTGATCGCGCGCCGCAGAAATTTCCGGGCCAAAAAACTCTTCGTCGAGGCGCTGCAGAACTGCCTCATACCGTGCAAGACGAGCGACAGTAGCCCGCAATTCTTCCAGGTCATGGATGCTCTCGGTCTTACGTTTCGGCTCGACAAGCGCCCTGAGCTGGCTGACTTCATCGGCGCGAACCTTGATCCTGGGGTCGCGGTGCCAGACGTCCCGAATGCGGTTCTCGGACCAATTGTCGAGCTTGCGGCTTAGCCTACGAAATATGGCCTTCATCGACTCGCCGGCCTGGCGCTCGCCTGCGACCTTCCGAAGAAGGTCTGCCGCCTCGTCGAGTGAAGTAGCCTGCATCTCCGATGCCTTTTGGGAAAATTCCGATGTCATGTGTGGTTCTCCTGTTGGGGAGAAGCCTCACACGTGTGGCCTACTCACACTCATTGCGGGTCACTCAGTTTGGCGACCGGGCGCGACCCGCGAACTACGATTTCTCCCGGGCGTGCTTGCGCCGCTCTGGAACTGAAGGAGACGAACTTAATGTTGGCGAGGCACCGAGCGAAGCCGACTCCACGCTCTGAGCGAGAAGTCCATCGAGCGGCGGCGATAATCCGTTATCGGGAATGGGATGCCCAGATGAAAGCGCTTCACGGCCCTCTCTACTATCGGGCGATGCAGTTTCCGATTCACTGAACAATGGGATCAAGTCTCGCACGGCCTGCTGGACAGCCAGCCACTTTTTGATTGTCGGGCTAGTGCCGTGCCTCCACCGCGCCCAATTGGACGGCGTGATTCCAGCGGCTCGACAGATGGCGCGGATGGCCACCTTATGGTCGCGAGCGGCTTTCTCGATGGCCGCTAAACTCGCCTGTACATCGATCATAAGCCCTTTTTAGGTCATTACCCTCGGAAGATCAAGCCCTAAAAAGGGCCTGTTTGGAAGCCCTCTCTGCTAATAAAACGGCCTTATGAGCCCGCTTCATGAACTCGGTTTTGATCGCTTCGACGAGATCCGTCTCCCGCCAGACTTGGATGCGGACAGCGTTCGGCGGTGGATCCAGTGGGTCTGTCGCACGCTGGAAATTACACCCACAGCGCTCGCCAAGAGGGCTCAAGCCTCGCCGTCCAACATCAATAGGTTCCTGGCCGGCCAAGACAGCAACGCCAACCTCGGGGCGCGGACCATCGTTAAGCTCTTCTCGGCGGCGACATCACTCAACTTGGAGCGCACTCGATCTACTGATCCCCAGTCTGCCGATCACGTGGATCCGGACGCCTTCTGGCTTTCAAGCGTTCAAGTAGCCGGCATCATCACCGCGGACGATCGCGGCTCCACAATCAATCCACTTAGCGCCCCGTTTCCTCTTACTGTACCGCTTCTTGGGCCTTACCGCCGCCTCACCGTCGCACACCTGATTGATTATGATCACCCAGGCCAAGCCTTCCCTAGAGGCTCGGTGGTAATTGGATGCGAGTTTGACGGCCCGATGATCGCTTCAGGAGACCGCCTCCTGATATCTCGGCAGGACCGCGCAGCAAACCGAACGGAAGTCAGCCTCCGCGAATGCCTCTTCAGCCCGAACGGCGACGCCTGGCTCGCCTCACTGGACCGCAGCAACGACCGGACCCCGGACATGTATTTGGGCAGGGTCAGCGAAGGCTCCGAGATCGCATGGTCACCCCAATTAGGCTGGACCATCGAATATCAAATAGCGGCAACCCTTCGACCCGAAGGCCCAGCCAATAACTCCCTCAAATCAAAGCCCGGCGCAAACGGTGCAAAAAAGGGCTTGAACATAGGTGCAAAATAGGGCTTATTTCCCTCGTCAGCCATAGGAGGTGACCTTCATGAGCCCCACCACTCAGATCAGCGCGCCGACCCCGATCATCAATTTCGCATGCCCCTCAAGCGGTAAGAATGCGGCCATTCTGAAGGCCGACTTGGAGGCGGCCCTGGAGGCGGTGCGCCGTTGGGCGCCGATCGAGGATGAGCTCAACATCGCATTTGATAAGACCGCGCCAAAACCAAAGGTCTACGGCGGGCAAAGCGGTGCGCTTCGGATTATGGTCGAGGGAAGGCCCAACCAAGAATTTCCTGTCGAGGACTGGTTTTATCGACACCGAGAAGACATTGAAAAAGACTTCTCGATCGAGATCGCTCAGGTAAAGAGCGAGGATGAGCGCTCCGCTAGCAAGACGAAGTATGATGCCTTGCTGACGGAGTTTGATCGGCAAGATCGGGCCCGCGTCCAATCGATGTCCAAGGAACTCCGCAAAGCAAAGCGAGAACTGCGGAAGGCTCATGATGCGTGGACCGCGGCGGAGCAGGCGATTTCCGACTATCGGCCGCAAAGCTTGCAGGAAGCTCAGGAGCTCCTGGCCTTCTGCAGCCGCGACACCGAAATCTTTCCCGAAGAGTTCGACCTCAAAAGAGTGATGCAAAACGCAGCCGACGCGATTGCCGACCACTTGCGCACTTGATGCCGACCAAAGAAGGAGCCGCCTTTATGCGGCAGATGACGCTAAGCGATCTAGTGAGCTTGGCCGACACCAATAGCGGTCTCATGGATGGCACCATGGGGCCGCTTCGATCGGTCATCGCGAGCCATGACGTCGTGGTTGGTATCTGGCCGGATCGAGCTCAGCCGGAGGGCTGGAGCACAAGGGTTCTTAAGGGGCTTCGTGTGGTCCAGGAAGCGGCCCACAGCGCCACAGACTATCAGTGCAGGCTCACCGCCATAAGGTGTGAGAGCGCCTCTCAGGCCCACGGCTTGGCCCTCGTTTTCGGCGATCAGAATGATCACAGTGTAGGAGTACCGACCGATGACGGACGAACCGGTCCACCAGAAGCTTGACGTCTTGACCTGCTCGTTCATGGAGGCCAGGGGCGAGACAGGTCGGGCCCGCAGTTCGATTGTCCGAACTCAATGGTTGACCTGCGCGATCTGCATTCTTGCCGTCCTGGTCGCGGCAGCCACCATTTTCAGATCGGTGCCGGCCTGAACTGGACGACGCCGCCCTTGAGCGAGCACCCCAAAACCATGGATGAGGCCGCAGCGTTCTTCCGGGTCAGCCGCCGCTGCTTCCAGGACTTCTTGCGCGACCACCCGTTTTACCGGACGATGGGGCGACGTAAGCTTTTCTTCCCCGAGCACCTGGCCCGCCTCAAGGAGGCTTTGTCAGAGCCATGCCCCTCAGCCTCCGCCCTCCGCGCAAAGGCAAGACGCCCAACTACGAGATCCGGGGAACGTACCTCGGAGTCTACGTTGAACGAACTACGGGCACTCCTGAACTTCGGATCGCCAAGCGGGTCCTCAAGGATATCAAAAAGGCAATCGAACGTGGTGAGTATCGGAAGCGCGAGGAGGTAGCTCCCGAGGCGCCAAAGCCGCCGACTTTTGCCGATGCCACCCTCGCCTACCTGAAGGCTGGCGGCGAGGCCAAGTTTCTCGGAAAGATCATCGAGGCGACCGGCGAGCACGCCTTACGCGATAAGCCGCTGTCCGAGATCGACCAGCTGGCGATCGACAATGCAGCCCGTGGCGTCTACCCCCTCGCCCCGGCAACCACCCTCAACCGCCAATTCTACACGCCGGTGTCCGCTGTGCTGAAGCACGCTGGCATCGAGCTCAAGATCAAGCGACCCAAGGGCTGGCGCGGCAGCAAGGCAACCGAATGGCTCGAGCCGGAGCAAGCCTTTGCCGTGATCCGGGAGGCCTATGGCATCGAGCCGGAGTTTGGCCTGTTCTGCCTGACCCTGCTTTACACAGGGATGCGGCTCGGGGACGCCACTGAAGAGGCCCTACTGCGTGGGCTGCGGCTCGACCAGGCCCTGCTCTACCTCGGCGTCACGAAGAACAGCGAGCCCCGCCCGGTGCATCTCCCGCCGATCGTGGTCGAAGCCTTCCGGAAGCAGCCCCCGCGCCTTGAGAGGCCTCGCAAGGCAGCTGGGGTGGTCTTGGCGAACGGTGCGGCCGGCCGCAACCGAGCCGGCGCCGGTGCGCCCTTCCTCGAGCGTCATCCGGACGAGAAACTGTTTCGCTTCTGCAAGGGCGGCCGGCTCTACAAAATGCTGTATCTGGCCCTGGACCGCGCCGGCGTCGTGCTGCCGCGGCGCATGCGCGGCTTCCACATCTTCTGCCACACCTATGGGACCTGGATGCACCGGTACGGCGGGCTGGACACCTACGGCCTAACTCGGACCGGGCGCTGGAAAGATCCAGACTCGGCAGACCGGTACAAGCACACAATGGCTAGCGCAGAGGCACGCCGGGCCGATCTGTTGCCGGTGCCGGAGGCGAAGCCCGCTCTCATTGGCCTAGATGCTCGCAAGAAGGAGGCCGCCAACTAGGGCGACCTCTGGTCAATTGCAATACACCTGATTTCCGAGCCGTTGGCACGAGCGGCCGTTACTGAAGTAAGTCGTATTGCCCAAGGTCTGGGCCGACGTTCCATCGCTGAAAAAAGTGTTGTTTCCGAGGTGTTGGGCGGTGCTACCGTCACTGTTATAGGTCGTGCTGCCAAGACGCTGGGATGTCGAGCCGTCGTTCCAGTGGGTCGTATTCCCCAGCCGTTGGCCCGTTAGTCCATTATCGCAGTAGGTTTGGTTGCCCAGGAACTGACAATTCTGAGCACTGGCTGCAGAAGCAGACACGGCGATTACAATGGCCAGAAGAATACGCATTTCTGAAATCCCCTCTGTTGAACGCGAGCGAAAATGCAGGTTAGGGCAATTGGAGCACTGCTACCGTGAATCAAGGACACCACAGATCAAAGCAGGATAAAGACCACGGGGGTTCTTGCAAGTTAGGAGGCCAGCGCCATCGTCATGTGGGGACGCCGGAAATGCAAGCTGAGTCTATATCGTCCCGTATTTAGTCATAGACTTTTATCCCGCTTCCGAAACTGGATTACCCGCCCGGGGCCTGAAGGCTTCCGACGCGGCACCGGCGGTGACGGGCGCGGAGGATCTGCCTCAAATGGCGTCCACTCTAATTCGGCTCGCCCGTAGACAACAAACCACCATGCCTCGGTCAGAGAGGCGCCGGCCCACGGAAACTCGTCAACCGGCGACGTGTCGTCTTCCGGGTCCCCAGGATCCAGAGGCACAGGCTTGGCCGGGCTCTCCCACATGACACCACCCGCCGGCAGCTCGACGTACTCGCACTCCGGCACGTCGGTGCACTCGTCGACGACTATTTCCAGGTCGTCCTCATCGTCGGCGACGAAGATGCCAACCAAGTCCCGAGTCTCGATGATGCGAACGAGGTAAGCGGGCACTATCCATCCTCCAGCAGATAAGGTGCCCCTTGGGCGCCCTGCATGCAAATGCCCCTTACTGCCTATTGCGCTCGCCCTTCGGTTGCGATTGAATACCAGACGAGACTCAGGCCAATTTTTCCCGGAGGCCTCGTTGAAACAGAATTTATTGATTTTGATATTGCTTCTCTGCCTTGGCGCCACCCTTAATCCCGCGAACGCTCAAAAACGCAGTCCCGGGTTTGAGGGTGGAATGCTGGGCCCAGTAGTAGACGGTGGATTCGACCCCGTATTTACTCCTTTGCCCGGCCCAAGACCGAGGCCCGGCCCTCCCCGTCCGCGTCCGTTTGACCCGTACGGTTGCGGCCCCCGCTGTGGGAGCAAACACTGCTGCGTCGCCCTTAATCCGAACGATTTAGACGGGCTACGAGAAGCCTTCAGACTTGAGCGACTTCCCACTGGATCGTGGGAGCGCTCGGTCTGGGAAACTCGAAAGGACCTTCAAGGCGCGAACTTCAATTTTGTGAAGAGTTTTCGGCCACCAAACATATCTGAAAAGTGAAGAAGCAGGCGTGACACCACTCCTTGATCGCGCATGCGGAGCCGGCTCCTAAGCCGCGTTGCTGTGCTGGCAAATTACTGCGTTTCGACCGCGAGGTCGCCAGTATCGGGCATTGGCTTGGCCTGCTCTTCCACATCACGCCGCCGGCCGGGAGCTCGACATATTCGCAGCCTGTCGCGTCGGTGCACTCGTCCATCACAAGGGCGATATCGTCCTCGTCATCGGCGACAAAGCTGCCGACGAGATTACGGGTAGCAGTATACGACGAGGTAAGCGGGCGCTCCGCGCCATCCCTCAGACTGCTATTCATGCCAAGCGGCTTCTCTTGCCAGTGGCTCTTTCATCCTGTTGCTCTTGCCCTATGGATGAGAGAGCATTTGCCGATTTGGCCCCCCTTCTCTTGGAAGTTCGCTATGGCTAGCGTCCCTACCGACGAATGGATCATCGAACTCGACCAGCATGATCCGCGGAGTGCCCGGCTTTTAGCTGAGCATACAATTGAACATCTCATATCGATGGTTGCGTTTGATCTTGCGTCTGCGGTCGCCAGTGGCACAGTCAAGCCAATGTTCGAACCGTCAAAATGGTGGTCAAGATACAGGCGCTTTGCAGCCGTCATACGGCTCGACAAAATAACCTTTGATATCCTCATGAACGGAAGATCAGGCTATCGCGCGCAGTTCTACGTAAGCCTCGAGGATGGAAGGCGATTTAATCGGTATTTGATTGACAGTCTGCTACCGTCTTTGAAATTGGCTTGGGAAAGAACGAATGAAGAGCCTTGGGATGAGGCACTACGTTCGTTGCGAGACTCAAGTGCGAAGATCTGGCCAGAGATGGACGATGAGGCGCTGAAGGGGCAGCCCAAACTTCGGGCGACGATGTGGCAATTCAACTGCGAGGCAACGGGCGCTTGCACGATCGGAATGCATTTGTTCTGCACATGCCCTCCAACTATCGAAGTAAAGGGTGGCTGGATCTCGGATCGATCCGCCGAGCCTTGGGTGCCTATGGGTAAACGCGCTCGCGACGAACTGCTGCGATGCTTTGGCTTCACGTAACCTTGCACGGCCATATTGCGGGGGGTTACGCTGACGGTAGAATCCTCGCACACCCACCGCCCGCGCGTACAGGATCGAAATGCCGCTTTATCACTCGTCCCCCACGCTGCTTGGTGCTGGAAGCGTAATACTTCCGGGCAATTATGGCCGCATCATCGATTGATGGGTAGTAGCCACACGTTGTGGCAACGCGAGCAAACGTTAGAGGAAATCCGGCAGCAACAATTTCCGGCTAAACCGTCCCGCTTGGCTTCGACTTTTTGCTGCACGAACTTGGATACCGCTCGCTTCTACATGAATGTCCCTGCGCTCCAAGGCAATAGAGCTACTCTTCATCCAGTGCTCTACGAGGTCGAAAAGGTGAATCCATATGCGATCGAACACATCGCAGATTTCAACGTCATTCAGCCATTGCCCGGGAGGCCCGAGTCTATGGTACAAATCGCCGTACGATATTGGGAAGCTTCTCTATGGACGGCCATTGCGGACGCACCAGGAATCCGATGCGAGGAGATGGTAACACTCTCACCGCTTCGCGTGGTCAAACGGATTGACTAGGGCTCCTTGCCCAGCTCGAGCAGCCCAGATCTATCAAGAATCCAGTGAGTCAGGCGGGTTTAGGACCAGCGGTCGTTTCGGCAGCGCCTGAGATCTCGGCAATCCATCGCAGTCGCACGCCTTTGCCCCTGGTGGGCTTGGAGTCGCCGCAGCGTCACGGGGAAAGAACGGGGAAACCGGGCCGAGCGGCAAATTTACCAAGTGGATCAATCGCAGGTCTGGCCTTCACACGGGAGAGGTCCAAGGTTCGATCCCTTGTGCGCCCACCACGCTTCGCCAAAGGCTTCGCGTGGCGCAGCCACGCCCAATAGTAGCGAAGCGTGTCCGGCGTAGCTCGAAGAGCGTAGACGGACCGGGAGTCTTGCTTCCGCTCTGTCAAAAATTCGAAAACAACCCCATGCACAGTAGACGGCGCCAGCGGAATCAAGGGGTTACGCTTTTTCCGAATTTTTCTTGCTCCGTCGGGCAAAACAGGGGCATGATGGCATCATCGGGAGGGGTGCACGCTTGATGAGCATGCTGCGCCTGATGGTCCGCGCCGGATCTCCGGCTAGAGATCAGGCATGAGCTGGATGACGCTCTCTCGCCGTTCTTCGAAACTCTGGATACGAATCGCGATCGCGGTGCTTGCTGTGGTCGGCATTGGAATCGCGGCTATGGTTGGTCTCATCTGGTTCGCACTCGAAGGGTTTGCCAGCTGCCGCAACGTGGTCCTTAGCTCGACGCGGTCGCCCGACGACACCAAAGCGGTGCTTATCTTCAGGCAGGAATGCAACGCAACGGTACCGGATTCCACATATGCCAGCATCGCACCGATGGACCGGACCTTTTCGCCCGATCGCAACCACGCGTTCCTCGGCTTCGTTGGACACGCGGAGATACTGCCCAGTTGGCGCGGGAGCAACGTCGTCGAAATTGCAATGATGCCAGGGATCGAACGGGGCTTCATCCGGCACGATGAGTCGGTCGGCTCGGTCCAGATCGACTACAAATGATCTGAAGGCTCGGCAAATAATCGCACACCTCACGGGGTACAAACCGGCAATCGCTGTTCTGCAATCACACGCACCGGCGGAAAAGCAACGCAATCCATCACGTCGAACAGCACGCTGATGCTGCCGTTGAACGACTGCGCGAAGGCGATCGCGTCATCACGCTTTGCGTCGGCGATTTGTGTACCGAGCGTGCAATGGGGTCGCCAGTTGCCGGGCCGATAGTGCAGCCGACAAAAGGCTGGATCGATTGCAGCGCTGATCGAAGCGTGCCATCTGACGAGCGTTTCATCGAATTCCGGCTCCGCCCAGAGCACAAGCGGCGGACCTGCAAACCAACGAATTCGCTTGAACGCGACCAGCAATTGCCCTTCGTCCCCTACTGCGCGGAGCATGGTCTGCCACGCGGTCTTCGCGGTGATCTCGCGCGCATCATAGATGGCGAATGTAAAATGCGGGCGATAGCCGAGAGCCCTCATCGAAGGCTGGTTCTCAAACGTGGCAACTTCATCCCACAAGGCTTCGATCCGCTTTGCGGAAGAATCGTCGGACCGAATGTTGATAGCCAAAGCCATGGGCCGGTCGCTCCATGCGCCAATGCCCGATTGATCTATCTCGGCAGCGGATTGCCGACCTCTTCCGCAAGCGGGAGAGGTGAACGAACCTCGCGGCGATCGAGCCTCCATTCGTCGTCATTGCAAGTGCGCCGAAGCAATGACGGAGCAGGCTTCAGGCCGCCTTCGGCCGCCAAGCGGTATAGAAGCCGATCAGTGTCCCCATGGCGACCAGCGCGGCCGCCAGCAGCACCTGCAATTCGCCATCGTCGGTGGGGCCGATGGACGACACCAGCCGGGTCACGATGACGAACAGAATGCCCACTGCGGCCGCGGCGCCCACGCAGAGATAGGCGAGCTCGCGCGTCAGGCTGCGGCCGAGCAGTCCGAGCGCCGTGAAATACATCGAACAGGCGTTGGGATGAACGAACAAGGCAATGCGCGCATAGCGGCCATAGGCGTCGAACAGGGACTCGCATCGGCGCAGGGCCGCCTTCGAAGCCACCCGCTGCAGAAACGGCCTGAAGAAACGCGCCTGTCCATAGCTGAGAACGGCGCCCAGGATGATGGCGAGCCACGCCGCGACGAATACGGAGCCATCCACGGCCTTCGGACTGAGCGCCACGGACATCAGGATGAGGGCGGTGCCGGGAAAATAGCCGAAATACGGGAAGACGGCTTCCACCAGCACGCAGGCGAACATGAAGGCTGGAAACCATGCCGATCCGGTCGCGCCATGGACGATGGCGTTCAGGTCGAACAGGCTCGTCCTGTACAGAACGAGATACATGCACATGGCCAGTCCAGCCAGCGCGTAGAACGGCAAGGCTCCGGACAAAAACCGTCTCATCCAATCATCAACTTCGTTTGGCGGAGACGACGGCCTCGCGCTGTTCCGGATCATACTTTAGGCCGATGGGATTGCTGCTGTCGATGGCACTCTTTGCCACGCAATCCTCGCCTGGAATTGCGCGTGCTACGCGATCGACAGAATCTCGATCTCCTGCGCGCCTGAACCAACGACGTCTCCGACCGCCTTTCCCATCAGCGACCGCGCAACCGGGGCGACGAACGAGATCGACCCCGCTTTCGGATCGGCTTCGTCCTCGCCGACGATGCGGTAGGTCTGCACGCGGCCATCGTTGCGGCTGAACGTTACCGTGCTGCCGAAGGCGACGACGTCGGTCGCGGTCGGATTGGGCATGACCTGCGCCGTGCGCAGCCTTTCGGTGAGATAGCGGACGTCGCGCAAGGGCACGGCCGACTGCCGGCGCTTCTCGTTGACGTCATCGATGCGTTGCGCGGCTTCATAGGCCTCTCGCGCTTCGGCAAGCTGGGTCTGCAACGCCTTGTAGCCCGCTTCGGTCACGAGGTTCGGATGCGGCGAGATCGGGCGATCCGGCAACAGCGTCTCGGACGCGGTTTCGGCGCTCTCTTCCTTGGTAAAAGCGACGCTCAATTGAAGATCCTGTCGAGCTGTTTTGGATGGCGACGCCGCGCGCCGCCGATTGCACTGAACTATATCTCAAGTTCGACGAAACGGCGCAGCTTGAAGACAAGGTCCGGCATGGCCTGGCGGAACCGCGTTGCATTCTGGAACGTGGTCGAGAACGGCGCGAAGGTGAGCATGGCGTTCCAGTTCCGGAAGCCATAGACCGTGACCGAAACGCCGGAGCTCGGGAAATTCTCCAGCTTGCGCAACTCGCCGAGCACGAGATCGGCGATCGCCTCCGCCGGCAGCAGGCGCTTGCCGTCCCGCGTGGTCGCGATTTGCGCGGGCGGCTCGACCGGTGTCGTGGCAGCCGGCGCGTCATCGGCCGCATTCCTGGCCGTGGCCGGTGCCGGATCGGAGCTGGACGTCTCGCCCGGCTCCATTCCATCCGCCGGCACGGTCGGCGGACCATCGGCGAGCGGTGCAAAACTGTCTGCGCGCCTGTTTCCTCCCAGGATGCCGCTGATCATCGCCACAAGGCCCGCGTCCTTCACCTCGTCATTCATTGCTCCCCCGGGGCATCGGTCTACTCTAGCACCGCTCTCGCAGACCGCCACCGACGATGGCACCGGCGGCATGACGTTCGGTCGCGTCATGCCGCCTGCGATCCGCTACCGCTTGTCGAACGGAATATACTGCTGGTACTGCTTCGGCACTGAGCTGCGGTAGCGCGCCGGCACGGTGCCGGTGTCGATCGAATGATCGATCTCCTGCTGCCGGGTCATCTTCTTCTTCGCAGGCTTCTTCGATGCGCTCTTCCTTGCGTCGGTCGGCTGGCTGGAGCTGTCGGTGGTTGCGCTTGGCGCTGTCGTCGTCGCGGCAGGCGCAGCACTTGTCGCGGGAGGCGTAGCAGTTCCGCCGGCGGGCGGGGCACTTTGCGCCAGCGCAAGCGGCGTCTGCATCGTGAGCAGCAGCGCGGCCGTCGCAGCCAGCAAATATGAATTCTGCATCAGAACCTCCAAAATGCCTGATCCGAATGAAGGCAAGCCTAGTCCCGCGGGATCGAGGCTTGCAAGTTCGTCGAATAGCCCGGAACCCGCGCGCGAACTGTGGTGGAGATCACATTGCCCGCCACCGGCTGCGGTCACGATGATTTCACCTCGAACGCATCCGGCGTCGCGGACACCAATATAGGCATGACCGTGCATCAGACAGTCCAGCGGGAACGCCAAGCACGGCCGTTCCATCCTCGAAGGAGATTGAAATGCGTCGCACCATCCTCACGCTTGCATCGTTCGCGACCTTGATCGCCGCGTCGTTGTCGGCGGCACCGGCCCAGGCCGCAAACGACAGATATTGCCTGCAAGGCCGCCACTGGGGTTACCCCGGCAACTGCCAGTTCGCCAGCTATCAGCAATGTGCCGCCACGGCATCCGGAACGTCGGCCTATTGCGGCATCAACCCGCGCTACGCCTACTCGCAACCCTATTATTATTGACGAGTTGGCGGCGCGCACACCACGCGCGCCGCGCTCGATCATACCGTTCTCGTGCTGACCGTCTGGGGCTGCTTAACCCGGCCGGCAGATCGGGCGAACTTCGGGTAAGGGGTCCAAGCGGGAACGGTCGGCCGCGGAGAGCTGTGCATCGCGCACTTCATTGCCGCAGCCAGGAACCTTTTCAGCGCGGCGCGGTTGGCGTCGCGATGGCGACCGAGTTCGGCCGCCGCTCACGAAGACCGCGCGGACGAGTGCCCTGAGCGGCCGTCCTCTGCAGTGTCGTCCTGCGCCCTTGCAGCTGACATCGGTGCACGCTCAGCGGACGACGGGACAGGGACAGCAAATGAGGCCTGTAGCGCGACAGCCCTTCAAACCACGCACCACCGAAGAACTGATGGCGCTGCTCAGCGCCGTCGCGACCGCAATTCTGACCGTCATCATCATTTCGATGCTCTATTTCGGCCGGGATATCTTCGTGCCCGTTGCGCTGGCTGTTCTCCTCAGCTTCGTGCTGGCGCCGCTGGTCGGAATGTTGCAGCGCATCCGTGTCCCGCGGGGATTGGCGGTCGTCAGCGTGGTCGTCGTTGCGTTCATGCTGATCTTCGCGATGGGAAGCCTTCTCGCCGCTCAGCTGACGCAACTCGCGGGTGACCTGCCCCGATATCAATCGACGATCAGCGAGAAGATCCAGGCATTTCGGGATACCAAGGCCGGCAGGGGCACGCTGGAGCGTGCATCCGACATGCTGAAGGATCTCAGCAAGGAGCTCGATAAACCGAAAGACGCCCCATCCGCGCGGAGCCCCGGCATGATCGCGGGCTCGAATCCCTCCGCGCCACCGGTCCCGGTCGAAGTACGCCAGCCCGATCCCGGCGCGTTGGAAAGTCTACGAACCTTGATTTCTCCGCTCATTCATCCGCTCGCGACCACCGGCATCATCATCATCTTCGTCGTCTTCATTCTCATTCAACGCGAGGATCTGCGTAACCGTTTCATCCGGCTGGCGGGCTCGTCGGATCTGCAGCGTACGACCGCTGCGCTGGACGATGCAGCGAGCCGCCTCAGCAAGCTGTTTCTGACCCAGCTCATCCTGAACGGCGCATTCGGCGTGGTGATCGGCACCGGCCTCTGGTTCATCGGAATTCCAAGCGCGATTCTCTGGGGCATCCTTGCGGCTGCGCTTCGCTTCGTGCCCTATGTGGGCGCTGTCATCGCGGCCGCATTCCCGCTGGCGCTGGCGGTCGCCATCGATCCCGGCTGGTCGATGCTGCTTTGGACGCTCGTTCTATTTCTCGTCGTCGAACCGCTCGTGGGCCACGTCGTCGAGCCGATGGTCTACGGCCGCAGTACGGGGCTCTCCCCCGTCGCCGTAGTCGCATCGGCAACGTTCTGGACAGCGCTTTGGGGACCGATCGGGCTCGTCCTCGCCACCCCCCTCACGATTTGCCTCGTGGTCCTCGGGCGGCATGTGGAGCGACTGGAATTTCTCGACGTCATGTTCGGAGACCGACCGGCGCTCTCTCCTCCGGAAATATTCTACCAGCGGATGCTGGCGGGGGATCCCACGGAAGCGGCCGAAAAGGCCGAAGAGTTCCTGAAGGAGCGTTCGCTAGCTTCGTACTATGATGAGGTCGCCCTGAAGGGTTTGCAACTGGCGCAAGCCGACGCCGAGCGCAATACGCTCGACCAGGAACGCCTCACGAAGATCCGGGACGCCGTCAGCGAATTCGCCGCCGATCTTGCCGATCAGGACGACCGGCCGCCGGCGAGGAGCAGATCGACCACCGATGCCGAGGCATCGTCCGCGGTGGAAGGCGTTGCAGAGAATGCGGCCAATGAACACTTGCCTTACCTCCGCAGGGAAACTCTCCCGCCGGATTGGCAGGGTGAACACCCCGTCCTGTGCGTGGCCGGACGTAGCCTGATCGATGAGGCGGCCGCGATCATGCTGGCTCAGCTCTCGACTGAGCACGGCCTCGCTGCGCGGGTCGAAGCGGCAGCATCGCTTTCCACGACGAACGTCTTTCGCCTGGATACGACGGGCGTTGCGATCGTCTGCCTGGTCTATCTCGATGCCCGCGCCGCGGCACACATGCGGTACTCCGTCCGGCGTCTGAGACGGAAATTGCCGAAGGCAACCATCATCCTGGGCTGCTGGGTCAAAGACATGGACCCGGCGGCCCTGGAATTGCTGCGCGAAGGCGCCAAGGCTGACCTCGTTGCGACGAGCATCGGCGAGGCCGTCAGACTGTGCATCGAAGCGACGGGGGCAAGGGAACACGGCCACGAAGCAGGGACGGATAAATCCACAACGGCTGCAGCGTGAGGCCGCCATCGATGTCGGCTCCGGGCGACAAGGGGGCGACGCTGCCAGACGGAGCGACCTCCGCCTCATCCTCGAAAGCTGACCTTATGTGAGTACGCGTGCTACGGCGCGGCGCCGAGCCCGACCTCAGCGAGCCGCGCCGCGAACCAGCGCGACAGCGGCTGATCGACGATGCTGCTGACATACACTTCCGAGATCTTGACGCCTTGCATGTCCAGCACCAGCAGCAGACCGATCCAAAAGGGAAACCAGACATGCACGTCGGTCAGCGCCCGCAGCTTGTGCTCGTCATGCTCGAGCGGCGTGTGATTGCTTGCCTTGCGGATCTCGATCGCGAGCAGATTGTTCGGGATCTCGCGCTGATGCACGACGACATCGGGGTAGATCGACTTGCCGAGATGGTCGTCGGTCGAGATGATCGTGCCGTGCGGCAGATGCAGCGTGCGCTCGCCGAGCCTGTCGTAGTTGCAATCGACTGACCAGCCCGGAAACTGCTTCTCCAGATGCACGGCGAAGCGGTGGGTGACCGCCCGCTCGCCGACGTCCTTCTCGAACAGGAAACCCTCGTGGGCGTAGAAGTCCTGGAGCGCCGCGATCACCTTGTTCAGCTCGGTCTGCATCGTGCCTCCGGGCTCATTCGACCTTATGCGTCCCGACCGGTCTCTCGCTCCCTCTCCCCGTTCTTACGGGGAGAGGGTGGGGTGAGGGGCCGTCTCCGCGAATTCGGTTGGAATGATAGGTGGAAGGCCCCCAATGCGCGAGTCGGATAGATCTCTACCTGAGTTCACAGCCTGCCTTGCCCCTCACCCGGATCGCTGCGCGATCCGACCTCTCCCCGCAAAAGAGCGGGAAGAGGTAAAGATGCATGCTACATCTGGACTTCGATCAGCCGCGGTCCGGGCTCGGCGACCGCTTCGGCCAGTGCCTTGTTGAACTCGTCGGCATTGGTGACGGCGCGGCCTGGCACGCCCATGCCCTTGGCGAGCGCGACGAAATCGAGCGTCGGACGGTCGAGCCTGAGCATGTCGTTGGCGCGCTGGCCGGGCTCGCCCGCGCCGACATTGTCGAACTCACCACGCAGGATCTGGTAGATGCGGTTGGCGAACACGATGGTGACGATGTCGAGGTTCTCGCGCGCCTGCGTCCACAGCGACTGGATCGTGTACATCGCGCTGCCGTCGCCGACCATGGTGATCACCTTGCGATCCGGACAGGCGATCGCAGCGCCGATCGACAGCGGCGTGGAGAAGCCGATCGAGCCGCCCATGTTCTGGAGCCAGTCGTGCGGGGCGGCGGCCGCCGTCGGCGGGAAGAAGCCGCGGCCGGTGGTCAGGGATTCGTCGACCATGATCGCGTTCTCGGGGATCGCACAGGCGATCGCCTGCGCGATTGTGGCGAAGGTGAGCGCGCCGGTCGGCTTGACCAGTTCGGCCAGAGCCTGCGGCTTGACGTCCCTGGCGCTGGCCTTCACCGCGCCGGCGAGCGCCTCCAACGCCGCGACCGAGTTCTCGCCCCAGGAGGTCATGCGATGGACCTCGCAACCTTGCGGCTTGAGCATGCTCGGCTTGTTCGGATAGGCGAAGAAGGCCACGGGATCGTCGGACTCGACCAGCACGATGTGACGGAACTTCGCCAGCATCGGCAGGGCCTGATCGATCACGTAGTGGATGCGATCGATCGAGAAACGGCCGCGGCCGCGCGCCATCTTGGGGCGGAAGGTCGGGCCCATCACGGTGCAGCCGGTCTTGCCGGCGATGCGCTCGGCCAGCGCCAGGCCCTGCTCGCTTAGGGCGCTCCCGGTCATCAGGAGCAGCGTGCCCTCGCCGTCGCCATGCAGGATTCTTGCGGCCTGCTCGACCGCCTGCGGCGAATAGCTCGCACGTTGCTGCTCGGCCGGAACCTCGGCGATGCCGTCGGCCTCGTTCCAGGCGGTGTCGGCGGGCAGGATCAGGGTCGCGATCTGCGGCGGCGCGCTCTTGGCGGCGGCAATCGCCGCGGCACCGTCGGCGGCGACCGATTTGGCGTCCGGCGAGGTGCGGACCCAGGACGACATCGGCCGGGCCAGGCCCTCGATGTCGGAGGTCAGAGGCGCGTTGTAGCCGATATGGTAGACGGCGTGCTGGCCGACGATGTTGACGATGCCGGAGTTCGCCTTCTTGGCATTGTGCAGATTGGCAAGCCCGTTGGCGAGGCCGGGGCCGAGATGCAGCAGGGTCGAGGCCGGCGTTCCCTTCATGCGGAAATAGCCGTCGGCAGCGCCCGTCACCACGCCCTCGAACAGGCCGAGCACGCAGCGCATGCCCGGCACGCGGTCGAGCGCTGCGACAAAATGCATCTCGGAGGTACCGGGGTTGGTGAAGCAGACGTCCACCCCACCCTTAACCATCGTCCGCACCAGGCTTTCCGCACCGTTCATCCCAAAGCTCCCGCAACCGGCCATGTCCAGATATCCGTCCGATCAATCATTGTTCGCGCGTCCCGTCAAAGCAATAGCCGGCATCGCCGCCCTGCCCCGCGCGACGATGCGCCGGTTTGGCTAATGGTTTTCGGCAAATTGTGGTTGCCGATTTGGTAACGCCAATGGTCAAGCATGGCATCCCTCACGGGCCCGTGGCTTGCGGAATGCCTGCAAATATGGCCTGTGGCACTCATTGAATCGATTTCTTTCTGGGGGAGACAATGATCCGGTTTTTTGCCGCGCCGATCGCCGCCATCGCACTGCTGTCGGCCACGGCGGGCGGCGCGTTCGCCGAAGAGTTCGACACGCGCGACATCATGGGCGGCGGTCCGAACTTCTTCCGTTCCGGCGCAAATCCAGTTCCCCGCACCACCGTCATGTACAACGGCAACTACGCCCCCGGCACCATCGTAGTGAACACCAGCGAACGCCGGCTCTACCTCGTTCTCCCCAACGGCCAGGCCCTGCGCTACGGCATCGGCGTCGGCCGCGACGGCTTCCGCTGGGGCGGGGTGCACAAGATCACCGCCAAGAGGGAATGGCCGGACTGGACGCCGCCGTCGCAGATGCTGGCCCGCCGGCCCGACCTGCCACGCCACATGAAGGGCGGCGTCGACAATCCGCTCGGTGCCCGCGCGATGTATCTGGGCTCGACGCTGTACCGCATCCACGGTTCCAACGAGCCGGAGACGATCGGTCAAGCCGTCTCCTCAGGCTGCTTCCGCATGACCAACGACGACGTCACCGACCTCTACAGCCGTGTCGCCGTCGGCACCACCGTGGTGGTGCTGAACAACTAGCCGAACGCCGCAGCGGGAACCCGCAAGGCGCGTGGATTTGTGGACTTGTGCGCGCGGCGTGAATACGGCAGCGTCGGGCAACGATGAACGCATTCACTCCGTCCTCGCCCGCCCTTCGCATCGCCCTGCTGGCGCTCGCCGCGCTCACATTGGTGCCTGACACCGCGGCCATCGCTGCCGCGGGCGAATTGCCCGCGGTCTCCTCGCGTCAGCGCGCCGAGAAGAAGAGCTTCACCGACGGCGAGATCGTCGAAGGCTTCCTCAAGACGGCATTCGGCGCCGAATATCATCTCGCCGGCCGCGTCGACCGCATCCGCAAGTTCGACGGGCCGGTGCGCGTGTTCGCCGAGAGCGACCGCGCCGACCGCAAGACGCAGCTTGCAAAGGTCGTGGCCGATATCGGCAGGCGCGTGCAGCATCTCGACATCGCCATGATCGACACCAACGAAGCGGCGAATGTGCGGGTCAAGCTGGTGCGCGACCGCGACCTCTACCGCACCCTCACCAGCTTCTACGGCGCCGAGAAGGCGCGCGAGATTCGCACCTCGCTCGACCCGCAATGCCTGTCGGGCTTCCGCAAGAACGACGATTTCGAGATCGAGCATTCCGACGTCATCCTCACCGTCGACAACGGCGATTTCGTCTTCCTCGACTGCGCCTATGAGGAGCTCCTGCAATCGCTCGGGCCGATCAACGACACCGCCAGCGTGCCGTGGACCATGTTCAACGACAACGTCTCGATGGGCTATTTCGACGTCTACGACCAGTACATCCTCAACCTGCTCTACGATCCCCGCATCAAGGCGGGCATGACCGTGGCCGAGGTCAAGGCGGTGCTGCCCGCCGTGCTCAAGGATGTGCGCGCCTGGGTGAAGCGGGTGAATGATCTGAAGGAGTGAGGCGCCCACCCAAACGCTGAAGTCGTAGGATGGGTAGAGCGAAAGCGAAACCCATCGAGCTGCTGCGACGGCGGCGAAGCTGATGGGTTTCGCTGCGCTCTATGCCCTACTACACCAGATCGGCGACGGTGGTTGCGGCCTTCAGCCCGGTGCCGGTGAGGATGACGACCGTGGTCTCGGTCGCCTTGATGGCACCAGCGGCTGCGAGCTTGTCCAGTGCCGCCGCCGCGCTGGCGCTGGTCGGCTCGGCGAACAGGCCCTGGCGCGCGAGACGTCGCAAGGCCGCGACGATCTCGTCCTCGGTGAGCGCGACGGTGCCGCCACCGCTCTCGCGCAAGGCGCCGATGATCTCGCGCAGGCGCAGGGGGTGCTTGATCGCGGTGCCTTCGGCGATGGTCTTGTGCACCTCGCGCGCGACGGGCGTATCGACGCCGGCCTTGAAGCTCGCATCGATCGGCGAGCAATTCAGCGGCTGCGCCGCGAACAGGCGCGGCAGCTTCGATATCTGCCCGGCCTTCAAGAGCTCGCGGAAGCCGAAGGCGCAGCCGAGCAGGCTGCTGCCGGCGCCCACGGGAACGATGACGTTGTCGGGTGCGCGAAAGCCGAGATCCTCCCAGATCTCGTAGGCGAGCGATTTGGTGCCTTCGAGGAAGAACGGCTGCCAATTGTGGCTGGCGTAGAAGGTCTGGGTCGACTGGCGGATGGCCTCGGCTTCCGATTCCTCGCGTGGCCCTTCGACGAGTTGCACCTCGGCGCCATAGGCCCGCACCTGCGCGATCTTGGCCGGCGACGTGGACGCTGGCGCGAGGATCTTCACGCGCATGCCGCCGGCGGCGCCAAGCCCTGCCATCGACGAGCCGCCATTGCCCGACGAGTCCTCCAGAATGGCATCGACACCGAGCTGCCGCAGGAAGGACAGCATCACGGAAGAGCCGCGGTCCTTGAAGCTGCCGGTCGGATTGAACCATTCGAGCTTGAAGAAAGGACGCAGGTCGCCCCAACCTTGCTGGATCAGCGGCGTGCAGCCCTCGCCGAGCGAGATCGGATTGGCGATCTCGACCGGCAATGCCGCCCGGTAGCGCCAGAGCGACCGCGCCCGGCCATCGATTTCCTCGCGCGAGATGCCGGCACAAGGCGTCACCAACAGCGGCGTGCGCTCGTCCGAGCACCAGCGCGGCTGGTCCAGCGGATAGGGTTTTCCGTTGCGGGGGTCGATGTAGCTGGGGGCGGGCATTGGGAGTCTCCAAGACAGGGACGATGCGCGATCGGACGGATGACACGTTTAGTCCGGGATTCGGCGCGGGCCGAGCGGAAGGATGCTCAACCTCTTGAAAACATGAAAAGTATAAATACTTCAATTTCTTAAGCGGACCCCGCCGGCTGAGCGGCGCGCTTGGCCGGCGTGTGCACCCGGTGCTGAAGGGGAGCTTTGCAGGCCCGTCGATGACAGGAATTTGGTCGCAAACGGCCCTGCCCGCCCGGCACGATTAACTTGTCTGTCGTCGCCGGCCGCTACAATATGTTGGATTGAGCTTGCGCCACCGCTGTTCTGCGGCAGGCAACGCAAGCGAGCCAGGCCCGTCCAAGCGGCGGGCCGTTGGCTTTTTGGGAGCCTGGACATGAGCCGTGCCAACCGTACCGACCACATCCGCCTCACCTCCCATCCGGAGCCGGGCAGGAAGGCCGCCTTTCCGATCCACTGGGGCGCCGCCGACGCGCGCGCCCGCGGGCCGGTCATCGGCACGGTGTCGCGCGCCGGGGATCGCAACGTGATCGGCAGCCATGGCGGATCCTACGCGATGTATCGCGCGCTCGCCGTCTCCGCCGGCGCACTCGATCCGATTCGCAGGCCCGACCTCACCAATACCTTTCCGGCCGCGACCATCGGGCCGTTCGAGCAATGGCGCGATCCCGCCAAGATCGTCGCGCTCGATCCCTGGGGGCATCTCGTCGCCGAGAACTTCCGCCAGGAGATCGCCGAAGGCGCCGACATCCGCCCGAGCATCGCGGTGACGCGGGCGCGGCTCGACCTGCCGGAGATCCGCGAGGCGCTGGCCGCGAAGCGGCTGCGCGCCGACGGCGAAGTCGTGCACGCCAATGGCAGCGTGTCCGTGGTGAAGATCGCGATCGATCCGGTCTGGTACCTGCCGGGCCTCGCGGCACGCTTCGGTACCGGTGAGACCGAGCTGCGGCGGACGTTGTTCGAACAGACCGCCGGCATGTTCCCCGAACTGGTGACGCGGCCGGACATGAAAGTGTTCCTGCCGCCGATCGGCGGCACCACGGTCTATCTGTTCGGCGACGTCACCAAGCTGCCGGACCATCGCACGAAAATCACCTGCCGCGTCCATGACGAGTGCAACGGCTCCGACGTGTTCGGCTCCGACATCTGCACCTGCCGGCCCTACCTGATCCATGGCATCGAGGAATCCGCGCGCGGCGCGCAGGAGGGCGGGCTCGGGCTCGTCGTCTATAACCGGAAGGAGGGCCGCGCACTCGGCGAGGTCACGAAATTCCTGGTCTACAACGCGCGCAAGCGCCAGGAGGATGGCGACGCGGCCGCCGCCTATTTCGAGCGCACCGAATGCGTCGCCGGCGTCCAGGACGCACGCTTCCAGCAATTGATGCCGGATACGATCCACTGGCTGGGCCTCAAGCGCATCGACCGCTTCCTGTCGATGAGCGACATGAAACACGACGCACTGACCTCGCAGGGCATCGACATCGTCGAACGCGTGCCGATCCCGCCGGAGCTGATTCCGGCCGACGCCTATGTCGAGATCGCCGCGAAGAAGGCCGCCGGCTATTACTCGACCGACATCGCGCCGGAAAAGGACGTGAACGGCGTGGTCGGGCGTTCGCTCGAAAAATACTGATCGCGCGATGGCGGACGCATTGGAAGTGCAGGCACGCTCGCTGCTCACCGCAAAGGCGGTGTGCGCGCGCGCGGGCCAGATGCTCGATCTCGGCCTTGCCGGCAAGCTCTCACATTTCACGATCGATCTCGACCGCATGGATGGCGTCGCGGAGGCGGTGCTTGCGGTCACGCGCAAGGCCTATCCGACGCTGGATATCCCCTTCCATGCGCGCTGGCGGCACTTTGTGCTTGGCGGTGTCGACCGTTGGGCGCGGCTTGCCGATCCTGCGTCCTGGCCGGATCGCGCTGCGCGGGCGCGCGCGGAATTCGACCTCGCCATCGTCAGCGTGCTGCTCGATGCCGGCGCGGGTGCCGCGTGGCGCTATCGCGACGCCGTGACGGGACAAGGCATCGGCCGCTCCGAGGGGCTTGCGATTGCGAGCCTCGACATGTTCGCGGGCGGCCTCTTCTCGCGCGATGCGCGTGCGCCATTCAGGGCCGATGCGGATGTGCTCGCAAAGTTGCCGCCCGCCGCCCTCACATCCGCCTTCCAGGCGAGCGACGCCAATCCGCTGCTCGGCCTCGAAGGGCGCACCGATCTGCTGCGGCGTCTGGGAAAGCTGGTGGCGGAGCGCGCAGACGTGTTCGGCCTGCACGACACGCCGCGGCCAGGCGGCCTGTTCGATCACATCGCGGCGCAGGCGAATGAGGGCACCATTGCCGCGCCCGCAATCCTGTCGGCGGTGCTGAACCAGCTCGGACCGATCTGGCCGTCACGGCTCGAACTCGATGGCATCCCGCTCGGCGATTGCTGGCGCCATCCGGCGATCAAGGCCGATGACGCGACCGTGGGCCTCGTGCCGCTGCACAAGCTATCGCAATGGCTGAGCTACTCGCTGATCGAGCCGCTCCAGCGCGCTGGCTTCGCGGTCACCGACATCGACGGCCTGACCGGGCTGGCCGAATACCGCAATGGCGGGCTGTTCGTCGACCACGAGGTGCTGCGCCTGCGCGACGCCGCCGATTCCGGGCGCGCGCATGCGGTGGATTCGCTGCTGGTCGTGGAGTGGCGCGCGCTGACGGTCGCGCTGCTCGATCGGCTGGCCGACCTGGTTCGCACCAAGCTCGGCCGCACGCCCGAAACCTTGCCGCTCGTCAGCATTTTGGAAGGCGGCAGCTGGGCCGCCGGTCGCGCCATCGCCTTCGCACGCCGTCCCGACGGCTCGCCGCCGCTCAAGGTGATCAGCGACGGCACCGTGTTCTGACCCTCGCCCCTTGTGGGAGAGGGTGGCTTCGCGAAAGCGAAGCCGGGTGAGGGGTATGTCTCCGCGGGCATATCTCTCGCTTGAGTTCGTGGAAGCAGACCCCTCATTCGGCGCTTCGCGCCACCTTCTCCCACAAGGGGAGAAGGAAGAAAGGCATCCCATCATGGAAGGCGTCACGATCGTCGATCATCCCCTGGTGCAGCACAAGCTGACGCTGGTGCGGGACAAGTCCATCTCGACCAAATCGTTTCGGGAGCTGATCAAGGAGATCGGCATGCTGCTATGCTACGAGGTGACGCGCGACCTGCCGCTCGCTGATACCGTCATCGAGACGCCGCTGGCGACGATGCACTCGGCCAAGATCGCCGGCAAGAAGCTCGTGTTCGTGCCGATGCTGCGGGCCGGCACCACCTTCGTCGACGGCATGATGGACCTCGTGCCGACCGCGCGCGTCGCCCATATCGGGCTCTACCGCGAGCCGCACAGCTTTGCCGCGGTGGAATATTTCTTCAAGTCGCCGTCCGATCTCGGCGAGCGGCTGGCGATCGTGGTGACGCCGGTGGTGGCCACCGCCAACACCACCGTCGCCGCCATCGACCGGCTGAAGGAGCGCGGCGCCAGGGACATCCGCCTCGCCTGCCTGATCGCCGCTCCGGAGGGACTCGAACGGCTGCGCGGATTCCACCCGGACGTGCCGATCTGGACCGCGGCGGTGGACGAGGGCCTCGACGAGAACGGCTTCATCCTGCCCGGTCTCGGCGATGCCGGGGACCGTGCCTATGGAACGAGGTAGGTGCTGCGCGTCCGCACCGCACCACTTTAGGAACAGCTTCCATCGCGCGCGGTTCTCCTGCTTTGCGATGGAGAGCAACGATGACCTATCAGAATGACGACCGCAGGGCCGACAGAGCGCGTCGCAACAGTCCGGTCGGCTGGGCAATCGGCGTAATCTTCGTGATCGCCGTGGTCGCGGCCGTCTTCTTCTACAATGGACGCGAATTCGGCCCCCAGACCACGACCTCGAACCCGAACACGACGCCGAACGTCACCACCGGGTCGAATCCGCCTGCTGCCCCGGCGAAGTGACGCGATCGCGTCGTGTCAGATCGGTGGCCTCGGTGGCAGATCCTTCGCGTCCGCCGACGGCGGCTTCGCTTCGAGATCGGCGATCAAACGTTCCATCTCGCCGATCTCCCGCACCTGCGCCTCGATAATATCGTCGGCCAGCTTGCGAACGCGAGGATCCCTGATGTGTGCGCGCTCGCTCGTGAGCACCGCGATCGAGTGATGCGGGATCATTGCTTTCATGTAGGCGACGTCGGACACGGTCTCCTGACTGCGGACGAGCCAGAGCGAAATCGCGAACACAGCGACGCCGGTCACCAGAATGGCGATGTTCGCGGTCCGGTTCCGGTACATGCTCCACATGAAGCCCAGCATCACGATCGCCATGACGGCGCCCATCAGCAGCGCCATCCAGGTCCGGGTCTGGCTGTACCAGACGTGATCCAGGGCGAACGTGTTGAGGTACATCAAGGCGAACATGATGATGGTAGAGGCCGCGATCATCGCGGCGAAGCGGCCATAGCTCATGTGGAACTTCCGTATCTCTGCGTCGGAAGGATAACTTCGTTCACAGAGATCGTTCCTTGCGGGACAGCCCGCCTGCTCACACCTTCCCGCTGCCGCAAATGCCCTTCAGCGCCTGCCACTCCTTGTCGGTCAGCAGCGGCGGGCCGGAGGCCGGGCGATCTTCCCTGGTCATGCGCGCGAGGCGGTCCTCGGTCAGCGGGTGGCTGGCGAGGATCGTGGTGAGACCGGAACCGCCCTCCTTGCCGGTAATGCGGAACATCAATTCGGCCGCGGGTTTTGGCGAGCGGCCGAGCTTGTGCATGATCTCGATCGCGAAGGTGTCGGCGCCGGTCTCGGCCTCGCGCGAATAGGAGGCCTCGACCAGGCTGCGCGAGGCGAAGATCACGGCCGAGGAGCCGGTGACGTCGCCGAACAAGAGGCCGATCAGGAACGAGGTGCCGCCGTTGTAGATCAGGCCGCGCATGTTGTCGTAATGCTTGAGATGGCCGAGCTCGTGGGCGAGGATGCCTGCGAGCTCGTCGGGGCTTTCAGCCTTGTCGAGCAGGCCCTTCAGCACGAACACCTTGCCGCCAGGCAGCGCGAAGGCGTTCGGCACCGAGGTCGGCAGCACGCCCGCCGTCATGGTGTCGTCGAGGCCGGCCGCATCGCGCAGACGGTTGACGAGCTTGGTGAACGCGGCCTTGCCCGCGGGGTCTTCGCAGACGCTGCGGCCGAAGATCGTCTTCATCTGCACTTCGGCGGCATCGCCGATGCGCCGTTCGACCGGCTTCGGCACCAGCGGTGCGAGACGATCGGCGGCGAGCGGCACGCCGAACAAGACGACGCAGACGATGGAGACGGCGGCAGCCACCGACCAGCCCACGATCTTTGCTGTGCCGCGTCGCGTGGTCTGGTGCTCGTCGAGATGCAGGCAGCGCGCGGTCACATCTGCCGCCACTGCCGCGTCGCGGATCTCGAGCCGCGCCAGGGGCGGGGCCGATGTGCAGGCCAGACGCAAAACGCCGGCCGGGCCGTCGGCGCGGCGGATATCGGCATAGGCCCAGCGAACGGGCGCTTCGCCGTCCTCAGCGATTTCGAGCGCATCACCGAGCGTCAGCATCACCTGACGCCTGCGGCTCGAGACGCCGTCGAAGAAGATGGTCGGCTTTGAGGACCCGGCCGGGACCCCGGTGGACACGTCACTCACGGTTCAGAATCCTGCAACATCCAGTCCATCGGCAAACCCTTCACCGAGCGCGCCGACGAGTTCGCCGCGCCCCTGCACATTCGCCGCGGCCGCGATCTCGTGCACCTCGACGGTCTCCAGCACCTTCGCCCAGAGATCGCGCTGGAGATAGACGCGCATGACGATGTTGATGGCCAGCGCTACGGCGAAATAGCCGATCACCATCATTGCCACCACCGGGATGCTGTTCGCGCCGTCGCCGGGCTCGAAGACCTGATCGACCGGCACGCCGGTGAGCTGGACGACGAGCAAGGTGCCGCCGACCATGTAAGCACCGAACGCGGCCGAGAGCAGCGTCCACCAGCCGACCACCTTCCAGTACAGGCCGTAGAACGCGTCATGAGGCAGGTTCGAGGACAGGCTGACGCCGCCGATGCGAATGCCGTCGAGCCACCAGCGCCACTCGCGCGCCTTGAACTCGGCGTAGAGGAACGGCGCCAGCGGGAAGATCACGAGCGCGACCGGGCTGAGCAGCCACAGCCACCAGCCGCGCTTGAAGAACGTCCAGCCGTCGCCTTCGAAGTCGCCGGAGAGATCGCCATAATGGGTGTGCTGCATCTTGTAGCGCTCGAGCGCAGCTGCGCGCCACGGCAGCGCCAGGCCGAGCGTCAGGAACACGAGCAAGCCCCACAGCATGGCGCGGAGCGAATAGGCCCAGCCCGAGCCGTCCATCCAGAACCGCACGCCGCGCCAGACCGTGCGCGTCAGGCGATAGCGCCGCGCGCGAAAAATCGCGAATTGGCCGAAGGCGTAGAAGCCGATGAACAGCGGCAACGAGGCAAAGCCCTGCCAGCGCTCGAACTCGATGCCGATCAGAAAATAGGCGAGATAGATCGGCACCAGGATCGCGAGCGCGACGAGGAAGCCGATCAAAAGCTCCTTGGCCCGCCCGGTATATTCGGCCGCATCGCCGTCAATCGCAGTGTTGGCCCACAGATGGCGGCGAATGTCGGTGACCAGCCAGAACCGGTAGAAGCCGAAGGTGACGAGCTCCAGCATGGCACCCCTGGTGACCATTCTGCGGAACTCGGAGCGCTTGCCGGAGAAATCGACCCGCGTGGGCGGCAGCGGCGGCGGTAAGGGTTCGGACCCAATGGGGGTCCATTGCATGTCGTTCACGGCAGCAACCTCGGGATGCGGATCTGTTGCGGTCAAACTATAGATCAGAGGTTAGTCAATCCCCAAGCTGGGCCGGTTCGATTTACCTCGATTCCGATAGGGTTCTTGCATGATTCTCCACCGCGCAGCGTGCGGGAGGTCACGTTCGCGTGGCGGCGTGACGGCCATCCGACGCTCTCGTGAAGGTTGGATGTGGCAAAACTCTCCCTTGCTCCGACGCAGACAACCGGCTGTAATTGCAAATCAAATACCGCAGCGCAGAATTCAACGAGAACGCGCGGTTCAGGTCAGGGAGAACGGTCATGCACGGGACCATCGAGAGCGCGACCAAGCTCGACGCACTTCGCGCGCGCGCCACGTCACTGCCGCTGGAGCAGTTCGATCCGGGCGACCCGGAGTTGTTCAGGACGGATACGTTCTGGCCCTATTTCGATCGCCTGCGCCGGGACGATCCCGTGCACTACTGCAAGGACTCGATGTTCGGGCCATATTGGTCGGTGACGCGCTACAACGACATCATGGAGATCGAGACCAACCATGCGGTGTTCTCCTCGGCCTCCGCCCTCGGCGGCATCACCATCCGCGACATCGATCCGGATTTGCGCCGCGAGAGCTTCATCTCGATGGACCCGCCGCGCCATGCGGCCCAGCGCAAGACCGTGGCGCCGATGTTCACGCCGACGCACCTGGACAATCTCGCCATCAACATCCGCAAGCGCTCGGCCGAGTGCCTGGACAACCTGCCCCGCGGCGAGGTGTTCGACTGGGTCGATCGCGTCTCGATCGAGCTGACGACGCAGATGCTGGCGGTGCTGTTCGACTTCCCCTGGGAGGACCGCCGCAAGCTGACGCGCTGGTCTGATATCGCCACCACCATTCCCGGCCCCGACGGCCTCGTCGCCACCGAGGACGAACGGATGGCCGAGCTGACGGAATGCGCGGCCTATTTCTCCCGCCTTTGGAAGGAGCGCATCGAACAGCCGCCGAAGAGCGACCTGTTGTCGATGATGGCGCACAGTGCCGCCACGCGCGACATGGACGCCCGGAACTTCCTCGGCAATCTCATCCTTTTGATCGTCGGCGGCAACGACACCACCCGCAACACCATGTCGGGCTCGATCTACGCGCTGAGCCAGCATCCGGAGCAGTATCGCAAGCTGCGCCAGAACCCTGATCTGCTCGACAGCTTCGTGCCCGAGGTGATCCGCTGGCAGACGCCGCTCGCGCATATGCGGCGCACGGCGCTCTCCGACTTCGAATTCCGCGGCAAGCAGATCAAGAAGGGTGACAAGGTCGTGATGTGGTACGTTTCGGGCAACCGCGACGAGGAGGTGATCGAAAAGCCCTATGATTTCATCATCGATCGCGCCCGCCCGCGCACGCACCTCTCCTTCGGCTTCGGCATCCACCGCTGCGTGGGCCTCAGGCTCGCCGAACTCCAGCTCAAGATTATTTGGGAAGAAATTCTCAAGCGGTTCGACCATATTGATGTGGTCGGCGAGCCCAGGCGGGTCTATTCCAGCTTCGTGAAGGGGCTGGAGACGTTGCCGGTGAGGATTGCGGCGTGAACTAGCTCCCTCTCCCCGTTCTTACGGGGAGAGGGTCGGGATGAGGGGCTCTCTCCGCGAACACGCTGAGAGACGGACTCGCGGAGAGTCCCCCTCACCCGGAATTCAAGCTTCGCTCGAATTCCGGCCTCTCCCCGCAAGCGGGGAGAGGCGAAAACAGAGACAAATTGGAGTCACGACCATGAACATCCAAGCGCCGGTTAAAGTGGACAAGGCCGAACGCATGCGCAGGGCGCGCGAGGAGGCCTATGCGACGCCGCTATCGCAATTCCACCCCGGCGCGCCCAGGCTGTTCCAGGACGACACGCTGTGGCCGTGGTTCGAGCGGCTGCGCAAGGAAGAGCCGGTGCATTACTGCACCAACGCGCCGATCGAGCCGTACTGGTCGGTGGTGAAGTACGACGACATCATGCATGTCGACACCAATCACGGCATCTTCTCTTCGGATTCGAAGCTCGGCGGCATCTCGATCCGCGACGTGCCGGAAGGCTACGACTATCCAAGCTTCATCGCGATGGACCAGCCCCGGCATTCGGCGCAGCGCAAGACCGTGTCGCCAATGTTCACCCCTCAGCATCTGGACGAGCTGGCGAGATTGATCCGCCAGCGCTCGCAGACCGTGCTGGACAATCTGCCGCGCAACGAGACCTTCAACTTCGTCGAGCGCGTCTCGATCGAGCTGACGACGCAGATGCTGGCGACGCTGTTCGACTTCCCCTGGGAAGAGCGGCGCAAGCTGACGCGCTGGTCCGACGTCTCGACCGCGCTGCCCAAGAGCGGCATCGTCGCCTCCGCCGAGGAGCGCCGCCGCGAGATGGACGAATGCTACGCCTACATGTCGAAGCTATGGAACGAGCGCGTCAACTCCGCGCCGCGCAACGACCTGCTGTCGCTGATGGCGCACAACGAGGCCACGCGCCACATGGACCCCGACAACCTCATGGGCAACATCATCCTGCTCATCGTCGGCGGCAACGACACCACGCGCAACACCATGACCGGCTCGGTGCTGGCACTGAACGAGAACCCGGAGCAGTACGACAAGCTCCGCGCCAATCCTGATCTGATCGATTCCATGGTGCCCGAGGTGATCCGCTGGCAGACGCCGCTGGCGCACATGCGGCGCACCGCGCTAGTGGACACCGAGATCGGCGGCAAGCCGATCCGCAAGGGCGATCGCGTCGTGATGTGGTACGTCTCGGGCAACCGCGACGAGGAGATGTTCGAGAGGCCGAACGAGTTCATCATCGACCGGCCCCGGCCGCGCACCCACCTCTCCTTCGGCTTCGGCATCCACCGCTGCGTCGGCATGCGCCTCGCCGAATTGCAACTGCGGATCGTCTGGGAGGAGATGCTGAAGCGGTTCGACCGGATCGAGGTGGTCGGCGAGCCGAAGCGGATCTATTCGAGTTTCATCAAGGGATATGAGTCCCTGCCGGTGCGGATACCGGGGTAGATTCTTTCCTCCGTCGTTGCGAGCGCAGCGAAGCAATCCAGACTGCCGCCGCGGAGGGTTTCCTGGATTGCTTCGCTGCGCTCGCAATGACGAGGCCACATCTGCGTGTCACAAGGGCCGCGGCAAGCGCTGCGACGGTCCAGCTATAAAATTCCGGCATGACAGCTCGCGCCAGATGCGAAGGCAAAGCTGGGCCCTGGTGTCCTAAACCACAGCCGAGACATCGGTGTGCTCCCTCGCCCCGCTTGCGGGGAGAGGGTTGGGGTGAGGGGGAATCTCCACGGGGGTGGTGACAGTTGGACTCGCGGAGACTCCCCCTCACCCGGAATTTGCTGCGCAAATTCCGGCCTCTCCCCGCAAGCGGGGAGAGGCGAAGAAAGCACCGGCGCTCAACTCAATTTGATGTCCCACAGGCCTTCCTTGCGGCAGGCAGCGACTTCCTCGCGCAGGAGGGCGGTGATGGCGAGCGAGGCCGTCGAGGCCGGGCGATCGATCGGAGAGGCAAAGATGAGCTCGCGCGTCATCGGCCTGGAGACGGGCGCGGTTTCAAGCCGCCCGTCCGCGACCTCGCCGTGGACCGACGAGGGCGGCAGCAGCGCGAAGCCGAGGCCCTCCTCGACCAGGCTGGTCAGCACGCGAAACGAATCCGCCTCGAGCTGGACGTTGAGCTTGATCTTGCGCTGGGCCGCTGCATGCTCGATCAGCGCGCGGAGGCCGTGGGAATGAGAGGGCAGCACCAGGCGCTGCCGCAAGAGCCAGCCGATGTCGACGCTCTTCTTGCGCGCCAGTCCACAGCCGCGCGGGCCGACCGCGACGATGTTGTCGCGTCCCAGGCTCTGCACGTTGAGATGCAGATCCGCCGAGCGGCCGTAGAGGATCGCGAGGTCCATCTCGCCGCGATGCAGCCATTCGACGAGATGGCCGCTGTAGCTCTCGACGATGCGCAGCGAGATGCCGGGGAATTTCTCGACGCAGCGCCGCGCGAAGCGCGCCGACAGCACGCAGCTCACGGTCGGAACGAGACCGAGCACCACCTGGCCCGAGGGCGGCCCCTTGGCCGACTGGATGTCGTCGCGGATCTGGTCGATCTGCCGCACGATGCCCGAGGTGCGCGCCAGCAGCAGGCGGCCGGCCTCGGTCAGCACCATGCCGCGGCCGTTGCGGGTGAACAGTTCGGTGCGCAGCTCGTGTTCCAGCAGCTTGATCTGCCTGGAGAGCGCCGGCTGCGCCACGCGCAGCGTGTCGGAGGCCTTGGAGAGGCTGCCGAGCTCCGCCACGCAACTGAAGGTCCTGAGCTGCCGGAAATCCATGCTTGCCAATCCTGGAAGGCTACTCCATACGCTATAACAAATGAGCATAGGGGGCGGGCGTTGTTTTCACAACGCCAGGGGACTGGCCGGCGTTATCTTAACTGCCGCGACGAACAGGGAACGCCATGAGTCAAGAACACCACACCGAAGATCACGCCGACATTCGCGAGGCCGTCGCCAAGCTGTGTGCGCAGTTTCCCGGCGAATACTGGCGCAAGCTCGATCGCGAGATGGCCTATCCCAAGGCGTTCGTCGATGCGCTGACCGAGGCCGGCTATCTCTCGGTGTTGATCCCCGAGGAATATGGCGGCGCGGGCCTGAAGCTGTCGGCTGCGGCGGCAATCCTGGAAGAGATCCAGCGCGCGGGCTGCAACGGCGGCGGCTGCCATGCCCAGATGTACACCATGGGCACGGTGCTCAGGCACGGCAATGCCGAGCAGAAGGCAAAGTACCTGCCGAAGATCGCAAGCGGCGAGCTGCGCCTGCAGGCGTTCGGCGTCACCGAGCCGACCAGCGGTACCGACACCTCTTCGCTGAAGACCTTCGCGCGCAAGGACGGCAACGACAGCTATATCGTCAACGGCCAGAAGATCTGGACCAGCCGCGCCGAGCATTCAGACCTGATGGTGCTGCTGGCGCGCACCACGCCGAAGGACCAGGTCAAGAAGCGCACCGATGGCCTGTCGGTCTTCATCGTCGACATGCGCGAGGCCAAGAACAACGGCCTCGAGATCCGCCCGATCCGCACCATGATGAACCACGCCACTACCGAAGTGTTCTTTACCGACATGAGGGTGCCGGCCGAGAACCTGATCGGCGAGGAAGGCAAGGGCTTTCGCTACATCCTCTCCGGCATGAATGCCGAGCGCATCCTGATCGCCGCCGAATGTGTCGGCGACGCCAAATGGTTCATCGCCAAGGCGACGAACTATGCCAAGGAGCGCAGCGTGTTCGGCCGGCCGATCGGCCAGAATCAGGGCATCCAGTTCCCGATCGCCAAGGCCTACGCCTCGATGCGGGCGGCCGAGCTGATGGTGAAGGAAGCGACGCGCAAATACGAGGCCGGGCTCGACTGCGGCGCCGAGGCCAACATGGCCAAGATGCTGGCGGCGGATGCATCCTGGGAAGCGGCCAATGCCTGCATCCAGACCCATGGCGGCTTCGGCTTCGCCGAGGAATACGACGTCGAGCGCAAGTTCCGCGAGACGCGGCTTTACCAGGTGGCGCCGATCTCGACCAACCTCGTGCTGTCCTTCGTCGCCGAGCATGTGCTCGGCATGCCGCGCTCGTACTGAGGTCCGGCCATGGGAGCACTTGACGGGATCAGGGTGATCGCGGTCGAGCAGGCGGTCGCGGCGCCGTTCTGCTCCTCGCGCCTGGCCGATGCCGGCGCGGAGGTGATCAAGATCGAGCGGCCCGAGGGCGATTTCGCCCGCGGCTATGACGCGGCGGCCAAGGGCCAGAGCAGCTATTTCGTCTGGCTCAACCGCGGCAAGCAGTCGGCCGTGGTCGATCTCACGACGAAGGAAGGCCGCGCCGAGCTGGAGAAGCTGATCGCCGGCGCCGACGTGCTGATCCAGAACCTCAAGCCCGGCTCGATGGACAAGCTCGGCTTCTCGCGCGAGCGGCTGTTGAAGGACTATCCGAAGCTGATCTCGTGCACGATCACCGGCTATGGCGACGAAGGCCCGTACGCCCATCGCAAGGCCTACGATCTCCTGATCCAGGCCGAGAGCGGGCTTGCCTCGATCACCGGCAATCCCGACGGCGCCTCGCGCGTCGGCATGTCGATCGTGGATGTGGCGACCGGCGCCACCGCCCATGCGGCGATCCTGGAGGCGCTGATCGCGCGCGGGCGCACCGGCAAGGGCGCCGATATCCGCATCTCCATGTTCGACGTGATGGCGGACTGGTGCACCGTGCCGCTGCTCAACTCCGAAGCCGGCAGCCCGCCCAAGCGCATGGGCCTGCGCCATCCCTCGATCGCGCCCTACGGCGTGTTCACCTCGAAGGACGGCAAGGACATCCTGATCTCGATCCAGAGCGAGCGCGAGTGGAAGACGCTGTGCGCGAAGGTGCTGGACCAGCCCGATCTGCCCGCCGATCCGCGCGTCGCCAACATGGTCGAGCGCGTGCGCAACCGCGACTTCACCGACACGACGGTGGCGGATGCCTTCGGCAGGATGACGCGCGACGAGCTGTTGAAGCGGCTGTCGGATGCCGACATCGCCTTTGCCGAGGTCAACACCATGGCCGACCTCACCAACCATCCGCATCTGCGCCGGATCGAGGTCGACACGCCGAACGGCCGCGTCAGCTATCCCGCGCCGGCGCCGATCATCGTCGGCGAGACGCGGAGCTACGGTGCAGTGCCCGCGATCGGCGAAAATCCAAAGTCCAAGAAGTAAGAGAGCGAGGCGTCATGACCGAGAAGCTCGACATCGATCATTTGCGGCAATGGATCGGCCGCAGCCAGGAGGCCACCGACATCGTCACCGCGCAGCTCGTGAAGGGCCTGCGTGCGACGCTGTTCCAAGAGGTCGGCGAGCCCAAGGCGGGCGACGCTGCGCCATTCACGGTGCATTGGTGCCTGGCGCAGCCGGTGTTTCCGATGTCGATGCTCGGGCCTGACGGTCACCCGACCCGCGGCGGCTTCCTGCCGCCGGTGCCGCTGCCGCGCCGGATGTGGGCCGGCGGCGAGATCGAATTCCTGCAGCCGCTTCGCGTCGGCGATGAATCGACGCGGACCTCTCGCATCGCCGACGTGCAGGTGAAGACGGGCTCGACCGGCACGCTGTGTTTCGTCTCGGTCGAGCACAGCATCTCCTCGCCGCGCGGCACCGCCATCCGCGAGCGGCAGGACATCGTCTATCGCGAGATGACCGGCAGCGCGCCGGCTGGCGGCAAGGCGCCGCCTCCGCCGCCGAAGGCGCAGCATCGCGAGACCCATGTGTCCGATCCTGTGCTGCTGTTCCGCTACTCCGCGCTGACATTCAACGGCCACCGCATCCATTACGACCGCGACTACGTCACCAAGGTCGAGGGTTATCCGGGCCTGATCTTCCACGGACCACTGCAGGCGGCGCTCATCATCGAGATGGCGGCCAAGCTTCGCGGCGGCAAGGCGCCGAAGAAGTTCACCTATCGCGGCCTGCAGCCGCTGTTCGAGGGCAGCGAGTTCTCGGTCAATGCCAATGAGATCGAGGCGGGCATGGAGCTGTGGACCGCGAACGCGGAGGGACAGCCGACGATGAAGGGCATGGCGGTGTGGTGATAAATACACCGTCATTCCGGGGCGGTCCGCAGGACCGAACTATGATGCGCAATTGCGCACCTGAGAATCTCGAGATTCCCGGTTCGCTTCGCACCCTGGAATGACGAACCAAACAATAAGAACGCAGGGACCGGAAACCATGGCCAAGAACGGCAAGACCGGCAGCAAGTCCGTCACCGTGAAGCAGGCGACGCTCGACCTGCTGCGGGCCTTCGGCATCGACCGGGTGTTCGGCAATCCCGGCTCGACCGAGCTGCCATTCCTGAGCGACTGGCCTGACGACATCGACTACGTGCTGGCGCTGCAGGAGGCGTCCGCGGTCGGCATGGCCGACGGTTACGCGCAGGCGACGCGCAATGCCGGCTTCGTCAATCTGCATTCAGCGGCCGGCGTCGGCAACGCGCTCGGCAACATCTATACCGCGCATCGCAACCAGACGCCCCTCGTCATCACCGCGGGCCAGCAGGCGCGCTCGATCCTGCCCTTGCAGGCATTCCTCTATGCCGAGCGCGCGTCCGAATTTCCGCGGCCCTACGTCAAATACAGCGTCGAGCCGGCGCGGCCCGAGGATGTGCCGGCTGCGATCGCGCGGGCCTATTACACAGCGATGCAGCCGCCGTGCGGTCCCACATTCGTGTCGATCCCGATCGACGACTGGGCGCATGCGGCTGCTCCGATCGAAGCGCGCAAGGTCAGCCGGGAGATCGGTCCGGAGGCTGACGCGATGACGGCGCTGGTTGCCGCACTCGGCTCCGCAAAACAACCTGCCCTCGTCGTCGGCCCCGGCGTCGACCGCGCCGGCGCAGTCGACCTGATGGTGCGCGTCGCCGAGAAAGCGAAAGCCAGCGTCTGGGTCAGCCCGTTCTCTGCGCGCTGTTCGTTTCCGGAGCGGCATCCGCAATTTGCGGGCTTCCTGCATGCATCGCCGGCGCAGCTCTCCGATGCGCTACGCGCGCACGATCTCGTCGTGGTCGTCGGCGCGCCCGTGTTTACGTTCCATGTCGAGGGCCATGCCGCGATCTTCGATGGCGGGGCGACCATTTTTCAGATCACCGATGATCCGGATGCCGCCGCGGTGACGCCGGTCGGCACCAGCATCATCGCGACGATGAAGCCGGCACTCGCCATGCTGCTCGAGTTGCTGCCGGAGAGCAAGCGCGCGGCGCCGAAGGGCCGCACCCTGCCGCCGGCACCGCAGGCCGCCGATCCGCTGCCGGTCGAATTCCTGCTGCACGCGCTGTCGCAGGCGATGCCGGATGGGACGTCACTGGTCGAGGAAGTGCCCTCGCACCGGCCGGCGATGCAGAAGTTCATGCCGATGCGCGGCCAGGACAGTTTTTACACGATGTCGAGCGGCGGTCTCGGCTACTCGCTGCCGGCCGCCGTCGGCATGGCGCTCGGCAAGCCGAGCAGCCGCACCGTCTGCCTGATTGGCGACGGCTCGGCGATGTATTCGATTCAGGCGCTGTGGACGGCCGCACAGCGCAAGCTGCCGCTCACCGTCGTCGTCATCAACAATTCCGGCTACGGCGCGATGCGCTCGTTCAGCCAGGTGATGCAGGTGCGCAACGTGCCCGGGCTGGAGCTGCCGGGAATCGATTTCGTGCAACTCGCCGAAGGCATGGGCTGCCATGCCGCGCGGGTGACGAAGGCGGCGGAGCTGGGCGAAGCGCTGAAGCACGGCATGGCCTATGCAGGCACGAGCCTCGTCGAGGTCGTCGTGGATTCCGCGGTGCCGGTGCTGTACGGGCAGAAGCATTGAGGATGTCGTCCCTGCGAACGCAGGGACCCATACCGCGTGATCTGTCAGTCAAGCGCAGGTGTCAGTACCGCGGACAGAAACACTACCAGTCTTCGCCAAACTTCTCCCTGGGGATATGGGTCCCTGCGTTCGCAGGGACGACACTGAATTTGTCGCGCCACCTCGACATCACGACGCCAGAAATCCGCCGTCCGCCGCCAGCACATGCCCGACGATATAGGATGACGCGTCGGACGACAGCCACACCACGGCCTCCGCCACTTCCTCCGGGCTTCCCATCCGCCGCAGCGGCAGGCCGGCGCTGACGGTTGCGACGTCGCCGACGCCGGCGCGCAGCATCATATCAGTGACGACGCGGCCGGGGGCGATGGCGTTGATGCGGATGCCGCGCGGAGCGTTCTCCATCGCCGCCGAGCGCGTCAGCGAGATCGCGGCGGCTTTCGAGGCCGAGTAGAGGGAGAAGCCGGGATTGGGATTGCGCACACCGCTGACGGAGGCGTTGACGACGATGCTGCCGCGGCCTTGCGCCAGCATCGCCGGCAGCTGGTGGCGCAGGCACAGGAACAGCGCGCGGACATTGGTATTGAACACGCTGTCGTAGATCGCCGTGCCCTGCTCCTCCAGCGGCGCGCGGCGCTCCTGAAATCCGGCGTTGTTGAAGGCAACGTCGAGCCTGCCGCAGCGCTCGACCGCCGCGCGCACCATCCGCACGACGTCGTCCTCCTCAGTGATATCGGTCTTGACCGGCACAGCCTCCGCACCGAGCTCGCGGCACGCCGAGGCGGCGGCGTCGATCTCGGCTTCTCGCCGGCCAGCGATGAAGATCGCTTCGGCTCCCTCGGCCGCCATCCTGAGCGCCGTGGCGCGGCCGATGCCGCTGCCGCCGCCCGTGACGAGGCAGACCTTGCCCCTCATTCGCACCCCGGCTGGCAAAGTTCCGCTCATCGCCCACTCCAAAACGCTTGCGCGCGGCGTTGCGCCCATATAGTTGTATGATACAACTATATGCCGGGAGTCAAGCGGTGAACCAGCTTGAGCTGATCGACGACATCCGCGCCGCGTCGCGGCTGATGGTGCGCGAGCTCGGCTTCATGGACGCGACGGTGGCGGCATCGGACTATCCGCCCTCGGCGGTTCACACCATCCTGGAAATCGGCATCCGCGGTCCGATGACGTCAGGCGAGCTCGGTGATTTCCTGCGTCTGGAGAAATCGAGCATCAGCCGCATGGTGCGCAAGCTGATCGACTGCGGCGAGCTCAGGGAGACACCTGACGAGCTTGATGCACGCAGCAAGCTCTTGTCGCTGACGGCGAAGGGCCGCCGCACGCTGGAAGCGCTGCATGCGTTCGGACGGCAGCAGGTGCGTGGTGCGCTGGCGGCGTTGACGCCGGCCGAACAGCGCATCGTGCGCGAGGGCATGATGCTTTATGCGCGGGCGCTGCGGGCGAGCCGGGAGGAGGAGAAGGTCGTGGGGTAGCCACACACTCGGTGTCATCGCCCGGCTTGAGCGGGCGATCCAGTACTCCGAGACGCCGGTGGTTCAATCGATAGGCCGCGGCGTACTAGATGCCCCGCTTTCGCGGAGCATGACAGCGTCAGGCTTGGCGGTCACTTCCCGAACTCTTCCCGCATCTTCGCCTGGATCTTGGCCATACCGCCGATCCAGCGGTCGTAATTCTCGGTCTTCTTGCGCATGTAGCCGAGCACCTGGGGATGCGGCAGGATCAGGAACGTTTCCTGCTCGAGGCCGGCGAGCACGTCTTTCGCCACTTGCTCCGGCGTCAGGTCGCCGTCGCCGGATTGCGGGCCCTTGGGGATCGAGCGCAGCATGTTGGTGTCGACGCCCTGCGGGCAGAGGATCGAGACCTTGATGTTGTGGGCCTTGTGCGAGATCGCGAGATTCTCGGCAAAGCCAACCGCAGCGTGCTTGGTCGTCGAATAAGCGGGGCTGCCGACCTGCGACAGCAGGCCCGCGGCCGAGATGGTGTTGAGAAAGTACCCGCCGCCACGCGCCCTCATGCGCGGCACGAGATGCCGCGCCGCGTAGACGTGCGCCATGACGTGGATCGCCCAGCTGCGCTGCCAGGGTTCATCCGAGGCGCCGCCGGCATTTTCCGACATCGGATCGAAACCGCCGCCGATGCCGGCATTGGAGCAGAACAGCTCGATCGGCCCGAACTGACGTTCGGTCTCCTCGATGACGTGAGCGATGTCCTTTTCCTGAGCAACGTCGCATTTGAAGGCGGCGCCATCAACCATGGCTGCGACCGCCCGCGCATTGGCGGCGTCCATGTCCGCGACCACGACCTTGGCTGCGCCCGCATGATGAAAGGCCTCGCACAGCGCCTTGCCGATGCCGTTTGCGCCGCCCGTGACGACCACGACCTTGCCGGTCACCTGCATGCGACGTCTCCTCTTGTCTTGTACGGCTTTGGACCGCGTCTCTTGTACCGCGTCGCGGAAAGCTTGCTCAGCTCAACACGAGGTCGAGCACCGCGGTATAATGGCATGCCGCGCCGGCCAAGACAAAGCCGTGCCAGATCGCATTCTGGAATCGCAGACGCCGCCAGGCGTGGAAGATCACGCCGAAGCTGTAGAGCAGGCCGCCCGCAACGATGAAGCCCAGCACCAGCGCGGGCAAGGCCCTGACCACGGCGTCGTAGAGCATCATGCCGCTCCAGCCCATCGCGAGATAGATGCCGACCGAGACGCGGTCGAACCGGCCGGGATAGAGAAGCTTCAACACGATGCCCAGGATCGCCACGCACCAGACCCCGGCGAGCAGCACCAGCGCGAACACGCTGTCCTTCACCTCCAGGATGAACGGCGTGTAGGTCGCGGCGATCAGCAGATAGATCGCGGAATGGTCGAACCGGCGCAGCAGCCATTTGGCCGGCGACACCGGCCAGAGATTATAGGTCGCCGACAGCACCAGCATCGAGAGCAGGCCGGCGACGTAGATCGAGACGCCGACGATGTCGGTCGCATCGGCATAGATCGCCGTCAGCACCACCAGCACGGTCGCGGCGACGATACCGGCGAAGACGCCGATCGCGTGGATGACACCATCGGCGATCAGCTCGGCGCGGTCGTAATGCCAGCCGACCATGTCGGCTGCGGCGTGGACGGAGCTGGATGCGAACTCTTTCAATTGGAAGACGGTCATGGGCAATCCGCTAACGTGAGGCAATCGTCCTCTGGTATGGGTGTTTCGGGATCGGCGCGTCGTTCAAACGGCTGACTGGCCGACAAAGGCGGTGGAAGTATGGAGCTTGATTTTCCTCACGCAATTGCCACTTTTGTGAACGGCCGCACATTCCTCCCGCCCCGGATCCTCTAACGTTCATATGGCATTCAGTTTCCAGGATATGGTCGAAGAGGCGCGGCTGTCGGCAAGGGCGCTGATCGACTATGGCGAGCACTTCTTCAACCCGACGGTGCGGCTCGGCGTCACCGGGCTGTCACGGGCGGGTAAGACCGTATTCATCACCGCCCTGATCCACGGCCTGACGCGCGGCGGCCGGTTTCCGGTGTTCGAAGCCTATGCCTCCGGCCGCATCGCGCGGGCGCATCTGGCGCCACAGCCGGACGACGCCGTACCGCGCTTTGCCTATGAGAGCCACCTGCGCGCGCTGATCGAGGAACGGCGCTGGCCGAATTCGACGGTCGACATCAGCGAGCTCAGGCTCGTCGTCGAGTACCAGCGCCCGAACGGCGCGGACCGCAATTTGACGCTCGACATCGTCGACTATCCCGGCGAATGGCTGCTCGACCTGCCGCTGCTCCAGAAAAGCTATGAGCAATGGTCGGCGGAAAGCCTGGCGCTGTCGCGCGAGACACCCCGGGCGCATCTCGCGGCGGATTGGCACGCGCATCTCGCAACGCTCAAGCCCGAAACGCGCGAAGACGAGCAGGCGACGCTGACGGCCGCAAAGCTCTTCACCGATTATCTGCGCGCATGCCGCGAGGAGCGGTTCGCGATGAGCCTGTTGCCGCCCGGCCGCTTCCTGATGCCCGGCAATCTCGCAGGCTCCCCCGCGCTGACCTTCGCGCCGCTCGATCTGCCCGCTGGCGGACAAGCGCCCGACGGCTCGCTCTGGGCGATGATGGTGCGCCGCTTCGAGGCCTACAAGGACGTCGTGGTGCGGCCGTTCTTCCGCGATCATTTCGCGCGGCTCGATCGCCAGATCGTGCTGGCGGATGCACTCGCCGCGTTCAACTCAGGCCCCGAGGCGCTGCACGATCTCGAAGCCGCGCTTGCCGGCATTCTCGGCTGCTTCAACATCGGCCGCAGCACCTTGCTCTCCAGCCTGTTTCGGCCGCGCATCGACCGCATCCTGTTTGCGGCGACCAAGGCGGACCATCTGCATCATTCCAGCCATGACCGGCTCGAGGCCGTGCTGCGCCGCGCCGTATCGGGCGCGGTTGCGCGCGCGGAAAATACCGGCGCGGCGATCGACGTCGTTGCACTCGCCGCCGTCCGCGCCACGCGCGAGGCGCAGGTGTCCCGGGGACGCGACAAATTGCCGTCGATCCTGGGAACTCCGGCCGCGGGCGAAAGCGCCGGCGGCGAGTTCTTCGACGGCAACACGGAAGTCGCGACCTTTCCGGGGGATCTGCCCGTCGATCCCGAGCCGCTGTTCAACGACACGGATGCATTCCGCGGGCTCTCGACGGAGGCGGCCGAGACAAGCGACTTCCGCTTCCTGCGCTTCCGCCCGCCCAAGCTCGAACGCGAGGGCGACGGCGAGCCGGCACTGCCACACATCCGCCTCGACCGTGCCCTGCAGTTCCTGATCGGAGACAAGCTGTCATGACGGAGCGATCCCAGCAGCGGCGGCCGGCGACGTTCCGGCTCGACGATCCCGGCGTCGTCGTCACCGAGGCCGACGAGACGGGACGGCTCGGTCGCGGCACGATCCAGATCACGCCGGAGAGCGATCCATCGACACTGCCGGTGCCGATTCAGGCCACACTTCCCGCGCGGCGCCGCTTTCCCTGGGGCGCGCTGTTCTGGTCCGGCCTCGCCGGGTTGACGCTGCTCGGGGTCGGGCTAGGCGTCGTCCATCTGATCGAGGATTTGTTCGCGCGCAGCGAGAGCCTCGGCTACGTCGGGCTTGCCTTTGCGCTCGTCACTGCGTTGGCGCTTGCCGTCGTGATCGGACGCGAGGCGTTCGGGCTGGCGCGGCTTGCGACGATCGAGAAGCTGCATCAGCGCGCCGCCGACGTGCTCGCCAGTGACGATCGCGCCGAGAGCCGCGTCATCGTGCAGGACCTGCTGAAGATCGCGCACCAGAACCCGCAGCTCGCGCGTGCCCGCGCCACGCTGGAAAGCCATGCCGGCGAGATCATCGACGGCGCCGACATGATCCGGCTCGCCGAGCGCGAACTGATGTCGCCGCTGGATGCGGAAGCGCGGCGGCTGGTGTCATCGGCCGCGCAAAAGGTCTCGATCGTCACAGCGGTCTCGCCCCGCGCGGCGATCGACGTGCTGTTCGTGTTCGTCGCAGCGCTGCGCCTGATCCGCCAGCTTGCCTATCTCTATGGCGGTCGCCCAGGCGCGCTCGGCATGATCCGCCTGCTCCGTCACGTCATCGCCCATCTCGCCATCACCGGCGGCATGGCCGCGAGCGACAGCCTGGTGCAGCAGATGCTCGGCCATGGCATCGCGGCGAAGCTGTCGCAGCGACTGGGTGAAGGCGTGCTCAACGGATTGCTGACGGCGCGGCTGGGCCTCGCCGCGATCGACGTCACGAGGCCATTGCCGTTTGCGGCCCTGCCGCCGCCGAAGCTGTCGGATCTGGCGACGGATCTGCTGCGGAAGAAGGATGGGGAGGAGTAGCGGCGCTTCCTTACCCTCCCCTGGAGGGGGAGGGTCGGCTCGCAGCGCGCCAGCGATGCGAGACGGGGTGGGGTGACGGTCTCTCCTCTCCGCACACTGCCCGCGTGGAGAGATCACCCCACCCCGCTCGCGCTGCGCGCGATCGACCCTCCCCCTCCAGGGGAGGGTAAGCGCCCGCCAGCACTTTCCACTGGAACAGCGGCGAGTCCTTCGGCGGGGCGAGCTCCGGGGTCCAGCCGGTGAGCTTTTCGAGCACATAGGTGTCCGTTACAACGCCGCGCCAACGGCGCTCGACTTCGCCGAGCCGCTCTCGCTTCGCCAGGATGTTCTGCCACAGCGACGAACGATCGTCCGGCGCGCGTCCGACATAGATGCCCGCGTGTCCCCTGATCCTGTCCATGCCGGGATCGCGGAAATCCTGGAAGCGGCCGCGCTCGTTGATCTCGATCACGGGCACGCGGCCCCTGAACAGCCAGCGCATCATGGCGTAGGTGCGGTAGTCCGTCGTCGCGATCCAGGTCGCGCCGGTCGCGTCGAGCGCGGCCTGCGCACGCGCGGCGACCTGCTCGTAGCCCGCCTCGGCGCCGATCGGATCGCTCTTGCCGAGGAAATTCCAGGGCGCGGCGACGTAATAGAGAAACACGATGACGACGAAGGCGATGCCCGAGACGATTGCAGTCCTGGCCCAGAACAGTGACGATTCCAGCATCCGGGCCGACCATCCCTCCTTTGTCATCGTTGCGAGGTTCACCGCGGTGGCCGCGAAGCCGACCGGCCACATGAACATCGGCCAGGTGTCGCCGACCCGGAGCGTCATCGACTTCGCAAGGAAATAAAGAAACGGCACCAGCACGGCGGTCGACAGCAGGATCGCGACCGGCTCGCGCGTGCGATAGCCGCGCCACGCCGTCAGCACCAGGCCCGTCAGGACCACCGGCAGCATGACGAAGCCGACCAGGCCGAATTGCAGGCCGATGTAATCGCCGATCGTCCGCAGCGAGATGCCATAGTTGGCGGTGGCGCGCACGCCCTGGAAGCGGAACGAGGCCCAGTCGTGCTGCGCATTCCAGATCAGTACCGGCGAGAACACGGCGATCGCAACCAGCACGGCGAGGTAAGGGTAAGGGCTCCGCAGCCAGCGCCAGCGCCAATCCGGCACCAGCAGAAAGGCGGCAACCGCCGGCGCGAACATGATCGCGGTGAATTTCGACAGCATCGAAAGGCCTGCGAACAGGCCCGCCGCGAGCCACCAGCGGCCGTCGCCGCCCTGTGCGAGCCGCACCAGCGACCACACCATCGCCATCGCACACGGAATCATCGCGACATCGGGCGCGACCTTGGCCATCAGCAGACCGTAATAGAGCGCGGCCTCCGGCATCAGCACCGCGAACATGATCGCGCGCGCATCATGGGTGAGGCGACGGACGATGTCGGCGAGCAGCAGCTGTGTCACCAGCATGGCGACGATGCCGCCGAAGCGGACGCCCAGCGCGGTGTCGCCGAAGATCGCGGTACTGAGGCGGATCATCCAGGCAATGCCGGGGGGATGATCGAGAAAGCTGAGCGCCGCTTCCTTCGACCAGGTCCAGTAATAGGCCTCGTCCGTGCGCAGCTCGATGGCGGAGGCGTAGACGATGCGCATCACCGTCATCGCGGCGATGATCGCTGCGGCAACGAGGATGAGACGGCGTTCGGCGCCGTCGGGCTTCGCAGAAATGGCGGGAGCGATCGTCACGGCCGCGCTTTTCCCCGACTTGAGAGGGGGAGTCAATGTAGGGCAAGCTCTCTCCCCGAGTCGTCCCGGACAAGCGCAGCTCCCGACAACGCGTAGCGTTGTCTAGAGCGGAGCGCAGATCCGGGACCCATAGCCACAGGGAAGGGTTTGGCGAAGACTCGCAGTTGCCATCCCGCGTCACAACTGCTCCCTGTGGCTATGGGTGCCGGATCGGCGCGCGCTTTGGGCGCGCTTGTCCGGGACGACAGCGGAGGTTAGACGCGCCCACCCTACGATTTCGTAACCCTGCCGCGCATGTGATTGGCGAGCCTGTCCACATCAGGAATTAAACGCTACGCTGGCTGTTCTCCTTGGTGAACTGATACAGGCGAATCATGGCCGCCGCTCCCGTACACATGCCCGAACTCGTCCGCGCCACCGGCGTCCGGCAGTTGCGGCTCATCTGCGGAATCATCCTGTTCGCGTATGTGAGCAGCCATTTCCTCAACCATGCGCTCGGCAACATCTCGGTGGATGCCATGGAGGTCGGGGTCTACTATCATACCCTGTTCTGGCAGTTCCTCCCCGTCGCGATCGTGTTCTACACGGCTGCACTCACCCATATGGGCCTCGGCATCTACGCCCTGTATCAGCGCCGGCAGTTCCGCTGGCGGACGATCGAGCCGCTCCAGCTGGTGCTGGGCCTGAGCATCCCCGCTCTGGTCATGGGGCACGTGGTCGGGGTGCGGCTCGGTTACACGCTGTACGATCATCAGAAGCTCTATCCGCAGGAGCTCTATCTGTTCTTCGTCGCAGCGCCGGGCCGGCTTTGGCAGATGACGATCCTGCTCCTCATTGCATGGGTGCACGGCTGCATCGGCATTTTCTTCTGGCTTCGCCTGAAGCCGTTCTTCACGCGCGCGGCGCCCTATCTGCTCGCGGCCGCCGTGCTGATCCCGACGCTGTCGCTGCTCGGCATCTATCAGGGCGGCCGCAGCGTCGCCGTCGAGAGCGAAGATCGAGAGTGGCGTAGCCAGAACCTTACCCGCGATCAGGTCGGCACGGTCGCAGAAGGCAATACACTCGACCGCATCGCGGGCGGCCTCACCATCGGCTATTTCGGATTGCTCGCCTTGGCGTTGGCGGCACGCGGCGCACGGGCCTTGCGCGAGCGGCGCGGCGGCATGATCGCGCTGTCCTACGGCAACGGCAAGACGGTGCGCGTGCCAAAAGGCCTCTCCGTGCTGGAAGCGAGCCTGCGCCACAACGTGCCGCATGCCAGCGTCTGCGGCGGCCGCGCCCGCTGCTCGACCTGCCGCATCCGCATCATCGGCGATCATGAGGCCCTGCCCGAGCCATCGCCGCGCGAGGCCTTCGTGCTCACCCGCGTCGGCACCTCCGATCCCTCGATCAGGCTCGCCTGCCAGCTGCGGCCGACCTCCGACCTCTCCTTCTTCCAGCTCTTCACACCGCACACAGTCTCCGCGAATGCGCAGGCTTCGACGCCCGCCAGCATCGGCCAGGAGCGCTATCTCGTCAGCCTGTTCGTGGACATGCGCGGCTCGACGCAGCTTGCCGAGAAGCGGCTGCCGTTCGACACGGTCTTCATCGTCAACCGCTTCCTCGGTGCGGTCTCGCAGGCCGTCATCGAGAATGGCGGCCTGCCGAACCAGTTCGTCGGCGACGGCATGCTGGCGCTGTTCGGGCTGTCGGCGGACCCGCAAGCCGCGTGCCGGCAGGCGCTGAAGGCCGCCGCCGGAATCGCCACGCATATCGACGAGCTCAACGAGCTCCTGAGCCACGATCTTCGCCAGCCGATCCGCTTCGGCATCGGCATCCACGGCGGCGAGGTCATCATCGGCGACATCGGCTATCGCGATCACATCGTCTTCACGGCGCTGGGCGATGCCGTCAACGTCGCCGCCCGCCTGCAGGACATGACCAAGACCCTGGCCTGCGAGGCGATCGTCTCGGAGGAAATCCTCCGCACCGCGGACCTCGCCGACGATGCCCTTCCGCAGCATGAGGCCGCAATCCGTGGCCGCGACGAGCCGATGGCGGTGCGCGTCGTGGCGGATGCGCGGGAGCTGGCGGCGCTGGTGGATCGAACCGAGCGCGTCGCGGCCTGATGTCTTCACCTCTCCCCGCTTGCGGGGAGAGGTCGACGCTCTTGCGATCCGGGTGAGGGGGTAAAGGTCTCACGACAATTTCACTTGCGGAGAGAGGCCCCTCACCCCAACCCTCTCCCCGTAAGAACGGGGCGAGGGAGCGCACTGCCTTCGCCGCGTCAGCTCGATCTCATGACAGACGTAACACCGGCCTGCTGCAACGCAGCGGCATGGGCCTGCTGCGAAAGCACGAATTGACTTCGTTCAAATCGTTGCGACAGATGAGCGCAGGATCGCGGTGATGACCGCTGGTCCAACAAAAGCTCCGGGAGGAGACCAGAATGTTCGACCGACGCGACCTGCTCAAAGGAGCGGGCCTTGCCGCCGTTGCGGCTACACTGAATTCCACCAAGGCGCTGGCCCTCGACACGGTGACCCTGCCCTTCGCCAACGGCGAACGGCCGCTGGTGAAATATCCGCAGAAGCGACCGATGATCGGCCTGACCAGCCGGCCGCCGCAGCTCGAGACGCCGTTTGCCGTGTTCAACGACGGCCCGATCACGCCCAACAACGCGTTCTTCGTGCGCTATCACCTCTCCGACCTGCCCTACGATCTCGACCCCGACAAGTTCACGCTCGAGGTCAAGGGCAAGGTCGACAAGCCGCTGAAACTTTCGCTGAAGGACATCAGGAAGATGAAGGCGACCGAGATCGTCGCCGTCAACCAGTGCTCCGGCAACAGCCGCGGTTTCTTCGAGCCGCGCGTCGCCGGCGGCCAGCTCGCCAACGGCGCGATGGGCTGTGCGCGCTGGCGCGGCATACCGCTGAAATCCGTGCTGGCGATGGCCGGCGTTCAGAGTGGCGCCAAGCAGGTGACGTTTGGCGGCATGGACGGACCGGTCAGCGACAAGACGCCCGATTTCGTCAAGGCGCTCGATCTCGATCACGCCACCGACGGCGAGGTGATGCTGGCCTATGGCATGAACGGCGAGGACCTGCCGTTCCTCAACGGCTTCCCGCTGCGCCTGATCGTGCCCGGCTATTTCGGCACCTACTGGGTCAAGCACCTCAACGAGATCACCGTCATCGACAACGTCTATGACGGCTTCTGGATGAAGTCGGCCTATCGCATTCCCGATACGCCCGACAACGCGGTCGAGCCGGGCACCGCGCCGAAGGCGACCATCCCGATCAACCGCTTCACCATCCGCTCCTTCATCACCAGCGTCCCCGATGGCGCGAAGCTGAAGGCAGGCGCCGCGACCCTGCGCGGCATCGCCTTCGACGGCGGCAACGGCATCAAGGAAGTCCAGGTCTCCACCGACGGCGGCAAGACCTGGGCCCGCGCAAAGCTCGGCAAGGACCTTGGCAAATACGCATTCCGCGAATGGAAGCTGCCGGTGAAGCTCGCCGCCGGCAGCCATGAGCTCAAGGTGCGCGCCACCGGCAATGGCGGGGAGACGCAGCCGGACACGCCGCGCTGGAACCCGGCAGGCTATCTGCGCAACGTCGTCGAAACCGTTCGCGTGACGGTCGCCTGAAGGAGAATGATCATGCAGCGCACCGCTCTCCCCGCCGTCACGCTCGCCCTCGCCGCCGTGATAGGTTCGGCCCTTGCCGCGCCGGTCAATTACAAGACTCCCGACGAGGTCGCCGCCTTCAAGCCCGGTCCCAATCTCGAGGTCGTGCAGGGCAATTGCAGCGCCTGCCACTCGTCCGACTACATCGCCACGCAGCCGCCGATGAAGGACAAGAAGGGCTTCTGGCAGGCCGAGGTGACGAAGATGATCAAGGTCTATGGTGCACCGATCGACGATGCCGATGTCGGCAAGATCGTCGACTATCTGGCTGCGACGTATTGACGAATGCGGGGACGCGTACGGACATTTGACCGCGAAACGGGCAAAACCGGCAAAAACGCCGCGAAGTTGAGCGGAATTCAGCGAAATGCCGATGTGGTTTGAGCTACCAAGCCTGCCACATTCCGCGTATCCTGTAGGACCGAACCGGCCGGTTGGCGGGGACTGGCGGTTCGCGATCTCGGAGGAAGACCCGCGGAGAAGTCGTGATGGCTAAAGGTACGGTCAAGTGGTTCAACCCGACGAAGGGTTATGGATTTATCCAGCCTGCGTCGGGGGGCAAGGATGTGTTCGTGCATATCTCGGCAGTGCAGAAAGCCGGTCTGTCGACCCTCAACGAGGGACAGACGGTGGAATACGAAGAGATCGCAAACCGGGGCAAGACCTCCGCAGAAAACCTCAAAGTATAAGCCCGCCAGCATTTGCTGCCTCCTGGACTAATCCGGGAGCCGGGCCAAGAAATTTAGAAGACGGCCAGTGCAGTCGACGACAGGCGTTGCGATTGCACGGGGATAGTTATTTTTCCTTGGAAGACCGCTTGTCCACGCCACAGCAATGACAATCGCGACGGCATGTCGTCAGCCTACCGGCAACGGTGCGTCGCGCTTGATCTCCTCCATCACCGCATAGGTCCGCGTCTCGCGCACGCCCGGCATCGACAGCAAGGTCTCGCCGAGAAAGCGTCGATAGGCGGCCATGTCCGCAAGCCGCGCCTTCACAAGATAGTCGAAGCCGCCGGCTACCATGTGACACTCCAGCACCTCGGGCGCGAGCTTCACCGCACGCGCAAAGCGCTCGAAATTGTCGGGCGTGGTCTTGTCGAGCAACACCTCCACGAACACCAACAGGCCAAGTCCGAGCCGGTGCGGGTTGAGCCGCGCACCATAGCCTTCGACAAAACCCTCGCGCTGCAAGCGCTTCAGCCGTTCGCCGATCGACGTCGGCGACAGCCCGATGCGCTCGGCGAGCTCGACATTGGCGATGCGCCCATCTTCCTGGAGAATCGAGAGGATTCTGCGGTCGATTCGATCCAATTCCATACTATGTCCGCCAAAATGGCATATTGCCTTCAGTTTGTAAGGTAATCTGGCTAATTTGTCTATCGAACTACGGTAGCGTGAGCCTTATCCTGTGATTCAGCCACAGGACACGCCATGCCGAACACCCCGCCTCCCTTCTCCGCTCCTTACGCACCCGATGACACCGAGATCGCCGCGCGTCTCTTGCCGGCGTCGCAGCTGTCCCCGCCGCAGGAGGCGCGGATCGACCGCAGCGCGACGCGGCTGATCGAGGCGATCCGCAAGCGCGACGACCGGCTTGCAGGTAACCTTGGCGGGGTCGAGGACATGCTGCGGGAGTTCGCGCTCTCGACCAAAGAGGGCCTCGCGCTGATGGTGCTGGCCGAGGCGCTGCTGCGCGTGCCGGACGCGCGCACCGCCGACCAGTTCATCGAGGACAAGCTCGGCGAAGGCGACTTCATCCACCACGAGACCAAGTCCACCGCGTTCCTGGTCAACGCCTCGGCCTGGGCGCTCGGCCTCTCCGCGCGCGTGATCCAGCCCGGCGAGACGCCCGACGGCACCATCGGCCGGCTGGTGAAGCGGCTCGGCGCACCGGCCGTGCGTACCGCCACGCGCCAGGCGATGCGGCTGATGGGCAATCATTTCGTGCTGGGCGAGACCATCGAGCAGGCGCTGGAGCGGGGCCGGCCGCGCTCCGGCCAGAAGACGCGCTATTCCTTCGACATGCTCGGCGAAGGCGCGCGCACAGCGGCGGATGCGAAACGCTACTTCGACGCCTATGCCAGCGCCATTGAAACGATCGGCAAGGCGGCAGGCAACCATCCCCTGCCCGACCGGCCCGGCATCTCGGTCAAGCTGTCGGCGCTGCATCCGCGCTTCGAGGCGATCAGCCGCGGCCGCGTGATGGCCGAACTGGTGCCGCTGCTGCTGGACCTCGCCCAGCGCGCCAAGGCCCATGACCTCAACTTCACCGTCGACGCCGAAGAGGCCGACCGTCTGGAGCTGTCGCTCGACGTGATCGCGGCGACGCTCGCCGACCCCTCGCTCGGAGGCTGGGACGGATTTGGCCTGGCCATCCAGGCCTATCAGAAGCGCGCCGGCGCGGTGATCGATTATGTCGATGCGCTTGCCCGCGCACATGATCGCAAGCTGATGGTGCGGCTGGTCAAGGGCGCCTATTGGGACACCGAGATCAAGCGCGCGCAGGAGCGCGGGCTCGGCGGCTATCCCGTGTTCACGCGCAAGGCGATGACGGATCTGAACTACGTCGCCTGCGCGACGAAGCTGCTGGCTTTGCGGCCCCGCATCTTCCCGCAATTCGCCACCCACAACGCGCTGACGGTCGCGACCGTGCTGGAGCTAGCCGCCGGCAGCGGCGGCTTCGAATTCCAGCGCCTGCATGGCATGGGCGAAGCGCTGTACGAGCAGCTGGCGAAAGATCACCCGGACATCGCCTACCGCACCTACGCGCCGGTCGGCAGCCATCGTGATCTGCTCGCCTATCTGGTGCGGCGGCTGCTCGAGAACGGCGCGAACTCGTCCTTCGTGGCGCAGGCCGCCGACTATCGCGTGCCGGTGTCGGCGCTGTTGCAGCGTCCGGCAGATGCCATCGTCCGGCCGCAGGCGGCGGCCCATCCAAAAATCCCATTGCCTTGCGATCTCTTCGCACCGGACCGGCGCAATTCGCGCGGCATCGAATTCGGCGAACGTGCCGCGCTCGATCGGTTGCTGACCGACGTCAGGGCCGAGACGGCCCGCCTCGAGGCGATCGCCGATGCCTCGCCGGATCAGGCCAATGCGGCGGTCGCCGCGGCACGCGCCGGCTTTGCCGCCTGGAGCCGCACGCCGGCAGGCGCGCGCGCGGCGGCGTTGGAGCAGGCCGCGCATCTGCTGGAGAGCCGCGGCGCTCACTTCATGGCGCTGCTGCAAGCCGAGGGCGGCAAGACGCTTGACGACGCGCTGTCGGAGCTGCGCGAGGCCGCCGACTTCTGCCGCTACTATGCCGCGCAGGGCCGCAAGCTGTTCGGGGGCGAGGCTGCCATGCCGGGCCCGACCGGCGAGAGCAACGCGCTCACCCTGCGCGGCCGCGGCGTGTTCGTCGCGATCTCGCCCTGGAATTTTCCGCTGGCGATTTTCCTGGGACAGGTCACGGCCGCGCTGATGGCCGGCAACAGCGTCGTCGCAAAGCCCGCCGAGCAGACGCCGCGCATCGCGCGCGAGGCCGTGGCCGTGCTGCACGAGGCGGGCATCCCCAAGAGCGCGCTGCACGTCGTCACCGGCGATGGCCGCATCGGGGCCGTGCTAACCGCGCACGCTGACATTGCGGGCGTGGTCTTCACCGGCTCGACCGAGGTGGCACGCTTGATCAACCGGACTCTCGCCGCCAAGGACGGGCCGATCGTGCCGCTGATCGCGGAGACCGGCGGCATCAACGCGATGATCGCGGATGCCACCGCGCTGCCCGAGCAGGTCACTGATGACGTCGTGACCTCGGCCTTCCGTTCAGCCGGCCAACGCTGCTCGGCGCTGCGGCTGTTGTTCGTGCAGGAGGACGTCGCCGACCGCATGATCGAGATGATCGCTGGCGCCGCGCGCGAGTTGAAGATCGGCGACCCCTCCGACGTCGCAACCCATGTCGGGCCTGTGATCGACGAGGAGGCCAAGCAGCGTCTCGACGCGCATATCGCGCGGATGAAGCACGAGGCGCGGTTGCACTTTGCAGGCCACGCGCCGGACGGCTGCTTCGTCGCGCCGCACATCTTCGAGCTCAGGGAGCCCGGCCAGCTCACCGAGGAGGTGTTTGGCCCGATCCTCCATATCGCGCGCTATCGCGCCGAGAACCTCGAAGGCGTCCTGCATGCGATCGAGCGCACCGGCTACGGGCTCACCCTCGGCGTCCATTCCCGCATCGACGACACGATCGAGGTGATCATCGACCGCGCCCAGGTCGGCAACATCTACGTCAACCGCAACATGATCGGCGCCGTGGTCGGGGTGCAGCCGTTCGGCGGCAACGGCCTGTCCGGAACCGGCCCGAAGGCCGGCGGTCCGCACTACCTCGCGCGCTTTGCCACCGAGCAGACGGTGACAATCAACACCGCAGCAGCCGGCGGCAATGCTGCATTGCTTGCGGGGGAGGAGTGAGGCCCTGCGCCAGGCGCCGTTGCATCCCGACAAAACATCGATCTAATGCTGCCATCACCGGCCCGCGCCAATTCCAGCGCGCGGGAAACGACTGAAGCAAGGGAGCGACGCTGCGATGGACAAGGGCATTTTTGCGGGGCTGAAGGTTCTGGACTGCGCCAGCTTCATTGCAGCGCCCGCGGCCGCGACCGTGCTGTCGGATTTCGGTGCCGACGTCATCAAGATCGAGCCGCCCGGCGCCGGCGACCCCTACCGCAACCTGCCCAATTTGCCCGGCTATCCCAGCGGCGAGCACAATTTCGCCTGGCTGCTGGAGGCCCGCAACAAGAAGAGCATCGCGCTCGACCTCGCCAAGCCCGAGGCGCAGGCGGTGCTGTACAAGCTGGTGGCGGAGGCCGACGTCTTCATCACCAACATGCCGCCGCCGGTGCGCGCCAAGCTCGGCATCACCTATGACCACCTCGCCCATCTCAACGACCGGCTGATCTACGCCTCCTTCACCGGCTACGGCGAGAAGGGCGAGGAAGCCAACAAGCCCGGCTTCGACAGCAACGCCTATTGGGCGCGCTCCGGCCTGATGGACCTCGTCCGCGCCGACACCGATACCACACCGGCCCGCTCGGTCGCGGGCATGGGCGACCATCCCTGCGCCATGGCGTTCTACGGCGCCATCGTCACCGCGCTGTATCAACGCGAGAAGACCGGCAAGGGCTCGCATGTCGCCTCCAATTTGATGGCGAACGGGGTGTGGGCCGCGAGCGTGCTGGCGCAGGCCAAGCTGTGCGGCGCCAAATTTGGCGAGCGGCGGCCGCGCGAGCGCGCGCTGAACGCGGTGGCCAATCACTACCAGTGCAAGGACGGCCGCTGGCTGATCCTGTCGCTGCTGAACGAGGAGAAGCAGTTCCCGACGCTGGCCCGCTGCCTCGGACGCGAGGATTTGATCAACGATCCCCGCTTCGCAACCAAGGCCGACCGTCACGCCCACTCGGTCGAACTGATCAAGATTCTGGACGACACTTTCGCCACCAGGGACCTCGCCGAATGGCGGCAGATCCTCGACGGCAACGGCCTCGTGTTCGGTGTCGTTGCCATTCTCGACGACATCCCGAACGACAAGCAGATGCTCGACAACGAGGTGCTGGTGCCGTTCGAGAACGACACCATGCTCACCATCAACAGTCCGATCTGGATCGACGGCGCGAAGAAGGTGCAGCCGCGCAAGCCGCCCGCCGTTGGCGAGCACAGTGACGAGATCTTGCGCGGCGCGGGGTACGACGAGGCGGCGATCAAGCAGCTGCGGTCGAAGGGGGCGGTGGGATAGGCCGGCGCGCCGGCGTTACTTCCGCGCGATCAAGCCGCCCACCAAGTCCAACAGCTCCGCCTTCGCCTCACGTCGGAAGCCGGCTCTGGGCGTGGCGAGTTGGCGAAAGAGCAAGCCAATCAGCGCCGAGACGAACAACTCGGCGTGGCGGCGTGGGTGTGGGGACTTCGCAGCTTTCAGCGCAAGCTCCGCACTCTGCCGCCACGTGTCAAACCACTCGGCGACCACGGGCCGATAGTGCTCTTGCCTCGCGGCGGCCAAGAAGGCCTCATAGCAGGCGATATGCGTCTCGGCTTCTGCGCTGATCTCGCGGGCGTAGAAATCGACCAGCGCGTCGATCCAGGCCTCCACCTCGAACGCCTTGTCCTGAAGGCTGAGAGCCAACGCACGCAGCCTGCCGATTTCGCGCGCCAGAGCGAACTGCAGGGCGGCCTCAATCAGCGCATCACGGGTTCCGAAATGATGCGTGACCGCACCGAGCGAAACCCTGGCCTCGGCCGCGACCGCCCGGTGGGTCACGCCGTCAAGTCCATGTCGCCCGATGATGCGCAACGTTGCCTGCATCAGGGGCTGCTCGCGCTCGCCCGACTCTGTTTTTGTATCCTTGCTCATCCGGCCCTGGCATCCAGCTCTTGACCTGCGACAGAACAAATGTTCTGTTATGCGGATCATATGTAATATGATTATCCAGGCCCCCGGAGGCAAGGAGCGTTCAATGTCGAGCTACCAACTCCACTATTTCCCCGAGTCAGGCAACAGCTACAAGCTCGCGCTGATGCTGACGATGTGCGGCCAGCGGTTCGAACCGGTCTGGACCGATTTTGCCGGCGGCATCACCCGCACGGCGGAGTGGCGCAAAGCCGTGAACGAAATGGGCGAGATTCCCGTGCTCGAAATCGACGGCGTGAGGATGACGCAGACCGCGCCACTCCTGCTGCAGCTTGCGGAGCGGTATGGCCGCTTCGGCGCCGAGAACGCCGACGAGAAATTCGAGCTCTTGCGCTGGCTGTTCTGGGACAACCACAAGCTCACCGGCTACATGGCCACGTACCGCTTCATGCGCGCCTTCACCGAAAAAAACGATCCGCAGGTGCTGAAACATTTTCGCCGGCGGCTCGACGACTTCCTCGGCATCCTCGACGGGCATCTCCAGCACAACGACTTCGCGATCGGAGCGAGGCCAACGGTCGCCGACATCTCGATGATGGCCTATCTGCACTATCCGAGCGACGAGCACGGCTTCGATTTCGCGGCGAGCCATCCCGCCATCCACGCCTGGCTCGGCCGCATGGCCGCGCTGCCCGGCTGGAAGCCGGCCTATGAGCTGCTGCCGGGCAAGCGAATGACGAATTACGCGAAGTGAGAGAGCCAAAGCCTCGGCGCCATCATGGCCGGGCTTGTCCCGGGTATCACGAAGGAAAGCGGAGGCTACCGCAGCGACAGCCAGCCGAGCGTGAAGAGGATCCCGCCGATGATGACGGCCGCCGCGACCGCCCAGGTGCTGACGCGGACGCTGCCGGTGACCTGCTTGGCTTCTTCATTGCGCGCGATCTCGCGATTGCGCTCCTTGGTGGACTCGCTGGTATCCGTCATGGGTCATCCAAATCGCTTGCTGGTTTAACGCGTCTTGATGAAGCACATGCCGATGCGGCGCGAGGCCGCGGCAGCCTGACAGGTGAGACCGTTAGCACAGCTCCATGACGTAAAACTCCTGTCCGGCGTTCCCGATCCCGCATCCTGCAGGGAACAATGCGCGCCCCAGCCGTCCTGATATTCGGTGCCGGCGAGTTCCTTACCTCCGCGGGTCTGCGGCCGGCTGGCAAATCCGCGTGAGAAATCAGGCCGTTTGCCGGAGGCAAACGCGGTCAGAATGTCGCGGCGGCGGAGCTGGTCGCCGAAGAAATGCGGCGAGGCCGGCACGATGGCGGAATTGGACGGGTCGTCCGCGAGCCAGTCGACGCCAGGGAAATGAAAGCCGCCGATGCCGCGGGTCTGGTGGCAGCCGGCGCAGGTGACGTCGTTGAGACGGCGCTGGAAACCGGCGACCGAGCGGACATTTTGCATGTCGGCGCCGCGTGCCGCCGCCTGCTTCAACGCGCTGACCACGTCACTATCAGTGAAGACTGGATCGCCTTTGCCTTCCGCTTGTCCCTCTCCTTGCATCATGCCGAACTCGGGCTGCAGCGCCGAGGCATCGAAGCCGGCGGGAGTCGGCACCACCGCGGCCCTGGCCAGGAATTTCTCCGGGATCAGCACGGTACCGCGATCGAACTCGCGCAGATGATCGGGCGCGAGCAGCCAGGCCTTGAAGTCGCGCCGGAGCGCATCGTCGGCGAGGATCCTGTCGCGGTCGATCTGGTTCTCCAGCGTCGATTCCTCGAACGTCTTGGTGGCAGCGTCGTACCTGAACACCTTGAGCAGATAGTCGGAGCGGAAATCGTGCAGCGCCGATTTCGGCGCGACCGAGACCTGGATGTTGGTCTCGATGCGGTCGAGCATGGCGTCGTAAGGGGGGATACGACTACCGATCAACCCTTGCCAGTCGCCATTGTCGAGCCAGCGCCGGGCAACCTCGGCGCAGGCGACCGGTTTGCCGTTCGCATCGGTCTGACGCGGATCGCGCGCCTTCATCACGAGGTTGAGCGTCATCGGCAGCCGCGTTGCGGTCTTGCCGCCATCGGGCCTGCCGTCGAAACGGGCAAGACGGTAGATCAGCCGGATCTCGCCGCAGGACTCTTCCGACACATAGGCGCGGTCCATGCGGTTCACGATCCCGGCCAGCACGAACCGCGTGTCGCGGGACTTCAGATTGGCCCGGTCGAACAATTGGACGTCGAAGCCCTCGCCGACGCCGATGGTTTCGGTCGGATATGCCGCCTTGTACCGCGCGATGTAGCGGTCGAATTCCGCATCGATCGCGGGCGGAATCTCTTTCAGCTGCGGCAGCGACGCGAACATCAGGTCGGTCGTGAGCGGGACATCCGCGCTCCGCTCCGGCGAGAGCAGACGCGAGATCGTCAGCGTATTGTTCTGGTCGAGCTTGCGCAGGAGTTCGGGCTCGGTGATCGCAGTGCCGCGCGTCAGCGCTGTAGTCTCCGCCGCGAATAGCGAAGCGACGCCGCCCAACAATGCGGCGGCAGCAACGAGAATTCGCAACGCGCGGCTCATGCCTCAGGTAACACCGCGCAGGGACGCCTATTCAAGTAAAAAGGCGCCTCACATGGTGGTGAAGCGCCTTTTCGAAAGTCGATAGCGAACGCTCAGCGCGACACGATCAGGCCCCTGCTGGTGACGACGACCCAGCGGCCGTCCTGACGACGGATCGCATCGACGCGGCCGACGCCGGGGATGGGATCGCCGGGATAGACCTCGTAGAGCCCGTCGCGGCCCTCGATCAGCGCACCGCCATTGCCGGCATTGCGCAGCCTCCAGCCTTCGATCGTCGGCAGACGGCCGACCTCGGTCTTGGGCGCGGCAGGTGCCGGTGCCGCTGCGGCGGTCGCAACCTGGGTCGGCGCGATCGAGCCGGTGGTCTCCCTGGCGGGAGCTGCTGCAGCCTGCGCGGAGGCTGCGGGCGGCGTGGCGCGGAGCTTGTCGACGGTCTCGGACAGTTTGGCGATCTTGGCCAGCGGCTCGGCCTGCGCCTTCTCGAGCTTGTCGAGGCGGTCGTTGGTCCGGTTGAACTGGCTGACGCCGGTTTTCGAGCTCTGCTCGACATTGGCCTTCAGCGCGACAAGGTCGGCATCGATCCGGGCGACCGAAGCATCCAGCGCGCTGGTGTCGGCGACCTGCACCGGCGCCTGGGCCGGGGCTGCGAAACGCATCATGCCGGCGGTCGCGAGCGCGCCGCTGATCGCGCCGACGCAGGCGGCGATCGCCACCACCGCAGCCATCGCAGACAAGCGGCGCTTGCCGCCGGTCTCGCGCGGCTCGTCCGCCTTCACATGAGGGGCGAAGTCCTCGCGGTCCCAGGACCGGTCCGAGGGCGCCATGACGATCAGCTTGCCCGGCTTTGCCTCGGGCTCGGGTTCGGCTTTCGCTTCGAGTTTCGGCACGTCGATCCGCGGCGGCTCGACTTTGGGAGCATCCGCCTTGACCGGATCCGGTTTGGGCGGCGTCTCGTGGTCGGGGGCGATCGAGGGGGCGTCGATACCGGCAGCAACCGCGAGGGCCGGCGGCGCTGCGTCGGTAGCACCGGAATCCTGGGCAGCCTGGTCGGGCATTGGTTCGCTCACGGCTCAAATACTCCAGTCTGGATTGACCTTTTGGTAACTTTCATTGCTTGCGAAATCCTTACCTTCGGACCCGCTTACCGAAACTTTAGGAATTGATCCGGGGCCGAATTGGGCCGGGAAAATGGAACCGGCGTGGCGGGTGTGAAACAATTTGTAACCGGGGGAAGATGAACGGCGGCGCAACGCCCGGGTCGTCGCCCTTCGAGCCTCGTCGCGCTCGAGCCTCAGGGTAACCGCGATGGAGCGAATGCCCGCTGCCTCCACATCGTCACTTCGACGGAGGGGTCACCACCTGCAGTCCCAGATCACAGTCCGTCACAGCACCACCGGCGCATCCGGCAGCTCATTCGAATGCGGGCCCTGTGGCGGGAAATGCCGCGCCAGCTCGCGCGACACCGCCTCGATGCCGCCGATCACGCCGCGCTCGAAGCGGCCCGACCTGAACTCGGCCTCCATCGCGTGGCAGATGCTCTCCCACCCTTCGCCGCCAACCTTCGCATCGATGCCGCGATCGGCGACGATCTCGACGTCGCGGTCGGCGAGCAGGAGATAGATCAGGACGCCGTTGTTGTGCGCGGTATCCCAGATACGCAAGTGCGAGAACACGTCGAGTGCGCGCTCGCGCGCCGGCTGGTTACGGAACAGTGGCGCGCCATCAAGCGCGCCTTCGACGACGAAGCGGACCTGACCGGAATGGGTGGCCTCGCCGCGCTTGATCGCCTGCTCGATGCGCTCGAGCACGGCTTGCGGGAAGATCTGCTTCGCCCGCCAATGATGCTGCACGAGATGTCTGGCAATGCGCTTGATGCTCATGACCGCTACCAGCTCCCCGAGGCGCCGCCGCCGCCAAAACTGCCTCCTCCGCCGCTGAAGCCGCCGCTACTCGACGATCCGCTGCTCCATCCGCTTCCCGACGAGCCGCTCGACCAGGATCCGCCGCGCGAGCGCCCGGTGCCCGGCGCCATCGCCGAAAACAGGTCGGCGACGAAGCCGACCACGAAGCCGATGGCGCCGAGCGCCATGGCGAGCGCGAAGGATCCGAGAATGAGCCAGGTCAGCGCCGCGATGATGCCGCCGACCGCGAGCGAGCCGAGCAGGCGCCCGAGGATAGCCCGGAAGAACCCGCCGACCCCGATCGAGGCGAACAGCGTCACGATGAAGAGCGGCGCGAGATCATCCAGATTGTGGGCGAAGTTGACGCTGCGCGAGGGCGCCGGCAGCGGCTCGCCGTCGATCACCCGGGTCATCCGATCGACGCCGTCGGAGATGCCGCCGGCAAAATCGCCTGTCCTGAATTTCGGTGTGATGACCTCGTCGATGATGCGCCTTGACGTGACGTCGGTCAGCGCCCCTTCGAGGCCGTAGCCGACCTCGATACGCAAGTGCCGGTCGTTCTTGGCGACGACGAGGATCGCGCCGTCGTCGATCTTCTTGCGGCCGATCTTCCAGGCCTCCGCGACCCGGATCGAGAATTGTTCGATCGTCTCCGGCTGCGTGGTCGGGACGATCAGAACGGCGATCTGACTTCCCTTGCGGCTCTCGAAGTCCTGCAGCTTCTGCGACAGCGCGGCGATGTCGCTGCTGGAGAGCGTGCCGGTCTGATCGACCACGCGGCCGGTGAGCTGGGGGACGGCGACGTCGGCGTGGGTGGGGAGCGCGAAGGCAAGGAAGAGCGCGATAGCGAGCACAAGCGCAGCGAGCGTCGAACAAGCCCACCACAGCATCGCTGTCATCGCCCGGCTTGACCGGGCGATCCAGTATTTCAGAGACGCCGGCGGAATACGGAGAAGCCGCGGCGTACTGGATTCCCCGCCTGCGCGGGGAATGACAGCGGTGTGTGGGATGCGCATCGGGGCCGAACGCGCTTACTTCGATGGCGCCGGGGCCGGGTTGAAGTCCACCTTCGGCGCGGTCGAGATCGCCTTCTCGTTCTCGACCGAGAAGTTCGGCTTCTCCTTGTAGCCGAACATCATGGCGGTGAGGTTGCTCGGGAATGAGCGGATGGTGACGTTATAGTCCTGCACCGACTTGATGTAGCGGTTGCGCGCCACCGTGATGCGGTTCTCAGTCCCCTCGAGCTGCGACATCAGGTCCTTGAACAAGGCATCGGACTTCAGCTGCGGATAGTTCTCGGTGACGACCAGCAGCCGCGACAGCGCGCTGGAGAGTTCGCCCTGGGCGGCCTGGAATTTCTGGAAGGCGGCGGGATCGTTCAGCACCTCGGGCGTCGCCTGGATGCTGCCGACCTTGGCCCGGGCGTTGGTGACGCCGAGCAACACGTCCTTTTCCTGCTGGGCAAAACCCTTCACCGAGTTGACGAGATTGGGCACGAGATCGGCGCGGCGCTGATACTGGTTCACGACCTCGGACCAGGCAGACTTGATCTGCTCGTCCTCACTCTGGATCGCATTGTAGCCGCAATTGGTCAGGCTCAGCGAGGCCAGCGCCGCCAGCACGGTCAGGATCTTGCGCATCAAATTTCTCCCGGTGGAATCCGGCGCAAACTACCAGATCGAGCACGCGAGACGCCAGAGCGCTCGAAAAGCAGCCGCCTGACGCAAGCCTCTTGCCTATCGCAGGCCGACATAGTCAACTCCGGCAAAACGAAAGCGGAAATGCCAGGGGAAACGCGATGAGCTCGTTCGAGACCATCCTCGTGGAACGGCCGGAGCCGGCGATCGTCCGGGTCGTGATGAACCGGCCCGAGGCGCGCAATGCGCAGAACCTGCAAATGACATACGACCTCAATGCCGCTTTCGACGCGGCGGTGCAGGACGATGCGGTCAAGGTCATCATCCTCGCCGGCAATGGGCCGCACTTCTCGTCCGGCCATGACCTGCGCGCGGGCGGCAAGAATGCCGCAGGCGTCGATTTTCCGCCGATCGGACATTGGGGCGGTTTCGCCGAAGCCGGCGCCCATGGCCGCTTCGCGCGCGAGCAGGAAATATATCTCCAGATCACGCGGCGCTGGCGCAACCTCGCCAAGCCTGTCATCGCCGAGGTGCATGGCAAGTGCATCGCCGGCGGACTGATGCTGGCCTGGGCCTGCGACCTCATCGTCGCCAGCGACGATGCGCAGTTCTGCGACCCCGTCGTCACCATGGGCGTCTGCGGCGTCGAATGGTTCGTGCACCCTTGGGAACTTGGCCCGCGCAAGGCCAAGGAATTCCTGTTCACGGCCGACAGCTGGAGTGCGCAGGAAGCGCACCAGCTCGGCATGGTCAACCAGGTCGTGCCGCGCGCGGAATTGTCTTCGCGCGTGCTCGAGCTGGCGCGCCGGATCGCGGCAAAACCGTCCTTCGCGCTGAAGCTGACCAAGGAAGCGGTGAATCGTTCGGTCGACGTGATGGGCCAGCCGGCGGCGATCGACCAGGCTTTTGCGCTGCACCAGCTCTGCCACGCCCATAATCTCCAGGAGTTCGGCATGATCGTCGATCCCTCCGGACTGCATCCCTCCGTGCGCAAGCCGCCGGCGGCCGCGGAGTAGACGCGATGGACCTCAATCTGAGTGACGAACAAAGATTGCTGCGCGAGAGCGCGGACCGCTTCGTGGCCGAGAGCTACGATGCCGATCACCGCCGCAAGATGGCGAACGACCCGCTCGGCTTCAGCCCGTCGGTGTGGAAGCAATTCGCCGAGCTCGGCTGGCTGGCGCTGCCGCTTCCCGAGGAGTTCGGCGGGCTCGGCGGCGGCGCGGTCGAGATCGGCATCTTGATGGAAGCCTTCGGTCGCGGGCTGGTGTCGGAGCCCTATGTCGCAACCGCGGTGCTAGGCGCGGCGCTGATCGCGAGATGCGGCACCATCGAGCAGAGGCAGGCAAGCCTGCCCAAGGTGGCGGATGGATCGCTGAAGCTTGCCTTTGCGCATTCCGAGCGCGCGGCCCGGTTCGATCTTGCCAAGGTCACGACCAGCGCCAACAAGACGGCGCAAGGCTGGCGCCTCGCCGGCAGCAAGGTCGCCGTGCTCGACGGACATGCCGCCGACCAGATCATCGTCTCCGCGCATATCCATGACCACCGAGGGCCGTCGGGGCGGATCGGCCTGTTCCTCGTGCAGGCGACGATGCCGGGCCTCGTCATCAGCGACTATCCGCGTCTTGGCGGCGGACGTGCCTGCAACATCGAGCTGTTCGACGTGCATCTGCCGGAAGACGTGCTGCTCGGTGACGGCAGCGATGCTCTGCCGGCGATCGAATGGGCCGTCGACCGCGCCATGGCAGCATTGGGTGCGGAAGCCGTCGGCATCATGCAGACGCTGCTGGACACGACGCTGGAATACACCAAGATCCGCAAGCAATTCGGCCGGCCGCTTTCCGCCAACCAGGTGATCCGCCACCGCCTCGCCGACATGGCGATGCAGGTGGACGAGGCCCGCTCGATGGCGCTGCGGGCCGCGTTGAAGGTGGATGCTGCGCCGATCGAGCGTGCCCGGGCTGCATCGGGCGCGAAAGCGAAGATCGGCAGATGCGCGCGCTTCGTCGGCGAGCAGTCGATCCAGCTCCATGGCGGCATGGGCGTCACCGAGGAACTCGAGGTCGGCGCCTATTTCAAGCGGCTCGTCGCCTTCGACACCCTGTTCGGCGGCAGCGCGCACCATTATGCCCGCCACGCCGAGCTCGGCCGCAGGGCCTGACACCAGGAGAGCCTCATGGACCTCAGTTTCAATGCCGAGGAGCGCGCTTTCCAGAGCGAGGTGCGCAGCTTCATCGCCAGGAACCTCACCGACGAGATGAAGCGCGCGACGGCGCTGACGCCCTCGGTGTTCTCCGACCCCGATATCGGCAAGGCCTGGCAGCGCGCACTGCACACCCAGGGCTGGGGCGCGCCCGGTTGGCCGGTCGAATATGGCGGGCCGCCCTGGACCTCGGCGCAGCGCTGGATCTTCGAGACCGAATGCGCACGCGCGGGCGTGCCCAACGTCAACGTGATGGGCGTGAAGATGGTCGGGCCCGTCATCATCGGTTTCGGCTCGCCGGAGCAGAAGAACTTCTACCTGCCGCGGATTCTCTCGGGCGAGGATTATTGGTGCCAGGGCTATTCCGAGCCCGGCTCCGGCTCGGACCTGTCCTCGCTGAAGACGCGTGCGGTGCGCGACGGCGACGACTACGTCATCAACGGCACCAAGATCTGGACCACGCATGCCCATCACGCCAACCGCATGTTCGCGCTGGTTCGCACAAGCGACGGGCCGCGGCAGCAGGACGGCATCAGCTTCATCCTGATCGACATGAAGACCCCGGGCATCACCACGCGCCCGATCCTGACCATCGGGGGCGACCACGAGGTCAACCAGGTGTTCTTCGACGACGTGCGCGTGCCGGTCGCCAACCGCGTCGGCGAGGAAGGCAAGGGCTGGACCTACGGCAAATATCTGCTCGAGTTCGAACGCGGCGCGGGCATCGCCTCGGCCAAGCTGCGCGAGGGATTGAAGGCGATCTCAGATCTCGCCGAGTCCGACCTCACGGGCCGCGCCATCGACAGCCCCGACATCGCAACGCGCATCTCCGAGCTCGAGGTCGACATCGACGCGCTGGAGATGACCGAACTTCGCGTGCTCTCGGCGCTGCAGACCGGGCAAAATCCCGGCGCGGTGTCATCGATCCTGAAGCTGCGCAACAGCGAGATCCGCCAGGCCGTGACGCGGCTGGGTGCCGACGTGATCGCCCACGACGCCCTCGCCGTCGAGCCGATGCGGCCGCTCTACAAGCTCAACCACGAGCCGGTGATCCCCGAGGAAATGCTGACCGTGATGCCCGAATATCTCAACGGCCGCGCCTATACCATCTTCGGCGGCACCTCCGAGATCCAGCGCGATATCATCGCGAAGATGATGTTGGGGATTTAACGTCCCAACACACGCAGTGTCGTCCCGGACAAGCGCAAGCGCAGATCCGGGACCCATAGCCACAGGCAGATGTGGTTACGGGGACGCGGAGTTGTCAGCTTCGCGCCACAATCACTCCCTGTGGTTATGGGTCCCGGATCGGCGCGCGCTTGGGGCGCGCTTGTCCGGGACGACAGTTGAGTTCGACGCAACAGCTAGCGCAACTTACCCCGCCGCCTTCGCGTCCCGGATCGCCTGCCAGATCTTCTGCGGGGTCAGCGGCGTGTTGAGCTGGGTGATGCCGAGCTCGGCGAGCGCGTCCATCACGCCGTTGGTGACGCAGGGCGGGCCGCCGATGGCGCCGGATTCGCCGCAGCCCTTGGCGCCGAGCGGGTTGGTGCGGCAGGGCGCGGAATCGTCCAGCGTCACCTCGATCGGCGGGACGTCGTCGGCGCGCGGGATGCAGTAGTCCTGGTAGCTGGCGGTGAGGAGCTGGCCGTCGGCATCGTAGGACACGCCTTCATACAGCGCCTGGCCGATGCCCTGCGCCACGCCGCCATGGATCTGCCCCGTCACCAGCATCGGGTTCACGGCGACGCCGACATCGTCGACCGTGGTGTAGCGCACCACCTTGGACACACCGGTCTCGGGGTCGATCTCGACCTCGCAGATATGCGTGCCGTTCGGCCAGCTCGGACCGTCGACCTCACCTTCGGAATCGACGCTGAGCTTGGCACCGATCTCCTTCTCGGCGAGATCGAACAGGCTGATGCGACGGTCGGTGCCGACCACGGTGAGCATGCCGCCCTGGTACTCGATGTCCTCGACCGAGGTCTCCAGCGCGTTGGCCGCCTTCTCGCGCGCCTTCTGGATCAGATCGTTGGAGGACACCGCGACCGCCGTGCCGCCGACGAACAGCGAACGCGAGCCGACGCTGCCGAAGCCCATGGCGAGATCGGTGTCGCCCTGGACCACGTCGATCTTGTCCATGGGAATGCCGAGCGTGTCGGAGATCATCTGCGTGTAGGTGGTCTGCAAGCCCTGCCCCATCGCCATGGTGCCGGAATGCAGCACGACGCGCCCTTGCGAGGTCGCTTGCAGCGTGACCTTTTCCGTATGCGCGCGGCCGCCGGTCCATTCGATGTAGGAGGTGAGGCCGCGGCCGTAGAGCAGGCCCTTCTTCTTCGCCGCCTTCTTGCGCGCGGCAAAGCCGTCCCAGTCGGCGAGCTTCACGGCCCGATCGAGCATGTGCGCGAACGCGCCGGAATCGTAGACCTGGCCCGCTGCATTCGTGTACGGCAGCTGCGCCGGCTTGATGTAATTGGCCTTGCGGATCGCGCGCGGATCCATGCCGATTTTTCGCGCAGCAGCGTCGAACAGGCGTTCCACGATGAAAACCGCCTCGGGGCGGCCCGCACCGCGATAAGCGCCGACCGGGGCGGTGTGCGTCATCACCGACTTCACTTCGAAATGCACCAGCGGCAGATCGTAGACGCCGGTCTGCACGAAGGGCCCGAGCACCAGCGGGATGATGTTGGCCGCGCCCGAGGAATAGGCGCCGGTGCAGCCGATCGACTTGACGCGATAGGCCAGCACCTTGCCCTTCTCGTCCAGCGCGAACGACGCCGTCGAGGTGAGGTCGCGGCCGTGGGTGCCGCCGACGAACTCGTCGGTGCGGTCGCCGCGCCAGCGGATCTTCTTGTTCAGCTTGGTCGCGGCATAGGCGACGATGCCGTCTTCCGGATAGAGGTTGGTCTTCTGGCCGAAGCCGCCGCCGATGTCGCCGACCAGCACGCGCACGCTGTCCTTCGGGCGCTTGAGCACGGCTTCCGCCAGCACGTCGCGGGTCGAAGCAGGGGTCTGCGACTGCACGTGCAGCAGGAGGCGACCGGTCTTCTTGTCGATCTCCGCGATGGTCGAGCGCGGCTCCATCGCGGAAGGCACCAGGCGCTGGCTGACGAGATCGAGCTCGACGGTGTGCGCCGCCGTGGCGAAGGCCTCGTCGACCTTGGCGGCGTCGCCATAGCTCATGGCGCCGACGATGTTGTCGGGCGCCTCCGGCCACACCACGGGCGCGCCAGGCTTCAACGCCTCGACGGGATCGACCACCGCGGGCTGCACGTCGTATTCGACCACGATCGCCTCGGCCGCGCTCTGCGCCTCCACACGCGAGGCAGCGACCACCGCGGCCACGGCCTCGCCGGCATGGCGCACGACCTCGTGGGCCAGCAGCCGGCGCGGCGGCACCGTCATCGGGCTGCCGTCGGGGCGCTTGAAGATGTTCAGGGTCGGGATGGTGCCGATGTCGTCCTTGACGAGATCAGCCCCGGTGTAGATTGCGGTGACGCCGGGCATTCCGGCCGCGGCGCTGGTGTCGATCGAGACGATCTTCGCGTGGGCGTGCGGCGAACGCAGCACGTGCAGCCACAGCGCGCCGTCCTCCGGCTTGTCGTCGATGAACTGTCCCTTCCCGGTGAGCAGCCTCTGGTCTTCCAAACGCTTGACGGGCTGGCCCGCTCCGAAACGCAAATTGCCGGGAAGAATGTTCATTCCGTTATGTCCTCGAAATCCGGAAAACGACCGCGGCGGTTTTAACGGATTTTGCGGGCCAGACAACCGAGCCCGGCACATCGGCCATGCGCGTCAGAGCCCCTTGCTGGAGCGGATCGGCCGCCTAGGACCTGTCGATGTCGACGATGCCCACATTCACGTCACGGCTGTCCGAGCCGCGCTTGACCGTGAGCCGGACGGCTTTTCCCGCCCCAGCCTGCTCGAGCGCATCGGTCAGGTCGGCAAGGCGCCGCACCGGCTTGCCTTCCACCGCGGTGATGATGTCTCCGACCGCTCCCGTGGAAAAATTGACACCGCGAATCCCCGCCCGCTCGGCCGGACTGCCGGGGGCCGTCCGCACCACGATCACCCCTTCGACGCCAAGCCGGGTCGAGACATCCTCGCCGGCGGCCACGATGCCGATGCCGGGTGTCGGCACGCGACCGTTGCGAATGAGCTCGGGCACAATCCGGTTCACGACGTCGACCGGGACCGCGAAGCCGATGCCGGCGTTCGAACCGGACGGGGATATGATCGCCGTGGTGACGCCGATCAGCCGGCCGGCGGAGTCGAGCAACGGTCCGCCCGAATTGCCGGGGTTGATCGCGGCGTCGGTCTGAATGACGTTGGCAATTTCCCGGCCGCCATGGGTCGGAAGCCTGCGCTTGAGCGCGCTGATAATGCCGCTCGTCATCGATTGATCCAGTCCGAAGGGATTGCCGATCGCGAAGGCGGATTGCCCGACCTTCAGGTCGCTCGAACTGCCGAGCGCAATCGGAGCCGGAAGCTGGCGCACGCTGCGGATCCGCAGCACCGCGAGATCGTAATTGGGAGCCGTGCCGACGAGGTCGACCTCGGCCACCTCTCCCGAGGCAAAGCGCACGGCGATCTCGCCGCCACTGGCGACGACGTGATTGTTCGTCACGAGATGTCCGTCGCGATCCCATACGAAGCCCGTGCCGGAAGAGCCGCCCTGGCCTTCCTCACCCATGAGAGGACTGGCTGCCGATTTGGCTGCCACCTGGACGACCGAAGGTGACACGCGCTCGAAGATGTCGATGGTGGCTTTTTCGCCCTCGGACAGCGGCCCCCGCTGCTCGACCGCGCGTGCGGAGGGCGCCGTCCATGGGACAGGGACATGCAGGATCTTCGCGGCAGTGACGGCAAGCAGCAGGGCGGCGAAGGCTGCCGCGGCAATCGCGTAGCGACGATTCATCGGTGACCACCGTCTCCAGTGCTGAATGCGGCCTTGGGATGCATATGCATGGGGTGACAGATCCGGCTTACGCAGCAACGTCGCAAACGAACGGAAGTTTCCCGGTTGGGCAGGTAAGGGCTTTTCTGGCTCATGCACGGGTGCCGGGGCATATTGCCGCGTGCCAAACAGCTAGGTCAGCTCGCGCAGCGCCATTTCCACGACCTTCCGCGCCTCGGCCGTGAGCGGCGCCTGCGGCGGGACGGGATCGCCGACGTCGTAGCCCTGGATCGAAAGCCCCGCCTTGATGCAGGCGGCGAGATTGAAGCGGGCGAAGGCTTCGTTGATGCGCCACAGCCGGCGCTGCAGCGCCATGGCCTCGTCCCACCGTCCGGCCTTGCAGAGGTCGTACAGCGCGACGCTCTGGCGCGGGATGATGCAGGCCGGGCCCGCCATCCAGCCGCGGCCGCCGATCAGCATCACTGCGGCGGGGATATGAGCCGAGGCGGAGAAGACCTGCAAGGCATCGCCGCAGCGGTTCATGATCGAGAGCAGCCGGCCGGTGTTGGTCGAGGCATCCTTGATGTAGCCGATGCGCGGATGTTCGGCGAGGCGCGCAATGACGTCGAGGGTGAGATCGGAACGCTGAAATTGCGGATTGGTGTAGATGACGACGGGGATGTCCACGGCATCGGCGATGGCGCGGAAGTAGGATTCGACCTGGACGTCAGTGAGCGGGAAATAGGCCTCCAGGATCGCCAGGATGCCAGCGGCGCCGAGCCTCTGGCAGGCCCTTGCCTGCGCCACCGCATCCGCCGTCGAGGTGGAAGCGACGCCGGCCACGACGGGCACGCGGCCCTGCGCGGCCTCGATCGTGGTCTGCACGATCGCCGTGCGTTGCTCGGCGTTGAGATAGGCAAATTCTCCGGTCGAGCCCAGCGGTGTCAGGCCGTGCACGCCGGCGCCGATCAGGTCGTCACAGAGCTTTGCGAGCACGCTGGTCCGCACCGTGCCGTCGGCATCGATGGGCGAGACGAGATAGGGAAAGACACCGTGGAATTCGGACATGTCAGGTGCATTCGGGACATCGGGCCGCCATGGCGTGCCTCAATCGCTGCTAACACGGGGCAAAATCGCCAGCAAGCCTGTGCATTGACGACTTTTTAAGGACGTTGGGCGGCAACGATCATCTCGTGTCCCTTCCCCACCCCTTATTAGGAACAAGCAGGGATGGTGCCGGCCATGACTCTGACAATGTCGTCCAGATTCCTGCATCCCGACCCACGCATCCGGCGCGAACTCGTGGATCTCCTGTACACGTCGCTTCCGCAGGTGTCCGCCATTGGCGTCACGTCGGTGACCGGTGCAGCCGCGCTGACGCTCATGAGCGGCGATACCGGCTATGCCGTGATCTCGGTCTTCATCTTCATCACGGCCGCAGCCCGCATCGCTTCCCTGTTCCGCTACAAGTCGCGCGCTGCGCAATTCTCCGATGCCGACGTAATCCGCTGGGAAGGGCTCTACGGCGCCGGCGCGTCCGCCTTCGGCCTCGCGCTGGGCATGTTGTCTTTCCGCGCGCTCCAGCTCGACGACGGACCCGGCGCCTGGATCGCATTCGGCCTTTCGATGTCCTTCTGCGTCGGCATGGTCTCGCGCGCGGCAATCCGCCCCTGGATCATCCTGACCACCGCCGCGGTGCTGTTGATGCCGACCATCCTGGCCGGCCTGCTCCGCCCCGAGTTCGCCTACAAGCTCGGCGCGATCATGCTGGTGTTCTTCTGGCTCACATTGCGCGAAGCGTCGAAACATCTCAGCGCCGCCTTCGTCGAGCGGCTCGAAGCAAAGCACCGGCTGGCGCGCCAGGCGACCCACGATTTCCTGACGGGATTGCCGAACCGCGCCGCGTTCTTCCAGGCGCTGGCGGAGACCCGCGGAAACTTCGCCATCATCGCCATCGACCTCGACGGCTTCAAGCCGGTCAACGACCGCCACGGCCATCACGTCGGCGACGATCTGTTGCGGCAGGTGGCGGAGCGGCTGTCGGTCTGCATCGGCGAGACCGGACTTGCCGCGCGCTTCGGCGGCGACGAATTCATGATACTCAAGCCGGTTGCCGCCGGCGAAGCCGGCCGCGAGGAAGCGCTCGCCCTGGCGCGCCGGGCCATTCTCGATCTCTCGATCCCGTTCCTGCTGACCGACATTCCGGTCTGCATCGGCGCGAGCGCAGGAATTCTCGTCAGTGCCGGCGCTGCGACCGCCGGTGCGACGGCGCAGCTTCTCGAGCAGGTCGACCGCGCCCTCTACGCAGCCAAACGTGCCGGAGGCAGCCGCTGCGCATGGGCGGATGAGGACATCCGCCTCGAACGCGCAGCAGGCTGAAGCTGCCGTCTTCGATCACGCCTTGAGCAGCCGCACCCGCGTGCCCCATGGATCGATCGCCTCCACACCATTCGCAAGCGTGATGAGCTGCGCACCGCCCTTGCGCAGGCGTTCCTCCTGCGCGGCGAGAATGTCCTGCTTCGCCGTCACCAGCGAGAACCATGCAAGGCCCGTGGTGGCATCGTCGCGCCGGCCGGCGCCCTGGCTCTGCCAGACATTCATGCCGAGGTGATGGTGATAACGGCCCGACGACAGGAACGCGGCGCCGCTGCGCTTGCGCGTCGGATCTAGGCCGATCGTGCCGTGATAGAAGCTCTCGGCCTGCGCGAGATCGCCGACGCGCAGATGCATGTGGCCGACGCGCAAGCCGTCCGGCGCCCCGGCATAGTCGGCGACGCGTGTATTGGTCAGCGACAGCAGGTCGGGGATGTTGAGCTCGTCGGTCGCCATCTTGACGCTGCCCTCGCTCCATTGCCATTGCGAGGGATCGCGGTCGGCATAGACCTCGATGCCGTTGCCCTCGGGGTCGTCGAGATAGACGGACTCGCTGACGAGGTGATCGGCAAAACCCGACAGCTTCACGCGATGCGAGGCGGCATGCACCAGCCAGCGCGCGAGGTCTTTTCGCGTCGGCATCAGGAAGGCGGTGTGGTAGAGGCCGGCGGCATTGCGCGGCTCGATTTCCGCATCGGGACGGGCCTCCAGCACCAGCAGCGCCATGCCGGCCGTGCCGAGCTTCGCGGCGGTCGCCGAACGCTCCATCACGGCAAGCCCGATCACGTCGCGGTAGTAGTCCGCAACCTTGTCGAGATTCTTCACCCGCAGCGTCACCATGCCGACCCGCATCGGCGTGCGGCTGGCAAAGGTCGGCCCGCCGCCTTGAGGAACGCCCTCGGCGCGCGCGGCGGCTGCAGCCGCCATCGCGAGCGAGGTTGCACCGGCGAGTTGCAGCAGGGTGCGGCGGGTGAGATCGATGGTCATCGGTCAGGGCTCGTTCAAAATGGTTGAGGCCATGCGGCGCAATGTCGGCCGATTGCTACACGTTCCCGTGAGCGGGTCCCAATCACATGTTCGTCGGCCGCGCGGAGGGAAGTCCTGGCCACCCGGCCAGTTTCGCACGCGCCCGCGACATCCCAGATTGAGGACAGCTTACAGGAGCCTGCCATGACCGCCCCTACTCCCCTGTCCTCCCTGTCGTCCGCCCTCGCGGACATGGTGGCGCGCACGGCGCCGTCCGTCGTCTCCGTGCATTCGCACCGCTCCCGTGCCACCGGCTTCGCCTGGAAACCCGGTCTGATCGTCACGGCCGACGAGGCGCTGGCGGACGAGGGCGCGGTCGAGATCGGCCTTGCCGACGGAAGCACCGCGGCCGCCACAATCGCCGGCCGCGACCATACGACTGACATCGCGCTGCTGCGCGTCGATGCCGCCGTCGCGCCGGTCAAGCTCGCCGCGACGGTCCCGCCGCTGGGCGCCTTGTCGGTGGTGGTCGCCACCAATCGCGAGACGCCGAGCGCCGCGCTCGGGATGGTGTCGGCATCCGGCAAATGCTGGCGCTCCTTGCGCGGCGGCGACATTGATGCGCGGATCGAGCTCGACGTCCGCCTGCGCGGCAGCCAGCAGGGCGGCCTCGCGCTCGATGCATCGGGCGAAGCCTTCGGCATGGCCGTGCTCGGACCGCGGCGCGTCCTGGTGATCCCGGCGGCGACGATCGAGCGCGTCGCGGCGCAACTGGAGGCGCGCGGCCGCATCGCGCGGGGATATCTCGGCCTCGGGCTCCAGCCGGTGCGGCTCGACGACGGCGTCGGCGCCATGGTGATGAATGTCGACAAGGCCGGCCCATCGTCCGCGGCCGGCATCCGTCAGGGCGACGTGATCGTCGCGGTCAACGACCAGAAACTGTCCGGCGTGCATGCGCTGTCGCGGACGCTGGGACCTTCGAGCGTCGGCACGGTGGTCGATGTCGCGGTGCGTCGCGGCGGCGAGCCGGCCAGCTTCAGGGTCACGGTCGGCGAGAGGCCGGAGACGTGAGCGAGGACAAGACGGCCGAGATCGTGCTCGCGCTGGAGATCGACGACCCCGCCCTCGCCGATCGCCTGACGGCGCTGCTCGGCAATATCCCGGGGCTTCGTCTCGCTGCGCCTGGCGAGCAGGCGGCCGCGGCGATCGTCGCGCGCGATCCGCGCATCATGCCCGAGGACATCGCGCTGACGCAGCGCGAGCTCGACGTGCTGGCGTTGATGGCGGAAGGTGCCTCGAACAAGATGATCGCGCGTCAGCTCGGCATCTCCGTCCACACCGTGAAGTTCCATGTCGGCTCGCTGCTCGACAAGCTGGACGCGACCGGCCGCACCGATGCAGTCGCGCACGCCGCGCGTCGCGGCGTGATCGAGCTTTGACGCCGCTCAGCCTCACGGCGCTGCCCCCGCCGGGAAGCTGAGCTTGACCGTCAGGCCCGGCGCATTGTCGTACAGCGCGATCTCGGCGCCATGAAGGTGCGCAACCGCGGCGACGAGGCTGAGGCCGAGGCCATTGCCCGGCGTGTAGCGGCTCCGTTCGAGCCGGTAGAAGCGCTTGAAGACGTGATCGCGCTGCTCGGCGGGAATGCCCGGACCGTCGTCCGCGATCGTGATCACCGCAGCGCCATCGGCTCTGCGGCAAGTCACGGTCACCCGCCCGCCCTTGCAGCCGTGCTTGATCGCGTTGTCGACGAGATTGGCAATGGCGTCGAACAGCAAGTCGCGATCGCCCGTGATCGCCACGTCGCGTTCTCCGGCAAGGCTGAGCTTTGTAGCAACCTGCTCGGCGGCGGCATCGTAGAGCTCGACGACCTCGCCGGCGATCTCGGCGAGATCAAGCGCGCGGAAGGCGCCGGTGCGGGCGCGGGTCTCGATCTCGGAGATCCGGGTGATGGAGGCGAACATGCCGAGCACGGCATCGAGATCGGCGATGGTGTCCCCGATCAGCGCGGCGTCGGTCTCGCTGTTGCGCGGGGCGTGATAAGCTTTCTCCAGCCGGCCGCGCATGCGCGTCAGCGGCGTTCGCAGATCGTGCGCGACGTTGTCGCTGACCTGCTTGACCTCGCCCATCAGCGTCTCGATGCGGTCGAGCATCTGGTTGAGGTTTTCGGCGACGCGGTCCCACTCGTCGTTGCTGCCGCGCAAGGGGATACGCTGGTCGAGGCCGGAGAGCATGATGGCGCGGCTGGTGGCGTTGATCTGTTCGATCCGCCCCACAGTGCGCCGCGTCACCAGCACGGCCGCGAGCCCGGCGAGCACCAGCAGCAGCATGGCGACCGCGACCATCGCGAGCTCGATCATGCCGGTGAAGCCGTCATGATCGACGGCCCCGCCGAGCCGCCGCTCGACGTAAGCGAGCGTCCCGAAATAGACGTAGGCCATGATCGCCGCGACGATCAACCCGAACGCCGCGATCGCGATCAGCGCGAGGCGGAAGGTCGAGGAGCGAAGGGTCTTAGCCAGGAGCACGGAGGCAATATCCGATGCCGCGGATAGTGTGGATCAGCGGATAGTCCTGGGAATCGTCGACCTTGCGACGAACGCGCCCCACATAGACGTCGATGATATTGGTCGACGGATCGAAATGCAGGTCCCAGACGTGCTGGAGCAGCATCGCGCGGGAGACGACGCGGCCCTCGTTGCGGACGAGATATTCGAGCAGCTGGAACTCGCGCGGCAGCAGCGGAATCTTGCGGCCGCGGCGGGAGGCAGCCCGCGCGATCAGGTCGATCGCGAGATCGCCGACGCGCAGCAGCGTCTCCTTGGCGATGGTCTCGCTGCGGCGGCCGAGTGCTTCGAGCCGCGCCAGCAATTCGGTGAAGGAGAACGGTTTGACGAGATAATCGTCGCCACCGGCGCGCAGTCCGCGCACGCGGTCGTCGACTTCGCCGAGCGCGGAGATGATCAGGAACGGCGCGGCGATGCCCTCGTCGCGCAACTGGCGCATCACGCTGATGCCGTCGATATCAGGCAGCATGCGGTCGATGGTGATCACGGCATAGTCACGCGCGGCGCCGTGGCTCAGGGCTTCGCGGCCATTGGCTGCGAGGTCGACGTCGTAGCCCGAAACCGTCAGCTCCTCGACGAGCTGACCTGCGGTTTCCGGATCGTCCTCGACGACCAGGATGCGACGGTGACCTCCGCTCATGACAAGCTCCGCGCGACGATCGCCACCAGACTATCCCGTTCCGGGGCTGAGCGGAACCGCCCGGTGGCGATCGCGACAATGGTGCGGTACGGCGATGCGACTACCAGTAGTCTCCGCACACATTGACCCATTGCCATCCATAGGGCGTCCAGCTCCTGCTCCAGCAGCCGTCATTGTAGCCGCCGTAGAAATAGGGCGCGCCGAAGACGGCGAAACGACGGAAATGGTGGTGACGGAAGCCGTGGCGGCCGTGCCAGCCTGCGCCGGCGAAGCGCGGACCGATCGCCGCGTGCGCGAAACGCGGGCCGCCGAAGCCCGGGCCGCCAGCAAAGTGTGCGCGACCCATGCCGCCGAAACCACCGGCGCGCATGCCGCCGAAGCCGCCGGCGTGCATGCCACCGCCGAAATGGCCGCCGCCACCGAAATGGCCACCACCGCCAAAGCCGCCATGACCGCCACCGCCGAAGCCACCACCGCCATGGCCTCCGCCACCGCCGCCGCCACGGGCGAGCACCGGTGAAGCGAGCGCCATCGCGGCGGCGACCGTCACCGCGATGAAGCCTTTGAGAAGCCTGTTGTTCATCGAAGCATCCTCCTTGCAGTGCGGCGATCACCGCGCCGCACGAGGATGGTCAGATGAAAGGAAGGCACCGGCACCTTCAACTTACAAACACGCCAGATTCTGACGCGGGTGTCAGGAAGGCACCGCTCTCCCCACGTCATTGCGAGCGCAGCGAAGCAATGACGGCGTGGGTAGTGCTTGATCTGATCTCTCCCCGCAACGAGCGGGGAGAGGTTAAAGGGCTCACACCCGCTTGCCGCCACTCTTCTCGGCCGCACGACGCAGCGCCTCCGCAAGAGCACCGCCGCCCGAAGACTCCTGCTTGCGCGGAGCCGACGAGGTCATGCGGGCGGGATTGCGTGAGCTGTTGTCGCGCTGCATGCCGGGTGCGTCCTTCTTAGGCCCGACCTCGTCGTCGAGGCGCAGCGTCAGCGAGATGCGCTTGCGGGCGACCTCGAAGTCTAGCACCTTCACCTTGACGATATCGCCCGGCTTCACCACCTCGCGCGGATCCTTGATATAGGTCTTGGACATCGCCGAGATGTGCACGAGACCGTCCTGGTGCACCCCGATGTCGACGAAGGCGCCGAAGGCGGCGACGTTGGTGACGGTGCCCTCGAGGATCATGCCCTTCTTGAGGTCCTTGATCTCCTCGACGCCCTCCTTGAACACCGCGGCCTTGAACGCGGGGCGCGGGTCGCGGCCCGGCTTTTCCAGCTCGCGCAGGATGTCGGTGACGGTCGGCAGGCCGAAAGTCTCGTCGACGAAATCCTTCGGCTTGAGGGTACGCACGATCTCGCTGCTGCCGATCAGCGCCTTGATGTCGCTCTTGGTCGCCGCGAGAATCCGGCGCACCACCGGATAGGCTTCCGGATGCACGCCGGAGGCGTCGAGCGGGTCCTCGCCGCCGAGGATGCGCAAGAATCCCGCGCACTGCTCGAATGCCTTCGGCCCGAGCCGCGGCACGTCCTTCAGTGCCTTGCGCGACTTGAACGGGCCGTTGGCGTCGCGGTGCGCCACGATGCTCTGGGCAAGGCCCGAGCCGACACCCGACACGCGCGCAAGCAGCGGCGCTGAGGCGGTGTTGACGTCGACGCCAACGGCGTTCACGCAGTCTTCGACCACCGCATCGAGCGATTTTGCGAGCTTGGCCTGGCCGAGGTCGTGCTGATACTGGCCGACGCCGATCGCCTTCGGCTCGATCTTGACGAGCTCGGCCAGCGGGTCTTGTAGGCGCCGCGCGATCGAGACCGCGCCGCGCAGGGTGACGTCGAGGCCGGGCAATTCCTCCGAGGCGAAAGCCGAGGCCGAATAGACCGACGCGCCGGCTTCCGACACGACGATCTTGGTCATCTTCAACTCGGGCAGGCCCTTGACGAGGTCCGCGGCGAGCTTGTCGGTCTCGCGCGAGGCGGTACCGTTGCCGATCGCGATCAGCTCGACACGATGCTTCAGCGCGAGCCTGCCGAGGGTCGCCAGCGACTCGTTCCACTGCCGCTGCGGCTCGTGCGGATAGATCGCGATGGTGTCGACCACCTTGCCGGTGGCGTCGACGACCGCGACCTTGACGCCGGTGCGGTAGCCGGGATCGAGCCCCATGGTGACGCGGGTACCTGCCGGCGCGGCCAGAAGGAGGTCGCGCAGGTTCGAGGCGAACACGCGCACGGCCTCGGTCTCGGCCGAATTCCACAGCCGCATGCGCAGGTCGATGTTGAGATGCACCTGGATCTTGGTGCGCCAAGCCCAGCGCACGGTGTCGACCAGCCAGCGGTCGCCGGGTCGCTTGAGGTCGGCGATGCCGAACCGCTTCATGATCTTCAGTTCATAGGCGCTCGGCACGCCCGGCGGCGGCGCCTCCGCCTCGGCCTGGATCTGAAGATCGAGGATCTCTTCCTTCTCGCCACGGAACATCGCGAGAATGCGGTGCGATGGCAGCTTGGTCAGCGGCTCGGAGAAATCGAAATAGTCGGCGAACTTCTCGCCCTCGGTCTTCTTGCCGTCGCGCACCTTGGAGGCCATGCGCGCGTTGGTCCACATCTCCTCGCGCAAGGCGCCGATGAGGTCAGCGTCCTCGTCGAAGCGCTCGACCAGGATGGCGCGGGCGCCGTCGAGCGCGGCAGCGGCATCCGCAACGCCCTTCTCGGCGTTGACGAAGCCTTCCGCCACAACCTTCGGATCGTTGCCGGGTTCGGCCAGCAACTGATGGGCGAGCGGCTCGAGGCCGGCTTCCTTGGCAACTTCCGCCTTGGTGCGGCGCTTCGGCTTGAACGGGAGATAGATGTCCTCGAGGCGCGCCTTGCTGTCGGCGGCCATGATCGTGGCTTCGAGGGCTGCATCGAGCTTGCCCTGCTCGCGGACCGATTCGAGGATGGCCTTGCGGCGGTCCTCGAGCTCGCGCAGGTAAACCAAGCGCTCCTCCAGGGTGCGCAATTGCGCGTCGTCGAGCGCACCGGTCGCTTCCTTGCGGTAGCGGGCGATGAAGGGAACCGTGGCGCCGCCGTCGAGCAGCGTCACCGCCGCCTCGACCTGCTCGGCGCGAACCCCAAGCTCCTGCGCAATTTTGTGGTTGATATTTGCCACGCGAGATTCCCTCTATCAAAGCACGCGACGCAGGGCGAAAAGCGCCGGCCGCGGGACGCCGCTTATGGACCAACCGAGGTTGATTCATCAAGGTGCGGCGCGCAACCGTCGACAGAGGATTTTTTGCCGGATCGATGCGATCTCGCCACATTCGTGGGGACGGGGTCGCTCTGCTTCCGTGTCCCGGACGCACTGCAACGCTCTTAGCGTTGCAGTGCTGAGCCGGGACCCATATGGCGGCGCCGTATGCCGCGAGATAGGCCCCGGCTCGGCAGCGCATCGCCCGACGGGCGCCGCGCTGCGTCCGGCGCACGAGGGCGCCGAGCTTGACAGGTGCCGCGGTTCAGCGGCTGTTCTAGTTGCCGGACTCCTGAACTCCACACGAGGACCATTCATGCGTACAACATCGGTCGGCGTCTTCAGGATCGCCACCACGGGCCCCGGCGACGTCTCCGGTCTCATGGCCATGATCGGTTCGGGCGCGATCGACCCGCGCGAGATCCTGGCGATCCTCGGCAAGACCGAGGGCAACGGCGGCGTCAACGATTTCACGCGGGAATACGCCGTCAGCGCGCTGTGCGCGGCGCTGGCACCCCACCTCGACCTGCCGCCGCACGAGGTCGAGCAGCGCATCGCCTTCGTGATGTCCGGCGGCACCGAGGGCGTGCTCAGTCCGCACATCACGGTGTTCACGCGCCGAAACGTCGACGCCCGTCCGGCAGGCCCCACCGGCAAGCGGCTGAGCATCGGCATGGCGCAGACGCGGGATTTCCTGCCCGAGGAGCTCGGCCGCTCCGCGCAGATCACGGAGACGGCGACCGCCGTGAAGGCCGCCATGGTGGATGCCGGCATCAACGATCCCACCGACATCCATTTCGTGCAGATCAAGTGCCCGCTGCTCACCAGCGAGCGCGTTGCGGCGGCAACGGCGCGCGGCAACAAGACAGCGACGACCAGTGCCTACGCCTCGATGGCCTATTCCCGCGGCGCCTCCGCGCTCGGCGTCGCCGTCGCGCTCGGCGAGATTGCAGCCGATCTCCGCGATGAGGACGTGCTGCGGCGCTACGATCTGTTCTCGTCCGTGGCCTCCACCTCATCAGGCATCGAGCTGATGCACAACGTCGTCATCGTGCTCGGCAACTCGGCGGCATCAGTGAGCGAGTTCGAGATCGGGCATGCCGTGATGAGGGACGCGATCGACTCCGCCGCCGTGATCGCGGCGCTGGAAAGCGTCGGACTGCGCATCGCGCCGCAGGCAACGAAGGGCCGCGAGCTCGTCAACGTCTTCGCCAAGGCGGAGGCCTCGCCTGATGGCAGCGTGCGCGGCTTTCGCCATACCATGCTGGAAGACACCGACATCAGCTCGACACGCCACGCCCGCGCAGCGGTCGGCGGCCTGATCGCTGGCCTTGCCGGCACCGGGGCGATCTACGTGTCCGGCGGCGCCGAGCACCAGGGTCCGCCGGGCGGCGGGCCGGTTGCAGCGATTGCACGACTGTCGGATTGATACGAGCCGGCATCTCCGGGACTTGCGACCTGTCCGCCCCACGCAACCCTGCCCCTCGCGCCGGCTCGCTTGATTCGGACCGTTGCTTGCGAAAGGAAGATAACCGCTATCCAAGAGGATTTTGACGTCATGACTTTGCCGATGAGCTGGAATGAATGGGCGCAGCACGACGGAGTCGCGCTGGCAGGGCGCGTCCGCAAGGGCGAGCTGACGGCGAAGGAATTGGCGCGGCAGGCCGCGGCCGGCGTTGCCAAGGTCAATCCGGCACTGTCGGGCGTGGTCGAGTTGTTCGAGGACGTGATCGCCGACCCCGCCAAGGACGGCGCCAATCTCGCCGGCCCGTTCGCCGGCCTGCCTTTCCTGATGAAGGACCTCGGGCCGACCATGAAGGGACGGCTCCAGGAGATGGGTTCGCTGCTGATGCGCGGCAATCGCGCCGGCGCGGACACGTTCCTGACCGGAAAATTCCGCCAGGCAGGACTGAACCTGATCGGACGCACCACGACGCCGGAATTCGGCGTGTGCAGTTCCGCCGACAATCCCGCCGTCTACGTCACGCGCAATCCCTGGAATACCGACTACACCACCTGCGGCTCGTCCGCAGGCAGCGCGGCGATGGTCGCCGCGGGCGTGGTGCCGATCGCGCATGCGACCGACGGTGGCGGCTCGATCCGCATTCCCGCCGGCGTCAATGGCAATATCGGGCTGAAGGTCTCGCGCGGCGTGTTCTCGCTCGCCCCGCACATGTCCGATCTCACCGGCCTCGTCTCGATCCAGGGCTGCCAGTCGCGCTCGGTGCGCGACACCGCCGCCTTCGTCGACCATGCCCGCGGACCGGCACCTGGCGAATTCATGCCGTTCTGGACCACGGCGCAGCCCTATTGCGAGATGATCAAGCGCGACCCGTCAAAGCTTCGCATCGCGGTGTCGCACACATGGGGCGACTATACCGCCACGCCGGAAATCGCCGCCGAGCTGGAGAAGGCCGGCCGCTTCCTCGAAGGCCTCGGCCATCACGTCGACTACGCGTTGCCCGAGGTCGATTTCCGTGCCGCGTTCGCGGCGCAGACCACCTGCTACATCTCGAATTTCGCGGTGGTGATCTCCAATATGCTCGCTGCGCGCGGGCTGGAAAAACCGCCGGAAGATCTGATCGAACCCATGAACATCCGCATCTGGGAAGCCGGCCGGCACACGAGCTTCGCCGAGCGGGCGAAGATGCAGGGCGTGTTCAACACGACCTCGCGCGGCTTCGGCGCCTTCTTCGAGCAGTGGGACGTGATCCTGACGCCGATCACGGCGCTGCCGACGCCGAAGGTCGGCACCAGGGAATACCTCACCATCTCCGACAATCCCGACGTGCTCGACTGGTTCGGCAATCTCTGGCGCAACTTCGCCTTCACGCCGCTCGCCAATCTCTGCGGCATGCCGGCGATCTCGATGCCGATGGCAACCCAGGAGCACGGCCTGCCGCTCGGCATCCAGGCCATCGCCAAGCAGGCCAATGACGGCCTCTTGCTGCAACTCGCTGCCCAGATCGAGCGCGCGCTCGATGGCAAGTGGAACGGCGGCAGGAAGCCGAAGGTGCATGTCTGCTGAGGCAGGCCTATTTCTCGTAGACCCCGCGCTTGCGGCCGTCCTTCGAGACGCCCGCCGTTGGCGGGCCCTTAGGATGAGGTCTGATTTCTTGGCCATCTCCTAGACCCTCATGGTGAGGAGCGCCGCCTCGCGGCGCATCTCGAACCATGCAGGCCGTAGGGCGACCTCAGTTCTTCACCGCCGGAATTTCCTCCGGCCGCGGCTGCTGCTGGCCCTGCTGGTACATCGCGAGCGCCTTGTCGAGCGCTTCGCGCAGCGCCAGCGCCGCGGCCACGCTGCAACGCAGGTGCGCGGTCTGGACCACGTCGACCCTGACGGCGGCGCCGACCGGCATCAACAGGTTCGCGGCGAGCTCGATCTGGATCGCGCCGTTGTGGTGACCGAAGCAGGATGCGCCGTCGAAATAGATGATCGGCGCCCGCTCCGAACTCGAGGTGGAAATCGTGACGGGCCCCTGATTGGTGCCGGGTGTCTCGGGGTCGGTCATGGGGCGCTCCTTGCGGGCATGGTACGAACGAAGCGCCCACCATCGTTGCTTTGGCCCGCCCTGTCGAGGCCAAACCGCCCACGGCAGGGAGCAAGGCACAATCGGGGTTTTGCGCGGCGCTCGGCACTGGTTTAGAACATCGCCATGTCCACTGTACCTGTCACGCTCCCATTCGAGGAACTCGCCGAAGCCATCAAGGGCCGCCGCTCCGATTACGGCCATATCAGCGGGCTCCAGCTCGACCGCTTCGCGCCAGCCGAGGCCTGGTCCAGCCTGCCCTACCGGCCCGTCTTCGTCGGCGACACCGAGACCGGCGTGCTGCACGGCGGCGTCGTCACGGCAATGCTGGACGAGAGCTGCGGCATGGCCGTGCAGCTTGCACTCGACGGCACGCGCGCGATCGCAACCCTGGACTTGCGCATCGACTACCAGAAGCCGGCGACGCCGGGCCTCGACATCAAGGCGCATTCGGTCTGCTACCGCACCACACGCTCGATTGCCTTCGTGCGCTCCACCGCCTATCAGGAGTCGGAGGACGATCCGGTCGCGACCGCCACCGCCTGCTTCATGATCGGCGCCAACCGCACCAACATGCTTGCCGACCACCGTATGGATGCGCGCAGCATCCCGTTGCTGGAGGCTCCTGAGGATCCGGATGGACCGTTTGCGCGCAGCCCGTTCGCTCGCTGTCTCGGCATCCGCGTCAACGACGACGGCACGCTGACGATGCCGTTCTCGCCGAAGATCATCGGTAATCCGATCCTGCCCGCGATCCATGGCGGCATGACCGGCGCCTTCCTGGAGACCACCGCGATCGTCGGCGTGGCGCGCGAGCTCGGCGCTGCGGAGCCGCCCAAGCCGATCGGCCTCACCGTCAACTATCTGCGCTCCGGCCGTGCCCTCGACACATTCGCCGACGTCTCGATCGTGAAGCAGGGCCGGCGAATCGTGGCCTTCGAGGCGCGGGCCTGGCAGGATGATGCCACCAAGCCGATCGCCACCGCTTTCGGTCACTTCATGCTGCGCCCGACGCCGGGAAGTGACGACGAATAAGCGCATTTTGACTTGACGGCCGAAGTTCCGGCCACAACGATAGCACACGTCCCCGCGAGAGGTATTGGATTGCGGCATCCGCTCGACATCGTCGCCATGTTCGCCGCGCTCTGGCTGCTGGCGTCGATGATGCTCGACGCGCTGACTCCGAAAGATCTGACGGCGGTGTCGATCGCAGTCGCGATCGGACCCGCGATCGTCATCACGGCCGTGTTCTACCATTTGCGCTGCCCGCGCCTGGATTTTGCCGTGGTGTTTGCCGCGCTGTGGCTGATCTCGGACATCGCCATCGCCTTTGTCGCAGCGAAGCAGTTGCCGCCTTTCCTGATCGGGCTCGGCTTTTTGCCGGCTCTGCTGGTCGGCGCCGTGCTGCACTGGCGACGCTTCCAGAACCGCCATGATCGGCTGGCCACGCCATCGGTGAAGCGCGGCTGAGGCCGCGCGCTCGGTGTTCACCTCCCCCGTCGGGAAGAGGTGAACCGAACCGCGTCAGCCGAAATCAGCGCGGCAAGAGGTTCGTTTTTGCGAGATCGAGCACCTCGTCGCCGCGGCCGTTCATCACCGCGCGCAGGACCCAGAGGCTGAAACCCTTGACCTGCTCGGCCGTGATGGTCGGCGGCATCGACAGCTCCTGCTTGGCGGTGACGACGTCGAGCAACGCCGGCCCATTGTGCGCCAGCATCTCCTTCATCGCGCCCGGGAGCTCGCCGGGATCCTCGACGCGTTTCGCGAAGATACCCATCGCGCGCGCCATCGCAGCGAAATCGGGGTTCTCCAGATCGACACCGGTGTCGACGAAGCCCGCCGCCTTCATCTCCAGCGCGACGAAGCCCAGCACGCCGTTGTTGAACACGACGACCTTCACCGGCAGCTTCATCTGCGTCAGCGTGATGAGGTCGCCCATCAGCATGGTGAAGCCGCCGTCGCCGGAGAGCGAGATGACCTGGCGGCCGGGCTGCGCGGCCTGCGCGCCGATCGCCTGCGGCATCGCATTGGCCATCGAGCCGTGCACGAAGGAGCCGATCAGCCGGCGGCGGCCGTTCATGTCGAGATAGCGCGCGGCCCACACGGTCGGCGTGCCGACATCGGCGGTGAATACGGCATCCTCGGACGCATGGTCACTGATGACCTTGGCGAGATATTGCGGATGGATCGGCTTGGTTCCCGGCGTGCCCCTGGCGAGCGAATCGAGCCCTTCGCGAGCCTTCTTGTAGTGCGCGACGGCGTCGTCGAGATGCTTGCGCTGCGTCTTGGTCTCGAGCAGCGGCAGCAGCGCCTCGATGGTGAGCTTGACGTCGCCGACGAGGCCGAGATCGATCTTGCAACGCCGGCCGAGATTTTCCGGGCGGATGTCGATCTGCGCGATCTGGCAGTTGGCCGGGAAGAACTGCTTGTAGGGAAAATCGGTGCCGAGCATCACCAGCGCGTCGCAGGCGTGCATGGCGGCATAGCCCGAGGAGAAGCCGATGAATCCGGTCATGCCGACGTCGTAAGGGTTGTCGTACTCGACGTGCTCCTTGCCGCCGAGCGCATGAACGATCGGGCTCTTCAGAGCTTCCGCCAGCTGCATCAGCGGCGCATGCGCGCCGGCGCAGCCTCGGCCACAGAACAGAGTGATACGCTCGGCGGCGTTGAGGAGGTCCGCCAGCGCCTTCAGTTCATCGGCCTCCGGCACGACCTTCGGCGCCGACAAGGCTAGGCCGCGCGCCGTCGACAGCTCACGCTTCGGGGGACTGCGGAAGGCGACGTCGCCGGGCATGGCAACGACGGCAACGCCGCGCAGGCCGACGGCGGCGCGAATCGCGTTCTCCAGCACGTAGGGAAGCTGGCTCGAATCCGAGACCAGCTCGCAATAATGGCTGCATTCGCGGAACAGGTTCTGCGGATGGGTCTCCTGGAAATAGCCACCGCCGATCTCGGCGGTTGGGATTTGCGCCGCAATCGCCAGCACCGGAACGCGGCTGCGGTGAGCGTCGAACAGCCCGTTGATCAGATGCAGATTGCCCGGGCCGCAGGAGCCGGCGCAGACTGCGAGGCTCCCGGTCATCTCCGCTTCGCCGGCCGCTGCAAACGCTGCAACCTCCTCGTGCCGGACGTGGATCCACTCGATGGTGCCGCGACGGCGCAGCGCTTCGGTGAGCGCATTAAGACTGTCGCCGACGATGCCGTAGATGCGCTTGACGCCCGCTTGTTCGAGCGTTGCCACGAAAAGATCGGCTACGTTGTTGATCGCCATTGTCGGTCTCCTGCTTCAGCCAGTCACATGTGCACGATGCGCAAACATCGGTTGCGACACCGCGAGGGACAATAAGCTATGACACGATCACGGCTTGTCTGTTCCTGCTCAATTTTACGCAATCGCCCGATCGTAGGCCGCGACCGTCACCTTCGCACGAGCTGCGACATCCGCTGCCGTCATGCCGGGCTTGTAGAGGCTGGAGCCGAGCCCGAACGCGGTCACACCGCCCCTGATGTACTCCGCGAAGTTCTGGTCGGAGACGCCGCCGACGGCGGCGATCATCACGCCTGATGGCAGCACGGCCCTGATCGCGGCGATGCCGGAGGCGCCGAGCACGCTCGCCGGGAAGAATTTCAGGCTCGACGCACCCGAGCGCGCGGCAAGCAGCGCCTCGGTCGGCGAGAACACACCGGGCATCGTCACCATGCCATGCTGATGCGCGCGCGCGAGCACCTCGTTGTCGACATTGGGCGAGACCATGAGCTTGCCGCCGACGTCGTTGAGACGATCGACATCTGCCGCGGTCAGCACCGTACCGGCGCCGATCAATACACCTGATGGCGCCTGCTTGACCGCCATCGCAATGGAGCGGAACGGATCGGGCGAGTTCAGGGGAATCTCGATCGCGGTCATGCCGGCCTCGATCAGCACGCCGACAATGGCTTCGGTCTCCTCGGGCTTGACGCCGCGCAGGATCGCGACCAGCGGCCGCTTCATCGGCGGAAAAGCAACGCTCATCTCAAGAATCCTTCTGCTTCGTCCAGATCGCGGCAGCCGCCATCGACAAACCGCGGCGGACCGCTTCATCCGCATCGACCGGCCTTGCGGTCATCGACAGCGCCTCGAAAGCCAGCCGGTACAACACCGCGAGCCGTCCCGCGGCAATCAGCATGACACCCGCTTGCGGCATGGTGCCGGAGAGCCCTGCCGCCAGCTCGACACCGATCAACGTGCCCGACAGCGTCTCGCGCGCCGCGGCCGGCGTGCCGCCGAACAGAAGTTGTCGCGACCGCGCGCCGAACAGGAGATTGGCCGCGAAGGCCGGCGCCTCGTACGCGGCCTTCACTGCCGCTCTGAAGCTTGCGACATCCTCGGCGTCGTCTGCGCCGGCGACCGCGAGCGACAGGATCGTCTCGCGCGAGACAGCACTGAACAGCTCCCCGGTCATGAAGGTGGAGAAATGCGCGACCGTGCCGTCCTTCACGCGAACCCATTTCGAATGCGTGCCGGGCATGCAGACCAGCGTCTCGCCCGCGGCATCGAGGCCGAGCGCGCCGAGCAGCTGCGTCTCCTCGCCGCGCATGACGTCCGGCGCCTTCGGGTCGCGCTGCGCGACGCCCGGCAGGATCCGGATGTCGCGCGTCTCGCCTGGCACGCGGACGGCCTGCTTCAGAACGGCAGAGAGCGGAGCCGGCGTGTCGACATAGCCGGCCTCGACCCAGCCGGTGCGGGCACCGGCCATGCCGCAGACGAGCACCGGCAGATGATCCGGCGCCTCGACCGCCGCGAGATGCGATCGCAGCACCGCCGGGAACCCGGCCTTCGCCGCGGCCAGCATGCCCTCGCCGCTGCGGCGCTCGGCCAGCACCTGGCCGGCGCCATCGATCAGCCAGAGCCGGAAGCTGCTGGTGCCCCAGTCCACCGCGACATAAGCGGGTTCGGTCATGTCAGGTCTCGTTCTCGTCTCACGGCTGAGACGCCGTCTCGCGACAAATGAGACGATGTCTTGCAGGCTCCCGTCGAGATACCGGCTATTGCGCAGGCAAACCAGCGCTTTCTCTTCGATTCGAAGTCCCGCCGCGCTGGCACACCGCTTGCTGAAGACTGGTCGTTCAACGCCGTCAACGCGCGACAAGACGCGTCAACATCAGATGAGGAAACCCATGGAGATCGGCTATTTCACGATGCCTTCGCATCCGCCGGAGTGCGGCCTGAAGGAAGGGAACGACTGGGACCTGCAAGTCATGCGTTGGCTCGACGAGCTCGGCTATCAGGAAGCCTGGGTCGGCGAGCACCACACCGCGCCTTGGGAACCCAATCCCACGCCCGACCTCCTGATCGCGCAGGCGCTGATGCAGACGAAAAAGCTTCGCATCGGGCCGGGCGGCTTTCTCTTGCCCTATCATCATCCGGCCGAGCTCGCCAACCGCGTCGCCATGCTGGACCATCTCTCCGAGGGCCGGCTGAATTTCGGCGTCGCGGCTTCGGGGCTCCCGAGCGACTGGGCGATGTTCAACGTCGACGGCATGAGCGGGCAGAACCGCGACATGACGCGCGAGGCTCTGGAGATCATCCTGAAGCTGTGGTCCGATCCCGCGCCATTCACCTACAAGGGCAAGTTCTGGACGGTGACCAAGCCGGACACGATGTTCGACTTCCTGAAACCCCACATCAAACCGTTGCAGGCGCCGCATCCGCCGATCGGCGTCGCCGGGCTGTCGAAGAACTCGGACACGCTGAAGCTCGCCGGTGAGCGCGGCTTCATCCCGATGAGCCTCAATCTCAACCCGGCCTATGTCTCCAGCCATTGGGACTCCGTCGAGCTCGGTGCTGCCAAGACCGGCCGTAAGCCGAACCGGCAGGACTGGCGGCTGGTGCGCGAGGTGTTCGTTGCCGACACCGATGAAGAGGCCTGGAAGCTCTCGACCGGCGACATGATGGGCCGGATGATGAGCGAGTACTTCCTGCCGCTGCTCGGCCATTTCGGCTTCAAGGACTATCTGAAGCACACGCCCGACGTGCCCGACAGCGACGTCACGGTCGAATATTGCGCCAAGCGGAACTGGATCGTCGGCTCGCCGGCGACGGTCGCCGAGAAGATCGAAAAGATCTACGACGAGGTCGGCGGCTTCGGCGTGCTCCTGGTGTTCGGCTTCGACTACAAGCACAAGGCCGAGGCCTGGCACCATTCGCTCTCGCTGCTGAAGAACGAGGTGATGCCGCGTCTTGCGCATCTCGGCTCGGCGAAGAAGGCGGCTTGACGCTCAGCGGGTGCGGCGCGATCGTGCCGCACCCGCATTCATTTCGGAGATTTCGGCGTGACGGTCGATGCCAAGGACTTCAAGCAGGCGATGCGCCAATGCGCCGGCGCCGTCGCTTTGGTGACGGTGGGCGCCGAGCACGGCAAGCGCACGGGCCTGACGGTGACCTCGGCCTGCTCGCTGTCGGACACGCCACCCTCGCTGATCGTCTGCGTCAACCGCAACGCCAGCGCCCACGCGCGCATCCGCGAGGAAGGCGCGTTTGCGATCAACTTCCTGCACGAGGATCATGCGCTGCTCGCGCTCACCTTCAGCGGCCAGAAGGGCGTCAACGGCGACGACCGTTTCGCCTTCGGGCAGTGGAGGCGGGGCGTGACGGGCGCACCGGTCCTGACCGACGCGGTCGCCGCGTTCGACTGCACGTTGGCGCAGGAATTCGAGACCAGGACGCATTCGATCTTCGTGGGCGAGGTGCGTGACGTCTCGCATTCGGCCATGGCGACGCCGCTCGTGTACTTGCGCAGCAACTTCCATACGCCGCGGGAGATGCGCGAGGGCGTGACGATCGGCGACCTCGACGCGCGGCATCTGAGCTGGACGGATTTCTCCTAGGTAGTCGATGCACCGGCAACGCGATATGTCTCCCTGGCCCGCAAGCGGGTAGATGAAGCCAGCGGCTCGTTCCGTTACTGCGCTGTCTCGATCTTCAGCTGCTTGATCTTCCGATACAGCGTCGCACGGCTCAGCTGCAACGCGCGCGCTGCTTCCGTCACGCGACCGCCATGCTTGCGCAAAGCTTCCAAGATCGTCCCACGTTCGGCGGCCGCGAGATCGGCCTCCGCCGCCCGTCCACCGAACGGCGGCAGATCGAGATCTGCATCCGTGATGACACCGTCTTCCGCGGTGCAGCCGGCGAGCCGCAGCACGTGGCGAAGCTGGCGCATGTTGCCGGGGAACGGATAGGCCGCGAGCTGCGACCAGGCCTCGTCCGACAGACGACAATTCGGCGCCTCCTCGCGCGCGATCTGGCAAATGACATCGTCGCGGTCGGCGCGCTCGCGCAGCGCCGGCAGCCGCACCTCGATGCCGCGCAGGCGGAAATAGAGATCGGCGCGGAAGGCGCCCTGCTCCGCCATGCGGCCGAGGTCGCGATGTGTGGCGCTGATCAGGCGGATGTCGACGGCGACGGGCTTGAGCGCGCCGAGCGGCCAGACCTCGCGGTTTTCCAGAACGCGCAACAGGCGCGTCTGCAAGCCGATCGGCATGTCGCCGATCTCGTCGAGGAACAGCGTGCCGCGATCGGCCTGCACGATCAGACCCTTCGAACCGTCGCGCCGGGCGCCGGTGAAGGCGCCGGCCTCGTAGCCGAACAGTTCGGCGTCGATCAGACTCTCCGGCATCGCCGCGCAATTCAGCGCGACGTAATTGTTGCGCGCACGGTGGCTCGCCGCATGAATGGCGCGCGCGAAGACGTCCTTGCCGACGCCGGTCTCGCCATGCAGCAGCACCGGCAGATTGTGATCCCCGATGCGCCTGAGCCGGTTCACGCTCTTGATCAGGCCGGGATCGCGGCCGGCGAGCCGCTGCAGCGCATCGAAGCGATCGACTGGCGCGTCGCGGCGCGGCGCGAGCGGACGCCCCCTCCTGCGCAGCGGCGGCGCGACATGGCCCTGGCCCAGGGCGCTGCCGTCGGCACGGCGCAGCCGAACGACATCCTCCGCGCCACCTTCGGCCTGATGCTCGAACTCGATGTAGCGCGACAGATCAATACCGGCGGCGATCATGCCGTCGGTGAGGCCCAGCAGTGCACGCGCGGAACGGCAGGCACCGATGATGCGACGGTCGTCGTCATAGGCGATGAGGCCGCTGCCGCCGTCGCCGGGCACGGTGGCGATCCAGGCGTTGTGGAAATGGCCACGGAAGATCGCGCCCTCCATCCGCCGCGTCGCCTCCATGGTCACAGCCAGCGCAAGCTGGTGCGCGGTACGTTCGAGATCCTCCCGGCAGGAAGTGATGTTCACCGCACCTGCCAGACGCCCGGCCTGGTCGAACAGCGGCGCCACGGCACAGGAGAACATGTGCCACTGCGCGCGAAAATGCTCGTCGCGATGCACCAGGATCGGCTTCTCCTCCGCGAGCGCGGTCCCCAGCCCATTGGTGCCCTCGAAGGTCTCGGCGAAGTTCGAGCCGGTGTAGATCTTCCAGTCCAGAAACATCTTGGCATCGGCTTCGCCCGGGAGCCGGCTGAACAGCATGGTCGCGTTCGCATCCGCGAGATTGACGCAGTAGCCGGCGTCACGCAGCACACGGGCGAGATCGTCGAGCTCGGGCATTGCGAGCCTGATCATCTGCTCCATCGGCTCGGCGGCGTGCCGGATCTCGGCTTCGGTCAGCGTCTGTGGCGGACCCTGGCGGGCCGGATCGAGCTTGTGACTGACCAGGCAGCGCCGCCAGGAACTGGCGATCCGCGACGAGGCATCGACGTCGGCCAAGCGGTCTGTGACCTGATTGGCGACGGACAAGACACGGGCGACATGGTTCGAGGCCGAAAGGCTGGCCATCGCGGACGTCTCCACCCTGTATTATTGTGCAAAGTCTGGCACCACGGGGCGGGATGTCAATCGGGAACCGGGAACGGGAATGGAGGAGGCACACTGCCTCGACGCCGTCATGGCCGGGCTTCGTCCCGGCCATCCACGTATTGCCGCGACTGCGAAAGAACGTGGATGCCCGGGACAAGCCAGGACAAGCCCGCGCATGACGACGTGGATATAGATTGCCTCAGGCGACTCAAAATTGCTGCACCGCCCTCACCACGTGTCGATGCACGGCCGCTTCTTCGCCGTCCTCGGCTCGGGCTTCGGCACCGATCGCAGGCCCGCCATGATCCATCGCCGGGTCTCGGCGGGGTCGATGACGTTGTCGATCTCGAACACGGAGGCGATCGAGACCGCCTTGCCATTGGCATAGAGCTCGGCGACCTTGTTGCGGTAGTAGGTCTCGCGCTCCCCGGGGTCGGCGATCGCTTCCATCTCCTTGCGGAAGCCGAGGCGGACATAGCCTTCGAGGCCCATGCCGCCGAACTCGCCGGTCGGCCAGGCCGCGGTGAAGAACGAGGCATGGAAGCCACCGCCGATCATGGACTGCGCCCCGAGCCCATAGCCCTTGCGCAGCACGATGCCGAACAGCGGCACGGTGAGGCTCGCGCCCGTGACGAACATGCGCGAGACGTGGCGCACGATCGCGGTCTTCTCGGCCTCCGGACCGACCATGAAGCCGGGCGTGTCGCAGAGCGAGACGATCGGCAGATCGAAGGCGTCGCAGAGCTGGAGGAAGCGCGCGGCCTTGTCGCCGGCATCGGCATCGATCGCGCCGCCGAGATGGCGCGGATTGTTGGCGATCAGGCCGAACGGCTTGCCCTCGATACGGATTAGCGCGGTGATCATGCCGACGCCGTAGTCGCGGCGCAGCTCCAGCACGGAATCCTTGTCGGCGACGAGGTCGATCACGCTGCGGATGTCGTAGACGCGCAGCCGGTTCTCGGGGATCGCGCGGCGGAGCAGGCGCTGGTCGGCGGCTTCCCAATCCGTAACCGCCCCCTGGAAATAGGACAGGTACTTCTGCGCGACGGACGTCGCTTCCTCCTCGTCCTCGACCAGGATGTCGATCACGCCGTTCGGTGACTGGAACGACACAGGGCCGACCTCGGCCGGATGATAGACGCCGAGCCCGCCGCCCTCGATCATGGCCGGGCCGCCCATGCCGATCGAGGCGTTCTTGGTGGCGATGATGACGTCGCAGCAGCCGAGCATCGCGGCATTGCCGGCGAAGCAATAGCCGGAGACCACGCCAACCACCGGCACGAGGCCGGATAGCCTCGCGAACTGCACGAAGGACGGACCGTCGAGCCCGGTCATGCCGAGCCGGTCGGTATCGCCGGGCCGGCCGCCGCCGCCTTCGGCATAGAACACCAGCGGCACGCGCCAATCTTCCGCCAGCGTCAGCATGCGGTCGATCTTCTTGTGGTTCATGTGGCCCTGCGTGCCCGCGAGCACGGTGTAATCATAGGCCAGGACGATGCAGCGGCCGCCCTCGGGGCCGAATTTCCCGGCATTCACGGTGGCGACGCCCATGACGAGGCCGTCGGCCGGCGTATTCTTGATGAGGTCGTCGAGCTTGCGCCGGCGGCGCTGTGCCGCAATCGCAAGGCTGCCGTACTCCATGAACGAGCCGTCGTCGACGAGCTGGGCAACGTTCTCGCGCGCGGTGCGCTGGTTGGTGTTGCGGCGGCGCTCGACCGAGGCCGGACGGTTCTCGTCGAGCGTATTGGCCTGGCGCGCGATCAGCTCGGCGAGATCGGGACGGATGTGGTCGAGATCGACATCGGCTTCCGCCGCCGTGCTGTCAGCCGCAACATCAAGCGGCTCGAGATAGAGGATCGGCTCGCCATGCATCAGCGTGGCCCCGTCACCGGCAAGAAGCTTCGTGACCCGGCCGCCCTGCTCGGCCATGACCAGATGCTCCATCTTCATGGACTCGATCACGGCCAGCTGCTGGCCGGGGCGCACGATCTCGCCTTCCTTCACCCGGATGGTGACGATGGTTCCTTGCAGGGGCGCTGCCACCATCACCGCCCCTTCGGGTACGGCTTGCGTGACGTGCGACTCCGCGCCGGGAACGCCACTTCGCTCGGTCGCAGCGAAATAGAGCGGCTTTGCCGCGCCTTCGGCCGCCCCGACGAGCTTGCCGATGTTGCGGTCGATGAAATCGGTCGCGATGCGGTTGATCCTGAAATCGGGATGCGCGAGCACCGCCTGGAGGAAAGCGATGTTGGTGACGACGCCGTCGATCCGGAATTCGCGCAGGGCCCGCGAAGCTTTCGCGACCACGTCGTGCCAGGCCTCGCCCGGGGTATGGACGATGACCTTGGCCAGCAGCGAATCGAAGGCCGCGCTGGTCTTGTAGCCGGCATAGCCAAAGCTATCGACGCGCACGCCCGGGCCCGACGGCGGCTCGAACACGGCAAGCACGCCGCCGGTCGGATGGGTCGCCCCCGTCTCGTCCAGGGTCTCCATGTTGACGCGAAGCTGCATGGCATAGCCGCGCGGCTTCGGGATCGATCCCTGCGCAAACCCAAGCGCGGCCAGCGTGCTGCCCGCGGCGACCGCGAGCTGGGCGCGGACGAGGTCGAGCCCGAGCACCTCTTCGGTCACGGTGTGCTCGACCTGGAGCCGGGGATTGGCCTCGATGAAGGCAAAGCTGTCCTCGGCCGTGCCGTCGACCAGGAACTCGAAGGTGCCGAGATTGTCGTAAGAAGCCGCCGCCGCAAGCTGCTTCGCCGCTTCGATGATGCGGCCGCGCAAGGCGTCGCTCAGCGAGGGGCTCGGCGCCACCTCGATCAGCTTCTGGTGACGGCGCTGGATGGTGCATTCGCGCTCCCAGAGATGGGAGATCGCACCATGGCGGTCGCCGATGATCTGCACCTCGATGTGGCGCGCCTGCCGGATCAGCCGCTCGGCATAGACGCCGTCGAAGCCGAACGCCGCCCTGGCCTCGGACTGGCAGCGCGCATAGGCTTCCGCGAGATCGGGCGCGTTCTCCACCACGCGCATGCCGCGACCGCCGCCGCCGGCCATCGCCTTGATCACGATCGCCGCGTTGCTGCCGAGCGACGCGAGAAAGGCCGTGATCTCCTCGAGACTCGACGGGCCGCTGGTGCCGGCGATGATGGGGACGCCGCAACGCTTTGCCAGTTGCCGCGCCGCGACCTTGTCGCCGAACAGTTCGAGCGCTGTCGCCTTGGGGCCGACGAAAGTGATCCCTGCGTCGGAGCAGGCCCTTGCGAAGGCCGCGTTCTCGCTGAGAAAGCCATAGCCGGGATGCACGGCATCACAGTCCACCGCTTTGGCCGCCTTCACCACGGCGTCGATATCGAGATAGGCCCGCGCCCCCCGGCCGGGAATTTCGATCGCCTCGTCGGCAACGCGCACATGCAGCGACAGCGCATCGTCCGCAGGATGGATCGCGACCGTCGCGATGCCGGCATCGGCTGCCGCGCGCGCGATGCGAATGGCGATCTCGCCGCGATTGGCGATCAGGAGCTTCTTGAACGACATGATCTCTCTCACTCAGACAGCAGCAGGCAGGCTTGGATTAAGGTCCTGCTTCTTCACTTTACCCGTAGCCGTCAGCGGCAGCGCTTCGATAATGCGTATCTCGGGGACCTTGTAGACGGCCATGCGCTCGGCGCACCAGCTGCGCAGGTCTTCCGCAGAGACGGTGCCGGCCGCGTCCGGCTTGAGCTGGACAAAGGCAACCGGCACCTGCCCCTTGTCGGGATCGTCGCGGCCAACCACGCCCGAGCCCAGCACCTTCGGATGCTGCCCGAGCAGTGCCTCGATCTCCGGCGGAAACACGCTCATGCCCTTGACCTTCAGCATTTCCTTGCGGCGGCCGAGGAAGTGCAGGAAACCATCCTTGTCGATGGTGCCGATGTCGCCGGTGCGCAACCAGCCATCGATCAGAGACTCCGCGGTCGCCTCCGGCTTGTTCCAGTAGCTCTTGAGCAGCGACGGCGTGCGTACGCGGATCTCGCCTTCCGCACCCAGAGGCAACAGCGCACCGGTCTCGAAATCGGTGACCTTGAACTCGGCACCGGGGACCGGCAGCCCGACGAAGATCGGCTGGTTGTTGAGGTCGAAATCGTCGTCCTGGAAGCCGGCCGTGAAGGTGTTGGAGGTATGGGTTTCCGTCATTCCCCAGGCCGCCTCCATCAGGATCGTGCCGGTGAGATCCTTCCAGCGCTTGCGATAGTCGGCATTGAGCTTCTTGACGAAGGAGACCACGCGCACCTGCTTCAAGGACGACAGGTCGAACTCGCTCCAGCGCGGATGGTCCATCAGCTCAACGGCGCCGTCGACCGGCATCGCGATGATCGTGACCTTGTACTTGTCGATCGCGGCCATCGCGCCGACGGCGTCCCAGCGTGCGAGCAGCACCAGCGTCGCGCCGGAGAACAGCGGGAAGATCAAACCGAAATTCTCGCCCGCGATCCAGAATTCCGGGAAGAACGACAGGAACACGCTGCTCTCGTCGGACAGGACCGAGATGCCGTAATTGGCCGCGGCCGTGTAGACCATGTCGCGATGGGTGTGGACGCAGCCCTTGGGCATGCCGGTGGTGCCGCCGGTGTAATTGAGCGCGGCGACATCATCGAGGCCGGGCGGCGGTAGCGGCACAGGAGTCGACAACGCAGCGAGCGCCGGCAACAGATCGGTCGCGCCCGGGACGGCGACGCGCGGCGCACGGATCGAGTCTGGCGCTGGAAATGCCGGCGTTGGCGGCATGACATCGGCAAAGCTGGTGACGATGATCTCGCGCAGCCGCACCTCGCCCCTGACCTGCCCGACGACCGGCATGAGCTGGTCCAGCGCGACGATCACTTCCACTTGGGTATCGTTCAGCTCGTAGGACAGCTCGAACGCGCGCGAGAGCGGGCTGACTGGAACGTGGATCGCGCCGAGCTTCAGGATACCGAAAAACACGATGTGGAATTGCGGGCAGTTCGGCAGGAAGACGGCGACGCGGTCGCCCTTGCGCACGCCCTTGGCCTGCAACAGCGCCGCGAAGCGGTCGCTCTGCCGGTCGAGCTCCGCATAGGTGGTGACGTGACCGTAGAAGATCACCGCTGGACGCTCCGGACTCCGCTTCGCCCAGGCGCGCAGATATTCCGTTAGGGGAACTTCGCCGTGCAGATAGTTGGGCGAGCGCGGCATGCCCTTCGGCCAGGCCTTGTCCCACAACCCGCGCAAGGCGGCGAGGTAGTCCTTTTCGTCGAGGCCTGCACTCATGGCGTCTTTCCCCTGCTGCTTTTTCTTGTCGCGAGAGACGCAACGTGCCGTCACGCGACCACGTTACACGTCGAGCACGGCAGAGTTCATGTCAAGGAAAACAGTTTTCCGCAGCACGGCCGATGCCGCGGCGCGGAAAAACCAGACGTTACGCCCCGACGAGGCGAATGATCCGCCGCACGGCTGACGTGATCGGTGCGATGACCGGCACGGTGAAGATCGGCTGAAGCGCGCCTGCTGTTTCACCGAGCGGACCGCCGCCGATGATCACCGCCTCCGCGCCGTCCTGCGCAATGCAAGCCTCGACCGCGCCGGCCAGAGCGATGCGCAACAGCGATGGATCACGCATCAACTCATGCGGATCGCCTTCGGCAAAGCGTGTGCCGGTATAGTGCGATCGCAATCCCAGCGTATCAGGCAGTGCATCGATCTTCGCCTTCAGCAGTGGCGTCGTGGTCGCCACGCCGAAGCGTCGGCCGTTCTCCGCCGCTTCCAGCATCGAGGACTCGCCGATGCCGACGGCGGGCAATTTCGTCGTCACCTTGATCCCGGCGAGACCGGGATCGCCGAATGCCGCGACGATCATGCCGTCGCACTCGCCGCTGCGGGCACGCGCGATCTCCTCGACCTCCGGCGCTGCTGCCTCCAGTGCATCCGCCGAGACGATCATCGCGGGCGCACGCGTTGCCGTGGTACCGACAATGTCGAAGCCATCCGCGGCTGCAGACTTGGCAATCGCCACCATCATCGCGGTGGTCGCCTCATTGCTGTTCGGATTGATCAGAAGGATGCGGCGGCCCGCCATGCTATCCGCCCGCCCGCGCCCGCGCGCCGATCTCCAGGAAGATCGCGGTGAGCTCGTCAACCTCGTCCTCGCCTTCCTTCGGCCGGATGCGCTGCTCCATCTCCTCGATGTGATGACGCATGGCATGGACCGCGCCGGCCTTGTCGCGGGCGAGGATCAGCGCGCCGATGTCGGGATGGGCATCGGGCGAGCAATCCGGCTCGCCCGGCTGCTCGAAGGTCGCGATCGCCAGCGATGTCCGCAGCATCAGCTCGCGCGACATTTCCAGCAACACGCGGTTGCCGGCGAGCCTGGCGACCAGGATATGGAACTCGGCCGTCAGCGACAGCGAGGCCCAGCGGTCATTGCGATCGTGACGCGCCTCGCGCTCCATATGCGCCTTCAGCTCCGCCTTGCCGGCTTTGTCCAGCCGGTCGACCGCGGCGCTGACCGCTGCGGTCTCGATGATCCGGCGCGCGGCAAAGATGTCCTGAGCCTCCGCCCAGCTCGGCCGGTACACGAAGGCGCCGCGGTTGGGGATCTGCATCACCACCTTGCGCGAGGCGAGATGGGACAAGGCCTGGCGGATGTGAATCCGCGTGGTACCGAAGGCCGCGGCGAGCTTGTCCTCGCCGAGCTTGGCGCCCGGTTTGAGCCGCTTCTGGCTGATCGCGGTCAGGATGCCCTGGACCACCGGATCGTCGTCGATGCTGCGCGGATCCGCGGCCTCCGGCTCCCTGAGTTTCGGCTCGGACCGCTTCAGCTTGCGCTTGGGGGGACGGGTTCGCTTCATGCGTCGCTTTTACAGGATTCTGGAATGCTGCCGGAGCCCATTTTTTATACAAACTGTCGGATATTCTGTTTACAATATAGCCGTGCAATTGGCGCCAATATTTGGCGCCTAAAAATTATCACAACGCTGGCAAGGCCTTAGCGAATGAGGCGCGCTGGCACGGCGATTGCTAACTCCCCTCGCGCAGGACAACGCGAAGGATGGAGCTGGCGTTGAGCGATGGACGCGGACTCTCGCTGGATTTGAAAGGCATCGGCCACGCCTTCGGCGCGACCGTTGCGCTGGACGAGATCGATCTCACCGTTGCAGCCGGTGAGTTGATCGCCCTCCTCGGTCCGTCCGGCTGCGGCAAGACCACGATGCTCCAGATCATCGCGGGCTTCCTGCGCCCGTCGCGGGGCGAGGTGCGCTTCGACGGCGCGCGGGTCGAGCATATTCCGGCCAACCGCCGCCGCATCGGCATGGTGTTTCAGAACTATGCGCTGTTTCCGCATCTGACCGTGTTCGAAAACGTCGCCTACGGCCTGCGGGCGCGCAAGACGGCGAAGGACGTGGTGGCGGCGAAGGTCGAACAGATGCTCGGCCTGGCCCAGATGGCGTCGTTCGCGCGAAGGCTGCCCGGAGAGCTCTCCGGCGGACAGCAGCAACGCGTCGCGCTGGCGCGGGCGCTTGCGATCGATCCGGGCCTCGTCCTGCTCGACGAGCCGTTCTCGGCGCTCGACAAAAATCTGCGCCTCGACATGCAGATCGAGATCAAGAGCCTGCTGAAGTCCTTTGGCGTCACCTCCATCATCGTCACGCACGACCAGGAGGAGGCGCTTTCGATGGCCGACCGCATCGTCGTACTGAACAAGGGACGCATCGAGCAGATCGACAGCCCGGACGCGCTCTACGACCGACCGGCAAGCCTGTTCATATCGAGCTTCATCGGCCACACCAATCTCCTGCGCGGCACCGTCACCGACGCCGATCGCGTGCAGCTGGACGCCGGGCCCGAGATCGATCTCGGCCGTTCGGCTCAGCGCAGGCGCGGCACGCTGGTGACGATCTCGGTCCGGCCTGAAAACATCACGTTCGGCGCCGAACGGCCCGGCGCCATCCCCGTCACGATCCGCGCCACCGTGCCGCTCGGCGCCGTCAGCGTCACCGAGGGCGTCACCGCGAGCGGCGAAGCCGTGAAGGTCAGCCAGGCCCGCGCCGCCGGCCTCGCGAAGGCGCAGGCGGGTGAGACGGCCTGGCTCGCGATCTCCGATGTGTCGCGCGTCAGCATCTTCAGCACGCCAGTCGACGACGTTTCCAAGCATCAGCAAAGGAGTGTTTGACATGAGCCTATCCCGGAGATCGCTGCTCACCACAGGTTCGGCCGCGCTTGCGGCAGCTGGTCTCGGATGGCCGACATCATCGCGCGCGGCGCCCTCGATCGTGGCGACGACCTATCCCGGCAGTTTCGACGAAGCCTTCCGCGCGGTGGTCGGGCCGGCCTTCAAGAAGTCCAGCGACGGCGGCGTCACCTTTACGCCCCTGCTCGGCGTCGATCAGATCGGCAAGATCCAGGCATCGCGCAACACGCCCCCCTTCGACGTCGTGCTGTTCGACGAGGGGCCGCTGATCCCGGCGATCGCGAGCGGCGTGCTGGAGAAATTTCCGGTCGAGCAGTCGAAGTCATATGCCGATATCCCCAGCGTATTCCGCCATCCCGACGGCTACGCCCCTGTCATCACCGCGCAATTGATCGGCATCGCCTACAATCCGAAGAAGATCACGACGCCGCCGACCTCGTGGGAGGATCTGTGGAAACCGGAATACAAGGGCCGCGTCGGCATCACCGGTCTGGGGTCGAGCCTCGGCACCGCCTTCATGGTCGAGATCGCGAAGCTCAACGGCGGTTCCGAGACCAATATCGAGCCGGCCTTCGAGGCCATGAAGAAGCTGCTGCCCAACGTCGGTGCGATCGCGGCGTCGCCCGGCGCGCTGGCTGCGCTGTTCCAGCAGGGCGAGATCGATATCGCCTTCAATTTCTGGAACAACGTGGCGCTGCTCGCCGCCAAGGGCGTCGACATCGCCTTCGCCAAGCCGAAATCCGGCGCGGTCGTGATCCGCACCAGCGCCCAGATCGTCAAGAACAACCAGGATCCGAAGGCGGTGCTGGACTATCTCGACACGGTGATGTCGGCCGAAACCCAGAAAGGCCTCGAGGCGGCGCCCTGGATGATGATGCCGACCAACGGCAAGGTGGCGCTGACCGGCGCCAATCTCACCGTCGCCAAGAGCCTCGACGACCTCATTGCCAGCAATGTGCTGCTCGACTGGACCAAGTTCCAGCCGCTGCGCGGCGAATGGATAACCCGCTTCAGCAAGGAGGTGAAGATCTAAATGACGCCGGCGAGCACGACTGCATCACGACAAATGCTGCCGGTGATCCCACTGGCGGCGTTGTTCCTGGCCGCCTTCGTGCTGCCACTGATCGCACTTGTCGCGATCAGTCTGTTCCGCACGCCGCAGTTCGCAGAGCTGTCGCTGGCGCAATATCTGCGCTTCTTCTCGGAGCCGTTCAGCATCAAGGTGCTGACGGACACGCTTTGGCTAGGGACGGAGGTCGCATTGGCGACGCTGATCCTCGCCTACCCTCTCGCACTTGTTTACGCCGCGAGCGGCCAGCTCATGCGTACCCTGATCACGTTCCTGATCATGCTGCCGCTCCTGACCAGTACGGTGGTGCGCACCTTCGCCTGGATCGTGCTCCTCGGCCGCGACGGCATCATCAACACGACGATGCTGTCGCTCGGGCTCTGGCAGACCCCGGCTCGCTTGCTTTACACCTGGGAGGGCATGGTTCTGGCGCTGACCCAGATCCAGCTCCCTCTGATGGCGTTGCCTGTCATCAACAGCCTGCTGCGGCTCGACGGCAATCTGACGCGAGCGGCTGAAGGTTTGGGCGCAAGCCGTGCCCGCGTCTTCATCACCATCATCCTGCCGCTGACACTGCCGGGCGCCATCGCCGGCTGGCTGCTCGTCTTCGCTGCCGCTGCGACCGCCTTCATCACCCAGACGCTGATCGGCGGCGGGCGCATTATCCTGATGCCCTCCTATATCTACCAACAGGCGGTCGGCGTGCAGGACTGGCCGTTCTCGGCGGCGCTGTCGCTGATCTTCACGCTGGCCGTGACCGGCATCGTCTTTGCCACCGGTGCGCTGTCGCGCCGCTATGTGCGAGGCGTCGATGCAGCGTAGCCTCATTGATCGTGCCTATTCCGGCATCATTGGTGCCATCACCGGCTGCGGGATGCTGCTGCTGCTGGCACCGACGCTGGTCGTGCTGATCATTTCCTTCACCGGCGGCATCACGCTGAAATTCCCGCCGCCGAGCTGGTCACTGCGCTGGTATGTCGAGCTGCTGCAATCGCAGGAAATCGTCGAGCCCGCGTTGACGAGTCTCAAGGTCGCAGCGGCGGCGACGATTCTTTCTGCAGTGCTGGGCGGCGCGGCCGCACTCGGACTGGCACGGAGCCGATTGAAGATCGCGCGCGTCCTTGACGCCCTGTTCATGTCGCCGATGGTCCTGCCGGCGATGGCCTTCGGCCTGTCGCTGCTGCTGGTCTTCAACCTGCTCGGCGTCCGCCTGTCGGCGGCGACGCTGGTGCTCGGCCACACCATCATCTGCGTGCCATTCGTGATCCGGATGGTCAGCGCCTCGGTGCAGCAGCTCAATCCGGTGCTGATCACCTGCTCGCTCAGCCTGGGCGCCAGCCGCTGGTACACCTTCCGGCGCATCACGCTGCCGCTGATCCGCCGTGGCATGGTCGCGAGCTGCTTCGTCGCGTTCCTCACCTCCTTCGACAATGTTCCGGTGTCGCTGTTCCTCGCCGATGCCCGCACCGAAGTCCTGCCGATCAAGCTGTGGGCGATCCTCGAAGGCAGCCTGGACGTGCGCGTCGCCGCCGTCTCCGGCGTGATCGTGCTGCTGACCCTTGCCGGCCTCGTCTGCGCCGAAATCTTCGGCGGCGTCAGCCGCCAGATCGGCAGCCGCTGATCATGCCGATCGAACGCGATCTTCGCGGGTATGGAAGGGCCCGTCCCGATATCGTCTGGCCGAACGGCGCCCGCGTCGCGGTGTCGCTGGTGGTGAATTTCGAGGAGGGCGCCGAGCTCGCTGTCGAGCAAGGCGATGCGGAGACGGAGCACTATGGTGAGGTCGCCTCGACATCGCCGCCGGGCGTGCGCGATCTCGTGCAGGAACAGGTGTTCGACTATGGCATGCGCGCCGGCCTGTGGCGATTCCTCGACGCCTTCACCGAGGCCGGAATCCGCTCCACCTTCATGATGTGCGGCCGCGCCGTCGAGCGTGTGCCGGACCTTGCCCGCACCGTGGTCGAGGCCGGCCACGAACCGGCGGTGCATGGCTGGCGCTGGCTGCCGCACGCGCTCTATGGGCATGCCGAGACGGAACGCCGCGACATTGAGAAGACGCGCGACGTCATCGCCCGCGCGACCGGCCTCACGCCGGTCGGCTTCATGTCGCGCGGCAGCCAGAGCGCATGGACGCGCGATGTTCTGATCGGGCTCGGCTTCGCCTACGATTCCAACGCACTCGACGACGATCTGCCCTATTGGAGCCGGTCGCCACAGGGAGCGATGCTGGTCCTGCCCTATGGCTTCGACACCAACGACATGAAGTTCTTCCATCCGAACGGCTTTGTGCAGCCGGAGGATTTCTCAAACTATGTCAGCGCCGCACTCGCCACACTGGTCGAGGAGGCGGAGCGCGGCCGCTCCGCGATGCTGTCGGTCGGATTTCATCTGCGCATTTGCGGCCGACCGGCGCGCTTCCGCGCGGTGAAGACCATTCTGGCCGAACTGGCGCGGCTGGAGGGCCGGGTCTGGGTCGCAACACGCGCCGAAATCGCGGCGCATTTTCGCAGAGTCGTGCGCTAGGCCGCCCGCAACGAGCGTGCTGACCTCGTCCTGCAGCGATCGCTGCTTCCGAGATACGAGTGCTTCCAATCTAGAACGCCTCGACATCGCCTTCCCGAGCGTTGACTTGGAAGGGTCTCTGGCGGAACGATCGGCGCAGATCATCCGCGCCAGCTCTGCCGCGCGCGCAGCCAAAGGCCAGAGGCTCAATGCATCAATCGACACATACCAGGCCGCTCGATCTTCCCGCGCTGAGCGCAGCGGAGCGGCTCTTCATCTGGGGTTTCAGGGCGAAGGCACGCCGCGGAGGCGCCGTTCCGACCGCGGCCGACATCAAGGAGGTGTACGACCATTTCCGCGTCGGCGACGCCGTGCCCTCGCTGGAGTCCATCATCGAGATCTTCGCCTGCACGGCCCATACGGCCATCGAAGTGCATTGCCCGACGTGTCCGCGCATGTCGGACAGCGAGCACGGACTTCTGCGTGCCATCGCCGCTGCGCAGCAGGAACGTATCGAGGTCGCCCGCGAGCAGTTCGAGTGCTGGCTGCCGCCCGTCGGCGCCGATTGGGCGCTTGCGCCGGTCCAGGGGCTTGCAACGATCTTCCGCATGGCCGGTCTCATCCTGCCCGACCGGCACTTGCGGTCTTTCGACCAAGACCAGATGATGGCGATGAAGACCTGGCTGGTCGGTAGCCCCACGCTGCACTGAACGGGAACATTCATGATGCAGGATGCATGCGATTCCCTTGCAGTCCCGGACGCCGGCCGGTCGCAGCTCTGTCCGCTTCAGGCTGCGCTTGCGGCGCCACGAAGCGTCGAAGGCTACGATGACTTCTGCCGTGTCGCGCTGTCGCTGTGCCGGTTCATCGGAGCGGCCTACACCACCGGCGCTTCCGATTGCTGGGAAGCAGCCTATCGCTTCGCGGACGAGACCCCCGGCGTTGCCGACAGCCCGCTGCTGGTCGCACGGGCTGCCGCACTCGTTAGGATCCTGCGCAGCGGCCGGCCGTGCGAGCTGTGCTTCATGCCGCCGTCCTGCCGGCGCCTGTCGAAGGACGAAACCGAGTTGATGCGGCTGCTGGCGGCGGCCCGCCGCAAGCAGCCGGGTGAGCTCGAATCCGTCGTCTGCCAGTTCGTCGGCAACGAGAACGAGATTGCGACCACGCGGGCGGTCAACGCGCTGGCGTTCTGCTGATGCTTTGACGGGTTCCAGTCGCATCTGGAGCATCCTTGCGCTATCATGTCGCCATGGAGGGCAGTGCTCGATGCCCTCCATGAAACCTCCAGGCGATCCCAGCGCAACCACCGCTGGGATCGTCGTTCTGGATCGCCGCGCACGATCGGGGCGGTCCCCTCTTGAGAATTGACCGCCGGAAAGGTCTGATGGGGTGCGGGAGAGGATTCCCGCCAATGCAACCCGGGACCTGAGCGGCATGACCATGTCGGTCGAGCAATTGTGGAGCCTGCCGGAGACCGCGCTGATCGGCGCCTATGCCGAGGCACGACGCCGCTACGCCGAGAAGAAGTTCGAGCGCGACACGCAGCGGGCGCGGCTGGAATGGATGCGCGCAAAACTGTTCGTCAACACACAGGGCAACGTGACCGAACGCAAGATGGCGGTCGACGTGTCGGAAGAACTGGCGCGCAAGGGTCAGGAGGTACGCGAGATGACGCGCGATCTCGACATGCTGAAGATCGACGTCGACGTGATCGACACCATGATCCGGCTGCGCGGCGCGCACGGTGCTGCGCCGGTCCACGAAGAGGCGGCCGAGAAGCCGGTCGAGCCGGAGGGGGAGTGACATGGCCGCATTCCGCGGGAGCTGGTACGCGCATGGGGATGCGCTGCCGGTCGAGGATTAAAGGGGGCGCCCGATTTGATGATGCGCGTGCGATCGTTGCAGATCGCGCTACCCGCCCGCAACGCACGCTTCCATGATGCCGTCGAGCTCCGCCTTCGAGAGCACCCCAAGCTCGGCGATGAAGACGATCCGCGTCCGCGGCGCGCCCGCTGCCGGCACATCGCCGGGTGCGAGCGTGGCGCGACCGCCGGCGAACTGAAACACCATCACGCGACCGGGCTGCTCGATCGTCTCGAACAAGCCTTTTGCGCGCGCGAGCTTCGGCGCCAGGCGGTTGATGGCCTGCTGCAAACGCGGCAGCGAGACCGGCTTGTCCGAGGTCCAGCTCAGCGTCTCGAAGCGCTCCTCTGCCGGCCGCCGCGGGCCCACGTCACGCGGCGCGGCCGGGCGATCGATTTCCGCGAGAAACAGCAGCGCGGCAGGAATCTCGCCATGCTGCGCATCGACCACGACGGCGGGAACACGCAGCGCGCGGATCGCCGCGCGCATGCGTGTTCCCGCGCCCGCGTCGGCCAGATCCAGCTTGCTGAGCGCCACGATATCGGCGACGCGCAGCTGCGATCGATGCAGCGCATCTTCAAGTGCGGCGGGCGGCGCCGTCGCGTCCATCACGCAGAGCACCGTCTCCAGCCGCGCCTCGCGCAGGATCACCGGATCCATCAGATTGCGGACGATGTCGGCGGGATCGGCGACGCCGCTGGTCTCGATGACGATATACTCAGGTTTGGGATCACGCCGCAGCAGCGTCGAGAGCGTGCGCAACAGATCGCCTTCGAGCGAGCAGCAGATGCAGCCATTGGCAAGGCTGACCACGCCGTCGCTGGCGCCCGCGATCAGCTCAGCATCGATGTTGATCGCGCCGAAATCGTTGACCACGGCGGCGATGCGCCGCCCCTCCGCATGCGCCAGCAGATGGTTGACGACCGTAGTCTTGCCCGCCCCCAAAAAGCCCGTCACCAGGAGAATGGGGACCGGCATGGGTCAGCCCTCGACGACGGGGCGGCGCACCGGCTTACCGGGCCGCGCCGCCACGTCCAGCACGCCGTCGGAAATCAGCGGCTGGCCGCTGACCACGAGATGCCGCACGCCCTCCGAGGGACGGTTCATCGCGGTGAAGGTCGCCCGATCCGAGAGCTTCTCATAGTCGAACACGACGATGTCGGCATCCGCGTCTTTCGCGAGCCGGCCCTTGGCGCGCATCGCGGGCGTGCTCTGCGACAGGATCTCCGCCGGGATCAGTGCGCATTTGCGCACGCCTTCCAGCAGCGACACGGTCTTGCGCTCGCGCACCCATTCGCGGATGAATTTCGTGAAGCAGCCAGCCGAGCGCGGATGCGAGGTGGCATCATCCGGCAGCGGCCAGGCATCGCCGGTATAGGTGCTGCCGTCGGACAGCGTCCACGGCATCGCGTCGGAGGCGATCGCACCGCCCGGATACAGCACCGACATGTCGAGCAGGTCGCGGTGATGCGCATTGTTCTCGGTGTCGAGGATGTGCCAGAGCACCAGCGACGACGGCTCCTCGGCCTGCGCCTTGAGCAGCTCCTCGCGATCGTGGAAGCGATAGCCGTCGGTCACGCGCTGCACGGAATCATAGCCGGTGCCGTTGCGCTCGACGAACTCGGGATCGCTGAAGAACGCGGCGGCCAGCACGGTGGAGCCAGTGCCGTAGGGATAGGCCTCGACCGTGATCGGCAGCCCCTGCGCCTGCGCCTTCTCGATCAGCACGCGGCAGCGCTCGACGTCGGTCTTGCTCGACGAGTTGAAATGGCAGATGTGCATGTGCGCACCGGTGGCGCCGGCATAGCCGATCAGGCGGATATAGGCTTCCGCCGCGCTCTCGGGGTCGATGCGCGACATGAAGGCGACGTGGGTGAAGGTCGGCACGTCCTTGGCCGCAGCCAACTGGCAGACCGCCGTCAGCTCCTGCACGCCGGCGCCCGGCGCATAGGCGTTCAGGATGCCGATACCGATGCCGCCCTCGTTCAGACCGCGGGTGAGGCGCTCGAGAATGCCCGATACCTCCGCATCGGTCGCCACGTTGTCCATCCAGCGCCGATCGCGCATGGCATTGCCGAATGCCTCCAGCGAGCTCTCCGCATTGGAGCCCGTCATCGCGCCGATGCGGGCAAAGGCCCAGTTGGTGGCGGCGCCGTAGTTCAGCACGCGGCCTTTCCGCGCCTGGCGCTCGTACCAGGATGCGACCGGCAGCACGCCGGCCTCGAGATCGAGCGTCGTCGTGACGCCGTCGAACGCCTGCATGCGGTCGGCCGAGACCGACTGGCCATGCGCATGCAGATCGATGAAGCCGGGCGCCACCACAAGCCCGGTCGCGTCGATCACCCGCTCGGCGCCGCCGAGACCCGTGCCGACAGCGGCGATCTTGCCATCCGCCACCGCTACATCACCAACGGCATCCATCCCGCTCGCGGGATCCACCACCCGGCCGCCGCTGATCACCAAACCGCTCATATCGTCACTCCGAAAAGCTGAAGGCCAAAGGCCCCCGAAGTCCCGGCAGCTTCGGAGGATGAAACCGGCTACGTCGCGGGACCGTTCCGGCGCGCATGATGCAGATTCTGGAGGGAACGACCACCGCTGCGGATGCCGATGCTGCATGCGTATTGCCGCGCAGCGATCGCGAAAGCGTGCAGGCAGGATGCAGTCTCGGGTTGCATCTTCGCCAATGCCAAGCTATGGGATGCACGCAATTTCAATTTCTGGAGGCGACCGTGTCTACGACTGCACGCTTCCCGGGTTCGCCGCGCGATACCTAGCGCGTCCCCCGGGATTGATTCCCGGGTGAGATCACAAAACCCCATATCAGATCGAATTTTCCGCGGCCTGTCGGCGCGCGATTGTGAACTTGTGTCATGACACTCAATGTCCTGCCGGCCCCTTGTCAGGTGGCCGGACGTTCCGAGCTGCTCGAACGGCGGCTTCGGCGATATCATCCGCGCTTCCAGGACGCCGTACGTGCCCTGGCCGCGCGGCACCCGCGCTTGGCCGACCTCGCCGCGAGCTTTCCCGCGCTCCTCTTCGCGCTGGCTGTTCCGCGGACACGGCTCGATCCAGCACGCGCGATAGCATGCGTGGTCGACGGCGCTCCCCTCGCGCAAGCCGCCGCACCTGCCGATCTGCCCCTGTGGCTGCGCAAGCTGCCGCCGGAGGCATTCGTGCGTCCGATCCCGCGCTTGCCTGACGGCGAGCTGTTTCGCCGACAAATCGCGAACCACCTTCCGCGCTCGCTCAAGCTCGCGCCGTGCTGGCTTCAACTCGTCGCCGAAGCCGCCGAGCTTACGCATGAGCCGATGGCTGCGTGGATCGCGCGTGAGTTCGTCCGAGAGCCGCGGCGTGTAACGACTGCGCGGGTGCGGCTCATCTGTCTCTGGGCGTGGTTCTCCTCTCAGCCCACGACATTGGGGCACGATCTGATCGAGAAGCCATGGACGTCGGACATGCGCATCGATGCCGCATGTTCGGCCGCGCGCGAGTGGCGAACGGTCGTTGCCTTGCATGCCAATCTCGGCCGCATGCCGATCGCCGACATGTGGCTGCGGCCCGGCCGGATGGCCGGCTACGAATTCATGCCGCTGGATTCGATTGCCACCGTCGTCGAAGAGGCTAAAGCGATGCGGAATTGCCTCAGAACCCTTGGCAGCAGCCTCGCACACAATCATTCGCGACTCTGGAGCATCCGGAAAGACGGCGAGCGGATCGCGACGTTGCGGATTTCCCGCCGCTATCGCGATCCGCTGCCGAACCTCATCGAGCTCCAAGGCCCCGGCAACATTGAAGTATCGCGCGAATTGTGGTGGGTCGCTCGCCAATGGCTGCACAAACACGATCTGTCGCAGATCGACATGAGGCAATTTGACTGGGGTACAGCACCGATCGACCGCGAAAGTTGGACATCGCTTTGGCGGCCGTACTGGCTCGCCAAGCGGCGCATCCCGCATTGGCTGCCGGTCGCGCCGTCGCGCACGGCGCTTGAGTTGCTGTGAGCCGGAAATGACGCTCTCCCAAATTGATTGCGATAACTCGCAGACACGCGCTCGCGTCCTCGCGGCATGATCTGCCCGAGTTGTGCTTCGCTTCACCACCCCTCCAAGGAAAGGGCGCAGGGAAGGCCGGGCACCGGCTGGCACCCATAAGACCCCTGCGCTGAACGAATGCACACGCAATGCACAGGGGAGACACAGGGCAGCCGAAACCAGGCCTTCCCTGCGCGATGGTCTGACGGCCTATGCCGCGCTCTCCCCGGAGCCGAATTCCTTCTGGCCTCCGTCACCTCCGCGAAATTCACGCTGCCCGCGCCGGTTGGCGAGTGACGCCTTCGCCGAGGCTTGACCGTAGCAACGACGGTCAGGACCACACGGTTTCGCCGCACGCAGGCGATCCTGCGTCGCCAAGAGGCTTCGCAAGACATTGAGCGCCGTTCGTCTTCGCAGGAAGCGCCATGCTCACGAGGTTCATCTCGCCCTGCACCGCGCAAGCCCCGCCTTTAACGCCGCCCGCGTCCACCGCAACTCCCAGCCCGCGCTCGAAACGACGTACGACCGCCCCTTAGGTGGGCTGAGATGGGCGACACATACGCCAAATCCGAATTTCGGTAAAGCGAAATATTTCTACAGGAAGGGGTTGACAGCGGATTGGGGTGTTTCGCTGAAATGGGCAATGAACCTGTTTGTATCCGACGTATTGCAAAATGCACTACGAAGCCTATATGGGTGCCTGTGGAGGTGTTCATCATGTCGCGAGCAGAACGCAAGGAGCATCCGCTTTCGATGCGGATGCCGGAAACCGACATTGCCATCATCGACCGGGCCGCGGCGCTGCGCGGGCGCTCGCGTACGGACTTCGTGCGGGACGCAGCCGTGCGCGCCGCCGAGGACGTGCTGATGGAGACGGCTCCCATTCGCATGAGTCCGGCCGGCTTCAAGACGTTCATGGCGACACTATCAGGACCGGCCGCCCCGGTGCCGGAAATGGTCGCGCTCTTCAATCGCGCTGCGCCATGGGAGAGCAATGCATCTCTGGGTGAGGTTGACGCCGGTCCGCCTGCAGTAGCTGCGTCCAAACGAAAGACCCGTGCAGGCAAGAGGCGCTGAAGCTTGGCGATTTCAGCCCCAGAACCGCTGACGCCGGTTCACCATCTCGACGAGTTCTCCTGCGGCAAGCCATCGCTCGACCGATGGCTCAAAACGCGCGCACTGTCCAAGCAGCAGAAGGGCTTCACGGCAGTCATGGTCGTTCATGAGGTGAATCGTGTCGTCGGCTATTACGGTCTTGCGCCGACGGCGATCATCCCCTCCTCCCTGCCGCGTTCCATCCGGACCGGCCAGCCGCCTGATCCTGTGCCCTGTCTGCTGCTGGGGCAGCTTGCGACCGACCAGAGTTGGATTGGCAAAGGTATCGGCACTGGCTTGGTCAAGCATGCGCTCCAGCGCTGCGTCACGGCAGCGGGCCTGATTGGAGGCCGCGCGCTGATCGTCAATGCGGTCGATGCCAAGGCTGCTGCCTTCTGGACGCGGCGAGGGTTCATTGCCTCGAAGGATGATCTTCTTGTACTCTTCAGGTCGATCGCAGACATTGCGGCGTCGTTTCGCTAGCGGGGTATCCAATGCCCGTAAAATTCGGAGACATTCTCCAGGCTTTCGAGTTCGCCGACGTCAGCGGCGGCATGGGGGAGTGCCACACCTTCGTCTGCAGGCAGACAGGAAAGATCTACTACCAGTTCGACGATGACACCCTGCAGGAGCTCGAGGACGAGGAACTGCCTGACGATATCGAAGACGGGACCAAGTATTTGCAGATCCCGAACTCTCGAGATCTCGACCTCGGCAAGCCTCTTGTGATCGCCTTTGTCCGCGAGTTCCTGCCTGATGATTTGGACGAGGTTCGTTATTTCTTCAGCAAGCGCGGCGCCTATTAGAAGTTCAAGGCCCTGCTCTCCCGACGGGGAGCGATCGATGCTTGGCATGACTACCGGAACAAGGCGACAGAGCGGGCATTGCGCGATTGGTGCGAGGTCCATACCATCGAGATCGTCGACTGATCTTGGCATTCACTGAATGCCACGAGGTCCGCGACGCGGCTCCGCCGCTATCTCGCCCCCATTGTCGTTCAGAGAGCAGATGGGGCGGCGCCGTCGGGGGCAAAGTTCCCATGGGTTCCTTGTGATACGTCGACGTCCTCTACAAACAAATCATTCCATTTCGCGCCGCGCTTTCCTCGGCGGATTCATGTCGGCAGGCAGTGCCCTCGCGCTCGGGGGATGCGCCGGCCTGGGCGCGACCGGCGCGCGCTTCGATGCCTCGTCGCTCTCGGTCGACTCCACATTGCTTGTCGCCACCACGCGCAAGCCCGTGAATGGGGCTCGCGCCAAGCCGTGGTTCGGTCCGGAGCGCGCGACGAGCATGACGGTCGCGCGGGCCAAGCTGGTGGCGCCCGACGAGAGCCGTCTTTCTCTCGCCTCCGTCGGACTCGGGGATTGGCGTCTTGATCGGATCGAACCGGTGTCGGCCGACGCCGGCGATCTCACCGCGCAGGCCGGCGGAGGAGACGTGCTGATCTATGTGCACGGCTTCAAGCAGACATTCGAGACCGCGGTGCTGGACGCCGCTCATCTCTCCGATGGGATCAAGTTCCGCGGCCGGACCATGGCGTTTTCCTGGCCCTCCAGGGCAGGATTGTTCGACTACGCCTATGACCGCGACAGCGCGATGTGGTCTCGCGACGATTTCGAACGCGTGCTCTCAGCGCTCGTATCGGCCCCAGGCAGCGGCCGCGTGCACATCGTCGCGCACAGCATGGGAACCATGCTGACGCTCGAAAGCCTGCGTCAGCTCTATGGGCGATACGGCGATACGGTCACGAGCAAGATCGGCGCGGTGGTGTTTGCCGCGCCCGACATCGACATGGACGTGTTCTCGTCGGCGGTCCAGCGCATCGGCCCGCTGGCCGGCAAGATCACCGTGATCGCCTCGACGAACGATCGCGCACTGGCGCTGTCCGGACAGATCGCAGGCGGAATGACGAGAGTCGGCGCCGCCGAGAAAGCCGCCATCGCGCGGCTCGGCGTGCGCGTGGTCGATGCCTCACAGGAAGGCTGGGGCATCATCAACCACGACCTGTTCCTGTCGAATGCGGAAGTGCAGCGGGTGATCCGCCGCTCGATCGACGGCACGACGGCGTGAGCAGCGCACGATACTGAACTTCGCCATCACGACGTTCGCGTCGTTCGGTCCCCAGAAGTACGATATTGTGGGCACAGATCTTTTCGGACCGAGAGAACGGCTTCCTTGAGCTCTCCGCCTACCCTGAGATACGGCTCGGGCGTCAAACGGTCGCTATCCGCGACGAGGCGCGAAATGGCCATGCGGCTCGTGCCCTGCGTCAAATCAACGAGCGCGGCCGATGACGACGTATTTCGCAGGACGAGAACGAGCAGGCAGGTGATCCGAAATGCGGCCCTGCGAAGAAGCCGTCCCCTCGTGGCGTCGCCATCATCGTTCCCGACCGTTGAGCCTTTCGGGATTGCCCGAACTGCTCCGTGAGAAACGGCGTCCATCGCGCACATGCAGCGCTCCTGCTCGGTTGAACATGCGCACGATGGAATCCGGTTGTCGCAGAACTTTGCCGACGGCTACCGGGAATTGTCGCGATCTGTCTCAGGCATGCTGCATTGCATAGTTCGCGACAACTTGGCCCCTCTCTACCTGCCGGCTCCCCTCATCTGCCCTTCGTCGATCACGTTGCTTTCAGTGCGGCTTTTCGAGATCGCATCAAGACCTGATGGACATGCGAGCTTGCGACAATTTGCGACAGAAACGGGCTGCCGGGACAAAGTTTTGCGACAGCTAGTGGCCAAGATGTTGTTTCGGTCAACGCTTGGAAATCGTTGCAGATGAGGGCAGTTCCCCGGAACAAGCCGGCCCTAGCGATCGCGATTCGACGCCACGTTCCTTTCAGGGATGCCATCCCGCAAGGATGTGATTTCAGCCGATCGTACCCGGCCGGTACATTCTTTTGCGCTCTTCCAATGGGCTGGCTACTGGAATTCATTTTGATGCGGAACGGAGCAATCGGATGGACTCGGCACCGCACATCGCCGTCGTGGACGACCACCGTGACATCCGCGACCTGGTCGGCAAATACTTGATGCAGCATGGCTACCGGATCAGCCTCGCGGAGAGCGCGATCGCACTGCGCCGCTTGCTCGAACGAAGTGCTCCGGACCTGATCGTTCTCGACATCATGATGCCGGGCGAGGACGGATTGTCCCTCTGCCGCCATCTGCGCAGCACCACCGAGCTTCCCGTGATCCTTTTGACCGCCATGGCGGAGGAGACCGACCGCATCGTCGGCCTGGAAGTGGGCGCCGACGACTATCTGTCCAAGCCATTCAATCCCCGCGAACTGCTCGCCCGCATCAAGGCGGTGCTTCGGCGAGTGCAAAGCCTGCCGCCGCAAAGAGGCCGGCTGGCGAGCAAGATCGTACGCTTCGACCGATGGACCTTTGACGTCAACCGGCGGGAATTGCTGGGAAACGACGGCGTTGCCGTGCCGCTCAGCACGGCCGAGTTTCGTCTCCTGTGCGCATTTCTCGATCATCCGGGCCTGGTGCTCAGCCGCAACCAGCTCCTCGACCTGACGGTCGGCCGGGATGCGGATCCGTTCGACCGGAGCATCGACAATCAGGTCAGCCGCTTGCGGAAGAAGATCGAGGCCGACCCGAAAGTACCAGCCTTGATCAAGACCCACTGGGGTGGCGGATACAGCCTGGTCGCGGAGATCGGGCAACCATGACGAGCTTGTGGACGCGCAGCCTCGCGGCCCGTTTCATCTGCTTCACGCTGCTGTCTCTCGTGCTGTCGCAGGCAATCGTGTTCTTCATTTCCTGGGACGAGCACGGACAATCGATCCGGAAGGCCGCCAAGGGCGAGATACTCAGCAGGTGTGCCTCGCTGGCCCGGGTCCTGGAAGCGACGCCTCAATCGCTGCAGACCGATATCCTCAATGCCAGCAACACGAGCTCGGCGAGATATTGGATATCGACCAACGGCCTGAAGGATGCTTCGGAGTGGCGAGAGGAGGCATGGGAGCGCCTGGCGCAGCCATTGCCGCGCGTCTCCTTTCCCGGTCACAACGTGCCCGCAGAGGTGAGACCGGACTTCACCAGAAACACAGCCGAAAGCAGCGGCGCCACCTCCTCCCAGTGGGTCGACCTGAAACCGGAAGCCTGGCCACTCTCCCGGCCGGCGAAGTTCCTTTATCTCGATGACACCACCGGCATGGGGTTGGCCGTTCAGTTGGCGAATGGGGCATGGCTGAACACTGCCTTTGCCAAACCCGCACAAGACGGCTTCTGGACCTCCAAATCCACCCTGGCGCTCGGCCTTTCAGCGTTGTCGTTGTCCATTATCGCCGTGTTTGCCGCACGCGGCATTGCGCAACCCTTGCGCCGCCTCGCCGTAGCGGCCGAGGCGCTCGGCCGTGGCCAGGAGGTCGTGCCGCTGCCGGAAACCGGCCCCGACGACATCCGACGCACCGCCGAGGCATTCAATCGCATGCAAGCGCGGCTGCATCGTTTCGTCGACGACCGCACCAAAATGCTGGCCGCCATCGGTCATGACCTGCGCACACCTCTGACCTCGCTCCGTTTGCGTGCGGAATTCGTCCGCGACGAGGAGGTCCGCGAGAAGATGCTGTCCACCATTGCCGAAATACAGACGATGACAGAGGCGACCCTCGCATTCGCCCGCGAAGATGCGACCGCGGAAAATACGCGCACCCTGGATCTCTCGGCTCTCGTGGAAAGTCTCTGCGACGATCTCGCCGAACTCGGTCATGAGGTGTCTTTCTCGAACGGACAGAAGATCGGCTACAGCTGCCGGCCAGACGCACTCCGCCGCGCGTGCCGTAACCTGATTGAGAACGCCATCCGCTATGGCGAGCGGGCGCGCGTTACCGTGGAGCGAGGCGCAGACAACATCGAAATCACCGTCTCGGATGATGGACCCGGCATTCCCGACAGCGCCCGCGAGCAGGTTTTTGTGCCATTCTTCCGGATCGAGAATTCGCGAAATCGCGAAACAGGAGGCGTGGGCCTCGGTCTTTCCATTGCCCGGACCATTGTCCGCCACCACGGCGGAGACATCGTCCTGACAAACGGGCCGAGGGGACTGCACGCGGTCATCAGCCTGCCGGCGCAGGAGGGCGCGCCGCCTCTCGACAGCCGCCCGATCACGGCCGCGGCAGCGAAGGACGTCATCAACGATCTCGAACCGGCATCGCGCGGCATTTCTGTTTGAAACCCGGCCCGCGCCGCTCTCGCCACCGGTAACGCGCCATGCCTTTGCCGGAGCGCGCGACATCGGAGAACTCACCCTCGAAGGTCGCGGCGAGCGAGAGGCGCATGGCAAAAACCAGGCGGAATCGCTGGCGAATGGCGCTCCCTAGGGGAATCGAACCCCTGTTTCAGCCTTGAGAGGGCCGCGTCCTAACCGCTAGACGAAGGGAGCGTGAGGGCTAGCCAATAACCTCGAAATTTGTCCGCCGCAAGGACCCCGACGGGCCTTTTACGGCTCATTGGCGAATTTCAGCTTTCCGGCGGGCTTCAGGGTGTGGGCGTCGAAGGTGCGGATCTCGGTGATGCCGCCGACGTCCAGCGTGACCACGAGCCGGTCCCCGGCGACGCCGGTCGCGACGATCCTGGCGCCCTTCGGCAGGGTGGCGGTGACGTCGCCCACCGGTTCGGGCGCCCTTCCCTCCGACTTGAAAAGGCGGTAGCCCACCGCGATCAGAACGGCGCAGATCGCCAGCGCCGTGGTCAACCCCGCGATCAGCATCATCCGCCGCACCCGCGCGAACAGCGCGGCCTGCTCGGGGGTCGGTTCGGGAACAGCGGTATCAGACGTCGTCATGGAAAGCCCTGGGTCAGCGCAAAGGTTGGAGGTCGTGGTCGGCGGCGACGAGGGCTCGGCCCGGCTCGACCGCGTGCTGGCGGCGCGCCGGCCGGAGCTGTCGCGATCGAGGCTGAAGGCCCTGATCCTGGCGGGCGCGGTGCACCTGAAGGCCTCCGCGGTCCGCGACCCCGCTTATCACGTCAGTCCCGGCGATACGATCATAATCGACGTGCCGGAGGCGGCGCCAGCCGAGCCCAAGGGGGAGGAGATAGCCCTCGATATCGTGTTCGAGGACGACGACATCATCGTCATCAACAAGCCCAAGGGGCTGGTGGTGCACCCCGCGGCCGGCCACGAGACCGGCACGCTGGTGAATGCGCTGATCGCCCATTGCGGCTCCTCGCTGTCGGGCATCGGCGGGGTCCGCCGCCCCGGCATCGTGCACCGGCTCGACAAGGACACGACGGGGCTGATGGTGGTCGCCAAGAACGACCTCGCCCATGCCTCGCTGTCGGCGCAATTCGCCGACCACGGCCGTACCGGCGAGATGCGGCGCGGCTACATGGCGTTCGCCTGGGGAGTGCCGAACCGGCATCGCGGCACCGTCGATGCGCCGATCGACCGCCATCCGCATGCGCGCGAGAAGATGGCCGTGCGCCAGGGCGGCCGCGAGGCGGTGACGCATTGGGACATCCTGGAGAGCTTTGCCGGCCGCGACGGCAAGGGCGTCGCCGCCCTGCTCGCCTGCGAACTTGAGACCGGCCGCACCCATCAGATCCGCGTCCACCTTGCCCATATCGGCCATCCGCTGATGGGGGATGCGGTTTATGGCCCGCATTTCAAGACCAAGGCCAACCAGCTCGGCCCCGAGGCGCAGGCCGCTTTGGCGACGCTGGGGCGGCAGGCCCTACATGCTTACCTGCTGGTATTAGAGCACCCGAGGACAGGAGAATTACTTCACTGGGAGGCGCCTCTGCCGGAGGATTTGCTTCTCCTGCAACGCGCCCTCAAAGCGGCGCTATGACGCAGGCCGCTTCAGAAAGGCTTTACATTACAAAAAGTTATAGCTGCCACACGGGGACGTGACGTCAGCAATCCTTCCCTTTTCGACCTCCGATGAGGTATATTGCGTCTGCGTTGAAATGACCAACGCGGAACATCGCAGCTACGGCCGGCTTTAACACAGCGGTCGTCTGCCTGGCCCGCCGCTATCGGGGGCCTGAACCTTTTTGGAGGGCGCACTATGGCCCGTACCGCTGCTTTGCCGGTCCTTAATGGAGAATCCGGCCTTTCTCGCTACCTCGCCGAGATCCGCAAGTTTCCGATGCTGGAGCCCCAGCAGGAATACATGCTCGCCAAGCGTTGGCGCGAGCACGACGATCGCGACGCGGCGCACCAACTCGTTACCAGCCACCTCCGCCTCGTGGCCAAGATCGCCATGGGCTATCGCGGCTACGGCCTGCCGATCTCCGAGGTCGTCTCGGAAGGCAATGTCGGCCTGATGCAGGCGGTGAAGCGTTTCGAACCCGAGAAGGGGTTCCGTCTCGCCACTTACGCCATGTGGTGGATCAAGGCGTCGATTCAAGAGTACATCCTGCGTTCCTGGTCGCTCGTGAAGATGGGCACCACCGCGAACCAGAAGAAGCTGTTCTTCAACCTGCGCAAGGCGAAGAGCAAGATCAACGCGCTGGACGAAGGCGATCTCCGCCCCGACCAGGTGAAGATGATTGCCAAGCGCCTCGGCGTCACCGACCAGGACGTGATCGACATGAACCGCCGCCTCGGTGGCGACGCGTCGCTCAACGCTCCGATCCGCGACGACGGCGAAGCCGGCGAATGGCAGGACTGGCTGGTCGACAACACGCCCAACCAGGAAGCCATGATGGCGGAGCACGAGGAGTATGATCACCGCCGTGACGCGCTGAACGGCGCCATGGGCGTGCTCAACCCGCGCGAACGCCGCATCTTCGAGGCGCGCCGCCTCGCCGATGAGCCGATGACGCTGGAAGACCTTGCCGCCGAGTTCGGCGTGTCGCGCGAGCGCGTCCGCCAGATCGAGGTCCGCGCCTTCGAGAAGGTGCAGTCCGCGGTCAAGGGCACGATCGCAAGGCAGGAACAGGCCGCGCTGGAAGCCGCGCATTAAGCGGGCTTTCGCCGCGGCGACAGATTGGCGGATCGAAAGACAGAAAGCCGGCGGTGACGCCGGCTTTTTTGTTGCACGCATGAGGCCTGCTTGAGTGATGAGCTCTAAAGCGCAACTCGAAGCTTCGACGCCATGCTCCCGGCTTGGTCGGGGCGGTGCAGATGCTCCCGTCATTCCGGGGCGCGCCTCTTGGCGCGAGCCCGGAATCTATTCATCCACCAACTCCGCAGCACGATGGATTCCGGGCTCGCGCTGCGCGCGCCCCGGAATGACGCCGTCTCACTCCCCCCACTCCCTCGCCATCGTCGCGAGCGTGCAGCCTTCGCAATAGCGCGCGTCCTTGTAGTCGATCCAGTTGTGCGCATAGACGCGATCAAGCGGGATGCCATAGCGCGCGCGCAGCACCTGCACGAGGATCTTCCACGCCGCGACCTGCGCTTCGGTCGGGCCCCTCGTCACGTCGGGATAGTTGCCGGCGAACTCGACGCCGATCGAGTTGTCACGCACCACCTGGCGGTAGGTCGAGCTGTTGTCGATGTACTTGTTGTCGTTGCGGTTGGCACCGTCGCCGTGGGTCGGCACCAGATTCTCGGCGACCGCCCAATAGACCGTGCCGTCGGTCTCGACCCAGACCGTGACGCCGCGTCGTGTCGGGTTCTTCGCCTGCGCCTGCGCGCCGCCGCGCGCCGAGCCCGCAGGTCCCTCGGTCTGGTGCACGATGATGTTGCGCCATGGCTTTGCGTTGCGGACATCGCCCCATGGCGCCAGCCAGACGATCTTCAAGCCGGGAATTTCGGGCGTACCGGAGGTGCGCGCGAACTTTGCGAGCCCGGCGTCCGCGGCGGCGGCAGGAGGGATCAGAAGGAGAGCGGCGAAAACGGCCGCGGGCAGGCGAAACATCATCATGCGAGGTCCAATGCGACCCGAGGCTACAGCATGATCCGGAAAAGTGTGCAGCGGTTTTCCGCCAAAGATCATGCACAAACAAACAACCTGAAGCGCGATGGCGATTCATCCTGATCGCGTCGCGCCTTGGCAGGCTTTACGCGAATTTCCTCAACGCCTCGATCAACTCCGGCGAAAGCGGCGGGGCGGGATCATGGATTGCGAAATCGTTCTTGCCGTTCTTCTTGGCGGCATAAAGGGCATGGTCGGCATTGGCCATCAGGCGATCCGGGAACTCCCCGATGTCGCGGTCCCACTGCGCGACCCCGATCGAGATCGCGATCGGAATGTCGCTTCCGGTGCAGGTGGCGGCATCCTGACGGCAGACCTCGATCACGCGGCGGGCGATCGCGGCAGCCTCGCGCAGGGACGAGGACGGCAGCACGATGCAGAACTCGTCGCCGCCGGTGCGGGCGAGCATGTCGCCGGGCCGGAGGCGCGTCTGCGCCATCAGGGTGAAGTGCTTCAGGCAGGCATCGCCGGCGGCGTGGCCATGGGTGTCGTTGATGGTCTTGAAGCCGTCGAGATCGATCAGCAACAGAGAGAACGGCGCGCCGCTTCGCTCCGAGCGGGCGCATTCCTCGGTCAGGCGCTGCAGCAGATGCCGCCGGTTGGCCACGCCGGTGAGATCGTCGAGCAGGGCGAGGTCGGCAACCTCGTTGCGCAACCGCTCGATCGCCATCAGCAGACAGGCGAAATTCCAACCCATGGCCAGGAACACCAGGAGCAGGATCATCACGGCCTGCAGGCCGTTGAAATTGACCGCGGTGATGGCGCCGCCATAGCCGAGCAGCGCCGCGCCGGAGCGGACGACGTGAATGGACAGGAGCAGCAATCCCACGATCGCAGCGAGGCGAGCGCCGGGATTTTCCCGCCCGTTCTGCTCGCCGAGGAGCAGCGGCAGCGTCAGCAGGATCGGCGTCGATTGCGCCAGCGAGTAGATCACGACCCGCATCGGCATGTCGTCGGTGACGACCAGGAAGAAGGCGAGGCCGGCGCTGCAGAGCAGCGAATGGACGATCGCCGCCGGCCAGGACACCGGCCGGTGATAGAACCGGATCACCCCCATGCAGGCGAGCCAAGAGGAGAAGATCATCAGGCCGCCGCCGCCGATCAGCGGAAAGCGCGGATCCATCACGTCGCGCAGCATCGAGATCGCCGCACCTGCCGCAGCCAGCACCGCCGCCGCCGTCCAGTACCGCGCCGCCTCGAATTTGGGATAGGCGCGCGCCACATAGGCCCAGACCAGGCCGAGCGCCAGGAAGTTGATGACGATGACGGTCCAGAGTGTCGGCACGCTCAGCATGGCGACTGCGGGACGCGCATGGTCCCGCCCTCTTCGTTTGGCAACTGCCCGTACATACCCGCCCCCGTGTTCTTGCGGGCGATCATGTGCGCGGCGCGCTTAATGGAGTCTCACCGCGATCGTGCAAAGTCGGGCATTGGTTTTGGATTGATGAATCCGCGAAACGGATTGCGGCATCGTTAATCAAACCTTGCTGCGGAGGAGCAGGCGGCGCCACGGGAGCGCGGCAAGGCGGATTCGCGGCCAAAAATCACCCGAAAATGCATCTGAGCTGTGGATAACGCAATGACGGAGATGTGACAGAGCGGGGCAGCCGGCTCCGAATCTGCTGAGTTTGTCTCGAGGATATTGCGAGGCTGGCCCTCCGCCGAGCATCCCTCGTGTCGCGTTCCACCATTAAACCCTTGAGAGGATACTATGGCTAAGAAAGCGAAGAAGGCGGTGAAGAAGAAGGCGAAAAAGGCCAAGAAGGCGAAGAAGAAGTAACGAGGCTTCTGTTTCTTTGCCCGGGTGGAGTCTCGCTCCGCCCGGGCGTCGGGCCGAAGAGTTTGAAGGTAGCGGGCGCAAGGCCCGCTTTTTTATTGCCGCGCGAAGCTCCGATGGGATGCGACCTCTCCCCCGCTAGCGGCAGGCGATTGTATATGGGTGCGATGTTGCTTGTGGCCATCCTTCGAGACGCCCGCCCTTGGCGGGCCCTCAGGATGAGGACCGAGTGTGTAGCGCAAGTTTCAATGGGCACCGGTGCCACTCAGCCTCACCCTGAGGGACCGCGAAGCGGTCGTCTCGAAGGGCGAGGCGTGCGCTCAAGTCTTTCAAAAAGCCCGTATGCGATTGCCTTGCCGCAAGCGGGGAGAGGTGAAGGCAGCGGGGCAGAAGCAAGCTACCTTTCCGAAAACGCCAACTTGGCGCCGAGCGTGGCAAATCCTGCAGCAAAGCTCCGCCGCAGCCAGGCCATGACGCGGGGGCGGGAGATGACGCGCTCGCGCACCGAGGCGGCGCAGAGGCCGTAGAGGACGAACACGGCGAACGTCATCGCCATGAAGGCGCCGCTCAATTCCAGCATGCGCGCCAGCACATGGGCCTCGTCCGCCGCGATGAACTGCGGCAGGAAGGCGAGGAAGAAGATCGACAGTTTCGGATTGAGGATGTTGATCAGGAAGCCGGTGACGATGACGCGGCCGCTCGACCGCTCCTTGACCTCGCCGTCAACCGCGAGCGTCCCCGTCTCGCGCAGCGCCTGCCAGGACATATAGAGCAGATAGGCGACGCCGCACCATTTCAACACGGCGAAGGCGAGCGCGCTGGTGTGGAGCACGGCGGCAAGGCCGAGCATCGCCGCCACCATGTGCGGCACGATGCCGAGCGTGCAGCCGAAGGCGGCGGCCATGCTGGCCCGCGAGCCGCGGGTCAGCGCCGAGGCGAGCGTGTAGAGCACACCGGTGCCCGGGGAAGCGACGACGATGAGCGAGGTGAGCAGGAAGGACAAGGTCATGAGCGGACCTTACCACCGCGGCTCGCGGCGAGAAAGCGAGCCCGCGCGGGGAGCCGTCAGGCCAGCTGAGCGATCTCCGCCTCGCGCAGCACGTCGAGCGGCGCCCAGGGTTTGGCCCAGAACTTGGCGCCATCGGGCAAGGGCTGCTTCAAGGGGCGGCCGGAGGTGACGACGACGTCGAGGTTCGGATTGCGGTGCTTGGCGACATGCGCGAGCTCGACGCCGTTCATGCGGCCGGCAAGCTGGACGTCGGTCAGCATCAGACACAGCACGCCGGCGCTCTTGTCGAGGACGCGCTCGGCGGCCTCCGCGCTTTCGCACTGGATGACCCGGTAGCCGCTCTCTTCCAGGAGAACGCAAAGCATCTCCCGCTGCATGACGTCGTCTTCAACGATCAGCGCTGTCGCGCGAAACGGCTCTGCTTGTCCCATCGGCGGCTCCCAATGCATGCCTCCATGACGCATGTTAAAAACCGAGGCCGGCAACGGTTCGGTTTCATTTCAAAAAAAAGTAACTCATAGTTCCACGATCGGGGGACTTGACGGGGGAGTTTCATGACGACGATTCGGGGCGCCGCCGCCATCACGGGAGCGGCGAGCGGCATCGGCAGGGCGCTGGCCATCGAGCTGGCGCAGCGCGGCTGCGATCTCGCGCTGGCCGATCGCGACGAGGCCGGGCTGAAGACGCTGGCTGCGGAGATCGGCCCGGCCCGCAAGGTCAGCGTCCATCGCGTCGACGTCGGCGAACCCGCCGACATCACGCAGTTCGCGAGCGAAGCAACCACCGCGCATCCCGCCCTCGGCATCGTCGTCAACAATGCCGGCGTGGCGCTGATGGGCTCGTTCGAGGAGATCGACCAAGCGCAGATGGACTGGTTGTTCGACATCAATTTCTGGGGCGTGGTGCACGGCACGCGTGCCTTCCTGCCGCATCTGAAGACGAGGCCAGAGGCGCACATCGTCAATCTCTCCTCGATCTTCGGCATCATCGCGCCGCCGGGGCAAGCGGCCTATGCGGCGGCAAAATTCGCGGTGCGCGGCTTCTCGGAGAGCCTGCGGCATGAGCTTTCGGCGGCAGGAAGCCCGGTGAAGCTGTCGGTGGTCCATCCCGGCGGCGTCGCCACCGCGATCGCGCGCAACGCGCGCACCGGGGTCGGCGTCACCGACAATGCCCGCCGCGCGCAATCGATCGAGCGGTTCGAGAACGCAGCGAAGACCACGCCCAAGGATGCCGCGCTGCGCATCATCAGGGGCATCGAGAAGAACGAGCCGCGCATCCTGATCGGCAACGACGCCCGCTTCATGGACCTGTTGCAGCGCTTCCGCCCGGGAACGTACTGGGCGCCGCTACAGCGGCGGCTGGAGAAGATGGCGAAGGGGATAGAAAAGTAGCCAGGCAGGCAACCGCCTCCACACCCGCCGTCGTCATTCCCCGCGAAGGCGGGGAATCCAGTACGCCGCAGCTTATCGGCTTTAGCCGCACCGTCTCTGGAATACTGGATCACCCGCCTTCGCGGGTGATGACACCGAATATGTGGTCACTGCCCCGCCAGCCGATCGGCGAAATACCCGATCGTCTTGCGATAGACCACCGCCCTGTTCCACTCCCGCATCGCCTCGAAATTCGGCGTGCCTTCGCCATAGGGCTGGCCCATCTTGAAGCCGTTGGTGTGCAGGAGGTTCGCGGTCGAGGCGAGCACATCGGGGACGCTGTGGCGGAGATCGACGTGGCCGTCGCCGTCGAAATCGACGCCGTACTTGATGTAGGATGACGGCAGGAACTGGGTCTGGCCGATCTCGCCGGCATAGGCGCCGATGAGGTCGCGCAGCGGCAGGTCGCCGCGCTGCACGATCTTGAGCGCGGCGAGCAGCTCGCCCTGGAACAGGTCGGTGCGGCGGCAATCATGCGCGAGCGTCGCCAGCGTGCGGACCACCGGCAGCTTGCCGGTGTCGCCCTTGCCGAAATCGCTCTCCAGCCCCCAGATCGCGACCAGGATATGGCGGGGCACGCCGAACTGCTGCTCGATGCGGGAGAGCAGCGCAGCGTGACGCTGGAGCATCGCGCGGCCGCCATTGATGCGGCCGGGGCCGACACGTGTCGAGACGTACTGCTCGAAGCTCTTCTTGAAGGTGTAGCGCTGACGCCGGTCGAAGGCGAGCACGGCAGCGTCCTGGGTCACGCCGCCGAGCGCCGCATTGGTCACGCCCGCCGAGACGCCGGCGGCCTGGGCTTCCTGCGCCATGCTGGCGACGAAACTGTCGAAATCGCCGCCGCAGCGGGCGGCCTGCGCCGACCCGCCGGTCAGACAAACGACGACGGCGGCGAGAAGCGGTCTCAGCATGTGCAGCAGTTCCCCAAAATTCCTTGCGCGAAGCAGGCTGCCGATCATGCCCGGGAACGCCGCGAGCGTCAAAGCGCAAGACCTTGAAGCGCAAGGCTTGATCCGCATCAAACCGTCTCACGCCGTGCTTTCTAGATTGAGGCAAACAGGAGAACCGCACATGACCGGAATCACCTTGACCGCCGAGCAGATCCGCAATGCCCCCGCCCCGGTGCGGCAATGGATCGAGCAGGAGGTGATCGCCACACTCGGGCTGGCGCCACGGACACCGGAGGCCGCGCCGCCACCACAGGCGGCCCATCTCGTCGCCTGCAGCGTGGAAGAGATGGCCGGCGTGCTCGAGCACATCCGCGGCGTGCTTCCTGCGGTGAACGTGCTGTTCGAGCTCGGCCGCCCCGGCATCAGCTTCGGCCGCCCCGCAGTGATGACGTTCCGCCTGATGGACATCCTGCATCACACGCGCCTGCAGGATGTCGGGCAGGTGATGACATGCCTTGAGATGATCAACCAGGCGCTGACCGAGGTGAAGAAGGACCCATCGGTTCGGTTCTGCGGCTTCGACAATGAGGGGCACTGCCTGATCGCGCCGCAGACGCAGGTGAGCATCGCAACGCTGTGGCAGACCATGACGGAGCGGCAGCAAGCGGCGCAGGCGAGCGAGTCAGGCAGCCGGGTGGCGCCGGCGGCGTGAGGTGGATGGTATCGCCAAGACCACTGCTCGTCATTCCGGGGAGAGAGTTGGCGCTACAATGCCGATGCCTGAGCAACCGTCAGCACTGCATCGAGTCAGCATGAAGCGATCATCCATGGCCGACCACCAGCCTCAATCAACCCGCGCCCTCCTCCGCATTCCGCTGTTCCGCCTGCTCGCCATCAACCTTGCGATCGGCGCCTGCGCGGCCGCGCTGCTGGTCGGCGGCCTGCTCTGGCTCAATCCCGGACATCTGCGCGAGCTGATCTTCGCCGACCGCGCGCCCGGCGTGGCGCTTCTCCTGCTGCTCGCCTCCTTCCTCATCACCTTCGGCTCGGCCGCGATGGGCAGCGCGATCATGGCGCAGGGGCGCAAGGAGGACACCGACAAGGGTGGTGGGCACGGGTCGCGACTCGCCCTGCAGGAATTGCCGCAACGCACACACACGCATTGAGATACGCGCCGAGGAGGATGGCACCGGCCTTGCTTTGCGATCACAGAGCCCGTTGGCGGGAATGCGTGCAGGCCAACGCACGTTCCTACAGAGCGCGTCGCTCTCGCTGGGTCGCAAGAGCAAGCGAGATGAACAAAATGATTTGGCAGCCCAAAGCATGTCTCGATGTATGGCCACGTCGCACATCGAACAAACGCATATCTGATGCGCTCGCTGCGACATCGACACCACCACGATTTGCCTTGCCATCGCAGCGCGCCTTCTATAATCTTCTATTTTAAGTTGTCGCCCTGCCAGCCCCGGGCGACGGTGAGACCAAGATAAACGGCGGGCTTCTGGCCCGCCGTTTATTGGAGGCGAAGGTCTCCTCGAAGGGTCGCAGCAGATCTCTGGCTCCTCCCCGCTCCCCGCATCAGGTACCTTCACAGCCGCGTCAAGCCCGCTGCGTTCGGACGCGGCGGTGGTCGATCGGCGCCAAAGTCATTTGACTGCGGCGCGGCTATCGACGACAAGCCGCCATGGCCAAGAAACCCGGAACCAATCCCAAAGGCGAATTCGCCTTCTTCAACGTCGTCTATGAAGACGATTCCCAACGCTCCAACCGCCGCGTGCCCGCAGAACTCCTCGGCGGCCTCGACGGCGACGAACCCGCGCGCGGCTTCATCATGGAGCAGGACCGCGAGATCGCCGAAAAGAGCGGCCGCCCGCCGCTGGAGATCAAGCGGCTCGAAAGGGCGGGGGCGAAGAAGAAATAGGTTCCGCGGCAAGCGCGAAGCGACAACCCCAATGAGGACGGCGGCCTTGCGGGCGCTGTCCTAGTTTCAAAGCGTATGCTGGATTTTCACATCTCAACGCGCATCGGCACGCGCCCCTCGAGCTGGCTAAGCAAAGCGCGCAGCGATCCCGCGCAGCCCTCTATGTCCGTGTCATTGACGCACTCGACCACGGCCCAACCAAACATCCCAAATTGAGTTTGACAACCAGCCATTGCAGGAATATTTTGTCGCTCTTTTAAAGTGCACTTGGATTTGATCGCCTAGCTTTTATCGCTCTTTCGGGGGCTGCTATGAGTTTATTACAGGCGGCGGTGGCCAGTTTCGGGCTCTATCTCCTTTTACAGATCGCCGTAATTCCAAAGCTCCACGCGCGAATGTTAGGGGCCAAAGCAACCAATGCGTTCGCGCTAATCGCCACGATGCTGGTCGCCGAACTGGCACGAGCGGCCACCCTGATAATTACAGCGTCTCTTGGCTTAATCCTCGGATCTCTTTGGCTTGTGCCGAAGATCACGTCATATGGATCGCAGAAGCACTGGGCACAAACATTCGAGTTCCTCCGACATATTCGGGAGCAGATTGAGCATATCGACAAATGGTGGGGCATCGCCACAATTGGCGTACTAGGGCTGGCACTTCTGATTGCGGGTCGACATGAGGCAAAGCGCCGGGCAAGCGATGCAATCGAGGCGGCTTTCGAAAAGTTGAAATCCGACATCGAGAAGACCGGACTGGCGCCACTGCCGCCGACGCCAGAAATGCGGGCCTTGGAGATCGAGATAGAAAAGAGGCGGTCGCGAGTTGCCGAGATTTCTTCGGCTACCGATCAGCACAGCTCTGCGGAAACCGACAGCCAGCAGAATTCCGAGCTAGCGAAGCTGAATAGCGAGATTGAAGCGCTCGACAATTGGCACACGCATCTCGATATTACACGCAGACTCGATGTCGGTAGCGCGATAGCGGATATAGTCCAGCCACAAAAGAAAAAATCCGAGAAATCACATCCTTGGCTTCTCAGCGCCGGATTTTTCAAGATCATTTCATTTTCATCTCGGGCACTGACGATTGCAAGCCTCACTCTGCTCATTCCGGCGCTTGTTGCCATCGCCAGTGGCGAAATATCTGAAGCAGCCCAAAGCGCGATCGTGCGAATTCACGATTTGATCCTCAAGCAGACGATTAAGGAGGCAGAGGACACATGGTCCCGGGCTCTTGAGTTGCAATCGCAAAAGCGGGAGCTGACTAAGGCTGACGATGCTCTGATCGATCAACTCGCCGGACAATTCCAAGCCTACGTTCAACAGCAAAACTCCGGCCTGATGCGCGGCTCCATCGAGGTTGGCCGCCGACTTGCTCAGAACGCCGCACGCGAACGCATCCTCCAGAATTTTGCTGCCTCCAAACCGAGTACCATCGTGAAGGGCGCGGCAACCCAGCAAGGAGTCGAATCGGAGATCGCCAAGGAGATAGTGAAGACGAACTCCAATGAGCGACTAGGTGGCACCAACTTGCGTGAGCAATTCAAGAATGAGCTCACCGAGCAAGCGAAGGCAGCGAAACCGCAGGCCTGGGAAGCCTTCCGAGCAAAGGCCGCGCAGGCATTGCGCTCGGCGCGCGCACCCTTGGAATCTAGTGAGATCGCTTCGAAGCTCTTTGCCGAAGCTCTCAATACGCTGAGCCAAACAGTGATCAACACCGACGATGCATCCAAGGCGCTTAGTCACATCGCTTCCGGCTTGGGGAAGCCAGGGGACACCGCCGAGCGAGCGAACGAGCTGCGAAAATTGAATCGAGATCGGTTTCTAAATGAGATATCAGCGCATTCCGCGTTTGGATCGCCTCATTCACCTCTTGTTCCAGGAACCAATATTGCAGTCCAAAATCCAGCCCTCGAGGAAACCATCAAGCGCATGGCTGGAAGAATGGAGACCCAGTTGGCTGGCGCCGACAGGCTCTGGCGAGATTCACCTCCTACAATCGAACGCTTTAGTGGGGACGGCCAAGATTTGAATGCTGCTCGCCAACAGATCGAGAAGTTGATGGCAAGCAAGTCTGTACCCCCGAATCTTGCGCGCGAACTGCCAAATTCGCTAGCAACTTACGCAGACTATTTTCCGGGCCAAATCGGCGAGGAAACGCGCACACATCGCGCCAAACTCATAAAATCTACGCCAGCCTTCAACGCCGCGGTCGAGGGTCGAGCCATTGCGACGGCAGAAAATTTCGCCCGGGCTCGAAGCTACGGTGCATTGCGAGGCTTCGCGAAGGTTGGCGGAGTCCTGATAGGTCTCAAGCCGAACGGCGGCGAGGCACCGATAATCATCGACCTGAGTTGGAGCGAAAGCGATAGGGGACTACAATTTGCGTTAAGACGCGCTGATCAGCGGATACTCAGTTTTGGACCGTTCCGCGCCGAGATTGTCCGACTTGCACTTGCATATGCTGCAGACGGCCGCCCCGTTACTGTTACGCTGCCGGCTGCGGGTATCGGCAGAGGAGTTCTGTTGCACCCAGCACTCGTCGACACATCCCTCGGGTGCAAAGCCCGCCACTTGGATCAATTCGTCGACGCGTTCACCAGCCGCTCGCCCGAACGCACCTCAGCCACACAGAGGGTCGACCAACATCTCGACACTTACAGATTTGCGTGGGCCGCTCAATTCCAACAGATCATGGCAACAACGGCCGATGTTTTGTCGAAAGACGAACTGCAATCTCTCGAACCCGTCAAGGAATTCTCCACGAAAGTCCTGTCGTCTGAAGAGATATCAAAATCCGTCGCGACAACAATCAAGTCGCCAAAGGAGTGGGCCGACAAGAGACTTTCGCCTGTCACCCTGAAGACAGACTACTTTGAAGCCGGGCTGGTCAAGACCATCAGCAGCTGCCTCGGAACATCAGGCTCTCCTGCCGCGTTTCGCCAATGCGTTGCAATGACGCCAATCGACGTGGCGTTCATCCGGTCCGGAAAATGGACGGCCGGTCCACCATCCCTCTTTTCCGAAAGCGGTGTCCGCGAGACGAACTATGTGCTGGACGACCAACTGAGTTTCCTCGATCTGCGAAGCGCCAAGGGTGCTACTTGGCCATTCGAGTTCATGCTCCAGGTCACTTTCGAGACGCCCCGTTATTTTGCGGAGGAGCGTAGCACACTGAGCTTTGACGAGACACCGTTCGAATATCCCAACGTGAAGGCTTGGATTTCCGATCGTGTCTCGAAAGGAATCGCCGCCGATCGGTCACCACTGCAAACTGAAAAAACAATGGTCGATTTGCGTGAGTTCGCCGTCCTTCAGCGGTTTTTCCGCTTGGCTCTCGACGGAACGTTTGGGGATGGCTTCCCGCTCGATACCCTAGTGAGGCTGAGTCAAATCAAATCCCGCGCGCAACAGCCGGTGGTACGAACGCCCTTATGGAATAGTCCCGATGCTACAGCTAAAATTCTAAGTCAAAATCAGCTGGCCTCGTTGATCGAGCCACTGGGACTCAGTCGCGATATGCAATTCGCCACACCTCAGAACGAAGCATGTCCAGACATTCAACCTTGAATTATGTCAATTCCAGCGAGTAGATGCCAACGATACTTTGCCTAGCGTAGGTGACAAAAAAGCGGGCTTGCGCCCGCTCTTCCGTGCTCTTCCTGCGAGGCCGAGACGCCCGACAAAGCAGGCTCTAATTATCCAAGAAGCTCCGCAGCTTCCTTGACCTTGACGGATGCTTCAGCTTCCGCAGCGCCTTCGCTTCGATCTGGCGGATGCGCTCGCGCGTCACGCTGAACTGCTGGCCGACTTCTTCCAGCGTGTGGTCGGTGTTCATGCCGATGCCGAAGCGCATGCGCAGGACGCGTTCTTCGCGCGGGGTGAGCGAGGCCAGCACGCGCGTCGTGGTCTCTCGCAGGTTGGACTGGATCGCGGCGTCGATCGGCAGGATCGCGTTCTTGTCCTCGATGAAATCGCCGAGATGCGAATCCTCCTCGTCACCGACGGGCGTCTCCAACGACAGCGGCTCCTTGGCGATCTTGAGGACCTTGCGGACCTTCTCCAGGGGCATGCCGAGCTTTTCGGCGAGCTCTTCGGGGGTCGGCTCGCGGCCGATCTCGTTGAGCATCTGGCGGGACGTGCGCACGATCTTGTTGATCGTCTCGATCATGTGCACGGGGATGCGGATGGTGCGGGCCTGGTCGGCGATCGAGCGGGTGATCGCCTGCCGGATCCACCACGTCGCGTAGGTCGAGAACTTGTAGCCGCGGCGGTACTCGAACTTGTCGACCGCCTTCATCAGGCCGATGTTGCCTTCCTGGATCAGGTCGAGGAACTGCAGGCCGCGGTTGGTGTACTTCTTGGCGATCGAGATCACGAGACGGAGGTTGGCTTCCACCATCTCCTTCTTGGCCTGACGGGCCTCGCGCTCGCCCTTCTGCACGGAGTGCACGATCTTGCGGAACTCGACGATCTCGAGGCCGGTGAGCGCGGCGAGCTGATGCACCTCGTGGCGAAGGTCCTTGATGCGGTCCTTCTCGTGGTGGACGAAATTCTTCCAGCCTTTTGCGGAAAGTTTCGAGACGCGGTTGAGCCAGCGCGGATCGAGCTCCGAGCCGGTGTAGTTGCGCAGGAAGTCCTCGCGCGCGACGCCGTGGCTGTCGGCAAGGCGCATCAGGCGGCCCTCGTGGGAGACGAGGCGCTTGTTGATGTCGTAGAGCTGCTCGACGAGCGAGTCGATGCGCGCCTGGTTGAGGCGCAGCGACTTCACTTCGACGATGATCTCGTCCTTGAGCTTCTTGTACTTGCGCTCCTGGTGCGGCGAGAGCGACTCGTTCTGGAGCTGGTTCTGGATGTCCTGCTCCTGAAGCTTGCGCAGCTTCTTGTAGCTGTCGGCGATCTTGTCGAAGATCTCGACCACCTTCGGCTTGAGCTCGGCCTCGATCGCCGCGAGCGACATCTGGTTCTCGAACTCGTCGTCGTCCATGTCGGCTTCGGCGGCGGCCTCGCCCGGATCCTTCTCCTCGCCGGCCTCGGCGCCAGGGGCGGCAGGCGCGGCACGGAACGGGGTCGGCGCCGGCGGCGCCGCAGGCGGCGCCACATGCGCGGGCGCAGCGGTGGAGACGGCGGCGGCCTCGCCGCCCTCGGCCGAGGCTTCACCGGCCTCGCCGCTCGGACCTGCGATCATCGCGGTGTTCATGCCGCCCTTGGCGTCCGGGCCGGCATAGGTCGCTTCGAGATCGATGATGTCGCGCAGGAAGATCTTGCCTTCGTTGAGCTCGTCGCGCCAGATGATGATGGCCTGGAAGGTCAGCGGGCTTTCGCACAGCCCTGCGATCATCGCCTCGCGGCCGGCCTCGATGCGCTTGGCGATCGCGATTTCGCCTTCGCGGGAGAGCAGCTCGACCGTGCCCATCTCGCGCAGATACATGCGCACCGGATCGTCGGTGCGCTCGCCCGGCTCGCTCTTCTTGACCTCGGTGACGGCCTTCTGGGTGACCTCGACGAGCTCGTTATCGGTCTCGTCGTCGGCCTCGTCCTTCTCCTCCTCGCCTTCTGTGTCGTCGGCTTCGGTGACGTTGATGCCCATGTCCGAGAGCATCGACATGATGTCCTCGATCTGTTCGGGCGAGGTCTGGTCGGACGGCAAGACTTCGTTGAGCTGATCGAAGGTCACGAAGCCGCGCTTCTTGGCCTGCTTGATCATCTTCTTCACGGCGGCGTCGGACAGGTCGAGCAAGGGCGAGGGCGCGTCCTGGGAGTCCTTCTCCGGCGCGTCCGCTGCCTTGTCGTCCTTTTCCTTGTCCTTCGCCTGCAGCGTCTTTGCCTTGGTGGCCATCCATTGCTCCTAAACGCGCTTCATGCGAGACGCCCGCCGCGCCTGCCTGAATTCACTTGAACCTGTTGCTCGACGCTCTCGCTTCGGCAGCTCTCGACACGGAAAGGGCGGCGCACAAACCTCTCGCCACCCCCAACTTTCTCTCGCCGGAATTGCCTAACGCTTCGTCAGCCTCTTTGTCGCGGCGGATGCAGGTGTAGTGCCAACAGCGATTGCGCGGATTCATTCCTGACGCGTCTGTTCTGCCTGCGGCCGCCTCTGGGCCAAAGTGCTACAAGACCGTTAAGCCTCGATTAACCCTGTTTCTGCCGCCAAACCTTGGATTTGGCGAGTCTTTTAGCGGTTCCGGCCCCGGCCGTCCGCATGATTCTTTCACACACTCTTCTGAAGCCGGCCCGACAATTCGCCGAAACCCTCGATCAGGGCCTCGGTGCCGTCGACCTCGGCCATCCGGGCCTTGACGTCACGCAGCCACGCCAAATTGGCCTCGCTGGGGTCCTCCCCCAAGGCCAGCTCGGCGTCCTTCAGCTCCCTAAGTAGTGAATGCCATTGCCGATGCAAGACAACGAGCTGGTGCCAGGTCGCAAGAACGTCATCCCGCGCCGCGCCTTCGCGGGCACCCCACACCGCCTGGGTCGTGATGCCGTTCTCAACCCTTTGAAGAGCTTGGGAAAATCCGCCACGTTCGAGATCGCTGCGCATCTTTTCGGCCAGCTCGCCGGGTTCCGGCAAGTGGTGGTGGTCGTTGGCGAAGGCGGCGATGATGCCGGCCCGGAGCTTGTGGGCCTCGGGATGGGCCAGTTCCAGGGCGGCGACCTCCTCGAGGTGGTCGTGCAGCAGCCAGGGGTGGTTGATCAGGCATTGCAGGATCAGGGCTTCCCGGCGGGACATGGCGCTGCGCTGGCCCTTCATGATCGGACTTGACGCCAGCTGGGGGCTCGCCGCCTGGTAGGGGCCGGACGGGAGCGGAGCCGGGCCGGGGGCGCCCCGGCGGCCGCCGCCAAATCCCTGGCCGCCGAACCCTTGGCCGCCAAACCCCTGGCCGCCGAATCGATTCGCGCTTCCCCCTGCCCGCGGCTGGAACGGCCGGCCGCCGCCGGAGCGGAAATTGCCCCGGCCGCCAAAGCCGCGCCCACCTTCCGGCGCGAAGGTGCGCTGCAGCCGCTCGACGAACTCGTCGCGATAATAGCGCCGCACCACCTCGTCGCGGATGCCGTTCGTGAGCTCCTTGATGCGCGCTTCCAGCGCAGCACGGCGCTCGGGCGTGGCGAAATTGCCGCCTTCGAGCTCGCGCGACCAGATCATGTCGGCGAGCGGACGGGCAGCTCCGATCACCTCCTCGATCGCTCCGCGCCCGCCGGAGCGCACGAGATCGTCGGGGTCCTGCCCCTCAGGCAGCAGCGCAAAGCGCAGGCTCTTGCCGGGGCTGAGGAACGGCAGCGCGAGATCGGCGGCGCGGTAGGCCGCCTTCTGCCCGGCGCGGTCGCCGTCGAAGCAGAGGATCGGCTCGTCCGCCATCTTCCAGAGCAGCGCGAGCTGGCTTTCGGTCAGCGCGGTGCCGAGCGGCGCCACCGCACCCGCAAAGCCCGCGGTGACCATGGCTATGACGTCGACATAGCCTTCGACCACGATCAGAGCGCTGCCGTCATACGTGGCTTTGCGCGCGGTCTGGTGATTGTAGAGATTATCGCCCTTGTGGAAGAGCGGCGTCTCCGGCGAGTTCAGGTATTTTGCCGGAACGTCCTTCTCCAGCGCCCGTCCGCCGAACGCGATGACGCGGCCGCGCAGATCCGTGATCGGAAACATCACGCGATCGCGGAAGCGGTCGTACGGCACGGGGATGTCGTCGCCGCCGATCAACAGGCCGGTCTCGACCATGTCGTCGACGGAGACGCCGAGCTTGCCGAGATGCTCCTTCAGCGCGAAGCGGTCGGGCGGGGCATAGCCGAGGCGGAACTGCAATTGCGTCGCCGGCGAGATGGCACGGTCGGCAAGGTAGCCGCGCACCTTGGCGCCGAGCCGCGAGGCCAGCGTCTCCGCGAAAAACTTCGCCGCGAGATCCATGACGTCGTGCAGCGACTTGCGCCGCTGCTCGTGCCGCGCGGCATCGGGAGTCACCGCCGGCAGCGGCAGGCCCGCCATGTTGGCGAGCCGTTCCACGGCCTCGGCGAACGGCAGGCCGTCGGTCTCCATCACGAAGGTGATGATGTCGCCGTGCTTGCCCGAGGAGAAGTCGTGGTAAAAACCCTTCTGGTCGTTGACGTAGAAGGACGGCGTCTTCTCCTGCTGGAACGGCGACAGCCCCTTCCACTCCCGCCCCGCCTTCTTCAGCTTGACGCGCTTGCCCACGACTTCGGAGACCGAAAGCCGGGCACGAAGCTCGTCGAGAAACTGGGGCGTGAAGCGCATGGGGTGATGGAACTCGATCAGTTTGGCCGCACGACGCGCCAATCTCAGAAAGGCAAACGCTTGCCTTGCTTCAATCGCTTATTTAGTGTTCGCCATATGTTCCATCCATATCCACAGGCTTGAACCTACAAAAATACAATTGTATATACATGGAATCGCATGCCTGATTTCAACTCGCTTGCATCCGCCGGGTTTGAATGGGACGAGGAGAAGAACCAGGCGAACCTGATCAAGCACGGCATCAGTTTCGACGACGCCAGTCAGATCTTCTACGGACCGGTCGTCGTCAAGCGATCGGATCGCAATAACGAAGAGCGGTGGATCGCACTGGGAGAATACGACGGTCGAATCCTGACCGTGATCTTCACAAGGCGTGACAAAGCGATCCGCATCATTTCAGCGCGACGGCCGAGGCCAGATGAAAAAAGAGCATATCGTGAAGCGGCGATGGGGCGATCGTCGCAAGGGAAACACTGATTGGGCCCGCGTCGATGCGATGACGGAAGAGGAACTGGAAGCCTCGATCGCAAACGATCCTGACTGGGCGGAGTTCAAGGACATCGACTGGTCGGATGCCGTGCTGATGATGCCGCCCAAGAAGAAAGCCATCTCGATCCGAGTCGACGAGGATGTCCTCGACTTCTTCAAGCGCGAGGGCGAGGGCTACCAGCGGCGCATCAATGCGGTGCTGCGCTCCTACATGCAGCAGAAGTCCAAGCCGAAGAAGCGGGCCTGAGCCGGAGCCGCGGCCCCGCACCAAATTGTTCATTCCGGCCCACGAGAAAGCTTGAACCGCGCCCGGTTCCACGCTTCCATACCCCCATGTTCAGGACCTTTCGAGGCGGCCAGAGCGGGGGCTGGCGGGTGACCTCGATTTCGCCTGTGACGGGCGAGCCCCTACCCTTCGTGCCGGCGCTGTCGGTCACCGACAGCGAGGCCATCTCGTTGCCGCTGGTCCCCTCGCGCACGGCCTGGCGGCTGGTCGGCGTTGCGAGCAGCCTGCGCTACACCGAGCGGTCTGAGAAGCAGCAGCTCGTCGCCGTGCAGGCCGGCCTCGGCCGCATCGAAGCGACCAGCGCGGCGCTGATTCCGATCCGCAAGTCGCAGGCCTGGTGGGAGCTGACGCAGGAAGAGCGCCGCAGGATCTTCGAGGACAAGTCGCACCACATTGCCAGCAGCCTGCGCTTCCTGCCTGCGATTGCGCGACAGCTCTATCACTGCCGCGACCTCGGCGGGCCCTTCGACTTTCTCACCTGGTTCGAATTCGCTCCCGCGGACGCCGCACTGTTCGAGGAACTGGTGGCAATGCTCAGGCAGACCGAGGAATGGACCTATGTCGAGCGCGAGGTCGACGTGCGCATGGTGAAGGAAGTGCTGTCGGCCTGACGCTCGAGGAAGCGGCCCGAAGCGATGCGCGGCAGACCGGTGACGGGCCAGTTGTAGACGTAGGTCCAGGCCTTCTCGGGGGCGCCGTCGGCGCGCGCCACATCGACCAACTGGCGCAGATATTCGGTCGGCTCCGGAAACCCCTCGCCGCAGGCCTCGTACATGTCGAGCTCGCGCAGGAGCTCGCCCGCCACGCGCAGGCGGAAGAGCTCGCCATGGACGATGTCCGTCGGCGCCTCGGAGAGCAGCAATCCCGGATAGTGTTTCACCAGAACGAGCCGGCCGCGGCAGGTCGCTTCACACAGGAATTCCGCGTGGCCCGCGAGCAGCCGCGCCATCGGATGGTCGAAGCCCCGCATCAGGGTGCCGTAGACGAAGAGGCGATCGGAGCTCATGGTGTTCCAACATTGCGACGACGGCGCGATACCGCTAATCCGTTTACACAAATTGTTCCTCCATAGGCAAATCAGGATGGCTTTCGACACAGCCGAGGCGACCGACCAATTGCTCGGCGAGGGCGACATTCCGCCCGTGCATGAGGTGAATGCGGCAGGCGCATCGCCCTTCCTGCTCACCGCGGATCATTATGGACGGGTGCTGCCGCGCGCGCTCGGCGATCTCGGCCTCGCGGAAGGCGAGCTTGTCAGGCACATCGCCTGGGACGTCGGCATCGCCGGTGTCGCCGAGCGGCTCGCGCGCATGCTGGATGCGCATCTGATCGCGCAGCGCTATTCGCGCCTCGTGATCGACTGCAATCGCCCGCCGGGCGCTGCGAGCTCGATCCCTGTGATCTCCGAGGCGACCGCGATCCCCGGCAACGAGAATCTATCGGCCGCGGCCAAGGAGATGCGCCGGCGCGAGATCTTCGATCCCTACCACGGCCGGATCGGCGCGACGATCGATGCGCGCGGGCGGGCGGGCAAGCCGACGGTGCTGGTGGCGTTGCACAGCTTCACGCCCGTCTATCACGGCGATCCGCGGCCCTGGCACATCGGCACGCTCTATCACCGCGACACCGTGCTGCCGCGGCTGATGCTGCAGCACCTGCGGGGCGAGAGCGGCCTCGTCGTCGGCGACAACCAGCCTTATGCGGTGAGCGACGTCACCGACTACACCATCCCGGTCCACGGCGAGGCCCGCGGTCTGATGAACACCGGCCTCGAAATTCGCCAGGACCTGATCACCGACGAGACCGGCCAGCAGCAATGGGCCGAGCGGCTGGCGCGGATCCTGCGCGAGATCGCAGCAACGCTGCGCAAGGACGGAATGGCGTGATACTCACTTCGCCCGTGTCAGCGCCAGCCAGATGCCGCCGCCGATCATGAAGCCGCCGGAGATGCGCGACATCATCCGCGTGCGGCGTGCCGAGAAGAATTTTCGGGCGCGGCCGGCGGCGATGGCGTAGAGCGCATCTGTCATGACCGCCGTCACCATGAAGGTGGCGCCCAGCAGCGCGACCTGCGGAAAGTGCGGCTGGTTCATGTCCATGAACTGCGGAATGAAGGCGCCGAAGAACACCAGCACCTTGGGGTTCGACAGCAGCACCAGGAATCCCTGCAGGAAGAAGCCGCCGCGCGGCGGCGGTGGCGGCGCGTCGATGTCGACGCCTTCGACCGGCGCCCAGATCAGCTTGATGCCGAGCCAGACGAGATAAGCGGCGCCGGCAAAGCGCACCCAGTCGAACCAATAGCCCATGGTTGCCATCAGCGAGGTCAGGCCGACCGCGACGATGCCGATCACGATGGCAAGGCCCGCTTGCGCGCCGACCACGTTGATGAGCGCCGCACGCGTGCCGTGGCGCAAGCCATTGGCGATGACGAGGGTGACGATCGGCCCTGGCAGCAGCGCCAGCGCAATGCAGGCGGCGACGAAGGCGAGATAGGCTTGCATGGACATCATGGGAGGACTCGCTGCGGTTTGCGCGCATTAATGCATGGCGGAGGCGGGAACGGAAGCTTGCTCGTTCCTCTCCCCGCTCGCAGCCGATCAGGCGCGCCACGAACGGTATCTTGACATGCAACTATTTGGTTGCCTATCATGCGCAACCATGGATGAAGTCTTCAGAGCGCTCGCCGATGGGTCACGACGGTCGCTGCTGGACAGGCTTCACGCCAGGAACGGCCAGACACTGAACGAACTCTGCGAGGGCCTCGCGATGACGCGTCAGGCCGTTGCCAAGCACCTTGTCATTCTGGAGAAGGCCAATCTGGTCTCGACCATCAGACATGGCCGCGAGAAGCTGCACTACCTCAACCCCGTGCCCATCCATCAGGTCGGCGAACGCTGGATCAAGAAATTCGAACGCGGCAAGCTCGCTGCGCTCAGTGAATTGAAACGTCAGTTGGAGAAGCGCGAGGAATAAGCCTGCTCAACAAAGGATTTGATGCGCGATGGATCTCGACCAGTTCAAGCCGCTCACCGTCTACACAATCTACATCGCCTCCACGCCGGAGAAGGTGTGGCAGGCTCTGACGTCGGCCGAGTTCAGCCGGGAGTACTTTTCCGGGTTCGCAGTGGAGATGGAGCCCCGGCTCGGCGGCACGTTCATCGTGCGCGCGCCGGACGGATCGAAGCACATCTCGGGCAAAGTCTTCGAATACGATCCGCCCAAGAGGCTCACGGTGACCTGGAACGTCAACTGGCCCGACCTCGTCGAGAAACTCGGCACCACGCTCGTCACCTACGAGATCGAGCCCGCCGGCGAGGCCGTCCGTCTCACCCTGAGCCAGCGTCATGATCGTCAACTCAGCGAGGATATCCTCTCAGGCGGCCGCACCGGTTGGCCCGCGATCCTGTCGGGGCTGAAGAGCCTGCTGGAGACGGGTAAGGCGCCGCAGATCAAGATGTCGCCGCCAGTCAAGATGCTGGAAGCATTGAAGGCGATGGGGATCAAGATACCGTAGCGGCCGGACTCCGCCTGCTCATCGCTTCTTGGTCAGCGGCGGGTAAATCTCGTCGATCTTGCGACGGCAATCCGCTTCCGACTCGTGCGGGCCCGAGACAAAGGTCCCGCTGACCTTGATCGCGTACCAGCCGGACTCAACTCCGAGCCGAAGCGCTTCGTCCGTCTTGACCTGCCGTGGAGAAAGAATTTGCATCTGGTGCTTTCGGTTGGCGTTCGACCTCAAATCGAATCGCGGTGACGTTTCAGGCAATGCAGCAGGCGCCCGTTCCCCCGCCGAAACGGGCAATGCACAAAACGACCGCCCTACGGCGTCGCGATGTGCTCGGTCCACGGTGCGGGGACTGAGCCATCTCAGGTCGCCCGCGCACGGTCGAGGAGCTGCGTGTCCGCAGAAGCGACAGCCTTTCGAACGTTGCCGCACCGTGCGCGCATTCACGGCAATTGGCCATCTATTTCTCGCCCGCACGCGCCTTTGAGCGCCAGATGCATCGCCCGATCGAAACAATGCCAGCGAAGTCTTGTGCTCGACAGCTTCGTAGCCATGTTAAAGGCGCAGCCAAGGGAACGTACCGCATGAAGCTCCGCGTCGGGTTCGAGATGCTGTACGAATTCCCGCAGCCGACGCCTATGATGATGGTGTTGGGCACGCATTTCACGCGCGCCTCCGATGTCATCGTGCCCGACTTGCTCACCACCAGCCCCCCGGTGACCATTACTCCCTATCGCGACCTCTTCGGCAATTGGTGCAGCCGCATCGTGGCTCCGCCGGGCGCCTTCCGCCTTGCCGCCGACGGCATCATTCGCGACAGCGGCTTGCCCGACCCCGCGTTCCCTGACGCGGTTCAACATGCCGTCGAAGCGCTGCCGACCGACACGCTCGTCTATCTGCTCGGCAGTCGCTACTGCGACACCGATCACCTGACGAATATCGCATGGAAGTTGTTCGAGAAGACGCCACCGGGCTCGGCGCGGGTCCAGGCGATCTGCGATTTCGTTCATCATCACATCACATTCGGCTATGAGCACGCGCGCGCAACCAGGACGGCCCGGGAGGCCTACGAGGAAGGCAGGGGCGTTTGCCGCGACTATGCCCATCTCGCCATCGCGCTCTGCCGCTGCATGAACATCCCGGCGCGTTACTGCACCGGTTATCTCAGTGACATCGGCACGCCGCAGCCATGGCCTCCAGGAGACTTCGCTGCCTGGTTCGAGGCGTTCATCGGCGGAAGCTGGCGCATGTTCGATCCCCGCAACAACACACCGCGGATCGGCCGCGTGCTGATCGCGCAGGGACGCGATGCCGCAGACGTCCCGATCACCCAGACCTTCGGTCCGAATACTCTGGTCAATTTCAAGGTCTGGACCGACGAGGTTCCCTGATGGCGGACGCACCCGCTCCGCTCTGCTTGGCCGGGACAAGACGCGCCAGGCGAAATTCCGCAAGCGGGTGAGCGCCTGACCGTTGCGACCGGCTCCCTCTCAGGCGACCGGCGCCACCAGCCGCCGGTAGAGATGCCAGGTCGCATGCCCAAGCACCGGCAGCGTCACGATCAGCCCGAGAAAGTAGGGCAGCGCCGAAACGATCAGCAGCATCACGATCAGCGCGGCCCACGAGATCATCGGCAGCGGGCTCGTCACCACCGCGCGCACGCTCGTCACCATGGCCGTGACGAAATCGACGTCGCGATCGAGCAGCAGCGGAAACGACACCACGGTCAGCGAGAACAGGATCAGCGACAGCACGGCACCGACCGCGTTGCCGATACCAAGGAACAGCAGGCCTTCGTTGGTCGTCAGCACCACCGTCATGAACTCCTGCAAGCTCGAGAACGAGGCATTGAGGCCCAGCAGCAGCGCGATCAGGAGCCGCACCTGGTACATCCAGACCACGAACACGAACAGCGTCACGAAGGCCATCCACCCGATCTCGCTGCGCGAACGGATCGCCGACCAGATCGCACCGAATGAGACCGGCTCGCCGCGCTCGCGGCGGCGGCTGATTTCGTAGAGGCCGATCGCCACGAACGGCCCGATCAGCGCGAAACCGGCGGCAAGGGGATAGACCAGATAGACCATGCCGAAGGCAGTGAGGCAGAGCATGATGGCGATGCCGCCGGCGGCGTAGAGCGTGCCGAAGCAGACACCGTAAAGAGGTAGCGCCTGGAAGTCGCGCAGGCCTTCGACCAGCGCCTCGGCGATGTCGGTCGCCGCCACGGGACGCACCACCGGATCGACCTTGCCCGAGATGGACATCAGCTTCCTCCGCAAACCGGCGCGTTTTTTCGTTGCGCGCTTGCCGCGATATTAGCGCCGCCACGCCGAGGCGCAACTTGATGCCGGCCGGCGCGAAGAGAGCGGCGACGAGACGATGATCCCAATGCGAAATCTTGGCCTTTGGTGCGATATTCGCGACGATGACTATGGACGGGGCAGATGATCGTGCCTCAAATTGTACCTCCGAGCACCCCTCGCCTGAGAGCCGATCGCCCACCGATGAGCCTGCGTACCCGGTTACTGATCCTCGTCATCGCGGCCATGCTCGTGCCGGCGATCCTGATCGGACTCCGTTTCGTGCAGAACCGGGCCAGTGAGATCGACGCGGCACTGGCCAATCTGGTCGCATCCGCCGACGACATCGCGGGCGATTTGGACGAGAAGATCAAGGGCACCGCCCAGCTTCATTATGGGCTCGCCCGTGCCCGCGATCTCGACACGCGCGACAAGGCGGCGTGCTCGGCATTTCTGTCTGATGTCCGCGAAGAATACCCGCAGTTCACGGGCATCCTGACCATCGATCCCGACGGAAGTCTGTTCTGCGACTCGCTGCGGACCAACCGCACGCTCGACCTGAATGACCGCGGCTATTTCAAGCAGGTGAAAGGTCTTCATGGCGTCGTCGCAGTGGAGCCGGTGTTCGGCCGGCTCACCGGGCTATCGGTGCTGCAGATCGCCTATCCCGTGCGATCGGAGGCGGGTGCACTGAAATTCGTGCTGCTCGCGTCGTTCAACCTCAACAAGTTCGCAGAATTTCACGACAAGCGGCTGCTCGCCGAGAAGGACATCCTGCTGATCGACGCCAAAGGTACGGTGCTGGTCGCCCCCAAGGGCGGCGGCTGGAGTGTGCCCGTCGGCGGATCCATTGCAGATTCCGACCTGTTCCGCTTTGCGGCAGCGCCCGATCGCGAGCCGTTTCGCGAGGTGAGCGACGGCGCGGGCCATACACAGATCTGGGCCGTTGCCCGCTCACCTTCGATCCGCAAGGCCGGCCTCACCATCCTGGTCGGCCGATCCAAGGACGGGCTGCTGGCGGTGGCCAATCGCCGGCTGTTGGAGGACACGGCAATCCTTGCGGTGGCTTCGCTTCTGTTGCTCGCCGGTGTCTGGATCCTCGCGACCGTGAGCGTCGGGCGCCAAGTCGGACGGCTCGCCGCCATGGCCAAGAGCCTCGGGCGCGGCGATCTCAGCGCGCGCATTCCGGAGCCCCACCCGGGCGGCGAACTCGGCGGATTGATGACCCTGCTCAACGGCACGGCCGAATCGCTCGAGCAGCAGCGCGCCGCCATCGCGGATCTCAGCCACAAGCTCAGCCAGTCCCAGAAGATGGAAGCCATGGGCCAGCTCACCGGCGGCGTGGCGCACGATTTCAACAATCTCCTGACCGTCATTCTCGGCAACTCGGAGCACCTCGCCGACAGGCTTGCGGGCAACAAGGAATTGCAGCGGATCGCTGACGACATTGCGACCGCCGCCGAGCGCGGTTCCGACCTGACGAGGAGCCTGCTCGCCTTCGCGCGCAAGCAACCGCTGCAACCGCGAGAGATCGACATCGCCGAGCAGGTGAGCGGCATGAAGCAGTTTCTGCGGCGGACCCTGGGCGAGCACATCGACTGCAGCTTCACGCTCGCGCCGGATCTATGGCTCGCCAGCGTCGATCCCAGCCAATTGGCGACGGCCGTGCTCAACCTCGTGCTCAACGCGCGCGATGCGATGCCCGACGGCGGCAAGCTGATGGTCGAGGTACGAAACATCTCGCTCGGTGAATCCGACCTCGACGTCAACGGCGAGCCGCGGCCGGGCGACTATGTGATGCTGGCCGTGCAGGATACGGGGACCGGCATGAGCCGCGAGGTGTTGGGGCGCGCGTTCGAACCATTCTTCACCACCAAGGAGGTCGGCAAGGGAACCGGCCTCGGCCTCAGCATGGTCTACGGGTTTGCGCGACAATCCGGCGGGCTGGTGCAAATGCAATCCGAACCGGGTCAAGGCAGCGTCGTCAGGCTGTTCTTTCCCCGCCTCGCGACGCCGCCGAATGAGGAACCGCTGCCGGCAGAGCAGGTCGCCGCACCCGATGGACACGAGACGATCCTCGTCGTCGAGGACGACGACATGGTGCGCGCCTATGTCGAGAGCGAGCTGAAGGCGCTCGGCTACCGCGTCATCGCGACATCGAACGGGCCGGCGGCGCTGGATGTGCTGCGCCAGCCCGGAGACATCCAGTTGCTGTTCACTGATGTCGTGATGCCCGGCGGCATGTTCGGACCGGAGCTGGCGAGGCAGGCAACAGGCCTGCGACCTGGTCTCAAGGTTCTCTTCACCTCCGGCTACAGCCAGAGTCCCGTCAGGACGCCCGACCAGATCGGCGACGCCCGCATTCTGACCAAGCCGTTCCGGCGCAAGGATATTGCTGCAATGCTGCGGGCCGCCCTCTCGGAGCCGTCGCGGTAGATCAGGAGCCGATCGCGAGCTGGAGCGCCACGCCGAGATTGGCCGCGAACAGGACCGCGTCGATGACGAAGATCCGGAGCATCGGGCCCTTCAACACGGGCCAGTAGGCCACCCCGACGCGGCCGCCGCGCATCAGCACCGGAACGTTATAGGCGAACTGGCTGAAATGGCAGGCGGCGAAGAACAGGAACAGCGCGAGCTGCGCTTCGCTCGGCTGGAAGAACGATGGACGGGCGGCCAGAAGATAGAGCGACAGGAGCCCGATCGGCAGATTCATCCCGCCCAGGAACGCCACGCTGGCCGCCAGGGTCGGCGCGATCGGATTGCTGCGCTCTTCCCGCGGCAGCAGGATCTTCAACGTGTTGGCTTGCGCGATGCTGAACTGGATGAAGGCACCGACGAACCAGAGCGTGTTGAGAAGCAGGACGAGATCAGAAACATGCATCGTCATTTTCCATAGAAGGCTTCGCTGCGCGCGACGCGCCCCGTTTCGTCGAAATCCATGAATTCGCTGGCGCGCGTGTCGCCCAGCTGCCACCACACCGTCAGGCGCGCGATCGCCTCGTCCCAGCTCCAGCTCAGGATCTTCAGGTCGGCGCTTTCGACGTGGCCATAGGCCTTCCGCCAGTAGGCACGGATGTTCTCGGCGCCGGTGACCACAGGAGAACCCGTCAGTGTGAGGGCGAGAGGGCTGCGCATCTGCGCATCCTCGGCGAAATGGGCGACGACCGCGTCGATCGACCCTGCACCAATTCGCGCACCACGCCGCGACAAAGCCTTCGGCAGTCGCGCGGCTCATTGCCTGTCCGCTCATGACACGGATCCTCCCTGGCAGGGAAAGTGGCAAAGCCCGCGCCTCATGTCAATCATGTTGACTTGAGAATTCCGTCAGTTGTTGTCGGCGATCGCCTCCATCACGCCCATCCACCCGGCCGCACCCGATGCCCCGACGCGATCGAACGCCTCGCGCAGCACCTTGCGCTCGTGATCCGAGGCCCGCTGCTCGATGCGCCGCCCCGATTCCGTCAGGCGCAGCAGTTTCGAACGGTGCTGTTCGGGCGAACGCTTCGAGGTCAGGAGCTTGCGCTCCAAGAGCAGATTGAGCGGCCGGTTGAGGGCTTGCTTGGAAATGCCGAGGATCTCGATCAGCGCGCCGATCGCGATATCGGGCCGGCGCGCCACCACGTAGAGGATACGATGGTGCGGACGCGACAGCCCCTGCTTCGCAAGATATGCGTCGGCCTCCAGCGTCATCCCGCGCCAGCCGTAATACATGAGCTCGAGCGCCGCATCCAGATCGTGCAGCTTCGTCAGTGAGGCGCGGTGGAGTCCCGCGGCTTGAGGCGCCCTTGCCATTGCAGGAAGCTAACCTTTTGCCCGCAGCTCACGCCGCAGCACCTTGCCCGTCGCCGTCATCGGCAGCGTCTCGGCAAACTCGACGAAACGCGGATATTCGTGGGCTGCGAGCTGCACTTTGACGAACTCCTGGATCTCGCGCGCGAGCGCATCGCTGCCGGCAAAGCCGGGCCGCAGCACGATCCAGGCCTTGATCGATTCGGTGCGGATCGGATCGGGGATGCCGACGACGGCGGCCATCGCGACCGACGGATGCTTCATCAGCGTGTGCTCGATCTCGGATGGGCCGACGCGATAGCCGGCGGTGGTGATGACGTCGTCCTCACGGCTGACGTACCAGAAATAGCCGTCCTCGTCCTGCATGCCGAGATCGCCGGTCAGCAGGAACTCGCCGGCATATTTCTTCGCCGTCGCCTCCGGATTGCGCCAATATTCGAGCATGGTCACGGGGCATGGCTGGCGCACGCCGATGATGCCGCGCTGCCCGCGCGGCAATTCCTCGCCCCTGTCGTCGACGATGCGGACGTCGAAGCCCGGCGTCGCCTTGCCCATCGAACCGGGGCGGATCGGAAACAGGTTCGAATTGCTGCCGATCACGAGATTGCACTCGGTCTGGCCGAACACTTCATGCGCGTCGATGCCGAACGTCTCGCGCACCCAGCCGAGCAATTCGCCGCCGAGCGACTCCCCGCCCGTAAAGATGCTGCGCAGCTTGACGCCCGCGTGCTTCACGCCGGCTTGCCGCATCAGCTTCAGCGCGGTCGGCGGCAGGAAGACGTTGCGCACGGAAAGATCGGCCATCATCTGCATCGCCGCCTGCGGCTCGAATTTTCGCGCGCGGTGACCGACGAGGGGAATGCCGTGATACCAGAACGCGAACAGGCCGTTGATGAGCCCGCCGATCCAGGCCCAGTCGGCCGGCGTCCACATGAGATCGCCGGGCCTCGGCAGGAAGTTGTGACACATCTCCACGTTCGGCAGATGACCGAGCACGACGCGGTGCGCGTGCAGCGCCCCCTTCGGATTGCCCGTCGTGCCCGAGGTGTAGATGATCAGCGCGGGATCATCGCACGAGGTGTCGATCCACGCGAAGTCGGCCGATGCGGCCTTCACCGCATCCCGGAACGACGTCGTTCCCGCCGGTGCGCGCTCGCCAACCACATAGATCGTCTTCAGCTCGGGCAGGCGATCGCGAATTTTTGCGAGCTTCTCCCAGCCGCCTTCGTCGGTGACGATGGCTTTCGCCTCCGAATTCGACAGCCGGAATTCCAGCGCGTCCTCGCCGAACAGCGCGAACAGCGGGATCGAAATCATGCCGGAGCGGAACGCCGCCATGTGTGCGATCGGCAATTCCCGGGACTGCGACAGGAACACCGCGACGCGGTCGCCACGGGAAAGCCCGTCCGCCTTCAGCACATTGGCGAAGCGGCGCGACATCTCGGCGATCTCGTCGAAGGAGGTGCGGCTGGTAGCGCCGTTCTCGTCGACATAGATCAGCGCAAGTCGCCCCGTGCCGTCGGCATGGCGATCGCAGCACGCTTCCGCAATGTTGAAGCGCGCGGGGATGTCCCAGCGGAAATTGCGGTAGAGCTCGTCGTAGGTTGCGGCTTCGGTGAGCATGGGCCTGGTCGTTTCCACCGTCTCGGCGTCATGGCCGGACTTGTTCCGGCCATCCACGCTCTTCTTGGCAATCAGTTTAAGGCCGTGGATGCCCGGGACAAGCCCGGGCATGACGATTGGGGACGCAGCTCACCGCACCGTCGCGAAGAACTTCCTGACATCGCGCACGAACAGCTCCGGCTGCTCGAAGGCGGCGAAATGACCGCCCTTCTCTATCTCGCTCCAGTGGGTGATGTCCGGGAAGTTCGGCTCCATCCAGCGCCGCACCGGCGTGACGATCTCCTTGGGAAACACCGCGACGCCCGTCGGCACCTTCACCACCGGCGTGGTGCGGCGCTTGCCAAAGCTCTCCCAGTAGAGCCGCGCCGAGGAGGTCGCCGTCTGCGTCGCCCAATACAGCATGACGTTGTCGAGCAGTTCGTCCTTGCTGAAGATGTTCTCAGGGTGCCCGTTGCAGTCGGTCCAGGCCCAGAACTTTTCCAGGATCCAGGCCGCCTGCCCGCTCGGTGAATCCGTGAGGCCATAGCCGAGCGTCTGCGGGCGCGTGGACTGCTGCTTGGAGTAGCCGGAGTCGAGATCGACATAGTGCTTGAGGCCGGCGAGAGCGCGCTTCTCCTCAGCCGTCGGCTCGCCCTCGACCTTGGGCGCCGCATTGAAGGCGAGCGTGATGTGGATGCCGGCGCAATGCGTGGGGTCCTGGGCGCCGAGCGATGTCGTCACCGCCGAACCCCAATCGCCGCCTTGCGCGCCGTAGCGCGCATAGCCGAGCCGGTCCATCAGCTTCGCCCAGGCCGCGGCGATGCGGTCGACGCCCCAGCCGGTGGTCTTCGGCCTGGCGGAGAAGCCGAAGCCCGGCAGCGACGGACAGATCACGTGGAAGGCATCGGCAGGATTGCCGCCATGCGCGGCGGGATCGGTGAGCGGCGCGATCACTTTCTGGAACTCGACGATCGAGCCCGGCCAGCCATGGGTGATGATCAGCGGCAGCGCGGACCGCTCCTTCGAGCGCGCATGGATGAAGTGAATGTCGAGCCCGTCGATCTCGGTGGCGAACTGCTCGAAGCGGTTGAGTTTTGCCTCGCGGTCTCGCCAGTCGTAACCGTCGGCCCAATAGGCGCAGATCTCCCGGATCCATTTCAGCGGCGCACCCTGGCTCCAGTCGTCGACCAGCTCCGCATCCGGCCAGCGCGTGCGAGCGAGGCGTGACTTGAGATCGAAGAGGATATCGTCGCTGATGTCGATGCGGAACGGTTTGATGGCGGTCATCGGTTGCCTCCCTTGTTCTTCTTGTCATTCCGGGGCGCGCGTAGCGCGAGCCCGGAATCCATTGATCAACAGAGTTGGCGGCCCGATGGATTCCGGGCTCGTGCTTCGCACGCCCCGGAATGACGGCTAGCCCGACAACGCGGCCTTCACCAGGCCCGACGCCTTGCCGAAATCCATCTGGCCGGCGTATTTCGCGCGCAGCACGGCGATGACCTTGCCCATGTCCTTCATGCCGCTAGCGCCGGTCTCGGCGATCGCGTCCGCGATCGCCTTCTTCACGTCGTCCTCGGACATCTGCTTGGGCAGATATGCCGAGATCACCGCGATCTCCTCGCGCTCCTGCGCGGCAAGCTCCGCGCGGCCGCCCTTGTCGTAGAGCTCGACCGCCTCCTGGCGCTGCTTGATCATCTTCTGCAGCACGGCGAGAATGTCGGCGTCCGACAGCGGCGGCTTGCCGTTGCCGCGGGCATCGATGTCGGCATTCTTGATGGTCGAGTTGACCATGCGCAGCGTGGACAGCTTGCGCTCGTCCTTGGCCTTCATGGCCTCCTTGACCGCATTGTTGATGTCGTCGCGCAGCATGATCGTGATCCCTTCGAATATCCGACGTCTGATCTAGGCCGTTCGTGGCCTTCAGACAACCTCGGTTCCGAGCCATTCGGTAAGAGCCCGCACTGTCGCTTCCGGCTGTTCGGCTTGCGGCAGGTGCCCGCAGCGATCGAGGATCACGAGCCTGGCGCCGGCGATGCCTTCGGCCATCTCCTTGGAGAAAGCGTTCGGAATGGTGTTGTCGGTATCGCCAGTCAACACCAGCGTCGGACATTTGATGGCTAAAAGCGTCGGGCGCGAATCCGCCCGTGCGATGATTGCGGTCTGCTGCCGCAGATAGCCTTCGACGCCAACGTCCTCGTCCTGCGCATGCACGAGCGCGAGAATATCGGCATCATCGCGCCGCGACGGATGCACGAGCTCCGGAAAACTCTCCTCGCAGACGGCGCGGAGCTCGCCGCGCCTGGCGCGCTCCATCTGGGCATATCGGCGCGCGGTCGCCTCTGGCGTGTCGGGCCGCGCCTGCGTGTTGATCAGCGCGAGCCTGGTCACGCGCTCGCCCGCCTGGCGCATGATCTCGAAGGCGATGTAGCCGCCCATGGAATGGCCGGCGAGGGCGAAGCGCGGCGGCGCCTCGGCGAGAATGCGGCGGGCGATCGCCGCGATGCTGTCGTCGCGGATGTGGTTGGCGATCATCACGGGGCCAAACCGCCATAGCGGCGGGATCACCGGGGCGTAGATCCTGGCCGAGGAGGCCAGCCCCGGAACCAGCAGAATCGGGGTGGTCTGGTCCATTGTTGCCTCGCAAGCCCAGGAAATTGCCGGAAATTGTGCGGCCGAGCTTAAGTGCCCGAGACGGGCTGTCAAATATGCAAAAACGCATGTGAATCGGCGCTTCTCCGCTTTGACGCCGGCGCCTGCGGGGACTATGAAGCGGGCTCATGACACAACATGACAACGATACCGCCTGGCCGGACCACAAACCGACCGCGCTCCTCGTGCTTGCCGACGGCACGGTGCTCGAGGGCTTCGGTCTCGGCGCCGAAGGCCACGCCGTCGGTGAAGTCTGCTTCAACACCGCGATGACCGGCTATGAAGAGATCCTCACCGATCCTTCCTATGCCGGACAGCTCATCACCTTCACCTTCCCGCATATCGGCAATGTCGGCACCAACGAGGACGACATCGAGACGGTGAACATGGCGGCGACGCCGGGCGCGCGCGGCGTGATCCTGCGCACCGCGATCACCGATCCTTCGAACTACCGCGCCACCAAGCATCTCGACGGCTGGCTGAAGGCGCGCGGCATCATCGGCCTCTCCGGCATCGACACCCGCGCGCTGACCGCGCTGATCCGCTCCAAGGGCATGCCCAACGCAGTGATCGCGCATTCCAGGACCGGCGAGTTCGACCTGCATGGCCTGAAGGAGGAAGCGCGGGAATGGCCGGGCCTCGAGGGCATGGATCTCGTGCCGCTGGTCACCTCCGGCCAGCGCTTCAGCTGGGACGAGACGCCCTGGCTGTGGGACAAAGGCTTCGGCCGGCAGGAGAATCCGGAATTCAACGTCGTCGCGATCGACTACGGCATCAAGCGCAACATCCTGCGCCTGCTCGCCGGGGTCGGCTGCAAGGTGACGGTGGTGCCGGCAACGACCTCAGCCGAGGACATTCTGGCGATGAAGCCGGACGGCGTGTTCCTGTCCAATGGTCCGGGCGATCCGGCTGCGACCGGCAAATATGCCGTGCCCGTGATCCGGGACGTGATCAAGTCGGGCACGCCGACCTTCGGGATCTGCCTCGGCCACCAGATGCTGGGCCTCGCCGTCGGCGCGAAGACGAAGAAGATGCACCAGGGCCATCATGGCGCCAATCACCCCGTCAAGGACGAGACCACCGGCAAGGTCGAGATCACCTCGATGAACCACGGCTTTGCCGTCGACGAGACGACGCTGCCGAAGGGCGCGACGCAGACCCACATTTCCTTGTTTGATGGGTCCAATTGCGGCATCCAGCTCGACGGCAAGCCGGTGTTCTCGGTGCAGTACCACCCCGAGGCCTCACCTGGCCCGCGCGACTCGCACTACCTGTTCCAGCGCTTCGCCGACCTGATGCGGCAGAGGAAGAGCGCATAAGGCGACCACCCGGCGGATGAGTCCGCCGGGCCCGACCGTCACGGACGCATGAACATCAAATCCGTGTCGGGATCGCAGTTCTCGGCGATGAAGCGCAGCTCCGCCTGGATGTCGGCGACCGACCTCGTCTCCAGATATTTCGAAATCACCAAACCGAGCAACGCCCGGCAGACGGCTTCGTGCCCGAGGCCGGCCGTCTCCGCCTCGTCGACGGCCGCCGAGAAATGACGCTGCGCAACGTCGGATGCGTACATGGCGTTCCCCCTCCTTCGCTTCGATCTGCGTGCCCGCCATTGGCCGCCAGCGCCTTGATCTCGGTCAAGCCGGCATATGGAGTGTCGTGAGGAACAAGAGGGCCTACGCTCTCTTGATTCCGGTCCGTTGCCAGTTAGGGGCCCCCATGTCCGTCGTCCGCGACAATGCCGAGCCGCTCGCCATCGTGTTCGAAGACGATGGCCTCGTGCCGAACAACATCCTTCCGTTCCTGGTCTACCAGGGCGCAGTGAAGCTCGACCCGAAGCGCCCGGAAGCGACCATCGAAAACCTGTTCGAAGCGAACGGCTGGGGCGGGACATGGCGCAACGGCGTCTACGATTATCTGCATTATCACGCGACGGTGCATGAGGTGCTCGGAGTTGCACGCGGCAGTGCAAGCGTCCGCTTCGGCGGCGATCATGGCCGGGAGCTTAAGATCAAGGCCGGCGACGTCGCGATCCTGCCCGCCGGTACCGGTCATCAATGCATCCAGGCAAGCGACGATTTCTGCGTCATCGGCGCCTATCCGCCGGGCGCAAAGATGGAGATCACGCGGGCGACGCCGGAAAACCATGCGGAAGCGCTGAAGACGATTCCACAAGTTGCGTTGCCGCCGGCCGATCCCGTGACGGGGAAGGACGGCGCATTGATGCGGTTGTGGCGGTAGCCACAAGCACGGTCCAGCAGGGTGGGTTAGCGAAGCGTAACCCACCACTGTCAATATCCGCGGAAGCAGAAGAGGTGGGTTACGCCTTCGGCTAATCTAACCCACCCTTGCAGCCTGTGGCCTACGCCTCGTTCGCGCCTTCCTGCCGGGTCGCCTCGAACAGGAACCAGGTGCGGCGCTCGGTCTCGTCGATGAAGTTTTCGAGGATGCTGGCGCTGGCGACGTCGCCGGCCTCGTCGCAGACCTCGTGCGCCTTGCGCATCGCGGCGGCGACGTGCTTGTTGTCCTGCATCAGCTCGCGCAGCATCTCGCGCGGCGGGACGTAGTCCTCGTTGTTGTCCTTGATGGTCTGGAGCTTTGCGACCTGGCCGATCGACTTCAGCGTGGTGCCGCCGATCTTGCGGACGCGCTCGGCGAGCTGGTCGGTGGTGGCGAAGATCTGGTCGGACTGCTCGTCGAGCAGCAGGTGGTAATCGCGGAAATGCCGGCCGCTGATGTGCCAGTGGAAATTCTTGGTCTTGAGGTAAAGCGCGAACGCGTCGGCCAGAAGCACGTTGAGCGCCTCCGAGACCTTCTTGACCCCATCGGACGACAGGTCAGTGGGTGTATCGAGATCGGGCGAGACCTTGCTGGTTTTGCTCACGGGAGACCTTCCTGTTAGGACGCGGACATTGACGGCGCGCCGTCGCACCCCTAACGCAAGGCGGGCAGCGCCGGTTCCTAGATAGGAACCGCTGGGCGGGATACCATGGACGATTGGATCGATTATTACGACTCGACGCATACGATCTATGTCAGCAAGCTGCATCGCGACCTGCACTTCCAGATCATTGCGCGGGACATCATCGGCTACATCCCCTCGCCCGATGCGACGGTGCTGGACTATGCCTGTGGGGAAGCGCTGTCGGCGAACGAGGTGGCGGCCGCCTGCGGCAAGCTGATCCTGGCCGAGCCTGCGCCGGGCGTGCGTGGGCGGCTGATCGCGCGGTTTGCCCCGAACACCAAGATCCGCGTCCGCTCGCTCGACGACATCCGCAAGATGCAGGACCAGTCGATCGACCTCGTGGTGATGAACTCGGTCGCGCAATACATGACGCCGGAGGAGCTCGACGCCGCCCTCCTCAACATCCGCCGTATCCTGAAGCCCTCCGGCAAGCTGGTGCTCGGCGACATTCTCCAGCCCAATGTCGGCATGGGCAGGGACGTCATGGCCCTGCTCGGCTTCGGCCTGCGCCACGGCTTCCTGAAGGACGCGCTGATCGGGCTGATCAGCACCGCGCTGTCGGATTACCGGCAGCTGCGTTCGAAAATCGGGCTGCAGCGCTACAGCGAGGACGAGATCACCGCCAAGCTGAAGGCGGCCGGATTCGCGGTCCAGCGCGCCCAAGGCAATATCGGCCACAATCGCTGGCGCATGACCTTCATCGCCCGGCCATCTCTGGTCCGTTAAGCATAAAAACCAGCCATGGTAGCTTGTCACACGCCGATCGGGAATAATCCTGATGGCCCGGTGGCGGAAGTGTCTACGCGGGGGCGGTGCATCGCTCTTCATCCTGGTTCAAATCCAGGCCGGGTCTCCACGCTTGGCCCCTGCGGGGCTACGCGTGGCGCAGCCACGCAAGGCCCGTAGGGGCCAAGCGTGTCCGGCGTAGCTGGAGCGAAGCGCAAGCGAAGACGGACTGCCGGCTGGCACCCCCCAAACCCCTGCAAAATTGGCGGTTGATGGGCATTTTTCGGGGTTTCGCCGCCCCTAAAACTGGTCTAAGACCCACCCGCGCGCGAGGGAGACCCCGCGCTCTCGCCAAATGGGGACGCGCGGCAAGCGCGCCCTTTTTTTGTGCCCAGATTCCAGCCCGTGAGCGGTGATGCCCAAACGAACCGACATCTCGACCATCCTGATCATCGGCGCCGGTCCCATCGTGATCGGCCAGGCCTGCGAGTTCGACTATTCGGGCACGCAGGCGGTGAAGACGCTGAAGGAAGAGGGCTATCGCATCGTCCTCGTCAATTCCAACCCGGCCACGATCATGACCGACCCGGAATTGGCCGATGCGACCTATATCGAGCCGATCACGCCCGAGATCGTCGCCAAGATCATCGAGAAGGAACGTCACGTCGTTCCCGGCGGCTTCGCGCTGCTGCCGACCATGGGCGGACAGACCGCGCTGAACTGCGCGCTGTCGCTGCGCCGCCAGGGCACACTGGAGAAGTTCGACGTCGAGATGATCGGCGCCACCGCCGACGCGATCGACAAGGCCGAAGACCGCCAGCTGTTCCGCAACGCCATGGAGAAGATCGGGCTGCAGACGCCGAAGTCGCGGCTCGCCAACGCGTCCGAGCTGAAGAAGTCGTTCCGCGACAAATACCATGCCGAACGCGAGAAGCTGTCGGGCGCGGCGCTCGAAGAGCTCGACCGGCAATGGACACTCGGCGAAGGCGACCGCCGCAAGCGCTATCAGGAATATGCGCTCGGACAGGCGATGATGGCACTGTCCGAGATCGGCCTGCCCGCGATCATCCGCCCCTCCTTCACCATGGGCGGCACCGGCGGCGGCATCGCCTACAACAAGGAAGAGTTCCTCGACATCATCGAACGCGGCCTCGATGCGTCTCCCACCAACGAAGTGCTGATCGAAGAATCCGTGCTCGGCTGGAAAGAGTACGAGATGGAGGTCGTGCGCGACAAGAACGACAATTGCATCATCGTCTGCTCGATCGAGAACCTCGATCCGATGGGCGTGCACACCGGCGATTCCATCACGGTGGCGCCGGCGCTGACGCTGACCGACAAGGAATACCAGATCATGCGCGACGCCTCGCTGGCGGTGCTGCGCGAGATCGGCGTCGAGACCGGCGGCTCCAACGTGCAGTTCGGCGTCAATCCCGAAGACGGCCGCATGGTCGTCATCGAGATGAATCCGCGCGTGTCGCGCTCCTCCGCGCTGGCCTCGAAGGCCACCGGTTTTCCGATCGCCAAGGTCGCCGCCAAGCTCGCCGTCGGCTACACCCTGGACGAGATCGCCAACGACATCACGGGCGGCGCCACGCCGGCCTCGTTCGAGCCGACCATCGACTACGTCGTCACCAAGGTGCCCCGCTTCGCCTTCGAGAAATTCCCGGGCGCCTCGACCACGCTGACCACGTCGATGAAGTCGGTCGGCGAAGTCATGGCGATCGGGCGCACCTTCCAGGAAAGCCTGCAAAAGGCGCTGCGCGGGCTCGAGACCGGGTTGACCGGCCTCGACGAGATCGAAATCGAGGGCCTCGGCCGCGACGACGACAAGAATGCCATCCGCGCCGCGCTCGGCACGCCGACGCCGAACCGTCTGCTCCAGGTCGCCCAGGCCATGCGGCTCGGCTGGTCGAACGAGGACATCTTCAAGTCCTGCAAGATCGATCCCTGGTTCCTCGGCGAGATGCGCGGCATCGTCGACATGGAGGAGAAGGTCAGGAAGAACGGCCTGCCGGGCAACGCCTTCGGCATGCGCACGCTCAAGGCCATGGGCTTCTCCGATGCACGCCTCGCCGTGCTCGCCGAGACGACGGAAGCGGAGGTGACGGCGAAGCGCCACGCGCTCGGCGTTCGCCCCGTCTACAAGCGCATCGACACCTGCGCGGCTGAATTCGCCTCCCCCACCGCCTACATGTATTCGACCTATGAGGCGCCGTTTGCGGGCGCGCCGGCGGACGAGAGCACGCCGTCCGACAAGAAGAAGGTCATCATTCTCGGCGGCGGTCCCAACCGCATCGGCCAGGGCATCGAGTTCGACTATTGCTGCTGTCACGCCTGCTTCGCGCTGCATGACGCCGGCTACGAATCCATCATGGTCAACTGCAATCCGGAGACGGTGTCGACCGACTACGACACCGCCGACCGGCTGTATTTCGAGCCGCTCACCGCCGAGGACGTGTTGGAGATCATCGCGAAGGAGCGCAGCAAGGGCACGCTGCACGGCGTGATCGTGCAGTTCGGCGGCCAGACGCCTCTGAAGCTGGCGCGCGCGCTGGAGGCCGCCGAAGTGCCGATCCTCGGCACCTCGCCGGACGCCATCGACCTCGCCGAGGACCGCGACCGCTTCAAGCGCGTGCTCGACAAGCTTCGTCTCAAGCAGCCGAAGAACGGCATCGCCTATTCGGTCGAACAGGCGAGGCTCGTCTCCGCCGACCTCGGCCTGCCGCTGGTGGTCCGCCCGTCCTACGTGCTCGGCGGCCGCGCCATGCAGATCATCCGCGAGGAGAACCAGCTGAACGACTATCTGCTCGGCACGCTGCCGGAGCTGGTGCCGGCCGACGTCAAGGCGCGCTATCCGAACGACAAGACCGGGCAGATCAACACGGTGCTCGGCAAGAACCCGCTGCTGTTCGACCGCTATCTGTCGGACGCGACCGAGATCGACGTCGACTGCCTCTCCGACGGCAAGGACACGTTCATCGTCGGTATCATGGAGCACATCGAGGAAGCCGGCATCCATTCCGGCGACAGCGCCTGCTCGCTGCCGCCGCACTCGCTCGAGCCTGAGATGATCGAGGAGCTGGAGCGGCAGACCCGCGAGCTCGCGCTCGGCCTCGACGTCATCGGCCTGATGAACGTGCAATATGCCATCAAGGACGGCGAGATCTACGTGCTCGAGGTCAATCCGCGCGCTTCGCGCACGGTGCCGTTCGTCGCCAAGGTGGTCGGCACGCCGGTCGCCAAGATCGCCGCGCGCATCATGGCGGGCGAGAAGCTCGCCGATTTCAAGCTGAAGAAGGCCAGGCTCAAGCACGTCGGCGTCAAGGAATCGGTCTTCCCGTTCGCGCGCTTCCCCGGCGTCGACACGGTGCTCGGTCCCGAGATGCGCTCGACCGGCGAGGTCATGGGCATCGACCGTTCGTTTGCGGTGGCCTTCGCCAAGAGCCAGCTCGGCGGCGGCACGCGGGTGCCGCGAAAGGGCACGGTGTTCGTGTCGGTGCGCGAAAGCGACAAAACGCGCATCGCCGAAGCCGTTCGCGAATTGCACTCGCTCGGCTTCAAGGTGCTGGCGACATCGGGCACCCAGCGCTTCCTGACCGACCAGGGCATCCCGACCGAAAAGGTGAACAAGGTGCTGGAGGGGAGGCCGCACATCGTCGACGCCATCACCAACGGGGATGTCCAGCTCGTCTTCAACACCACCGAAGGCCCGCAGGCCCTGGCCGACAGCCGTTCGCTGCGGCGCGCGGCCCTCTTGCATAAAGTGCCGTATTACACCACTCTTTCCGGGGCCGTGGCGGCCGCGCAGGGCATCCGCGCCTATTTGGGCGGGGATCTTGAGGTTCGTACCCTGCAGAGCTACTTTTCGGAAACCTGATCGCTAGCTCCGGCGAAGCCGCTGCTAAGTGATTGGCGATGAAGCCACAATGGCCGGAGGAACTGTCCGGCCAGGTGGTGGTTCTGTTCCGGCGCTAAAAGCCCATATCTGTCAACGTCCGGCAGTCCCCGCGTTGGGCTCCGGAAACACTGACGAATCAAGGTTGCGGCGCCCACCCGCGTTTGGGGCGCACGATCGAAGGACGAGAGAGACGATGGAAAAGGTTCCGATGACCCAGGCCGGCTTTGTCGCGCTCGGGGAAGAATTGAAGCAGCGCCAGTCCGTGGATCGTCCGCGGATCATCGAGCATATCGCGGAGGCGCGCTCGCACGGAGACCTGTCGGAAAACGCGGAATATCATGCCGCGAAGGAAGAGCAGTCCCACAATGAAGGCCGCATCGCCGAGCTCGAGGACAAGCTCGCGCGCGCCGACATCATCGACATTTCCAAGCTCTCCGGCGACACCATCAAGTTCGGCGCCACCGTGACGCTGGTCGACGAGGACACCGAGAAGAAGACGGTGTGGCAGATCGTCGGCGAGGTCGAGGCCGACGCCAAGAAGGGCCGCATCTCCATCACCTCGCCGCTCGCGCGCGCGTTGATCGGCAAGAAGAAGGGATCGACCGTCGAAGTCAACGCACCCGGCGGCGCCAAGGCGTATGAGATCACCAAGGTGGAGTGGCGGTAAGGATTTGCCGCCTGCGTGTGACGATGTTTTCAAGAGGCCGCGCGATGCGCGGCCTCTTTCGTATCTGCGTGTAGCTTCTATGACGGAGCGTGGAGCAGCAGCATCTCTCGTGTCCCGAAGCGCTGCGTCCGGGGCACGAGAACGGGAAGCCTACCTTCTTCCCTTCACATCCAGCGGCACGGCCGCCTCGTACTTCGAATTGTGCAGCACCAGCGAGGTCCGCACGTTGCGGACATGTGGCGCGGCAGTCAGGTGCGTGACGAAATCCTGGAAAGTCGCCATGTCAGGCGCAACGCATTTGAGGATGAAATCGACCTCGCCCGACAGCATCCAGCATTCCCGCACCAGGGGCTCGGCGCGGACGAAATCCTCGAAAGCGCGCAAATCCGCCTCGGCCTGGCTGGACAGGTGCACGGCCGCGAACACGGTGACGTCGAAGCCGAGTTTGCGGGCGTCGAGCAGGCCCCGATAGCCGTGGATGTAGCCCTCCTCCTCCAGCGCCCGGACACGGCGCAGGCAGGGGGGCGGCGAGATGCCGACGCGCTTGGCCAGTTCGACATTCGTGATTCGACCGTCGGCCTGAATCTCGGTGAGAATCTTCAGGTCGATCTCGTCTAGGTTCCGCGACACGTGATTGGAACTCCTGCCCTTTGCAGCGGTATTGGATGGTTTGTCGAAATCCTCATAGCCCAGTCGGCACGGGCAGCGCAATTTTATTGCGCGTGCAACGCAATCGACTTTTGTTCCCTGTTGGAAAAAACCGCCGAGAGGGAATGCAATTCTTGCATAGCTCACCAGAAGGCTTAGATTAGCTCTGATATTTCAGCGCCTCCGCGAGGCCTCCCGGCACCTTCCGCGCCCGCGCTGCAAATCCCCCGTGAAAGGCGTCCATCGAAATGTCCGCTCCCGTTCATGCAAAGGTCGTTATTATCGGCTCCGGCCCTGCTGGCTACACGGCGGCGATCTATGCCGCGCGGGCGATGCTCGAGCCGATCCTGATCCAGGGCATCCAGCCCGGCGGCCAGCTCACCATCACCACCGATGTCGAGAATTATCCGGGCTTCGCCGACGTGATCCAGGGGCCCTGGCTGATGGAGCAGATGGAGAAGCAGGCGGTTCATGTCGGCACCCGGATCGTCACCGATCTGGTCACCAGGCTGGAGACGGCGCAGCGGCCGTTCCGCCTCACCTGCGACAGCGGCGACGTCTATCTCGCCGACACCGTGATCCTCGCCACAGGCGCGCAAGCGCGCTGGCTCGGGCTGCCGTCCGAAGCCAAGTTCCAGGGCGGCGGTGTGTCGGCCTGCGCCACCTGCGACGGCTTCTTCTACCGGGGCAAGGACGTGATCGTGGTCGGCGGAGGCAACACCGCGGTCGAGGAGGCCCTGTACCTCACCAACCATGCCTCGCAGGTCACCATCGTGCATCGTCGCGATCACTTCCGCGCCGAGCGCATCCTGCAGGAGCGCCTGTTCAACCACCCGAAGATCAAGGTGATCTGGGACTCGGCCGTCGACGAGATCTGCGGCACCGAGAACCCGAACAAGGTTACCCATGTCCGGCTCAAGAACGTCAAGACCGGCGCGCTCACGGACGTGAAGGCCGACGGCGTCTTCATCGCCATCGGCCACGCGCCGGCGACGGAGCTGGTCAAGGACCAGGTCAAGCTGAAACCGTCGGGCTATGTCGAGGTCGCCCCGAACTCGACCGCCACCTCGGTGCCCGGCCTGTTCGCCGCTGGCGACGTCGCCGACGAGACCTTTCGCCAGGCCGTGACGGCCGCCGGCCTCGGCTGCATGGCCGCACTCGAAGCCGAACGTTTCTTGGCCCTTCGCGCCAGCGAGCGCGCGGCAGCGGAATAACATCATGCCTCGAACACGCGACGGATTTACGGATATGGATTGGGACAAGCTGAAGGTGTTTCACGCGGCGGCGGAAGCGGGCAGCTTCACGCATGCGGGCGAGCAGCTCGGCCTGTCGCAATCGGCGGTCTCGCGCCAGGTCTCGGCGCTGGAGCAGGAGCTCTCGGTCTCGCTGTTTCACCGCCACGCCCGCGGCCTGATCCTCACCGAGCAGGGCGACCTGCTCTTCCGCACCGCGCATGACGTGTTCATGCAGCTGCAGGCGGCGCGCGCCAAGCTGACCGACAGCCGCGAGCGGCCGAGCGGCGACCTCAAGATCACCACCACGCCCGGCGTCGGCATCAACTGGCTGATCCCGCGGCTCGGCGAGTTCACCGCGCTCTATCCGGAGATCCGCATCTCGCTGATCGTCACCGACGAGGAGCTCGACCTGTCGATGCGCGAGGCCGATGTCGCGATCCGCACCCGCAAGCCGACGCAGCCGGACCTGATCCAGCGCAAGCTGTTCGCGATGGGCTTCCACGCCTATTGCTCGCCGGAATACATCAAGCGCTTCGGAACGCCGCGCACGCTGGAGGAGCTCGACTCCCACCGCATCATCACGCTGAGCGACGGCAGCTTCGCGCCGCATCTTCAGAATCGCAATTGGCTGATCGAAGCCGGACGCAACGGCTCCGGCCCGCGCGAAGCCTATTTCAAGGTCAACAACATCCTCGGTCTCGTGCGCGCCTGTCAGCAGGGCCTCGGCATCGCTGCGCTGCCGGACTATCTCGTCGAGGAACAGAACAAACTCGTGCAACTGTTCGGCGAGTCGGATTCGATCCAGCTCGACACCTACTTCGTCTATCCCGAGGAATTGAAGACGGTCGCGCGCGTGCAGGTGTTCCGCGACTTCGTGGTGAGCAAGGCGCAGCGCTGGCCGTCCTGATTTCCGCATGACTGACATGCGGCCTCGGCTGTTGCTGCATGACGCTGGCCAAGCCCATAATGTTTGCACGCTGAGCCTTCGCGTTGCGCATTTGTCCCCCTCCTCCAGTGGCGCGGGTGTTCAGTAATCCCTCTTGGAAGGTGATTGTGTCGGCCTCACGTGGCCAATACCTAAGCCGGGCCCTTCGGGTCCGGCTTTTTTTCTGTCGCATCCGGCCTTCGCCCTCCGCGTGTATTGACAGTTCCAGGCATACCCCGCATCATTTGCGCATGATCACGAAGTCGTGCGCAGTCGTCTCGAAAAAAGGTCCCCATCCGGGGACCTCGGATTTTTGCGCGCACTAGCTGACTTCGTCATCGCTGCAAATCCCGAAAACCCCGCCGCCTGGACGGGGTTTTTTCATGTGCCCTCCGTCTCAGGTTTCCCGAGAAGGAGATGGAACATGACCGGACTTGAAGATCACTTGCACGGGCTGTGGCTGCCGCTGGTGACGCCATTTCACGGCGACGCGCTGGACGAGAGATCGCTGCGGCGGCTGACGCGGCACTACGGCGCGGGTGCCGTCGACGGCTTCATCCTCGGCGCGACCTCCGGCGAAGGCATGACGCTGCGCGAGGCCGAGCTCGAACGTCTCGTCGCCGTGGTGCGCGACGAGATGGCGGCCGGCGGCCGCACCATGCCGATCTGCCTCGGGCTCTCGGGTGCCGACACCGCGCGGCTGAAGGAGCGCCTCGACGAAACCGCGGACTGGCCGATCGACGGCTACCTGATCGCGAGCCCCTATTACGTGCGGCCGTCGCAGCGCGGCCTGCTGGCGCATTTCGAGGCGCTTGCCGACCACGCGGCATGGCCGATTGTGCTCTACAACATCCCCTATCGCACCGCCGTGAACATCACCAACCAGACGCTGCTGCGGCTCGCCGAGCACAGGAACATCGTCGGCCTGAAGGATTGCGGCGCGAGCCGCGAGCAGTCGATCGCGCTGCTGCGCGACCGGCCGAAGGCATTCCGCGTGCTCACCGGCGAGGATGCCAACTATTTCGAGGCGCTCAGCGACGGCGCCGACGGCGGCATCGTGCTGTCGGCTCATGTCGAGACCGCGACGTTCGCAGCCGTCCATGCCGAGCTGAAGCGCGGCAATCATGATGCTGCGCTGGCGCGCTGGGACGAGGTCGCCGAGCTGACGCGGCTATTGTTCACCGAGCCGAGCCCCGCGCCGGCGAAGTACTGGCTGTGGCGCAGCGGCCTGATCGACAGCCCCGAAGTGCGCCTGCCGATGGTTGAAGTGAGTAGCGAGCTCGCAGCCGCGATCGATCGCGAGATCGAGCGGCGGACGAAGGTCGCGGCGTAGCGGCTCTCTCTCAACGCGCTCGCTGCGCTGCCCTCTCCGCTTGTTGGAGAGGGCAAGAGGAGACTGTGGTTAACCGCGCATCAACGGCCTTCGCTGTTGCCGCATCGCGCATCCACGGCCCGTTTACACAATCGCGCCTACCCTCCGGGACCTACAGAGGGGGAATGACCATGGGACATCGCATCCGGCCTACGGCCGCGCGGCAATTCGCGCCGGCCGATCTCTTGCAGGGAATTCTGGTGGTGTCGTCGTTCGGATTCTGGGCGGTGATGCTCGGCCTGATGCCGGTGCTGCTGTTTCGCCTCTGGCTGGTCGGCTGACGGACGCGCGCGGGATGGTTAATCCGCGGTAGCACCTGCGTTCAAAATACCGGGGCAGCTGCGATCCGGATCTTAAAACATCCCCGCTAACACTGACGCCCATAAGCGAAGAAATCGCGGAGGCGTTTGTGAATAGTCAGAATGAAATGGCGTCGCATTACGACGCCGGACAGCAGGGCTTCACCACCGAGGACATTCTCTGGGCCGCCGGCATCTGGTCGGTGATCCTGACCCTGTCGCCGGTCATCGTGTTCTACATGCTGATGGTGGCGTAGCTCGTCTTCACCGGTGCAGAAACGCAAAACGCGCGGCTTGTCCGCGCGTTTGTCGTCCGGGGAATGAACAATGAAAATTAAGCTGCCTGCTTGTGCATTGCGCCGGAAGCCGACGCCGTGCCGCGAATAGCCTTGACCGAACGCTCGATCGCCGCCCACAGCCTTGCAATCTCCTGGGCTGCACGGCTCTCGGCCTGATACTCGCGCGCACCCTCGCCGTGGCTCAGCGCCATCAGCAGGTCCGAACGATTGGTGATCTGGCCGCCCCACACCGGAGCACGGAATTTGGCCAGCGCTTCGCGGGCGATGGTGACGATGGGGCTTTCGGATTCGTCGCGCTTGGCCGGCGCACCGTTGAGCACGACCGCATAGGGCTTGCGCGCGGCGCGGCACATCTGGATGGTCTCCTGCACCGCGTTGACGTCGAACACGCCGGGACGGGCGGGGATCACCACCATGGTGGCGTTCTTGATCGCGTCGTCGACGACGGCCGACAGGTTCGGCGGCGTGTCGATCAAGACCCATTCATAGCCGTCGCGCTTGGCGGCGGAGACGATGCCGCTGACGGAGTTCACGGCAGCCTTGATCGGCGGCTCGTTGGTGCCACGCAGCTTGTGCCACAGCGTGAGCGAGCCCTGCGGATCCGCATCCACGAGCATGACCTGCTTGCTCGCCTTGATCTGCGCGGCGAGATGTGCAGCCAGGGTACTCTTGCCCGAGCCGCCCTTACGCGATGCAAAAACAATAACGTTCATACCTTCGGCCTCCAGATTGACCCCAGGCCGCGAAAATGAATCAGCGCGCTGATTCGGGAAAGAAAAATTTATCAGGGGTTGCGTTACGGCCACGAAATAACAAGGCGTGTTGGCTTTTGAGTCACACTGCATCTCCGGACGGAGACGCGGACCCAGCCGAAACACCGCTTGCGCGGGCATTTGTGCGTTTTTTGAGCAACAAGCGGGGCAACGCAACCTTGCCGCGCAAACCTGCGGGCGACTCTTCTCCGCCGCCAGGGACTGACATGGCCGCAGGCCTCGCGCGGCCTCGCGTGAACAAAAGGAGTCCAGTGGCTGTCGCGAAGCCGGCGTCCGCGCTCAGCCTTCGCTGGATTTTTTTCTGGCCACCTTCGGCGCCGGCTTCTTCTTGGGCGCGATGTTGGTCGGCTTGCCGGCGCGGGCCTCGCCCGGCTCGGGACCGGAGCGGAAAAACACCCGGCATTGCGGCGAGAGCTGCGACTTCTTCTTGATCATGCAGGCGGTGATGGCATCGACGTTCGGAACGAACTCGCTGCACAGCCGCATCGCATCCGGCGAGCAGGCCTGCTGCTCCTCCTGGGTGTAGGCGAAGCCGGGGCGCGGCAGGGCCAGGACGGCCAGGGCAAGCGAGAGGCTTGCAGCGGCCAATGATTTCTTGAAGCGAAATGCCGGCATCGATGTCCCCACGTGATGAGTCCTTGGGAATAGTGGGTGAACGGCGGTGCGTTGGCAACGAGGGCAGATGCGAAAGCCGCGACGTGTGCGGTCTCGGCAACAGGGGCCGGGCTCTGGCACCAGAGAGGGCAAGGACTCCGTGTGATGCGGAGTCGTTTCCGCCCATCGGCGTCATCCCCGCGAAGGCGGGGATCCAGTATTCCAGAGACACCGAATGTTCCACGAGACGCCGCGGCGTACTGGATCCCCCGCTTTCGCGGAGGATGACAGTCGTGCGCCGGAAAGAGAGCGTGGGTCACCTCGACCAGTTTCCGAGCCCGCCAAACACAAAACTGCGAAAACAACCCCATGCACAGTAGCCAAGTGACGGCAATCCCTCGGCATTTCCGTTCTTAGGATTTCACGAAGTCGAATTTGACTTGTCGGGCAAAACAGGGGCATGATGGCATCATCAAAAAAGGATGCGCGTGGGGTGGTCGGCCTGTCTCCTGCGCCGGTCGAAAGCGTTGGCGGGAGTGGAGGCGATCGCATGGATGGGAATGAGGCGGAACTTCCGCTCGCGGGGGTGACGGTGGTCTCGCTCGAGCAGGCCATCGCCGCGCCGCTGGCCAGCCGGCACCTGGCGGACTGGGGCGCGCGCGTCATCAAGATCGAGCGGCCCGGAAGCGGCGATTTCTGCCGGGACTACGATCATGTCATGAACGGCATGTCGAGCCAGTTCGTCTGGACCAATCGCTCCAAGGAGAGCCTTGCCATCGACATCAAGAGCGCCGAGGGGCGCGAGGTGCTCGACGCCCTGCTGCCGAAGGCGGATGTGTTCATCCAGAACCTCGCGCCCGGCGCGGCAGAGCGGATCGGCCTCGATGCCGCATCGCTCGTGCGAAAATTTCCGCGCCTCATCGCCTGCGACGTTTCGGGCTATGGCACCGGCGGCCCCTACAGCGACAAGAAGGCCTATGATCTCCTGGTGCAGTGCGAGGCAGGCGTGCTTGCGGTCAACGGCACCGAGGCGGAGCCCGCCAAGGTCGGGTTATCGGTGGTCGATATCGCCACCGGCATGTACATCCTCAACGGCGTGCTGATGGCGCTGTACGCCCGCGAGCGGACCGGCAAGGGCACGGCCTTCCAGGCCTCGCTGTTCGATTCCATCACGGACTGGATGAGCTATCCCGCGTTCTACACCGAGAGCACGGGCCGACCGCTGCCGCGCACCGGCGCGAAACATGCGACGATCGCGCCTTACGGCCCGTTTCGCGTCGGCGACGGAACGACCGTCTTCTTCGGCATCCAGAACGACCGGGAATGGCGGTCGCTGTGCCGCATCGTCCTCGGCGATGTCGGCTTTGCCGACCATCCGAAGTTCCGCACCAATCCGCTGCGCATGCAGAACCGCGACGATCTGCAGGCGCATATCGAGCAACGCTTTGCATCCATGACTAGCGAAGAGGTGCTGCGGCTGCTGGACGAAGCCGCGATCGCCAATGCGCATCTGAACTCGGTCGAGGCCTTCCTGAAGCACGAGCAGCTTCACGCGCGCGGGCGCGTGCAGAGCGTGGGATCGCCGAGCGGCCCGGTGATGAGCTTCCTGCCGGCGCTCACCCTTCCCGGCGTGACGCCGCGGATGGATCCGGTGCCCGATGTCGGCGAGCACAACGAGGCCATCCTCGCCGAACTCGGCCTGGCCAGGGAGACGTGACGATGGCTTTGCAGCGCCCGAGCCGGGCCTATCTGGCTGTTCCCGCGCATCGCGCCCGCCTCGTCGCCAAGGCGGCGGCGTCAGGCGCGGATGCCGTGTTCATGGATCTCGAAGACGCCGTGCCGCCATCCGAGAAGGGTCTTGCGCTGGGGGAAGCCGCCGGCGCGCTGTCCTCGCTCGACTGGGGCAACAAGCGCGTCGCGGTCAGGCTCAACGCCGTCGACAGCCCGTTCATCGCAGAGGAGATCCGCACGCTGGCGGCTCTGCCCCGGCTGGATGCGGTGATCGTGCCGAAGGCGGAGCGCGTGAGCGACATCGCCGCCATCGCCGACCAGCTCCGTGCGGCCGCGCCGGATCGCGCCGAACCAGTCGCGCTCGAACTGCTGATCGAGACCGCGCTCGGCCTCGTCAATGTCGACGCGCTCGCCGCCGCACATACAAGCGTGGCCGCGCTTCATCTCGGCGTCGGCGACTTCGCGGCCTCGCTCGGCGCCCGCACCTCCGACATCGGAATCTCGCCGGACGGCTATCGCCATGTCGGATCGGCGCAAAGCGGCTACGCCTCCGCCCCGCTCGACCTGTTCGCCTATCCCATGATGCGCCTTTTGGTCGCCGCGCGCGCCTTCGGCCTGCGCGCCATCGACGGCCCCTGCGGCGCCTTCCGCGATGGCAGGCTGACTGAGGCCAGCGCGCAGAAGGCCGCCGCGATGGGCTTTGACGGCAAGCAGGTGATCCATCCCGACCAGATCGAGCCGACGCTGCGCGCCTTCACGCCGTCGGCCGAGGAGCTGGTACAGGCAAGGCGGGTCGTCGAGGCGATGGAGCAAGCCGAGGCGCAGGGACAGGGCGCGGTGACGCTGGACGGCAAGATGATCGACTATGCCAATGTGCGCATGGCGCGGAGGATTATTGAGTTGGGGGCGTAAGGCTAATAGGAGGTTGAGTCCCTTGCGGCGCATCCTTCGAGACGCCCGCTCGCACGGGCCCTTTCCATGTGCAGCGTCCGCTTTCGGCGCTGGCGACTCAGGATGAGGGCGGAGTGCGCGGCGGCAATTTCGCGGGCGCACTGCCGCTTAGCCTCACCCTGAGGAGGCCGCCACCGGGTCCGCGAAGCGCGGCCCGATGACAGGCTCCGCGGTCATCTCGAAGGGCGAGGCGCTGGGCACGCCGCGCGAAGGTAACAGCGCTGATCGTTACGAAGTAACGCGACCAAGGCGCGGGCGATGCCGCGCGGCCTCGGATATCATTGCCTCGATCAGCGCAGACCCAGGAACGAGAGCACCGCACCAATCACGACAACCAGCCCGATGATATAGATGATACCGTTCATAGCTCAGCTCCTCAGCGTTGTCCGTCCTGCCGCTGCTACAAACAGCCGGGGGCCCGAAAAGGTTCGCCGGTAAAACTCGCCATTTTCTGTCCAAAGCGGGGAACGAAAACGCGCCATCTGCTCCGCCGCGCCGGGGCCCGTGCCACCTCCAGATGATTTTGCCTTTGCACGCAAAGGTCGCTAGTCTCTCCTGATACGTTCAGGGAGGGTAGCATGGCACAACGCGAAGAGATGCTCGCACTGGTCCGGCGCGCCTATGCCGCACGCGACAACGATGACGCCGAGAGTCTGGTCGCCGCTTTTCATCCCAAGGGTCTGTTCGCCTTGATGGGCGACAAGACCGCACTCGAATTGACAGGAAGCGTGGAGGGACACCCAAGCCTGCGTGGGGCCTTCAGCAAATTGATCGAAGACTTCGGTTTCGAAGGCCGCGAGATCCTGGCTGAGCTGGTTGACGGAGATAGAGTCGCCATCCATTCCCGCGTCGACGTTCGATATCGTCCGACCGGCCAGGTTTCCAGCACCGAGATCCTGGACCTGTTCAGGCTTCAGGACGGCAAGATCGTCGAGCTGATCGAGTTTGCGGATACGGCGCAGGTCAAGATGATGATTTCGTGAGGACGACTTCGTAAAGTTCAGTGCACTGTCGCGGTAATCTCGCGCCGACAGAAGCTCAGCTGCTGGGTTTACGGTGCTCGGCATGACCAATCGAAGGCGAGCATTTTGACTTTAGCCTAGGCAGCCCAGTCCATGATCGCGTCGATGAAGGTCTGAGCCTGGCGGATCGCGTCGAGCCTCGTCGCACAGACACCGACCGACACTGTTCGGCCCTTTCCGACAGTCCACTTCCAACCAGCCGGGTAGCTCATTTCAACGATCGAGAAGCTTACGCCGCGATGTTCCACGGAGAACCTCCGCTAACATGTTGCTGTGTCCGAAAAGGCTACTCCAAATGGCGAATTTGTCCAGCCGAACGCAGGCCCACAATTCGCTCACGCGGCTTGGATATAAACGTTCAGGAGAGCGCATGGAGACTTATTGCGGTGGTGGTGTTGATGGTGGCGGGCGGAAGTAGGGGCGCCTGACGATTGCCGACCCCGCTATTCAACACGTTGGCCCGCGCGCCAGGCCATCTCCCAGAAGTCTGCCTCGAGGCGGGTGGCTTCCTTGAAGATCGCAATCAGCTCGGCCTCGCGGGCCGGCGTGGCGTAGAGATCGGCGAGCTGCTCCATATGCACTAGAGCCTTGGCAGCGACCTCCTGGTACGGCGCGCCGGCGTACTCGGCGATCCAGACGCGATAGGCGTTCCTCGCGGTGTCAGCATCGGGGCGCGAAGCGAGCCGCGTTGCGATCTCCGCGTACCCGATCACGCAAGGCGCGAGCGCCACCTTGAGCGCCAGCAGATCGCCGCGCATTCCCGCATCTAACACGTAGCGCGTATAGGCCAGCATCTCGGCCGCCGGAGGGGCTTGTTCAAGGTCGCTCGGGGACAGACCCCATTCGGCACAGAGCTTCACATGCAGATTCATCTCGACATCGAGGATGGCCGAAAGGCCGGCCGCGGCTTCACGCATGTCGGCAAGTCTGGGCGACTTGTAGACCGCGAGCGCGTAGGCGCGCGCAAACTCGATCAGGAACAAATAGTCCTGAACGAGATAGTGACGAAACGCCGCTTCGGGGAGCGAGCCGTCTGCCAATCCGTTCGTGAAGGGATGCTCGGTATAAGCCCGCCACTCAACGGATGCTTCTGTCTTGAGACGCTCGAAGAAACTCACGATGTTTTTCGCCTAGCTTGCTTGTCCAGGAACGTCCGTGGCCCGCTACCGATAGCGCATTGCGAACCGAGGAGCTACGGTGACCGCGCACAAAGCTAATTACGTTGACAGTGCACAAAATAGGGCCTGACCAGCGCTTCAGATGGCGCGCCGTGCAGATTAGTGCACTGTCAGCGTAATCCGCTCCGCGAGGACATCGCAGAGCCCTATTGACGAGAATTAGGTTTTTGAAGAATCGATCAACATAGAGCTTGCTGGGACGTCCGTTATAAGCGACGAGACTTTCTCGGAGAGAGCCTCGCCCGTTTTTGTGAAGATAGAGGCAACAGATTTTGTAGCTCTCCTTCAGACTCAGGGTACCCAAGAGCAACAAGAACGTGTTGCACCCGTAATGAGCTCGCCAGTAGACAAGTTGCCCGACTACGTACGTCTTGTCGGATACAAGACCGACTCCATTCTAAACCGGCTCAATGACCCTCCCGAAGAATGGCAAGCCGATCGTAGTCAGCTGTCAACAGTCGAGCCGCCATTGGACCATGTTCAGGACGCCACAATTCATTTTTTCCAAATCGAGGCAGACAGACGAATGTTCAAAGTCGTTGTCCAAGGTTCAAGGGTATTCGTGATCGAGGTTTAGTCCTCGATCTGGTGGACGGCCGCCGTTCCACTCCTCAAGGTGTCATAGTTCGCCGAGCGGCATTCTAGCTGGGCAGTTTGTCGCCGACACTCTTGAGGTGGATTCGGGAAAAGATCAGCTTCCGGCATGACGAAAACCAGGGATGTGATCCCATTTGGTTCCCGAGATCTGTAAGCCGTAATCAGCGAAATTGGGGATGCTCGGAGGCGGGTGAGATTTAGCCAGAGCGTGCCGCGGTGAAACAGGAGTCCATGGATCTGAGAAGGATGGCATCCTTCATTTCCGCGGAAACAAGTGGCAACTGGATCTAGAATATCTCGTCTGCATCGAGTTGTGTCACCACGCCGGAGCACCCTTAACTGGTTAGTCCCGCTGGTACAGTTGGGTGGGCTCGAACCACCGACCTCCTGTTCCACAGACAGGCGCTCTAACCAACTGAGCTACAACTGCATCCTGGCGAGCCGCGCCTTGGGACGCCCTCAAAAAAGGGCCGGTGCCGAGGGGGCTGGACCGGGCGGAAACTAGGTGCAACGGCCCGGTTTGGCAAGGCCGCAGAGGGGCGAAAAACCTGCGGAATTCACCGTCAGTGCGCGGAGTTCGGGCTTGATGGCGGGCATCGAGGTGTTGCGCTCCCTTCTTCCGATTGCGGCAGGCCACCGCATATGACGCCGGCGGTCCGGGCGCTTAAGCTTCCACAGCGTCATGGCCGGGCTTGTCCCGGCCATCCACGCCTTTGCCCGAGCTACCCAAGAACGTGGATGCCCGGGACAAGCCCGGGCATGACGACCGCCCTCGATTCCCACATGCGCGCGCGGGAGAGGCGAAGAAAAAACCCGGGCACCTGGCCCGGGTTTCCTTCAGCTCGAACCGGCCTCACCGCTCAGGCGGCGGACGGATAGTACTTCGAGGCACTCGCCTTGATCGGCTCGGCGGTCTCGGCGGCGACGCGCTGGCTGAGCTCGGCCAGCTCCTTGGCCTGGGCCTGGAAGGTCTCGAACTGCTTGCGGGTGTGGCCGGTCCACAGCTCCAAGGCTTCGGCCGGCGACTTCAGGCCGAACAGCTGCTGGGCGAAGTCGAGCTGGGCGCTGGTGTTGGCCTTCATGAACTCGACCAACTTGGCGGTGTATTCGCTCGCGCCCTTGGAGGCGCAAGTGAACACGGCCTCGACGGTGCCGTTGTGGGTCTCGGCGGCGTCCTTGAACTTGGCGTAGTTCTCGCGGGCCTGCGCAGCGCCCTTTTCGGCGAACGCACGCATCTGCTCGGGAACCTCGAACGGGATGATCGAGGCAGAAAACGGATCAGTCGCACCTGTCATGGTTGTCCCTCACGCTAATGAAAAAATCGAGTGAGCCTTCTGGCGCGCCCGCCGGCCCCGATCGCGGGCCCTCGCATTCAGCGGGTACGAAGTCTGGAAACGCGAAACGAATGAGATGGCTCGCCCAGCGCCCAGCACCATATGTGCCTATCATGTCAACATTGTGCATCGCAACGCGGCAGACGGGTGCGCTGCGAAATTTAATCTAGGTAAGGGTGAGGTTCCCGGCCGGGGGAACCGGGGGTTGAGGTAATTGGGTGCGGGGCGCCGCGGCGACTTTCTTATCCTCCCCTGGAGGGGGAGGGTCGATCGCGCGCAGCGCGAGCGGGGTGGGGTGATCTTTCCACTCGGGCACCGCCTGCGTGGAGAGATCGCCCCACCTCGGTTCGCATTTCGCTTCGCTCCATGCGGACCGATCTACGGGCGAGCTACGCTCGTCCCGGACCCCTTCAGGGGAGGATGGGCACTTTTTGTGCGGCACGGGCTTTGAACCGCACCCACCCGCGAATCCCTTGGATGCAACGGCGCTGCGGCTTGCGGGGTTGGCACCATTAAGGTTATCGCCGCTTGGGGCGCCCTTCCGGGCTTGCGGCCGTGGACCTGCCCGCGCCTCTCGGGCGATAACTCTTTCTTAAGGCTGCCATTCCGGCAGCCGCCACCTGATGCGTGAACGACAGCCGGCCTCATGAAGCGTTCGGATTTCCAGTTGCGAGGTGTGGGCGATCCGCGGCTGGCCGTGCATGCGACCTCGCCGCTGGCCACCTGGCTGTGGTCGGTCGACGGCTCGCGCGTGCTGTGGGCCAATCCGGTCGGCGCAAACCTGTTCGGCGCGGCGACCAGCGCCGGCCTCGCCGACAAGGTGTTCGGCCCGGCGGACAGCCATCGCCGCCAGGTCGCCCGGCTCGCGGGCCAATTGCCGGCGAACGGCACCGTGCGGCTCGAACGGCTGCGCGGCTTCGGGGCCCGGCTCGGCACGCTGATGACCTGCGCCTGCGCGCGGCTCGACTTTGCCGATGGCGGCCATGCGGTGCTGGTCACCGCCATGGATCCCACGTCGCGCCCGATGCCGCTGGTCGAGCGGCTGTCTCGCCTGGTCGCGGGCGCCAAGGTGCCGATGGCCGCGTTCGCGCCGGACGGATTGTTCGTCGGCGCCAGCGAGGCCGCCCGCTCCCTGCTCGGCTTCCGCGATCTCTTCGAGGCCGGCCTCGACCAGGCACGCGGCGATGCGCTGGCGACCGGCCGCGCCGCGACGCCGATCGGCATCGGCCAGATGGTGCTGCAACGGGTCGGCACGGGGGCCGATGTCGGCCTGGTCGCGCTGATCGAGCCTGCCGCCCGGACAGAGGCGGCGCGCGAGGCCGCGCCGGAGGTGGCGCCCAATATCGCACGCGACCAGCCGGCTCCGCCCGCGCCCCAAGTCCCTCCGGTCGAGCCTGCGGCCACAGGGCCGGAGGAGCCTGCGCCGTCGAACGCGGCGCCGTCCGCGTTCGCACTGTTCGATGCCTTCACCGAACCGGGCGAAACAGCTGCGCCAGCCGAGACTGCACACACGCCCGGGCAGCCCGGCTGCGAGGCGACACCGGACGTCGGACCCGTCGAGGCCATTGAAGAGCCGATCGTCCCCGCCGCGCCCGAAGCCACGCACAAGACTCCGGTTAAGACTCCGGTTGAAAACCCGGCAGAGGCCATTGTGTCGCCGCAGGTTGTGCCGATCACTCGAGGCATGGTCGAGCCGGAGTCGGAGTCCTCGGGCCAGCAGGAGCCGCCCGCACCGCGTCAGCATCCGCTGCGCTTCCTCTGGCAGATGGATGCAGAGGGCCGCTTTGTGCTTCTCTCCGATGAGTTCATCGGCCTGATCGGCGCGCACACGGCCGCCGGCTTCGGCCGCCCCTGGCGCGAGATCGCCGAAACATTCTCGCTCGACCCGGACGGGCGCGTCGCGCAGGCGCTTGCGAGCCACGACACCTGGGCCGGCATCACCGTGAACTGGCCGGCCGACGGCGGCGAGCGTCTTCCGGTCGAGCTCGCGGGCCTGCCGGTCTACGACCACGAGCGTAACTTTGCCGGCTTCAGGGGATTCGGCGTCTGCCGCGATCTCGACGGCCTCAACCGGCTCGAGGCGCTGCGCCGCTTCGAGCTGTTCACCGCGCCGCCGGCGCAGCAGGACATCGCCGCTGACGCCGCCGAGCCCGCCCCGGAGCCGGAGGCCGAGCCCGAAGTCGAGCCCGAAGCCAAGCTCGAAGCAGAGCCCGCAGCCGAGCCGGAAGCAACGGCAGCGCCTCCGCCGATCGAGCCGCCCGAGCCTGAGGCGACACCCGAGCCTGAACCGGCAGCCGCCACAGCCGGCGCGAATTCACACTCAACCGATCTGGAAACGCCCGTGGAAACGCCTCCCAATGTCGTGCCGTTCCGACCGGCCGGCGACGCACGACCGCCGACGCTGACGCCGGTCGAGAACAGCGCATTCAACGAGCTCGCGCGGCAATTGTCCGAGCGGCTCGAACGCGATCGCGAGACGATCGCGGCCGATGCGGCGGAGCCGGCGGCAGAGATCGCGGCCGAACCATCGGCGCCGGAGCCCGAGGTGCCGCACACCGCGGCCGGATGGCTGAGCGAGCCCGCAGCCCCGGCGCGCGGCATCAGCGCGCGCGACCGCACGCTGCTCGATCTGTTGCCGACGGGAATCCTGATCTACCGGCTCGACCGCCTGCTCTACGCCAATCCCGCCTTCCTCGCGCGCATGGGCTATGCCAGCCTCGGCGCGCTGGAGAATGCCGGCGGGCTCGATGCGCTCTATGTCGAGCCCGGCGTGTCGTCGGCGAGCAGCACCTCGCAAGGCGGCACACCCGTCACGATCAGCGCGACGGTCGCGAACGGCGAAGCTCCGCTTGCGACGACCGACGCGCATCTGCACACGATCGACTGGGACGGCGAGAGCGCGCACGCGCTGATCTGCGCGCTGCCGCAGGCGACACCGGTCGCCGCGGCGCCTGTCATCGCAGACGCCGTGATTGCCGAATCCGTCGTCACCGAGTCCGTCGTCGCAGCGTCCTACACCTACGAACCCGAGTCCGCGGCCGGCGAAGCCGAGGCCGAGGATCTCGCCGCCATCCTCGACACCACGGCCGAGGGCATCGTCATGTTCGATGCCGAAGGCAACATCCACGCCTGCAACCGCAGCGCCGAGGCGCTGTTCGGTTATGACGGCGAAGCGCTGCTCGAGCAGAATCTCTCGACGCTGTTCGCGCCGGAGAGCCAGCAGATCGTCGCCGATTATCTCGAAAGCCTGAAGAGCCAGGACATTGCGAGCCTGCTCGACCACGGCCGCGAGGTGCTGGGACGCGAGAAGAAGGGCGGCGTCATTCCGCTCGCGATGATCATGGGCCGCACGCGGCCCGACGGCCCGAACTTCTTCGCCGTGTTCCGCGACCTCTCGCAGAGCAAGAAGGGCGAGAGCGAGCTGACGCAGGCCCGCCGCCTCGTCGACGGCGCGGCCAATGCCAAGGCCGACATGCTGGCGCGGATCAGCCACGAGATCCGCACGCCGCTCAACGCCATCATCGGCTTTGCCGAGGTGATGATCTCCGAACGCTTCGGCGCGCTCGGCAACGAGCGCTATGGCGAATACATGAAGGACATCCGCGCCTCCGGCGAACGCGTCATCGCCATCATCGACGACCTGCTGGAGCTGTCGCGGATCGAGACCGGCAAGCTCGACCTCACCTTCGACAATCTCAACCTCAACGACCTCGTTGAAGCCTGCGTCGCGGTGATGCAGCCGCAGGCCAACCGCGAGCGCATCATCATCCGCACCTCGCTCGCCCATGCGCTGCCGCAGGTGAACGTGGATGCGCGCGCGATGCGGCAGATCACCATGAACCTGATCTCGAACTCGATCCGGCTCGCCAGCGCCGGCGGCCAGGTCATCGTCTCGACCGCGCTGACCGACCGCGGCGAGATCGCCTTGCGCATCCGCGACACCGGCCACGGCCTCACCGAGCGCGAGGTCGCCGCCGCGATGGAGCCTTTCCGCACCCCGCCGCCCGGCGATGCCGCGGACAGCTCGGCGCTGAGCCTGTCGCTGACCAAGGCGCTGGTCGAAGCCAACCGCGCCCGCTTCAACATCAAGAGCGCCGGCCACGGCACGCTGATCGAGGTGGTGTTCGCGCCAGTGCTGGCGGGGGCGTGAGGGGCTCACTGGCTTGCGGGCAGGCCGCGCGCCAGCGCTGCCGCCTGCTGCAGGCTGATGCCGTTGGCCAGCGGATCGGCATGGCGATGCGCCAGGTGCCACTCGGTGCCCACGCGCCGGTAGACGAGCGTCACGCGCAAGGCCCATTCCTGGGCCGGCAGCCCTCCGACCTCGACGCTGTCCCGCTCGATCAGCGCCAGGACGACCATGTCTTGCGAGCCATAGGTCTGCACGACCTCCTGCCTGTGCGTGCCGTTCCTGAAGAACCGGCCCATCCGCTCCCACCTTTCCGGCGTGTACTCCGCGGCCTTTGACGGCACCCCGCCGAAGGGAGACATCAGCACGAAGTCGTCGGTGAGGGAGACCATCTGCCGGTAGGTGCCGGCGTCGCCGCGCATCAGCGCCGCGTTCGCCTGCTGGGTATGGTCGATCAGTTTCGCGATGACGTCGTCGGCCGTGGCCGCCTCGGCGACGACGAGCGGCATGCATGCCATCCCTGCGAGCGCGCGACGCCTAGACACCGCCGAGGGCGCGGCTGCGCGATGCAGATCTTGGTCGTTCTTCATGCGAGGGCTCCGGTGTTGAGGGTTCATGCGGTTGCACGAGACGCTGGATGCCGCTTTGACCGTGATGAAGCCAGTGATAAGATCTCAGGATCATGCTGAATCCTGCTCAGCTTGCCCGGATCGACGTCAGCCTCCTCGTCGTGTTCAGCACCGTGCTGGAGGAGCGCCAGGTTTCGCGCGCGGCGGACAAGCTCAAGCTCACGCCCTCGGCGGTGAGCCACGGATTGGCCCGGCTGCGGCGCATCTTCCACGATCCGTTGTTCCTGAAGACGCCGAGCGGCGTGAAGCCGACGGAGCGTGCGCTCGCGCTTGCAGGTCCCGTCGCCGAACTCCTGTCGCGCCTCGATGCGATCGTGTCGGCCGCCGAGCCCTTTGACGCGCGAACGGCGAGGCGATCGTTCACGATCGGCACACCGGATGCGCTGGCCGCGGTGTTTCTCGCGTCTCTCCTCGAGACCCTGGCCCGAGAGGGTCCGGGGATCGACATCCGGCTGCTGCAGCTGATGCCGCAACGTCATGGCAAGGCGTCGAGCCAGGTCTGGCAGGACACGCTCTCCGAGCTTGATTCGCACCGGCTCGACCTCGCCGTGCTGCCGGTCGGTCCGCTGCCGTCACGTTACGCCGAACGGTTGCTGTTCGAGGAGGAATTCGTCGTCGCCATGCGCAAGGGCCACACCATGGCCCGCAAGGTCACGCTCGCGACCTATCTGGCAGCACGGCACATGCTGGTGTCGGCGACCGGTGATGCGCTCGGGATCGTCGACGTCAGGCTTGCCGGACGGGGCCATTCCCGGCGCGTGGCGCTGACCGTGCCCAACTTCATGTTGGCGCTGGCGCAGCTCGCCGAGAGCGATTTCGTTGCGACCTTGCCGCGCCATCTGGTCGAACGCCATGCCGCGCGTTTCGACCTAGTGATGCGTCCCGTGCCGTTTCCGTGGACGCCCGACCCGGTGCGTGTCGTCGCCTCACAAGCTGCGATGGCGGATGCCGGTGTCGCCTGGCTGTTCGAGACGGTGGCGCGCTGCCTGGGTCCGCCGACGCCGACGGCGCCCAGACGTCGCGTCTCCGCCTGATGACCGAATAACAAAAAGGGCACGGCGCTTGCGGCGCCGTGCCCTTTCGCATTCCTGTCGCCTGGCCTCAGCTGTAGATCTCGAACAGGCCGGCGCCGCCCTGGCCGCCGCCGATGCACATCGTCACCACGCCCCACTTCGCCTTGCGGCGGGCGCCTTCCTGCAAGAGGTGGCCGGTGAGGCGGGCGCCGGTCATGCCGAAGGGATGGCCGATCGCGATCGAACCGCCGTTGACGTTGTACTTGGCGGGATCGATGCCGAGCTGGTCGCGGCAGTACAGGCACTGGCTGGCGAAGGCTTCGTTGAGCTCCCACAGATCGATGTCGTCGATCTTGAGGCCCGTGCGCTTGAGCAGCTTCGGAATCGCGAACACCGGGCCGATGCCCATCTCGTCGGGCTCGCAGCCGGCGGTCGCCCAGGCAACGAAGCGGCCGAGCGGCTTCAGGCCGCGCTTCTCCGCGTCCTTGGCTTCCATCAGCACCACGGCGGCGGCGCCGTCGGAGAGCTGGCTGGCATTGCCGGCGGTTACGTATTTGCCGGGACCCTTCACCGGCTCGAGTTTTGCCAATCCTTCCATCGTGGTGTCAGGACGGTTGCACTCGTCGCGATCGACGACGTAATCGACGATGCTCTCCGCCTTGGTCTGCTTGTCGACGACCTTCATCTTGGTCTTCATCGGGACGATCTCGTCCTTGAACTTGCCCGCCTGCTGCGCGGAGGCCATGCGGCGCTGCGATTCCAGCGAGAACTCATCCTGATATTCGCGGCTGAGCTTGTAGCGCTCGGCGACGATGTCGGCGGTATCGATCATGGCCATGAAGATGTCGGGCGCGACCTTGAGCAGTTCCGGGTCGACCGATTCCTTCGGCGTGGCGCCGCCAGGGATCGAGATGCTCTCGACGCCGCCGGCGACGATGCAGTCGGCGCCATCCGAGCGGATCGAGTTGGCGGCCATCGCGATGGTCTGCAGTCCCGAGGAGCAGAAGCGGTTCACCGAGACGCCGGCGGTGGTCTTCGGTAGGCCGGCGAGCAGCGCGGCCTGGCGGCCGATGTTCGGCGCGCCATGGGCGCAATTGCCGAGATAGCAGTCCTCGACATAATCCTTCTCGACGCCGGCGCGATCGACCGCGTGCTGGATGGCGTGGGCCGCGAGCGACATCGGCGGCGTGATGTTGAACCCGCCGCGGCCGGATTTTGCCAGGCCCGTGCGCGCATAGGAAACGATGACGGCTTCACGCATGTGTTTCTCCCTTGTCGAACGATCTGAACGGAGCGTAGTTACGACGCGTTCTGGGCGCCATTGGTACACAAAGTTTGATGTGCGCGGGAAATAAAAAGCAGCCGAGCAGGAGCCTAGACCGTTCCGCAGCTCGGAATATCTACGTGCCGTCGGCTTCGAAGCTTCGACGAGTCCGAGCAGGCGCGGAGTTCGCAAGCCGACGTTCAAACCGACGCCTGCGGAGATGGCCTGTCCAGCAGCTTGAACAGCCATTCGATGCCGGCATCCATCAGCGCGACCTTCGGGACGATGGCACGAAGCTGAAAGCTTCGCATCGACAACGGTGAATCGATGCCGAGCAAGCCAAAGCGGGCACCGTGAACATCGAGAAGCCCTTTCGGCAGGGCGGCGATCAGGTCGGTTTCAGCGACAACCGCCATCAAGAGCATGAAGCTCGGAACGGTCATGGCGACGCGGCGGGACAGCCCTCTGCTGGCAAGGACATCGTCGACATAGCCGCGGGGATCGCCTGCGGAGGAGACGATGACGTGCTGCATCTCGCAAAAGCGTTGCAACGTCGGTTCATCCGCGAAAGCATGGCCGCGACGGACGGCGATCTGGAACCTGTCTTCAAAAACGATCTTGGACACATAGCGCGCTGGAACGTCGTCGATCGGAACCACCGCGATGTCGGCTGTTCGCGCGTCCAGCACCGCGAAGGCTTGTTCGCGCAGCACGTATCGCAGTGCCATGTCGATGAAGGGCGCCTCTTGCTGAACGACCTTCAGCAATCGAGGCATCATGACGGCGGCGATCGCGTCGGGCGCACCGACCGTGAAGCGGCGCCGCGAGCAAGCCGGATCGAACGGCTCCGCCGTCGCTACGACTCGCCGTGCACGTGCCAGGACGTCTGCAATGGCATCGGCGAGTTGGAGAGCGCGCTCGGTGGGAACGACGCCTTTCGGCGTCTTGAGAAACAAGGGGTCGTTGAACTGCTGCCGGAGCCGGCCAAGTCCATGGCTGACAGCCGACGGCGTCACATGCAGACGCGCCGCAGCTCTGGCGACGTTCCCCTCGGCGAGCACGGCCTCGAACACCGGAAGCAGGTTCAGGTCGACTCGATTAAGCTGAATGTCATTCATGATGTTCGTGAAATTATATCGGCAAACTGATTTTGCGCCAACAACGACCAACCTTCGTGCAGCCCCAAACAAGCGCTGCTCGTGAAAATCAATTGTTAATTCAAACCCTTACGGAGATTTTCGATGCCTTTTGCCACCCCTCTCCCGCCATGGCTCCTGCGCAGTGCAGCGGCCTCGATCCTCCTGTTGATGGCCGGTAGCACCGGCGCTCATGCGTCACGCGCGAACGGCACGATCGCCGGCAACGGCTTCAGCTCGACCGTCCTGAAGGTCGTTTCCGAGAACGGCACCTCGTGGACCAAGATCGAGGGCAGCACCATCAGTCTGCCCATCAAGGTCCTCATCACGACTCCGTCGTACCCGATCGTGAACTACAAGGTGCGTCAACTCGGCCACCCCGAAGGCATGTATTTCGTCAACGTGTCTCCCGACAAGAAGCACGATGATGGGGTGAACTTCTCGGCCACCTATGAAGGCTCGACCGACTTCATGACGACCGCGGAAAAGCAGGCCATCATTGCGACCTGCAACAAGAAGCTCGACGAAGGAAAGGGTATTCGCGAAAGCCACAGCATGTTCGGTTCGGTTGGCGTCGAGCTGATCACCTCGTTCCTGATGCCGAGCAAGGATGTCGGTCCGCTTCCTTCGGGCGGGCTGGGAGCGCCGCTCAAGCACACCGCCAACGTGGCCGTGCCGGTGAAATGCGAGGGCAAGCATGGCAAGGCCGATGACGTCGCCGCCAAGGAGCCGAACTTCAGCGTCAAGGACATCCACCTCCGCTTCATGACCTCTGCCGGCCATGTGACGAGTCCCAATCCCGGGGCGAAGTGCCAGATGACCCACGCCCGCGTCCGGGTCGGCACCAGCAAGGCCGGTGGGGTCAAGTTCAAGCTCTGGACCAAGGTCGGTAACGAGCCGATGCAGAGCCAGTTCGTGGAGGCCTGGTCCTCGTTCGTTTCGCCAGGCAAGTACGAGGCGGTCTTCACCAAGAAGATCTCGGTGTCGAAGACGACGAGCGTGCAGGCGATGGCCGAGGACAAGACCAACCCGATCGGGCAGTCGACGGGATGGAAGCAGGTGTCGCTCGACTGCACCGGCGCGGGCGGCGGCGGCTTCGCCGGTACGCCCAATCCCTCGGACAAGCGACTGCCGGGTCGCGCCTTCCCCAGCGAAGCACGGCCGATCCCCAAAGCTCTGCCATCGCGGCCGAGTGTTGGCGAAGCCAGGCTCCCGCCTATGGCGCAGGCCCATGCCGCTCGAGCGAGGGATCGGTTCTATCCGTCGAAGCCGCACGTGAACTAACGGTCCATCAAGAGACCGACCGATGCCGCCGGGCGAACCTCTGACTGATGGAGGTTCGCCCGACCGGCGCAAAGGTCGCTTCGGAACGCAGCGGCGGCTCAGTGCGATGGCTCTATGTGAGGCCGCCGAACCGATCCTACCAATGAGCGCTACAACCGCGACGAAGATCCGGTGGAATCTCCCGCACTCAGAACGTCAGCGCCTTGGCCTGCTTGACCTGCGGCAGGGCCTGCACCTTGGCGAGCAGGTCCGCCGGCACCGCGCCGTCGACCTCGACCAGCGCAATGGCATCGCTGCCGGGCGCGACGCGGCCGAGATGGAAGGTGGCGATGTTGATCTTGGCGTCGCCGAGCAGGCTTGCGAACTTGCCGATAAAGCCCGGCTTGTCCTCGTTGGTGACGTAGATCATCGACTTGCCGAACTCGGCATCGACGCGGATGCCCTTGACATCGACGAGGCGCGGCTTGCCGTCATGATAGACGGTGCCGGAGACCGAGCGCTCCTGGCGTTCGGTCGCGACGGTGACGGTGATCAGGCTCTCATAGTCGCTCTGGGCGGCGCGCACGATCTCGTCCACCACCATGCCGCGCTCCTTGGCGACGACCGGCGCGGAGACGACATTGACCTCGCCCAGCATCGGCCGCAGTAGGCCGGACAGCACGGCGGAGGTGATCGCCTTGATCTTCATCTCGGCGACGTGGCCCTCATAGGTGATCTCCACCTTGAGGATGCCGGTCTCGGTGAGCTGGCCGGCGAAGGAGCCGAGCTTCTCGGCAAGCGCGATGAACGGCTTCAGCTTCGGCGCTTCTTCGGCCGTGATCGAGGGGAAGTTGACGGCGTTCGAGATCGCTCCGGTGAGCAGGTAATCCGACATCTGCTCGGCGACCTGGAGCGCGACGTTCTCCTGCGCTTCGGTGGTGGAAGCGCCGAGATGCGGCGTGCAGATCACGTTGGGATGGCCGAACAGCGCGTTCTTGGTCGCGGGCTCCTCGACGAACACGTCGAAGGCGGCGCCGGCGATGTGCTTGGAATTGAGCGCATCGACCACCGCCTGCTCGTCGACGAGGCCGCCGCGGGCGCAGTTGATCAGGCGCACGCCCTTCTTCATCCTGGCGATCGCGGCCGCGTCGATGATGTTCCTGGTCTTGTCGGTGAGCGGGGTGTGCAGCGTGATGAAGTCGGAGCGCTTCAGCAGGTCGTCGAGCTCGACCTTCTCGACACCGATGTCCTTGGCGCGCTCCGGCGACAGGAACGGGTCGAACGCGATCACCTTCATGCGCAGGCCGAGCGCACGGTCGGCGACGATCGAGCCGATATTGCCGCAGCCGACGACACCGAGCACCTTGCCGGTGATCTCGACGCCCATGAAGCGGTTCTTCTCCCACTTGCCGGCCTGGGTCGAGGCGTCGGCCTGCGGGATCTCGCGCGCAAGCGCCAGCATCAGGGTGATGGCGTGCTCGGCGGTCGTGATCGAATTGCCGAACGGCGTGTTCATCACGATGATGCCCTTGGCCGTGGCGGCGGGAATCTCGACATTGTCGACGCCGATGCCGGCGCGGCCGATCACCTTCAGCTTCGCAGCCTTCTCCAGGATCTTGGCGGTTGCCTTGGTCGCCGAGCGGATCGCAAGACCGTCGTAATTGCCGATGATCTCGGCCAGCTTGTCCTTGTCCTTGCCGAGGTTGGGCTGAAAGTCGACCTCGATGCCGCGATCCCTGAAGATCTGTACGGCGGCGGGCGAGAGCGCGTCGGAAATGAGAACTTTGGGTTTGGTCATGGGGATGTGTCCTTCACCGTCCCTGAGGGAGGATCGGCCCCGAGGGCCGGAACGAGGAATTGCGCAGAAGCACTTTGCTCTCCCTCTCCCCGTTCTTACGGGGAGAGGGTTGGGGTGAGGGGCAACCACAGGAGAGGTGCCCGTGGAGAGAGCCCCTCACCCGGATCGCTGCGCGACCCGGCCTCTCCCCGTAAGAACGGGGAGAGGCGAAGAAAGCAATCACGCTGCCTTGGGCAGAGCGGCCTTGGTCTCGGCGAAGGCCCAGTCGATCCACTGCGTCAGCAATTCGACGTCCTTCGCTTCCACCGTGGCGCCGCACCAGATGCGCAGGCCGGCCGGCGCATCGCGGTAATAGGCGAAGTCGAAGCCGGCGCCTTCCTTCTCGACCAGCGCGACCAGCTTCTTGCTGAAGTCGGCCTGCGCGTCCTCCGAGAGCGAGGTGATCGCGGGATCCGTGAACTTGAGGCACACCGAAGTGTTGGAGCGGATCGAAGCATCCTTGGCGAGGAAGTCGATCCAGGGCGTCTTCGCCTTCCAGTCGGCGAGCACTTTGGTGTTTGCGTCCGCACGCGCGATCAGCGCCTTGAGGCCGCCGATCGACTTGGCCCAGTTCAGCGCGTCGAGATAGTCCTCGACGCAGAGCATCGAGGGCGTGTTGATGGTCTCGCCGACGAAAATGCCTTCGTTGATCTTGCCGCCCTTGGTCATGCGGAAGATCTTCGGCAGCGGCCAAGCCGGCTTGTAGGTCTCGAGCCGCTCCACCGCGCGGGGCGACAGGATCAGCATGCCATGCGCGGCCTCGCCGCCGAGCGCCTTCTGCCAGGAGAAGGTGACGACGTCGAGCTTCGGCCAGTCGAGAGCCTGCGCGAATGCGGCGGACGTCGCGTCGCAAATGGTCAGGCCTTCGCGGCTCGCGCTGATCCAGTCGGCGTTGGGCACGCGCACGCCTGAGGTGGTGCCGTTCCAGGTGAAGACGACGTCGCTCTTGGGATCGACCTTCGACAGATCGGGAATCTCACCGTAGGCCGCGTTCAGCTTGGTGACGTCCTTGAGCTTCAATTCCTTGACGATGTCGCTGACCCAGCCCTCGCCGAAGGATTCCCAGGCGAGCGTGGTGACGGGGCGCGCACCGAGCAGCGACCACAGCGCCATCTCGACCGCGCCAGTATCGGAGGCCGGCACGATTCCGATGCGGTAATCGGCGGGGACCTCGAGCACTTCGCGCGTCAGGTCGATGGCGAGCTTGAGCTTTGTCTTGCCGATCTTCGCGCGATGCGAGCGGCCGAGCGCTGCGTCCTTGAGATTTTGGGCGTTCCAGCCGGGGCGCTTGGCGCAGGGACCGGAGGAGAAATGCGGCACGGTCGGCCGCGAAGCGGGCTTCGCTACAGTCATGATCTACCCTTCCAGATAGTAAGCCTCCCGTTGGGGGGAGGTGTCCCGCCGCGGCTGATACGGGAATCGGGAAGAGCAGTCAAGGAAGTTCCGGGGCCTCACGTGCGAGTGATGGCGCCTCGGGTGCGATCTCCGGGGATTCGACGACGGCGAGCGCATTCAGCAAGTCCGTGGCATCGCTGATCAATTGCGCGGCCCTGCGGCGGCTGCCGACCTTCAAAATGCATTTGTCATGGGCCTGCACGACGTAGTCGTTGCCGACCTTGATCATTGAATAGCTTGTCATCGAAATCCCCGAACCAACCGAGCCCGGTGCCAAAAGCTGCCGTAGCACTGTTCGTTCCCGATTCAACGTGAACGACGGACGGGTAGTTTACCGCCCATTAAGATGAACGAATGCGCGATCCGAATTTGCTGATCGCGCAAGGCTCGCGGCCAGAGCCCCATTCCGATACAATTGGAACGGGACTCTGGATTCTCGTATTGACGCGTTTTCTTGACGCGAACCCACTTCGCTCGAAAACGCTTCCGCTGCCTCAAAAGCGGACAGTCATGCCCACATGACTCGCGGCAAATCCGAGCCGCTTGTAGAAGCGCTGCGCGTCGACGCGGGTCTGATGCGTCAGCAGTTCGACGAGATTGCAATTGCGCGCCTTCGCTTCCGCGACCGCCCATTGCACCAATTGCTCGCCGATGCCGCGGCTGCGACAATCGGAAGCAACGCGAACGTCCTCGAGCAGGCCGCGCACGCCGCCTTGCGAACTCAGTCCCGGCAGGATCGCGAGTTGCAGGCAGCCGACCACCCTGCCCGCGCTCTCGGCAACGACGAGCGTGAGATTCGGATCGCGCTCGACCCGCGCGAATGCGTCGTAATAGGAGGCGGGCAACGGATCCTCCACGCGCTCGCGCGCGCGGCCGAGATGATCGTCGGCGAGCATCGCCACGATCGCGGCGACGTCCTCGCGGCGCGCGGGACGGATGGAAACGGCTTCGGCATTCATGTCAGACAACTCCGCACCTCAGCGCGCCGGCGCAAGGCCGAGAAACGCTTCGACTTCGCCGATCCAGCGGCGGACGGACGCATGGCGGCCGAGATCGAAGCCGCCTTCATGCGCGAGGCGCGTATAGGCGAGCAGCGACACGTCGGCGAGCGAAACCTCATCGCCGGCGAAGAAGCGGCTGCCGGAGAGATGCTGCTCCATGCGGTCGAGCGCCGCATAGCCACGCATGACCTTCTCGGGATCGAGCTCGGATGCGTCCTTGCCCAGGTAGACCAGGAGGAAGCGGCACACCGCGACATAGGGCTCGTGGCTGTACTGCTCCCAGAACAGCCATTCGTCCATCTTGGCCGCGGCAAAGGCGTCGCGCGGAATGAGCGTACTGTCGCGGGCGAGATAGCGGATGATGGCGTTGGACTGTGCGAGCGTGCGGCCGTCGTCGAATTCAATGGTCGGCACCTGGCCGGCGCCGTTCATCCTGAGGAATTGCGGCGTGCGCGTCTCGCCCTTGCGCGTGTCGATCTCGATCCACTGGTAGGGCACTGCGAGCTTGTCGCAGACCCACTTCACCTTCAGACAGTTTCCGGAATTGCCGTCGCCGTAGATCTTCATCGCTGCCGCCCCGCCTTCGGGCGACAGAGCATCAGGACAGAGGGAATCTGTCAACAGGAAGCGGACGGCTCAGAACTTGTAGCCGAGCCCGACGCGCGCGCTGTTCAGAACCACCGATGTGTTCATGACCGGAGAGAATTGCACGTACTCGTATTCGACGCGCGCGAACAGGCCGGCCCACAGGCAATATTCCAACCCGATGCCGGCGGTCCAGCCGGGCACGAAGGCGTTGCTCTTGTGCTGGCTCTGCGTCTGCGATTGCGTCGGGACGGCGCGCGTCGCTCCCGTCACGATCGCCGTGTTGCCGAACGCATCCGTAACGGTCGTATCCTGGCGGAACGTGACATTGCTCGTCACCGTGCGAGAGACATCCATGCGCCCGACGACGGCACCGGCAAAGATGTAAGGCATGAAGTCGCCGCCGTCCCAGCCCACACGCCCGCGCAGCGTGACCATGTCCTTGACCTGCGCTGCGGCAGCTCCGGTCAACGTCACGCCCCAATGGTTGGTGGCGCCTTCAGGCACCACGTCGCCGGGCGGGTTGATGATGTCGAGCGAGTTGACGCCGATCGACGACGCCTTGAGGTTGTTGAAATAGGTGTAGGTGCCTTCGAGACTGAGAATGGCATCGTACCATTGCCAGTTGCGGCCGACGAAGCCGCCGAAATTCGTGCCTTGCGCGGTGTTCTTGGACAGCAGCGACCACGACGAGGTCGGCTGCTGAAGCACGCTGTCGCGGAAGATGTAGTTGGTCAGGCCGACCACGCTCTGGCCGAAATCGGACGAGTCGGTCGTGTAGCCGAAGTGACCGCCGACATAGAAGCCATCCCAATTCTGGGTCGTCTTCGACAGGCCCTCGGTGTAGCCGCCGCGCAGGACGGGCAGATCCGGCATGTCGGCCGCGTGCGCGGCAGACACCGTCCCCAACATCGCCGCCCCCAACAAAAGCCCACGCATCGCAACGCTCCATCGACTCGAACTTTCGCCCGTGATCATGGCTCGTTAACCTTAACCAATGGTTGCGGTAGGCAATTTCGTCAGTGCGAGCCGTGAAAAATACGCAAAGCAAAACGGCGCGGGATGATCCCGCGCCGTTAAGAGACGTTAAGCGATGAGGCTGACGATCAGCCCTTGGTGACGAGCGGCGGCGGCATGTAGGCCGGCGGGCTGCTGAGATCCCAGCGCACGCCGAGCTTGATGTCGTGCGAGGTGATGTCCTTGATCTTGATCGAGGTCGGGCCGGAGGCACTGTTGTCGAACAGGCGATAGTTGCCGGGCGCGGCGTCGCCGAGGTCCATGTAGCTGTAGGCCAGTTCGACCGTGAAGCCGGGGTTGACCTTGTAGGCGAGACCGGCGTGAGCGGCCCAGGCGAAGTTCCACTTTCCGTTGTCGGCGAAATAGGCGACGCTGTTGTTGAGCCCCGGGCTGTACGAGACGCCGTCGTCCCGGAAGCCGCTGATCTTGTTGTAGGAGCCGCCGACGCCGGCACCGATGAACGGCGTAATGCACCACCAGGTGCCGAGATCGACATAGGCGTTGGCCATGACGACCCACTCGGACTTGCTGCCGCTGTAATTGTTGGAGCCGACGAAGCCTGGCCCAATGACGTTGTCTGCACCATGCAGGGTGGCCTTGCCCCGGTACTGGCCGATCACGTCCGCACGGAACCAGTTGTTGAAGCGATAGCCGACGCCGAGACCGAACAGCGGCGACGAGTCGAAGCCGAACCCCTCCGTCGTCTTCTGATACCCAGCCGGCAAGGCGGCGTCGATGCTCTTGGCGCGCTGATTGGTCATGCCGATGTCGCCGCGCAGATACCAGCCGCCGAAATCGGCGGGCGGGGCGGGCGGCGCGTACATGGGAGGGGGCGCCGCGATCGGCATATCGGCGGCGAACGCCATCGACGAGATCAGGGTTGCCGCACCCGCGGCAAGCAGAGACTTAACGCTACGCATTGCTTCGTCCTTTTGGCCGGTGAGGCAAAGACGGGCGCCCCACGTTCTGGAAACTCACGACCCGGACGATGGCAGCAAATGTTTAAGCGCCACTTAACCCTAATTTTTAAGGTTGATTTTTTCTCTACCTACACGCCGATGCGGCGGCAGCGTTGCAAAAATGCAGCGCGGGGCGGGCGCATTTCCTAACGATGTATGAAGCTGCAACGCAGCGAATAGTAATGCGTTAACGCACGTGCCGCGGCAGCTTGGGCAGGAACACCGCAAGCAAGCCAATCGCCGGCAAATATGCGCAGACCTGGTAGACGAACTCGATCGAGGTGTGGTCGGCGAGCTTGCCGAGCGCGGCCGCGCCGAGGCCGCCGATGCCGAAGGCGACGCCGAAGAACACGCCGGAGATCATGCCGAAGCGGTGCGGCACCAGCTCCTGTGCGAACACGATGATCGACGAGGTCGTCGAGGAGATGATCAGGCCGATGACGACGCTGAGCACGGCACTGGCAACCAGCCCGGCGTAGGGCAGCGCCAGCGTGAACGGCAGCGCGCCCAGGATCGAGATCCAGATCACGATCTTGCGGCCGAAGCGGTCGCCCAGGGGGCCGCCGAGAAACGCACCCACGGCGTTCGCGGCGAGGAAGATGAAGAGATAGATCTGGGCTGCCTGCGTCGACACGCCGAAACGATCGATCAGGTAGAAGATGTAGTAGCTCGACAGGCTCGAGACGTAGAGCTGCTTCGAGAACAGCAGCGCGACCAGCACCGCCAGCGCCACTGCGACGCGGCGCGAGCTCGGCGCGTCGGGATGGGCCTGAACCGAGGCCGTCTTCTTCGCCTTGATCTGCGGCGCATACCAGCGACCGATGCGCCAGAGGATGAGGATCGCGAGGAACGCGATCGAGGAGAACCAGGCGATGCTGCCCTGACCGAACGGCACCACGATCAGCGCGGCGAGCACCGGCCCCATCGAGGTGCCGAAGCTGCCGCCGAGCTGGAACACCGACTGCGCAAAACCGTAGCGGCCGCCGGATGCGAGTCGCGCGATGCGCGCCGACTCGGGGTGAAACACGGCCGAGCCGAGGCCGACCAGCGCGGCAGCGACGAGGATGACGAGATACTGGTGCGCGGCGCTGAGCAGCAGCAGGCCGAAGAAGGTCGAGGCCATGCCGATCGCCAGCGAATAGGGCTGTGCCTTCTTGTCGGTGTAGTGCCCGACCACCGGCTGGAGCAGCGAGGCCGTGAACTGGAAGGCCAGCGTGATCATGCCGATCTGCGCGAAGTCGAGCGCGTAGGTGTCCTTCAGGATCGGATAGACCGAGGCGATCAGCGACTGCATGGTGTCGTTGAGGAAGTGCGAGAAGCTGATGCCGGCGAGCACGATGTAAGCCGGCCCCGCCGCCTTGGCGGCAGCGGGCGACACGTCGCTGACGACAACGGGCTCGGTCAGCGTTTCCTCTGAGACGACGACAGGCTTGTTCAATGCAGCGGTCCCGGCGCGGCAGATTGCCGCGACGCGCTGATTACGATGCAGGGCGTGGAGGAACCACCGCCAATCGCAAATGGCTGGGATGCGTGGGTCTGGCCGATCGGGACTGCTCACCCTCCCCTGGAGGGGGAGGGTCGTCTCGCATTGAGCGCAGCGAAATGCGAGACGGGGTGGGGTGACAGTCTCTCCGCATCGAACAGTGCCCGAGTGGAGAGATCACCCCACCCCGCTCGCGCTATGCGCGATCGACCCTCCCCCTCCAGGGGAGGGTAAGAAGCGACTCACGCCGCCGCTTGCCCCAGCGCCAGGACGATGGTGTCGACGACGTCCTCGACCAGGATGCGGTCCTCGCCCTCGCCCATGACGCGGATCACGGGCTCGGTGCCGGAAGAACGGATCAGCAGACGGCCGTGGCCGTTGAGGCGCATCTCTCCGTCGGAGATCGCCGACTTGACGTCGGAATCGTCGAGCGGCTTGCCGCCCTTGTGACGGACGTTCTTGAGGATCTGCGGCAGCGGGTCGAAGCGGTGGCAGACCTCCGAGACCGGCCGGCGCAGCTTCTGCACCACGGCCAGCACCTGCAAGGCAGCCACGAAGCCGTCGCCGGTGGTGGCGTAGTCGGAGAGGATGATGTGGCCGGACTGCTCGCCGCCGAGATTGTAGCCGCCGTTCAGCATCTGCTCGAGCACGTAGCGATCGCCGACCGGCGTACGCACGAGATCGAGCCCCTGCCCTTTCAGGAAGCGCTCCAGGCCGAGATTAGACATCACGGTGGCGACGATGCCCGGGCGCGACAGGCGTCCGTCCTCCTTCCAGCTCTGCGCGATCACCGCGAGCAGCTGGTCGCCGTCGACGATGTGGCCGCGCTCGTCGACCAGGATGACGCGATCGGCGTCGCCGTCGAGCGCGATGCCGATATCGGCGCGCATCTCGCGCACTTTCTTCGACAGCGCTTCCGGCGAGGTCGAGCCGCATTCCTTGTTGATGTTGAAGCCGTCGGGCTCGACGCCGATCGCCACCACGTCGGCGCCCAGCTCCCACAGCGCCTCCGGCACCACCTTGTAGGCGGCACCGTTGGCGCAATCGATCACGACGCGCAGGCCGTCGAGCGACAGATCGCGCGGCAGCGTGCGCTTGGCGAATTCGATGTAGCGGTCGTGCACACCGTCGATGCGGCGGGCGCGGCCCAGGCTCGCACTTTGTGCCAGCCTCCTGTCGAGAGATTCGTCGAGCAGCTGCTCGATCTGCTTCTCGACGTCGTCGGAAAGCTTGAAGCCCTGCGGGCCGAACAGCTTGATGCCATTGTCCTCGAACAGATTGTGCGAGGCCGAGATCATCACGCCGAGATCGGCGCGCATCGACTTGGTCAGCATCGCGACCGCCGGCGTCGGCATCGGGCCGACCAGCAGCACGTCCATGCCGACCGAGGTGAAGCCTGCGACCATCGCGTATTCGATCATGTAGCCGGACAGGCGGGTGTCCTTGCCGATCACGACCCTGTGGCGGTGGTCGCCGCGCTGAAACGCAAGGCCCGCGGCCTGGCCGACCTTGAGCGCGAGCTCCGGCGTGATCAGTCCGTTGGCGCGGCCCCGAATCCCGTCCGTCCCGAAATATTTGCGGCTCATATCGTCCCCCAAAGGCAACAACCAGGGGATCCCCTCTACAACCACGGGATGCCCGAAAGGGCCCCGCATCCCTGATTTGCTGGGGGTCTTATAATGCTATCGCGGCTAACTTGGCTTCAAGAAATATGATGAATCATTACGGAACCGGGCGCGGCGCCGGCTCAGTAAGATCTTGTTAACACTATATTTCCGGCCGGAACACGGCGCCGAGGCGGAACCCGCCCCTAGCGGGTGCGCTTCACATGGCCATCCTCGCGGCTCGGCGCCGGCTGGGTGACATTGACGGGATCCGAGCCCGGAAAGGTCTCTTCCAATCCCTCTTCCAGCGCCTCCTCGAGATCGTGCTTCTCCTTGATCTCTTCCGGCGAAGGTCCAGCGTGCGGCCTCGTCATCGCGCCCTCCTGCAAAACGTCCTGCAAACGATTTGGCTATGCATCCAACCATGCTAGATGACCCCGAAATCTTCCGATGCAAGACTTCCAAGCAAGACGGGCCGGGGAAAAGACATGAAGCACATCACCTGTATCGATGATCTTCGCGCGCTGCATCAGCGCCGCGTGCCGAAGGCGTTCTTCGATTATTGCGACCGCGGCTCCTATGCGGAGGAAACGCTGCGCGCCAACCGCGAGGACATGCAGGCGATCAAATTCCGCCAGCGCATCCTGGTCGACGTCTCCAAGCGCGACACCTCGACCACGATCCTGGGCGAGCCCGCGACCATGCCGCTGATGCTCGCGCCCGTCGGCCTTCTCGGCATGCAGCACGGCGACGGCGAGATCCACGCCTGCCGCGCCGCACAGGCCGCCGGCATCCCGTTCACGCAATCGACCATGTCGATCTGCTCGATCGAGGACATCGCCGCCAATGTCGAGAAGCCGTTCTGGTTCCAGCTCTACGTGATGAAGGACCGCGGCTTCATCAAGGCGTTGATCGAGCGCGCGATCGCGGCCAAGTGCAGCGCATTGGTGCTGACCGTCGACCTGCAGGTGATCGGCCAACGCCATGCCGACATCAAGAACGGCATGACGGTGCCGCCGGAATGGTCGCTGTCGAAGCTGCTGGACTTCGCCAGCAAGCCCGCCTGGGTCTCCGGCGTGCTGCAAGGCAAGCGCCGCACCTTCGGTAATCTCGCCGGTCATCTGAAGGTCAGCGACGACATCACCTCGCTATCGACCTGGATCAGCTCGCAATTCGACACCTCGCTGAACTGGAACGACATCGACTGGATCCGCTCGATCTGGCCGGGCAAGCTGATCCTGAAGGGCATCCTCGACGTCGAGGATGCCGAGCTCGCCGCAAAGACCGGTGCGCAGGCGATCGTGGTCTCCAACCACGGCGGCCGTCAGCTCGACGGTGCACCGTCCTCGATCGAGGTCCTGCCCGAAATCGTCGACACCGTCGGTGACAAGATGGAGATCATGTTCGACGGCGGCATCCGCTCCGGCCAGGACGTGATGCGCGCGCTCGCGCTCGGCGCAAAATCCTGCATGATCGGCCGCGCCTATGCCTACGGCCTCGGTGCCGGCGGCCAGGCCGGCGTCGCCAAGGCGATCGACATCATCCAGAAGGAGCTGCTCACCACCATGGGCCTGTGCGGCGTCAACCGGATCGACGAGATCGACGATCATATCATTGCGATGTGAGCACCGAGGCGCAAGAAGCGGGCCTCGAATCACGGCTGTCGTCCCGGACAAGCGTAGCTTCTGGCAACGCAGAGTTTGTCAGGAGCGGAGCGCTGATCCGGGACCCATAACCACAGGCGGACGTGGTTACGGGGACTCGGAGTTATCCGTCTTGCGCAACAACCTCTCCCTGGGGTTATGGGTCCCGGATCGGCGCGCGCCTTGAGGGCGCGCTTGTCCGGGACGACAGCCGAGATTGTGGTGACGGTATCCGCCCCTCACATCGGCGGCGCCAGGCCGTCGCGGCCGACGCTGACGCGGTTGGTCTCGAACGAGCCGTCGGGCAATTGCTTCATGAAGGCGATGACCTTCGCACCCGGCTTCAACTCGGATTTGTCGCTCGGCACGAAGGTCACCACCGGCGTGTTGTCGGCGACGAACACCTTCTTCTCGCCGTCCTTGTACTTGACCAGCAGCGTGTGACCATCATTGCCGACGACGCTTTCGGCCACGGTCGCATTGGTCATGCTGGAGTTCGGCTTGAGGTCCCAGGGCCGGGAGCCCTCGCCGGTGCCGCGCATGCTCTCCGGAAACACGTGAACCTCGACCGCGTTCTGGCTGCCGTCCGGTCCCGGCACGGTGGTCGCACCGATGAACGAACCCGGCTTGATGTCCGCGAGTGAAATCCTGGTGATCCCCGACACGTTCACGTCGGAGGCGATATGAAGCTTGACGTCTTCACCGCTGCGCGACTTGACCTGCATGGTGTCGCCATTGACGCTCTCGATCGTGCCGCGCACGCGCGTCGGCACCGGCGCCCGCTGGGCAAAGGCGCAGTAGGTCGAGACGGCCACCATCGCGACGGCGATCAGCGGACGTGTGAAAGTTGCACGTTGAACAGACATGACGGTCTCCGATTGCCCCACGACGGTAGAACTCCGGAGATGGTGTGCTATTCGCCGCGCCCCACTCAAGTCTTTGTGAGATCGGCCTCGACCAATGCGCGCAGTTCGGCCGTGACCTCGGGCCGGCGGCCGAACCACAGCTCGAAGCCGCGCACCGCCTGATGCAGCAGCATGCCGAGCCCGTCGGCGGTCTTCAGGCCGCGCGACGTTGCTGCGGCCAGCAGCGGCGTCACCAAGGGAACATAGACGAGGTCGACGACGACCGCCGCCTGCGGCAGGCGCGCGACGTCAACATCGAGCGAAGGCTGGCCGTGCATGCCGAGCGAAGTCGTGTTCACGAGAAGTTTCACGCGCGGCAGCACATCGTTGATCGCGTCCCACGGCAGCGGACGCACGTTCGGCCCGAACTGCGTTGCCAGCGTCTCAGCCCGCGCGACGGTGCGATTGGCGACATGCACGCTCTTAATGCCGCGTTCCAGCAGGCCGAACACGACCGCGCGCGCGGAGCCTCCGGCGCCCAGCACCAGCGCCTGCTCGGCCGCGCCCCAGCCGGGCGCGCTGGCGTCGAGATTGCCAATGAAACCTTCGACATCGGTGTTGGTCGAACGCAGCTCGCCGTCGGCAAACCACAACGTGTTCGCGGCGCCGACCGCCTTTGCGCGGGCGTCAGGCGTCGACAGCGCCAGCACGGCTTCCTTGTGCGGGATGGTGACGTTGGCCCCGACGAAGCCGCGGAGCGACAGCCGCAACACGAAATCGCGCAGATTCTCGGGCGGCACCGCCTCGATGACGTAGCCGCCTGCAATGCCGAGCGTGCGCAGCCAGTAATGATGGATCAGCGGCGAGCGCGAATGCGCGGCCGGCCATCCGATCAGACAGGCTGCGGGAGTTCTTGGCGCGGTCATCTTTCCCTCGGGTCGTTTCCGAGGCGATCCATTTCGCGTCGCGCCCGCTCTGTCAAGCGTACGTCGTCAGCTCGCAGCGGGCTCGTCGGCAGCCCGGCTCTTGATGTCGGCGATGGCGCGCTCGAGGCTCGTGCGATAGCGTGCGCGCGGCGGCGTCACGCCATGGGTGAGCAGCGCGCGGCGGACCGTGGGCGAGGCTCCCGTGATGAACAGCTTGATGCCCTGGCGGTGCGCCTTGGCGGCGACGCGGCCGAGCACGTTGGCCGCGGTCGAATCCAGGAACGGCACCGCGGCGAAATCGACCACGAAGGCCTTGCGCTCGTCGGCGATGCCATCGAGCACGCCGCCGATCGCCGAGGCCGCGCCGAAGAAGAACGCACCGGTGATGCGATAGACCAGCACGTCGCGGTCGACCGCGAGGGCGGAATCGTAGGGAACGCGATCGCCATTGCCATCGTCAGGGCGATCGGCCGCCACCAGCGGCGTGCGTTCCTCGATGCCCGTCATCTCCGCCATGCGATGGATGAACAGCACCGCGCCGAGCGCGAAGCCGACCAGGATGCCCTCGGTGAGATCGCGGAAGACCGTGAGCAGGAAGGTCGCCAGCAGCACCACGGCATCGCCCCATGACGAACGCAGGAGCGTGGCGAATTCGTGCTTCTCCGCCATGGTCCAGGCCACCACGACCAGCACGGAGGCGAGCGCGGCCAGCGGAATGTAGCTCGCCAGCGGCGCCGCGATCAGCATGAACAGCAGCAGGAACACCGAATGCAGCATGCCCGCGAGCGGTCCGCGCGCGCCGGCGCGGATGTTGGTGGCGGTGCGTGCGATCAGGCCGGTGACGCAGATGCCGCCGAACAGCGCCGAGCCGATATTGGCCGCGCCTTGCGCCACCAGTTCGCAATTGGAGCGGTGACGGCGGCCGGTCATGCCGTCCGCGACCACCGCCGACAGCAGCGATTCGATGGCGGCCAGCAGCGCGAAGGCGATCGCATCCGGCAGCACCGCCCTTGCCTTCTCCAGCGAGAACGCGGGCAGCGTGGGCGAGGGCAATTCGCGCGGAATACCGCCGAAGCGCGAGCCGATGGTCTCGACCGGGAGCGACAGCATTGCAGTCGCGACCGCCGCAAACACGACCGCGATCAGGATGCCGGGCCAGGACGGCCGCCAGCGGCGCAAGCCGGCGATGATGGCGATGCTGACGATGGCGACAGCGACGGCAGACGGATTGATGGTGTTGAGGCCGCCGGCGAGCGCAACGAGCTTTGGCACGAACTCGCTGGGTTCTTTCCCTGCGAGCGTGATGCCTGAGAGATCGCGGAGCTGGCTGGCGAAGATGATCACGGCGATGCCGGCGGTGAAGCCGACCGTCACCGGATAGGGGATGAACTTGATGTAGGTGCCGACCCGTAGCAGGCCCGCGGCGACCAGGAACAGGCCCGCCATCATGGTGGCGAGGATGACGCCATCGACGCCGTGCCGCTCCGCGGTCGCTGCGACCAATACGATGAACGCGCCCGCAGGCCCGCCGATCTGGAAGCGGCTGCCGCCGAGCAGGGAGGCGATGAAGCCGCCGACGACGGCGGTATAGAGACCGCGGTCCGGCGTCACGCCCGAGGCGATCGCGATCGCCATCGACAGCGGCAGCGCGACGATCGCAACGGTCAGGCCGGCGAAGACGTCGGCACGGAAATCCGCGATGCCGTAGCCTTCGCGCCAGACGGTGACGAGCTTCGGCAAATACAGTTCGGCAAAGGTCGGCTGACGCAGCTGGTGCAGCCGGCTTGCCTGATCGGTCGTGATGCTCATGCCCACAATGCTCCAAAGCACCATGCGCCCCTTCGTTGCCGAGGTGCGACGATGCGCTAGCCCATCCTGATTCCGGGCACGATCAACGCGCGATCATGCTCCGACGCGGCGCGGCTGCCCCGGCTCCTTCAGGCGAACGCCACGCCCACCGCCGTCGCTGCGGGCCTGCTCGCCGATCAGCTCGACGCCGGCCCGGTCGAACGCCTCGACCACCTTGATCAGGGTTTCGACCACGCCACGAACATTGCCGGTGCTGGCCTCCATCCGCTGGATGGTCGGCAGCGAAACGCCGGCGAGCTCGGCCAAGGTTTTCTGGTCAATGCCGAGCAGCGCGCGGGCTGCCCGCATCTGGAATGCCGTGATCACCTTGGCCTCACTTATCAGCCCCTATAAATGATATCTAGAACATATACAATGATGTAAAATGCATCAAGCAAAATCGAACAGAAGAGCTAACCTCTCCCGGTTCTTCCGCGGGGAGAGGTTCTGCGAATCCTCGCGTCAGCCTGAGGCAGGTCCGCATCCACATCGTCACTGCGAGCCAACGGGGCCGCGCGTCGCGTGGACCCGTTGGCTCGCAATGACGGTGGGAGGAGAACGGGAGAGTCCAACTTTTGCCGCACCCGCGGAAGCAGCCCCTGACCCCACCCTCTCGCCGCGAAGAGCGGCGAGAGGGTGTGAGAGAGCGGAGACCCCCTAACGTGTCTTACGCCGCGTGCTGATGCGCGGCGATGATCTGGTCGGCGGCGCGGCCGGTGACCTCGGCCATGTGGTCGAACTGGCGGGTGAAGCTGCCGGCGCCGGCGGTGGCCGAGCGCAGCTCGACGATCAGTTCCCCGATTTCGGCTTCGGGCATCATGGCGCGGACACAGTCCCAGCCGCTCCAGCCCTCGCGGGTGTCGAAGCCGAGAATCTGTCCGCGCCGCGCCGACAGGATCGCGTTGATCTTGGCAGTGGCGTCGGTCGGGCAGACGATCTCGACCATGTGGATCGGCTCCAGCAAGACCGGCTGGCATTGCGGCAAGCCTTCGTTGAGCCCGATCCGCGCCGCCGTACGGAAGGCGAGATCGGAGGAGTCGACGCTGTGAAAGGAGCCGTCGGTCAGCGTCACCTCCACGTCGGTGACGGGGAAGCCGAGCGGGCCGCGGGCCAATCCGTCGACGACGCCTTCTTCCACCGCCGGGATGTAGTTGCGCGGCACCGCGCCGCCCACGACCTTCTCGCCGAACCTGAAGCCGTCGCCGCGCGGCAGCGGCCTGATGTCGAGCACGACGTCGCCGAACTGACCGTGACCGCCGGACTGCTTCTTGTGCCGCCCGCGCTGGGTGATCGGCTTGCGGATGGTCTCCTGGTAGCCGATCCCCGGCGGATGCGAGGTGACCTTGACGCCGAAGCGATCGCGCAGCCGCTCGCCGGCCACGCGCAGGTGCATCTCGCCCTGCCCCCACAGCACGGTGTCATGGGTCTTGGCGTTCTGCACGACGACGAGTGACGGATCCTCCTCATGCAGCCGCGCCATCGCCTGGCCGAGCTTGACGTCGTCCTTGCGATCGACGGCCGCGATCGAGATCGCGAGCACCGGCGCCGTCGGCTCGCTCGTGATCAAGGCCGCGGGCGGCGTCTTGCCGTTCGACACCGTGTCGCCGGTCTTGATCGCCTCGAGCTTCGCCAGCGCCACCGTGTCGCCGGCTTCGGCCGAGGCACGCTTGGTATCGTAGGCACCGTTGACGGCGAGGATGCCGGAGATGCGCCCCAAGCCCCCGGAGGCGGATTGCATCGTCGCTCCGTCGTCGAGATGGCCGGCAAGCAGGCGCGTCAGCGACAGCTTGCCGCCATGCTGCGAATGCATTGTCTTGAAGACGTAGCCAAGCGCGTCCCTGGTCTCGGGAACGCCGAGACGTTTCGCCGTCTCCGCGATGCCGGGCGCCTCGTGGCGCAGCGCCTTCATCAGGCGCAGCACGCCGTTTTCGCGCGCAGCCGAGCCCAGCAGCACCGGGCAGATCAAGCCTTCGCGCAATTCGCGGGCGAGATCGTCGAACACGGCATCGCGCGGCGGCTGGATGTCCTCGAGCAATTGCTCCATCAGCGCATCGTCGTGATCGGCAAGCTTCTCCAGCATCGAGAAGCGGGCTTCCTTCTCGCGATCGAGATCGCCGCCTTTCAGCGCGATCACCTCGGAGGCCTTGTGCTCGCGATAGATGAAGGCGCGTTCCAGCGCGAGATCGACGAAGCCCTCGATCAACTCGTTCTTCCAGATCGGGATCTGGCGCAGCACCAGCGGCACGCGCGAGGCGGGCTGCAGCATGGCAAGCGTCTCGCGGATGCGCTGGCTTGCGCGATCGATCTTGTTCAGGAACAGGAAACGCGGGATCTTTAGCTCCTCCAGCTCGCGCAGGATGATCTGAAGCTGCGGCAGCTTCTTCTCGTCGGCCTCACAGACCACGATTGCGGCATCGACCGCGGGAAGCGCAGCGCGCATGTCGTGGGCAAACTCGACGGAACCGGGACAATCGAGGAAGGTGTAGCTGTCGCCCATGAAATTCGTGGTCGCGGCGGTCAGCCCGACGGTCATCTTGTGCTGACGGGCCTCTGGCGTGGCGTCGCCGACGGAGGTTCCGGCATCGACGCTGCCGGCACGCGGGATTGCGCCCGTTCGCGCCAGGATTGCTTCTAAAAGTGTGGTTTTACCGCTTTGGAAAGGGCCCACCAGCGCGATGCACCGTGGACCTCGGGGACTTCTGACGTCTTGTCCCATTCGCCGCCTCCTTGGTGTGGAGCTCGGCCCATGATTGGGTCGGCAAGCGCCGATGCTCTGCCCGTCCCTTAGATTTGGCAAGCATCAAACGTCGCTGCGGTGCGTCGTCAGTGTTCACCTCTCCCGGAGGGAGAGGTCGGATCGCATCGATCGATGCGATCCGGGTGAGGGGCTATCACTACACACTGCGGCCCCTCACCCGGATTGCTGCGGACGATGCTTCGCATTGCCGAGCGCAATCCGACCTCTCCCCGCCGGGGAGAGGTGAACGGAGCGCCGCGGGGCCGAATGTCAACGCCCCGGACGCAGTTCCAGGCTTGCGAGTCCGGCAGCGACGTTGAGGCCGACCTGGCCCTGCACGCTGAGCGGCTGGAGCGCGATCGAGTTGTTGGAGCCGCCGACCAGAACGTTGCCGCCAAGTCCGACACCGACCGAGGCGCTGCCCTGCGCGCCCACGTAATTGCCGGAGAGGTCGCCGGGGCCGAGCCGGTCGACCGGTGCGAACACACCCCAGGCCAAGGCCGTCTCCTGGGTGATGCCGATGTCTAGGCCGACCTTTTGGATGGTCGCGACGTAGCGGTCGTCGGGCACGCCGTCGGCGCGCAGCACACAGCCGAGATGGGTTACCGATCCCACGATGAAGCCGACACTGGCGCCGCCGCGGCACTCGAGCACGCCGATCCGCGTCATCCGCTGCTGCGCGCTGCCGCTCGCGACGGAGGCAAGAAGGCTGGCGGCGGCGAGCCCTGCGAGGAGGAATGAACGACGCATGAATGTCTCCGGCGATGATGTGATGCGAGCAGAGAGAGCGCCCCACCCGTGTTGCGTGATGGTCTATGCCACAACAGCCGTGGTGGTGCCAGATCGCGCATGAGGATAAGCGTGCAAACAATTAAAAAAGGCCCGCCAGAGGCGGGCCTTTTCGATGTCTTGTCGCGACTGAGCCTCAGCGCAGATTGCCGCAGAAGCGCTGGATGCGCTTGCAGGCGTCTTCGAGATCCGAGGTCTTGGTCGCATAGGAGATGCGGAACGCAGGTCCCAGGCCGAAGGCCGAACCCTGCACCACGGCGACGCCTTCGGTCTCCAGCAGCTCCGTGACGAACTGCTCGTCGTTGGCGATCACATTGCCCGACGGCGCTTTCTTGCCGATGGTGCCGGCGCAGGACGGATAGACGTAGAACGCGCCTTCGGGGCGCGGGCACTCGATGCCGCTCGCCTGGTTGAGCATGGAAACGACGAGGTCACGCCGCTCCTTAAAGACCTTGTTGTTGGCGGGAATGAACTCCTGCGGACCGTTCAGCGCCTCGACCGAGGCCCATTGCGCGATCGAGCACGGGTTCGAGGTCGATTGCGACTGGATCGTCGCCATCGCCTTGATGAGATGCGCCGGACCGCCGGCATAGCCGATACGCCAGCCGGTCATGCAATAGGCCTTGGAGACGCCGTTCACGGTGAGCGTGCGGTCGTAGAGACCAGGCTCGACCTGCGCGACGGTGGTGAACTGGAAGTCGTCATAGACGAGATGCTCGTACATGTCGTCGGTCATCACCCAGACATGGGGATGCTTCACCAGCACGTCGGTGAGCGCTTTCAGTTCCGAGCGCGTGTAGGCAGCTCCCGTCGGGTTCGACGGCGAGCACAGGATGACCCATTTGGTCTTCGGCGTGATCGCACGCTCGAGCGCCTCTGCCTGGAGCTTGAAGCCGGTCGCCGCGGTGCAGACCACCGGCACCGGCTCGCCGCCGGCAAGCGCGACCATCTCGGGATAGCTGACCCAATAGGGCGCGGGAATGATCACCTCGTCGCCCGGATTGATGGTCGCCATCAGCGCGTTGTAGAGCACCTGCTTGCCGCCGGTGCCGACGATGATCTGGTTCGGCTTGTAGGCGACGCCGTTCTCGCGCTGAAACTTGGCGATGATGGCTTCCTTCAGCTCGGGGATGCCGTCCACCGCGGTGTACTTGGTCTTGCCGGCCTCGATGGCGTGGATCGCCGCCAGCTTGATGTTGGCGGGCGTGTCGAAGTCGGGCTCGCCAGCGCCGAGGCCGATGACGTTGCGGCCAGCCGCTTTCAGCGCGCGTGCTTTATCCGTGACCGCGATGGTCGCGGACGGCTTCACACGGTCGAGCGCAGCGGCAAGGAAGGACATCATCATCTCCTGGCGAGCGTCGTGAAGCCTTTCGCCTCACGACTCCAATTGTGGGAATGAGCCACCCTAAGACGTGTGCCGCTGCGCCGCAAGAAACTTCGTCCCGATCTCGGAAAAGTTTGCGGATTTCCGGCGTTTCGAAGCGCCCCGACCGCAATGTTCCGTAACTTTGCCGGCCAAATTCCTCATATCCGGCAAGGCCTGTCCTCGGAGCAATTTTGCATGCCCGGGCTTGTCCGGCCAGTCACGTACTTCTTGCGATGTGGCAATGTGAATGGCCGGGACAAGCCCGGCCATGGCGATGCGCAGGCACTGGTCCGTCCGATCGTAGGATACGATCCCTACCCACTTGATGATCTCGCCGAGCAATGCCCGCGTTGACGCAAGCGTGAGCTGAATTGCATGCTCGCGCGGAAATGATCTTCCGCGACGTTGCAGTGCGGCAGGGTTTTCGAGTTTTTCTATTGGCCGGCTCTTGCGGCGGATTCGCATCGGCATCATTGTTTAGCCGCCTCGCGGGGGCCACGATCGCCGCGTCTTCACGTCCTCGGATTCGAACTGCAGAATGTACAAGCTCTATTCGATGCAACGCTCGGGCAACAGCTACAAGGTCCGCCTTGCGCTGGCGCTGCTCAACCTGCCTTACGAAGCGGTGGAGGTGGACATCCTGCGCGGCGAGAGCCGCACGCCGGACTTTCTCGGCAAGAACCCGTCGGGACAGGTGCCGCTGCTCGAGGTCGGCGAGGGCCGCTATCTCGCCGAGTCCAATGCCATCCTCTGGTACGTCGCCGTCGGCACGCCGCTGGCGCCGGAAAACCGCATCGATCGCGCCGAGGCGCTGCAATGGATGTTCTTCGAGCAGCACGCGCTCGAGCCGAACATCGGCGCCGCCTATTTCTGGCTATCGCTGGTTAAGGGCGGCCGCGATCTCCAGACCCATTCGCTGGAGGACTGGATGGAGCGCGGCTATGGCGCGCTCCAGGTGATGGAGAACCATCTCAAGACCAACGCCTATTTCGCCGCGCGCCAACTCACGGTCGCCGACATCGCGCTGTATGGCTACACCCACCTCGCCGACCGTTGCGACTTCGATCTTTCCACCTTCCCGGCGATCCGGGACTGGCTCGCGCGCGTCGAAGCCGCGCCCGGCTTCGTGACCATGGACTGGCGCCCGGCCGACATCGACGACCCCGCCAGCATCGCGGCGGGCGCCTGACGGCGCCATACCTGCGCGAATAGCGGGCACAAGGGCTCCCTTTGCCGCAATGTCGCCATTTTTGGCGCGATGGCCGCCGCAATATTGCCGGTTGAAACTGGGAGATTTCGGAAAGTCGCGGGTGATTCGCTCGCGTGTTGAAGGATTTAGACCATGATGCGGGCGTCCGGCACGGCAGGCTTTCAGAGCCCATCCGCTACCGTCGCGTCTTCCCGGCTTACCCATGCGGTCGCGGCCTCGCTCGCCGTCGCCGCGCTCTCGCTGTGCCTGATCGTCACCCTGACGGTGCTGTCGACCAAGGCGACCATGGCGATGGGCCTGCCGGTCTGATTCCCGTTTCATCCTGGACCTGCCTTCAGGGCGCCGCGCGGCCCGCGCCGACCGGCATCGCGACAGGACGTCGATGAAATCACCTGTGGTAGTCGTTGCAATCACCCTGACCGCGGCCATCCTGGTCGCGGCGTCGCTGTTGATCATCGTCGGCACGCGCAAGGGCGTGGGGACGTCGACGCTGAATGCGCCCGCACTGCAACAACGCGTCAAGCACGCGCACATGGTCTAAAATCATCGGAAAGCTTGAGGCTTGCACGCAAGCGCGCCTTAAGCACGCCGCACGAAACCGCATCGCAGTCACGCAACAATCAGTCAGTGTTGCCGCCTGACCTCGTTCGTGAGGAGCGAGACTGGTCCATGCGGTTCGGATGGCGTGCGATCTCCGGTCCGGCGCTGACGGCAGCGGCCCTGCTGCTGGCAATGCTGTTCGATCGCCTTTTCCCCACCCCCTCGCCCGCGCCGCTGTTGGTCTGCATCGTGGCTCTCGCCGGCGCGCTCGCGGGGCTCGCCTCCGCCATGACGACGGCCGTTGTCGCAGTGATCGGCGCGGCACTGTTCTTCCTCAATCGCCACGGCGTTTCCGGCTATGGCGCCGCCGATCTGGTCCGGCTCGGTCTCCTGACCGTCACGGCTGTCGGCACCGCCGGCATCACCGGCCTGATGCGCGAGCGGCTCCTCGGCACGGTCGCGGCCGAGCGCCGGAGCCACGCCACGGCCGCGCGGCTGTCGGCCGCGCTCGACCAGGTCGATATCGGCATCGTGCTGCTCGATGCCGAGACCCGGGCCGAATTCATCAACCGCGCGTTCCGCGATTATTTTGCGGTGCCGGACGTGATCGCCGAAAGCAAGCCGCCCTTCATCGCGCTGATGTATCACGGCCGCGACACGGGCGCGTTCGAGCTGCCGGAGGACGAGCTCGGCACCTTCATCGCGCGACGCATGGAGATGGTGCGGGGCGGCGATGCCACGCCGATCAACATCAAATTGAGCAACGGCGAGGTGCTGCGCTTCGTCTGCACCGCGCTGCCCGACGGTGGACGCATGCTGAGCTACACCCCGGTGACCGACCTCGTGCGCCACACCGACGAGCCATCACGCGCCGACTACTACCGCTCGCTGCGCGACCCCGCAAACCGCAAGCTGACCCGCTACCTGCGCATCGCGGAGTGACGCGACGGCGCGATTGATCGGCAGTGCGACCATCACGTATGAAGGACGCTTCATCGATCGCGGGAATTTCACATGTCGCTCACCATTCGCGCCGTCACGAGGCAGGACTACGAACAATGGCTGCCGCTGTGGGACGGCTACAACGCCTTCTACGGCCGCTCGGGCCCGACCGCCCTTTCGCCCGAGATTACGAAGATGACGTGGCAGCGCTTCTTCGATGCTTACGAGCCGATGCATGCGCTGGTGGCCGAGGAGGACGGCCGCCTGCTCGGGCTGACGCATTATCTGTTTCATCGCAGCACCACCGCGATCGAGCCGTCCTGCTATTTGCAGGACCTGTTCACGCTCGAATCCGCGCGCGGCAAGGGCGTCGCCTCGGCGCTGATCCAAGGCGTCTATGAGCGGGCAAAGCTCGCGGGATCGCCGCGCGTGTACTGGCAGACGCACGAGACCAATCTGACGGCACAGCGCCTGTACGACAAGGTCGCGGAGCGGTCCGGCTTCATCGTCTATCGCAAGATCTTCTAAGCGCTGCGTCCCTAGAGCCCTGTGGATAACTCCGCCTGTCACCCGGGCGTAACACAGCAAGACTACGCTGCGCCTGCGTCTGGTCAGGCCCCCGTCACCGATCAAGCGCCCCAAAGCGGCCCCCGTCAGTCGCCGCGTCTGACAGGGGCCGCATTTTTTTGTCCGGGATCGTCTGCATGGCAGCAGCGCAGGCATCGGCTTGCTGATGCGGCGCACGGTGGTCACAATGTGCCGCTGCTCATCTGACAGGATCCCCCATGGAAATTCGTAATCTCGGCGCCTCCGGCCTTCGCGTGTCTGCGGTCGGGCTCGGCTGCAACAATTTCGGCCAGCGCACGGATCTGGAGACCTCGCGCAAGGTGATCCATCGCGCGCTCGATCTCGGCATCACGCTGTTCGACACCGCCGACATCTATGCCGGGATGGGCGGCTCGGAGACGGTGCTCGGCACCGTGCTCGGCGATCGCCGCAAGGACATCGTGCTCGCCACCAAATATGCCAAGCCGATGGCGACCGACGGCACCAGGCAGGGCGCCTCGCGCCGCTACATCATGGATGCGGTCGAGGCGAGCCTGAGGCGGCTCAAGACCGACTACATCGACCTCTACCAGCAGCACGATTACGATCCGCTGACGCCGATGGAGGAGACCTTGCGTGCGCTCGACGATCTCATCCGGCAAGGCAAGGTGCGCTACATCGGCAACTCCAACTTCCCGGCCTGGCGGATCGCGGAAGCCGAGTTCACCGCACGCGCGATGAATGTCAGCCGCTTCGTCTCCTGCCAGGACGAATACTCCCTGCTGGTTCGCGACATCGAGAAGGACCTGCTGCCGGCGGCCCAAGAGTACAGGCTAGGCCTGCTGCCGTTCTTCCCGCTCGCGAGCGGCCTGCTGACGGGCAAGTACCAGCGCGGCGCGGCGGCCCCCGCCGACACGCGCTTTGCCAAGGCGCCGGCGCTGCGCGACCGCTACGTCACGCCGCGCAACGAGGACATGGTCGAGAAGCTCCAGGCCTTCGCCAAGTCGCGCGGCCGCTCGATGCTGGAGCTCGCCTTCTCCTGGCTCGCCGCGCGCCCGCAGGTGTCGAGCGTGATCGCAGGCGCCACGCGCGTCGAGCAGATCGAGGAGAACGTGAAGGCGATCGCCTGGAAACTCAGCGTGGATGAGATGGCGGAGATCGACAAGATCACTCTGGGCTGAGCTCTGCGGCGCGCTACTTCGCGCCGCGCCCGACCGTCTGTACCACCTCGAAGCCCTCGAACTGGGGATGGCCGAGATAAAGCGGCTTGTTGTCACCCGCCTTGTGATGCGCCGCGCGAAACGCCTCCGACTTGGTCCAGGCCTCGAACGCGGCGTGGTTCGCCCACACGGTGTGGGAGGCGTAGAGCGTGTGGTCCTCGAGCTCGGGCCCCCTCAGCAGATGGAATTCGACGAAGCCCGGCACCTTGTCGAGATGGGTGTCGCGCGAAAGCCAGACCTGCTCGAAAGCAGCCTCGGAGCCCTTGGCGACGCGGAAGCGGTTCATGGCGATGTACATTGGGCGGTCTCTCCTGTAGGCGAGAAGGGTAAGGGACGCATCGCCCTCTCGCTCCCTCGCCCCGTTCTTACGGGGAGAGGGCGGGGTGAGGGGCTGCTTCCGCGAGCTTGGTCTCGATTGTAGGCGATGTGCGCGATGCACGCACGGTCAATGTGGGAGCCGGATATGCTGCCCTCTTGGCAACAGTGTGCCCTGCCCCTCACCAGGATCGCTCAGGCGCGGAATTGCGCGCCATAGCGATCCGACCTCTCCCATCAGAAGGGCGGGGAGAGGTTAAGTCACACCTCCCGCCGTCGCGAGTTCAGCCTGAATTACGGTGAGAACTCCTTCGGTGTTCCCGAGGACATCGTTGTTCCAGAAGCGCAGCACCCTGTACCCCTTCTCTGCCAAGCGCTCGTCTCGAACCGCATCTGATGCAGATTCATTGTGCTGCCCGCCGTCGACTTCTATGACGATCCGCTTCTCGCGACATACGAAATCGCAGATGTAGCCGATGATCGGCTCTTGCCTGACGAACTTGTTGCCATCGATCCGTCGATTGCGAATACGATTCCAGAGAACCGTCTCTGCATCCGTTTGATTGGCACGCAAGCGTCGCGCGAGCCGGATGGGTTTTTCGTTGTGGCCACGCATTGCCCTGCCCTGACCCGTGATGGACGCACCGTTCTATCGCTCCCTCGCCCCGTTCTTACGGGGAGAGGGTGGGGTGAGGGGCCGTCTCCGCGAGTTCGGTGTGAATTGTAGATTCAGTGCGCTGAATCGCAATCGTCTTTCGAGTCGGAGAGATTTGGTTCATGGCAATAGAGTGCCATGCCCCTCACCCGGATTGCTCAGGCGCGCATTGCGCGCCTGAGCAATCCGACCTCTCCCCGCAGAAGAGCGGGGAGAGGTTAAGCCACCAGCCCCTTCATCGGCCGTGCGCTTGCGCTATCCGGAAACACCGTCTCCGCCAGCACGCGGTCGGACAGGCCGAACCGGTCCTGCAGCACGCCCTTGATCACGGAGCGCAGGTCCGTCGTCGGCTTGAGGTCGCGGGCCTCGTGGAGGTTGGCGAGCTTGAGGCCAGGCCAGTCGGCGATGACGCGGCCGCCTTTCACCGCGCCGCCGGCGAGCAGCGCGATCGTTCCCGTGCCGTGATCGGTGCCGTCGGTGCCGTTGATGCGCGCGGTGCGGCCGAATTCGGTGGCGATGACGATGACGGTCTCGCGCCAGCGATCCCCCAGGCCGCCTTCGAACTCGGCGAGCGCGCCGTCGAGGCCGCCGAGCAGGAAGGCGAGACGCCCCACAGGGCCGCCTTCATTTGCATGCGTGTCCCAGCCGTCGAAGGCGAGCGCGGCGATGCGCGGGCCATCGTCAGCCGCCATCAGCTTCGCCGCGCCGCGCGCGACCTGCCGCATCTGTGCGACGGCGTTGCCGCGCGTCGCTTTCATGTCGTCGCCACTCGCAGCCTTGTCGAGCTGGAGGCCTTGCGACAACGCCGAGGCCAGTGCGGGATCGCGGTGACGGTAGAGCTCCATGAGGCGCATCGCGGTGTCGTCGTCGGCCTGCGGCAGCGCCAGTGGCGCCCAGCCGACGGTGGGCGCGTTGCCACGCAGCACCAGCGGCGTGGTCGGCCCGATGGCGAGACCGCTCGACACGCGTTCGCCGCGCGGCAGCGCTTCCAGCGCGCGGTTGAGCCAGCCGGACTGCACGCGGCCCGGGCCGGCAAAGCCGCTTTCGAGCACGTCCTGGCCGTCGAAATGCGAGCGGTCGCGGTAGGGCGTCGCCACCGCGTGAACAACTGCCGCATGCTTGTCGCGATACATGCGCGCGAATTCCGGCATCGCCGGATGCAGCGCGAAGAAGGAATCGAGCATGACCGCGGGATGCGCGCCATCCGCGGTGAGCGCGATCGAGCCGTGCAGGCCGGCATAGTCGGGGTCGCCGATCGGCCCGACCGTGGAGAGACCGTCGAGCGCGCCGCGCAGGATCACCACGATCAAGCGTGGATCGCGCCCATCGGCGGCGCGGGCGAATTTCGGCAGGTAGGCCCAGGCCGCGAAGGAAGCGCCGCCGAGCAGCAGGCCGCGGCGCGAGGTGAGGAGCCGGTTTTCGACGCAGTCGATCATCTTCATCTCCGCTGCATTTCCGGCGACAGCAACAGCAGCGCTAGCGCCTGCTGTCGCGACTCCGCGCGCTCGATGGTTTTGCGCGTTTCGATCGAGGCCGCGTCGGCGGCTCCGAACTCCAGCAGGTCGATCGGATCGATGTTGTTGCCGAGCCGCGCGCCGATCTGCACCGCGATATCGAGCCTGAGCTTGATGCCTTCGGGCGCGGCCCAGGCGGCATTGGTGTCGGGAAAGCCGTTGGGGCCCGGCGGCGACCAGAGCGGCTGACCGAGCAGGTTGAGGCCGTTGAGATAGCGGCCCGGGTCCTCCGGCACCTGCGCGAGCAGCCGGCCGCTCGCGACCAGGAAATCGTAAGGCGAGCGCATCTTGGTCAGCGGCGCCCTCCACGCCTCATCGGAATCGACCAGCGCCAGGGCAAGCGCCTTGAGATCGCCGTCGGACTTGACGAAGAGATCGCGCAGGCGCCCGACGAGCGCCGGCGGCGGATCATCGGCGACGAAGTGACGGACGAATTTGGTGGCGATAAAATTCGCGGTCGACGGATGCCGGGCGAGGTCGGCGAGCGCGGCTTCGCCCTGTGCGAGCCCGGTGGCCTCGTAGCTCCTGCCGAGCAGGACTTGCGGCCCGGGCTGATGCGCATTGACGTTGAAGACGAAGGAGCCGGGGGGCCCCAGCTGCCCCTGCCGGCCGGCGAAAGTCCAGCCGGTGATGATGCGCGCCAGCGAGGTGACGTCGCCTTGCGTGTAGCCGCCGCCGACGCCGAGCGTATGCAGCTCCATGATCTCGCGCGCGAGATTTTCGTTCAGCCCGCGCTTGCGGTTCTGCCCGGCGCGCGAATCCGGCCCGAGCGATTGCTGGTTGTCGAGAAAGAACAGCATCGCGGGATGCTGCTCGACCGCCCTCAGCATGTCGGCGAAGCGCCCGAGCACGTGCGGCCTGATCGCCTCGCGCTCGAACGCACCGGCCCAGATCCGTGTCAGCTCGCCCTTGCTGGCGGAGATGCAGAAATGGTTGGACCAGAACGCGACGAGGCGCTCGGTGAAGCCGCACTCGGCGAGCGTGGCGCGCTGCAACCGCGCCAGCGCTTCGGCGCGAAAGGTCTTCTGAATCACGTTGAGCGGCTGCGGCGCGGGCTTTGCGGCCGGCGGTGCCGCCGCGTTGGGCTGCATGGCGTCCGGCTTTGCCGCATTGTCCGCAGGCTTCGCCTCCGCCATCTGGCTGGCGATCTCCGTCGCCGCCGCATTCAGCGAGGGATTGCGGCGGAGCCCGGCGTTCCGTTCGGTCGGCGCTGCCGGCGGCGTCTCAGCGGGCGCGGCAGCCTTCGCAGCCTCGCGCGCCTGCTTGACCTGGTCCTGATAGGCAAAGACGGCCTGCCCGAGTCGCGGCGTCGATTGCAGTCCCGGCGCTTCCAGCAGCACGCCGTTGGGACGTGCAAGCTCGGCCTTCACGAAGCCGCGCGGGTCGGAGCTTGCGTTGATGAGATCGCCCGACGCGCCGCCGCGGGCGCCGAAGCCAAAGCGGTTGAGCGCGACGAGAGCAGCTTGCGTATCGCGGGCCATCGATCTGTCCTTCGCGCGTTGGAGCCGCTTTCCCGATACGTGCGCGGCGCGTAATATACCGTAGCGACAAATGAACCCGACATGAAAATGACGGCGAAGCTTCGGCGTAGATCATGACAAATCCGAAAGAATCCGCGTTGCAGGAACCGCGCCGCCTCGCCTGCTCCCGCTGCGGCGCCGAGTTCGGCTGCGACCTCTCGGGCACGTGCTGGTGCGCGGAGGAGACGGCAAAACTGCCAATGCCGCTCGCGGGCGAGGATTGTCTGTGCCGGGATTGTTTGCGGAAGGCTGCGGCCGTTGCGTTGTCCTCCGCGGACAGCGACGACCCGAGCTCACGATCCTGAAGGGAGCGCGGAATACGCGTCTTGAAGCAGGACGCTCCCGTCGTTCGAGACGCCATCCGAACACGGCGTCACGGAGTTGCGGCGCTCGGGACAATTGTCGTTGCGGCCTTGCAGATCCGTTTACCTAATACTGCCAGCATCCCGCGTTTTCAGACATCTCTTAATCAAACACGGCTAGGTTGTGCCCCGCAAATGCAAGTGTGGCGCCAATGATCCGTTTCGTACTGTTCACCTGTATGGCTTTCACGACCGCCTTCGTCGGCGTGTTCTGGGCGATGCGGGGATTTCCCGCCTACACGGTTTCGCCGATCAGCGCATTGCAGCCGACGCTCACCACGACATTCGGCGACGAGAGCGCCAAGGCTTACGATCGCAAAATGTGGGAAGCCGCACACACCTCGCAAAGCGACAAGGATCCGAAACGCGACGCACTGCGGCTCGACGCGTTGCAGGCAGGCACTGCCTACGCGATGTCGCCATGCGACGACACGATGAAGGCCAACCTCATCGCCGCCACGACGGCCTATGCCCGCGCGTACATGAAGATCTTCGACTGCCCGAACCCCATGATGGCAATGTTCTGCAGCGAGAAGAAGCGGGACGAGGCCAACGCGGCGTTCTCTACGCCGCTCGACATGCGCGTCCAGGCCGCGCTTGCCGAAGCTTTTGAGCAGAAGGGCGTCGTCGAGACCGACTTTCCGGAGGAACTCCGCCTCACGGTCAAGCAATTTGCCGGCCCCGGCCTGTGGTCCGAGCCCTCCCCGGTTTGCCTGCCGCGGATGCGCGCCGCAGCGAGCGGCAAATGAACCGCATCTGGTTCGTGATCTGGGCGATCGTGGCCTGGCAAGTCGCGGTCTGGGCCTTTGCGCCGGAGCCCAAGGCTCGGCCACAGGTCTTTGCGGGTGACGGCAAAGGCTACGGAGACACCGAAAAATATGCGGTCGAATCGCGCATCAGCCAGCGTCGCGGCGCGATGGCCGCGCTCGAGCTTCCCTGGAGTGGGCGCTGCATCGGGGACACGCGCAAACACTTCATCGAGGGCCTCAACGAGTATTACTATCACCGCCAGAATCAGACAGAGCGCTATCCCGAGATCTTCGGCCCGGCAGGCGCTGATTACATAGCCAAGCAATGGTCGACGGGAGAGGACAAGCGCATCGAGCGGCTCACACAGGAAGCCTACGTGAGGGGCTACTTCAAACCGTCGGACTTCAATGGCGTCGCCAGCAAGTTGATCGCAATCGTCGTCAAGGGCGAACGCGTAACAGGACATGCCTGCGCGGGTTGAACGCGTCCAGGAGCGAGCAGCGCGTCATCCGCTACACTTTGTACCCTGGCGATGTCCGCGCCATGCCGTCGAACGCATCGAGCAGTCTTTCGCGCCACGCATGGACCGGATCGTCCGCCTCCAGCAGCTTGAACGGGCTGACCACGCGCGCCCATTGAAATCCGCCGAACACGATGTAGTCGGCGTAGTTCGGCGCGTTGCCGCCGAGATTAGGGCTGCTTCTTCAGTGTCTGCCGCATCACCTCCAGCGACTTGCGGAACGCGACCACGCCGGTGTCGCGGCTCGCCATGACCTCTTCCAGGCTCTTGCCGCCGAAGCGCGCCTCGCGAGACTTGCGGAAATAGGCGGCGTCGACCTCGGCGAGGTTGTTGGGGATGTCGGCGACGATCAGCGGAAAGATGCCGCCGACGATGGCGATGTCGCCGAAGGCATTGATCATGCGCGCCATGGCGCGACCGCCCTCACCGCCGAACAACGACGGACGATCGGGAAACTTGTCCTCCAGATAATTCGCGATGGTCCAGGAATCGACCACGGGCTTGTCGTCGTGCAACAGCACCGGCACCTTCTCCGAGCCGTGCGGCGCGATCGCGCTCTTCTCGGTGAAGCGCCAGGGCAGGGCCTCCGCCGCAAGACCCTTGTGCGCCAGCGCCATCCGCGTGCGCCAGCAAAACGGGCTGAAGGGGCGCGAAGCATCGGTGCCGACGAGTTCGTAGAGTTTGAGTGACATGACGGGTCTTTCTGCCAGACCCTCATCCTGAGGAGCGCGGAACGCGCGTCTCGAAGGATGAAGGCCCGATCTCGGCCTCGCCCTTCGAGACGCGCGCAAGATGCGCGCTCCTCAGGGTGAGGGTCTCCCATTCTGGATTGCTTCGTTGGCGCTCGCAATGACGATGTGGAAAGATCACCGCCCGTTGGTGCGCAGCAGCCTCTCGCCGTCCTCCGTCACCGCGATGACCAGCCCGAGGCCGGCTATCGTCTCGCGGGCGACGTAGCCGCGATCCGCGGCGTCTTCCCAGATGGTGAGGCGCGGGCACGAGGTTTTCCAGGTCGCGATCACCTCGGCATAGGCGCGCGGCTCGCGGGCGACCCATTCGACGAAGTCCAGCACCAGCGGATCGGCCGCCTCGCTCATTGCAAACCTCCCTTGTCGAAGGCGGCCAGCACCGGGGTACGAACCAGGAGCCAGCCGCCATAGGCGATGTAGTAGCAGGCAATGGTGGTGATCAGCTTGTTCGACCATGCCAGGAATTGCTGGTCGGTCATGGCTTCGAGGATGCGCCGCGCCAGCGTGGTGCCGAGCATCGAGGCGGCAATCGCAACGCCGGCGAGAACGGGATCGAGGCTCGCCGCCTGGTCGATGATGCCGCCGAAATAGAGGAGCTTGGTGAAATGGCTGACCAGCTGGCACATCGCCTTGGTCGCGACTTTCTCGCGCCGGCCGAAATTGCCGCCGAGGAAGAAGGTGTCGAGCAGCGGGCCGGAGACGCCGGTCATCAGCATCAGGCCCATGCAGATCGTGCCATAGACCGTGCCCTGCCAGAGACGGTCGGGATCGGGCTTGATGTTCGCCGGCAGGAGTCGCGCCATGAACGGCGTGGCACCCAGCATCAGCAGCGCGACCGGCTTGTCCGGCACATAGCGGGTGAGCGACCAGGCCGCGAGCGCGACAGCAGCGCCAACCATATAGTTCGCGACCGGCCGCCAGCGGATATGCGCCCGCCACAGGAAAGCGCGCCAGCCGTTCGAGGCCATCTGCGTGATCGCATGCAGCACCATCGCGGTCGGCAGCGGCATCAGGGCCAGCAGCACGCCGATCAGGACCAGCCCGCCCGCCATGCCGAACAGCCCCGACAGGAACGCGGTGGCGACCATCAGCAATCCAAGGGCCGCGATCATGAGGGGCGTCACGTTGGCAAATCTCCTAAATCGGCACGGATAGTCAGGGAGGCACGCAGTTTCACTCCCTCGCCCCGCTTGCGGGGAGAGGGTGGGGGTGAGGGGAAGCCTCCGCGGGGACGGTGAGAGTTGGACTCGCGGAGAGTCCCCCTCACCCGGAATTTGCTCTCGCAAATTCCGACCTCTCCCCGCAGGCGGGGAGAGGTGAAGAAGCCGCGGCGCTCCCGAACAAATCAGCCTAGGACTACGCTGCAAGTTGTGCCTTGCTTGCCGCCTCTCCGCAAACTGAGTTATCTTGCCCTGGCATCAGCTTTCCTGAGGGTCGGGCATTTGCGGCGGTTGCTGTTTCTCAACGGCATCAAGGCGTTCGAGGCGGCGGCGCGGACCGGCAGCTTTGCTGCGGCCGGGCTGGAGCTGAGCGTGTCGGCGGCCGCCGTCAGCCGCATGGTGCATCTGCTCGAAGAGCGGCTCGGTGTCGCGTTGTTCGAGCGCAAGGCCAACCGCCTGGTGCTGACGCAGGCCGGCCGCGCCTATCAGAGCGGGCTGACCCCGATCTTCGATGCGCTGGCGAGCCTCACCGCGCAGGTGACGGCGCCCTCGAGCGTGCGCGTGCTCACCATCGGCGTCGGCCACACCTTTGCGATGCGCTGGCTGATCCCGCGCCTGTCCGAGTTTCGCAACGAGGAGCCCGACATCGAGGTGCGCTTCACCACCGGCGGCGCGTCGGTGCCGTTCGGCGAGGACTGGAGCTGCGGCATCAAGCTCGGCACCGGCGACTGGCCCGGCCTCGTCGCCGAGCCGCTGTTTGCCGGCGACCTGACGCCGGTCTGCGTGCCACGCCTCGCCGGCGGGCTGAAGCGTCCGGCCGACCTGAAGGGACCGAGCCTGATCCGCGTCGCGCACTCGCCCGAGGACTGGCCGATCTGGCTGAAGGCCGCGGGCGTTGCGCGGATCAACGCGCGCGGACCCGAGTTCCAGTTTTACGGCCAGGCGCTGCAGGCCGCCGCCGACGGGCTCGGCATCGCCATGGGCATCCGGCCCTATATCGACGACGATCTCGCGGCCGGCCGGCTGGTGGCGCCTCTCGACCTCTCGGTGCCCAAGGGCATGCGCTGGTACCTGCTCTATCGCAGCTTCCAGACCGAGCAGCGCGACTTTGCCGCCTTCCGCCGCTGGATCATGCGCGCGGCCTCGGAACCCGCCGCCCGCCCCCGCCGGATCGGCCGCGCCGGCGCGCGGAACTGAAGTCTTTTCGACAAGCTTGAGCAAAAAAAGCCACGTCGCTTGTGAACCGCTTCACATTCTGAAACCCGTAATCGTGGTCCCCTGACCCTCCGAAAAAAAGTGGGACCTACACTCATGACGACCCTTTACGACGGCTTTGACATCGAATCCTTCGAAGCTGGCAAGGGGCTGTGGCACGCGCGGATCCGCCGGGCCGATTTCAGCCCGGTAGCCATCGACGGCGTGCTGTTTCCTGCCATGGAAGTCGGCTTCGCCTGGCCCGATCCCGATGCGGCGATCGCCGATGCCAAGCACCACATCGATCGCTTCCGCCGGCGGGCCGAAGGCGACGACGAATAGCCCAGCGGGTCCGCGGGCGGACCAGAGAAAAAGCGCGCAGGGGGAACACCGGTCATGTCCATCATCGAAACCGACGCAGCGCGGCCGCGGATCTACACCCGTGCGGTGCTGTCCAACTGCCCGGAATGCGACGGCGATCTCGCGGTGCTCCGCGTGATCCCCGGCCGCGCCGGGTGCGAGTACTGGGCCATGCGCTGCAGCGATTGCGGCGGCATCCATCTCGACATCCTCGAGCCGCATGTCCCGGCCGAAGACGACGGCGGGCCGCTGCCGGCGGCCTGAAGGTCCCGGCCTGCTGCCAGGCTGCTGTCAGCAGCCTGCATGGAGGCGGCCATTCGCCCTTTATTGCGGGGCGGACTCGTCCCATATTCGGCTGATGGCGAAGAAACCTGCTCCCCCCGCAAAATCCCCGAAAACCAAGGCTCCGAACTCGAAGGCACACCGCCCCGACGTGCAGCCGATCGGGCCGGCGCTGGCCGAGTTGCTCAATCCCGCGATCAATCGCGGCGATGCGGGCTTGGGGTCGGGCACCGGCCTTCAGCCGCCGCCGGACAATTCGCGCGACCGCCGCGCCGGAGGCGAGGCCGCCGCGCATCGGGCGCGGGCTTCGACGCCGAAGGAGTTCCCGCAGGACACTGGCAGCGCGACTCGTGGCTTACCCCCCTCCCCTACCCTCCCCCACAAGGGGGGAGGGAGCGGAGAGATCGGTGGGTTGGAGGAAGCGCCGCAGGCCAATTACGGGACCGCGGCCACCATCCCGACACTCGATCCGGAACTGGCGCGGCAGCTCGGACTGCCGACCGAGGAGGACGATGCTGAAGCGCTGGCCCGGCCGCCGCGCAGCAAGATGGAGGCGCTCGGCGTCAAGGCCACCGCGGACGCGCTGGAATCGTTGATCCGCGAGGGCCGGCCGGAGTTCCGCAAGGGCGACGGCTCCATGAAGGTGTGGACGCCACACCGGCCGCCGCGCCCGGAGAAGTCCGAAGGCGGCGTGCGTTTCGAGATCAAGTCGTCCTACGAGCCCAAGGGCGACCAGCCGACCGCGATCGCCGAGCTGGTCGAGGGCATCAACCGCAACGACCGCAGCCAAGTGCTGCTCGGCGTCACCGGCTCGGGCAAGACCTACACCATGGCCAAGGTGATCGAAGCGACGCAGCGCCCGGCCCTGATCCTGGCGCCGAACAAGACGCTGGCCGCCCAGCTCTATGGCGAGTTCAAGAATTTCTTCCCGGACAACGCGGTCGAGTATTTCGTCTCCTATTACGACTATTACCAGCCGGAGGCCTACGTCCCGCGCACCGACACCTATATCGAGAAGGATTCCTCGATCAACGAGCAGATCGACCGCATGCGCCACTCGGCGACGCGCGCGCTGCTGGAGCGCGACGACGTCATCATCGTGGCGTCGGTGTCCTGCATCTACGGTATCGGTTCGGTCGAGACCTACACCGCGATGACGTTCGCGCTGAAGAAGGGCGAGCGCATCGACCAGCGCCAGCTCATCGCCGACCTCGTCGCGCTGCAATACAAGCGCACCCAGGCGGATTTCACCCGCGGCACCTTCCGTGTCCGCGGCGACGTCATCGACATCTTCCCGGCGCACTATGAAGACCGCGCCTGGCGCGTGAACCTGTTCGGCGACACCATCGAGACCATCGAGGAGTTCGATCCGCTCACCGGCCACAAGCAGGACGAGCTCGAATTCATCAAGATGTACGCCAATTCGCACTATGTGACGCCGCGCCCGACGCTGGTGCAGGCGATCAAGTCGATCAAGTTCGAGCTGAAGCAGCGGCTCGACCAGTTGCACGACCAGGGCCGCCTACTGGAGGCGCAGCGGCTGGAGCAGCGCACCACCTTCGATCTCGAGATGATGGAAGCGACCGGAAGCTGCGCCGGCATCGAGAACTATTCGCGCTATCTCACGGGACGCCGCCCCGGCGAGCCGCCGCCGACGCTGTTCGAATACGTCCCCGACAACGCGCTGATCTTCGCCGACGAGAGCCACGTCACCATCCCGCAGATCGGCGCCATGTTCCGCGGCGACTTCCGCCGCAAGGCGACGCTGGCCGAATACGGCTTCCGCCTGCCCTCCTGCATGGACAACCGCCCCTTGCGCTTCGAGGAGTGGGACATGATGCGGCCGCAGACCGTCGCGGTATCGGCGACGCCCGGCAGCTGGGAGCTGAACGAGAGCGGCGGCGTGTTCGTCGAGCAGGTCATTCGCCCGACCGGGCTGATCGATCCGCCCGTCGATATTCGCCCCGCCCGCACGCAGGTGGACGATCTCGTCGGCGAGGTGCGCGCCACCGCGCAGGCCGGCTATCGCTCGCTGATCACGGTGCTGACGAAGCGCATGGCGGAGGACCTCACCGAATATCTGCACGAGCAGGGCATCCGCGTCCGCTACATGCACAGCGATATCGACACCATCGAGCGTATCGAGATCATCCGCGACCTGCGGCTCGGCGCGTTCGACGCGCTGGTCGGCATCAACCTGCTGCGCGAAGGCCTCGACATTCCCGAATGCGCCCTGGTCGCGATCCTCGACGCCGACAAGGAAGGTTTTTTGCGCAGCGAGACCTCGCTGATCCAGACCATCGGCCGCGCCGCGCGCAACGTCGACGGCAAGGTGATCCTCTATGCCGACCAGATGACCGGGTCGATGGAGCGCGCCATCGCCGAGACCAACCGCCGCCGCGAGAAGCAGGTCGAGTACAACACCGCCAACGGCATCACGCCGGAGAGCGTGAAGAAGCAGATCGGCGACATCCTCAACTCGGTCTACGAACGCGACCACGTGCTGGTCGAGGTCGGCGGCCACGACATGACCGACGACGTCATCTCGATCGGCCACAATTTCGAAGCCGTGCTCGCCGATCTCGAAACCCGCATGCGCGAGGCCGCCGCCGACCTGAACTTCGAGGAAGCCGCCCGCCTGCGCGACGAGGTCAAGCGCCTGCGCGCGACAGAGCTCGCGGTGGTCGACGACCCCACTGCGAAGCAGCGCACCGTGCAGGGCAAGGCCGGCGCCTATGCGGGAACGAAGAAGTACGGCGACGCCGCAAATTTGCCGGTCAGCGCGATGAAGAAGAAGACCGTGAGCTCCGCGCTGAAGGCCAGCGGCGGCGGCAGCGGCTCGAAGGTGCACAAGCCGCATCTCGACGAAATGCACGGCCCGGAGTCGCTGCCCTACCGCGAAAACCGCGCGCTGCCGTCAAAGCCGTTCGGCAGCACCAGCCGGATCATCCAGCCGACGGATTCACGGCAGTCCGGACCTGAGTTCGGGCCCGCGCCGAAGTCGACGGGCGGAATGCCGGGGCGACGGGGTGGGTGGAAGAGGAGGTAGGCGCAACCGCGCGAGTGGTGGCTATGGATTCTCAGATGCGCAATTGCGCATCATAGCTCGCTGCTTCGCAGCGCCCCGGAATGCCGAGGAGAGATTTGCTCTCCTCACCCCACGCTCGCCGTCATCACTGCCAGCAGCAACACGATCGTCACGAGGCTGGAGCGAGGCGACGGGCTGGGTGCGCCAAGTAGCGCCATCTCACATGACTCTGGCGGCGCCAGAGCGCGCGCCACGTCCTTCGAGACGGCGCTTGCGCCGCCTCCGCCTGCTCCGCGCGCATTGCGCCATGCGCGCCACGCAACCGGATGGGCGGGAATTGCTGCATACCGCAATTCAACCCGCAATTGCATGCCATGAACCAGGCATGGCGCTCGCGCGTCATATCGTCTGCAACGTCGCTGTGACCTAGCGGATTGCCGGTGCGCGCGACCGCGCCTTGGCGCTGCGCGGCGGCACGGGCCAGACGAGGACGGGCAGGATGACGGTCGAGAAGCTGAATCGCCAACGCATCGTGCATCTGCTCGAGGCCTTCGCGCGCGGCGATATCGAGGCGGCGCTGTCCTGCTGCACCGAGGACGTCGACTTCCTCACCCACGCGCCGATCGACGTGCTGCCGCACATGGTGCCGCGCCACGGCAAGGCCGAGCTGCGCGAGCTCTGGCAGACGGTCTGGTCGCGCTATTCGGACATCCGCTACAAGGCGCCGCACATCCTCGCCGAGGGCGAGGCGGTCGCGACCTACCTGCACACCTATTTCAGGAAGCGCAGCAACGACCGCATCGTGCAGTTCGACATGGCGGTGTTCTACACCTTCCGCGGCGGGCTGGTGGCGGAGATCCGCGAAATCATCGATTCCTACGACCTGGTACAGCAGGTGCTGGAGCGGGAGATCGGGCCGCTGATCACGGGAGCGCGGGGGAATTGATGCGTCTCCTCCTCGCCTGGAACCCGCATCCGGGGCTTGCGTACAGACCCGGAAGATTACGGGGTTCTGTTGTAAATCTTACAAATTCCGTTCAATGGTGCATTGCAAAAATGTGATTTGCGTTTTGGCCGAAACCGCTTATTTTATTCGTATACAAACGAGTTGAGCCCCGGCACCAGACCGTGCATGGGGTTGTTTTCCGTTTCTTTCGCAAGCCAGCTTCAGGACTGCCCAAAATGACAGAGCACAGCCTCTGGCGTTTCTCGCGCGCGTTGCACCGCGCGATCAACGACCGGCATTTCGAGGACATCGAAGCGCTCATCGACGAGGACGTCGAGTGGGCGCTCTACGGCCCGATCGACATGTTTCCGTTCCTCGGCGCGCGCCAGGGCAAGGAAGCCGTGCTCGACGTCATCCGCCAGCTCGCAGACAATTTCCACGTTCGTCGCTTCGACCGCGAGAGCATCATGCTCGGCGTCGATTCCGCCGCCTCGATGCTGCGCTATTCGCTGACCGCACTGGATTCCAACAAGCCGATCAGCTTGCGCGTGGCGCAGTTCGCCCAGTTCAGGGCGGGCAGGCTCGTCAGCATGCGCGTGCTGATCGACACCTTCGATCTGGTCGAGCAGGCACTCGGCCGCGCCATTCATCTGCCGAAGATGACCAGCGTCGGCTGACGCATGATCCGGACCCGAAGGGCCGCGTTAGCGCAAAGTGCGAAGCGGTTTTCCGAAAAGGTCATGCGCAAACAACAACCTGAAGCGCGATGATGATCATCGCGCTTCAGGGGGGACGCCAACGGGCCCCGCTTGTCGGGACCGACGACAAGGCTACCGCGACGTCCTGGCCTCCAGCCCCGCCGGATGCCGTCGCATCAAAAGCTCGTCGTCGGGCGCGCGCGGTTCGCGCGGCCCGTTGGTTCGCGTCCCCTTGGAGAACCGCCACAATTCCGCAACGTTGGATCAGCATCCTGTGAGCGGAATGGCGCATGGCCGAACGCCGATGTATATTGTCGGCAAGCATGCGCTGGGGTTCGCGGGCAGGACGATGGAATTCTCGACAGGGTTTGGCTGGACCAGGCTGCCGGTGCTGGCGGCCGCATTCATTCTGGGCTCGGTGCTGACGTTACAGGCGCAGATCATTCCGCCGGTCGCAGCAGTGCCCGACGAGGAGGCCGGGACCGAGGCCGCCGAGACCCCCGACGTCAACGACCCCGACGTGCTCAAGGACATCGACGTCGACAAGCTCGATTGGAGCCAGCTCGCGGTCGATGCCGGGACCGGTATCGACCCCATGGCCGCCAAGAAGCGCGCCCAGGCCGCAGCCAGGGACGGCCTGGACTGGTCCTCGAACCCCAATGCGAACGGCTCCTCGGCCGTGACCGTGAAGCAGTCCGTGTTCTCGTTCTGGGATACGCGGATCGGCGCCGACATGACGGTGACGAGCGAGCCGCGGACGATGTCCGAGCTGCTGGCGCAGAAGGCCACCAATGGCGGCAGCCTGCCGCAATCCTCCGGCAGTGCCTGGGCAACCGCGACCGCGCCGGGCGCGGGCTCGCTCTGGGACAAGACCGCGGTGGAAGCCCGGGTCGATCCCGGCGCCGAGCAGAGCAAGATCGGGGCATTGCTGACCAAGTCGGTGCCGCTGGCGGGCGACACGTCGCTGACACTGCAGAACGGCTACAGCGTCAACCAGCAGGGCACCACCGCAGTCCCCGGCATCGGCGGACATGTCACGCGCAACTACGAGACCGACCAGACCGCCAAGGTCACCCTCACCGACACCGGCACCAGCATCACCGCCGGCCAGACGCTGTCGACCACAGACGACAAATGGCTGCGCAGAATCGGCGCCGAGCAGAAGCTGTTCGACAACGTCACCGTCTCCGGCTCGGTCGGCGAGACCTCGCAAGGCGCGATCAACAAGAGCGTGACGGCAGGGTTCAAGAAGAGCTGGTGACTCTTTCGCCTCTCCCCGCCTGCGGGGAGAGGCCGGAATTTGCGCAAGCAAATTCCGGGTGAGGGGGACTCTCCGCGAGTCCAACTGTCTCCGTCCTTGCGGAGAGTCCCCCTCACCCCACCCTCTCCCCGCAAGCGGGGCGAGGGAGAAGACCGCCGACTTGGCTGAGCGTTCCACGTCGCCGCGACAGCATTCACACTCTCCTAACCATGCGCCACGGCAAAACCCCTGAATCGTCCCCCCTTGCCGCATCTCGGCCCATTTGCGGCCAAATTCGGACGCCTTGATGAGGCAGCCTCACAGACGTCGTCGTGCGGGGACACTCGCGCTGCGCTCAACGCGAACAGGGGAACAACGATGAACGCCACCCGTCCCGAAAAGATCGAAGCCACCGAGACCGAAGCGGTCGACACCAACCTTGCCGCCGTGACCGAGGTCGAAGCCGGCATCCGCGATTTCGTCCGCAACGACATCGCCTATCTGCGCCGCCCGGCCGCGACCACGACCGACGCGCCGCCGCTCGACCCGAGCGCGGAAGCCACCGTCAACAACGTGAACTCGCTGATCCAGCGCGTCGCCGGCACATCGCTCGCCGAGATCGAAAACCTGATCTCCGAACTCGAGAGCCTGCGCGACCTGCTCCACGCCGAAGGCCAGCGCGTCCAGCGCGAGATCTCGGGCTACGCCCAGCTCAGCCAGGCCGCGATGAAGTCGACCCGCATGATCGCCGACAACGTCGCACAGTGGAAGCGCGCCGCCGACGGCCTGCGCAACAGCTGATCGCAAAGCACCGCATCACCGGCCGCCGCGTTCCGGAAGGGGCGCGGCGGTTTTTGTTGGGGGGCGATCTCCCCAACGAAGAAGTCATCGCCCGACCTGATCGGGCGATCCAGTACTCCGAGACGGTGAGGCAGGAGCCGAGAGGCCGCGGCGTACTGGATGCCCCGGTCCCGTCTCCGCGAAGGCTACGCCGGGCCACGCGGGTGCTCGGCCGCCGAAGCTTTAGCGAAGGCGGCAAGCCGGGGCATGACCGTGGAGGGGATGGCTGGTGGAGGGGATGGCTGAAGGACATGGCAGCGCGGCAGTGAACACGCGGTCACACACTCACGCGGCCCAGCACAGCCCCACCTTTGAACCCTCCACCCCTCTCCGGCGACAAACGCCAAGCGCTCGTGGCCGTTTTGGCCGAGCCTTGGGGACAGGTCATGGAAAGCATTCGGCCCGACAACACGGACCCTATATCGCTACAGCCCGCGCCGAATCAGCTCGGCACGATCATGCTGCGCTTTGTCGGATTGCTGGCGGCTGCGATCGCGGTGCTGGCGTTCGTCTACAGCCGCTGACAGAGGGCCGGACTCCGCCCTCCTAAAGTGCGATGCGATTCGGATGAAGCGTCATCGCGATCCAGATTGTCGTTTGAGCAGATCGTTCCTGAAACCGCTGCGCGCTCTTCCGGATCATGCTTCAGAAATCAGCGCCCCCTTATCGGGCGGCCTCCACGGTCGAGGCTTCAAGGGTGTAGCCGCCATCGGCATAGCCCTTCACCACCATGCCGGCGACCAGCATCACGGCGAGCGTCGCGGTCGCGAAGATGAATCCAACGAATTTGAGTGCGCCGCGGTCTGCCATGGTCCTCGTCCCCTGTCCTCTGCCAATTCGTTTCAAATAGACAGCGACAGGTTCATAATTAGTTAGCAACTCACTGGTTCCGCTAGGCTGCGCGCGGTAACCATGTTGCGCAGGCTTATGGCAGCCACCCGGAATCGCGTCCATAGCGCGCGGGCAACACTCGCGCACTCATTTGCACGTTCATTCTGGAACGAGTCTAAGCGCTGTTCGCACGCGTCGGCACGAACGCGCTGGCGGTGATGGAATAGACTTCCTCGCCGCGCTGGTTGGTGCCGGTGGTCCGGGCCGTCAGAATGCCCCAGCCGGGGCGCGAGGCGGAGGTGCGCTTGTCGACGACGACGTTGACGAAAGCAACGGTGTCGCCGGCGAGCACGGGCCTGATCCAGCGCAGGTCGCGAAAGCCCGGCGACGGGCCCCACACCGCGACCTCCTCGCCGCGCGAAGCGGCTTCCCGCGCCAGACGCTTGCCGTCGGCGACAAGCAGGCTCATGCAGGCCGAGCCGACATGCCAGCCGGAGGCGGCGAGCCCGCCGAACAGCGAGTTCTTGCCCTCCTCCTCGTCGAGGTGAAAGCGCTGCGGATCGAATTTGGCGGCGAATGTCTTGATGGCCTCGGCCGTGAACGTATAGCTGCCGATCTCGCGGCGCTGTCCGATCGCGATGTCGTCGAAGAACCGCATCAGACCGCTCCCTCGCGCCGCTTGATCAGGATCGGCGAGGTCATCTCGGCGAGCGCCTGCCCCGCCGCGTTGCGCACGGTGCATTTGAACTTGACGATGCCGAGCTCCGGTCGGCTCTTCGAGGTGCGCGCCTCCACGACGTCGACGTCGAGCATGAGATCGTCGCCGGGTCGAAGTGGCGACAGCCAGCGCACCTCGTCCACGCCGGGCGAGCCGAGCGACGCGGCGCGGGTGATGAAGCCGTCGGCCATCATCCGCATCATCAGCGAGCACAGGTGCCAGCCCGAGCCGGACAGGCCGCGCAGCATGCTTTTCGCCGCCGCCGCCTCGTCGAGGTGCATCGGCTGCGGATCGAACTCGGCGGCAAAGGCCAATATCTCGTCGCGGGTGACATGGCGCGGGCCGAACGTTCCGAACCGGCCGGGCAGGAAATCTTCGAAGGTCAGGGTCATCTTGGGATGGGTTGGCGGAAATGACAGATTGTGGCCGCACTTTGCGGCAATCTCAACCCGCCGGCCCGCATGGCTCGTGCTACATATGGGGTGTCGGCGTTGATCCTGAGTCGGATCTACCGACGGCCGAGGCCTGATTTGCCCCTGGGGAGAGCGATGTTTTCATTCAGCGACCTGTTTCAATGGGACCGCTTCATCACGCCGACGATCATCAAGACCTTCTACTGGCTGGTGATCGCGCTGATCTGCCTGTTCGGCCTCTCCGGCATCTTCTCAGGCCTTGCTGCGATGGCGATCAGCCCGTTCGGCGGCTTCCTGGTGCTGCTCTCCTCGATCGCCAGCGTCGTGGTCGGCATCGTGTTCTCGCGCATCGTCGCGGAGCTGATCCTGATCGTCTTCCGCATCAACGAGCATCTCGGCGCGATCAGGGACCAGGGCGGCGGGATACGGTAGTTCGTCATTCCGGGGCGCGCAAAGCGCGAACCCGGAATCCATCGGGCCTCCAGAACAAGTGGATGAATGGATTCCGGGTTCGCGCCAAGAGGCGCGCCCCGGAATGACAGCTGTGCCCTACGTATTGAACCTGAAATGCATCACGTCGCCGTCGGCGACGACGTATTCCTTGCCTTCGAGGCGGAGCTTGCCGGCATCGCGCGCGCCGGCTTCGCCGCCGAACGCGACATAGTCCTCATACGCAATGGTCTCGGCGCGGATGAAGCCTTTTTCGAAGTCGGTATGGATCACGCCGGCCGCGGCCGGCGCCTTGGTGCCGCGATGGATGGTCCAGGCGCGCGCTTCCTTCGGGCCGATGGTGAAGTAGGTGATGAGATCGAGCAGTGTGTAGCCGGCGCGGATCAGGCGATCGAGGCCGGCTTCCTCCAGCCCCAACGTCTCCAGGAACTCGGCACGCTCCTCGCGGGAAATGGTGGCGATCTCGGATTCGATCTTCGCCGAGATGACGACGGCGACTGCGCCTTCCTTGGCGGCCTGCTCCTGCACGGCCTTCGAGAACGAATTGCCCGTCGCGGCCGAGCCTTCCTCGACGTTGCAGACATAGAGCACGGGCTTGGACGACAGCAGGCCGAGCATGGAGAAGGCGCGTTCCTCCTCGGGCTTGCGCTCGACGAGGCGCGCGGGCTTGCCCTCGCGCAGCAGCACCAGGGTGCGGTTGACGAGATCGAGCTGCTCCTTGGCGTCCTTGTCGTTGCCCTTGGCTTTTTTGGTGAGATTGTCGACACGCTTCTCAAGGCTGTCGAGATCGGCGAGCATCAGCTCGGTCTCGATGGTCTCGATGTCGGCGAGCGGGGCGATCTTGCCCTCGACATGGGTGATGTCGGAATCTTCAAAGCAGCGCACCACATGCGCGATGGCATCGACCTCGCGGATATTGGCGAGGAACTGGTTGCCGAGGCCTTCGCCCTTGGAAGCGCCGCGCACGAGGCCGGCGATGTCGACGAAGGTCAGCCGCGTCGGGATGATCTGTCCGGACTTGGCGATGGCGGCGAGCTTCTCCAGCCGCGGATCGGGCACGGCGACCTCGCCGACATTCGGCTCGATGGTGCAGAACGGATAGTTCGCGGCCTGCGCCGCGGCCGTCTCGGTCAGCGCATTGAACAAGGTCGACTTGCCGACATTGGGCAATCCGACGATCCCGCATTTGAATCCCATAGTATCCTCTATCCGTATTCGTCATGGCCGGGCTTCGTCCCGGCCATCCACGCCTTGACGCGCGGAATGAAGAACGTGGATGCCCGGAACAAGTCCGGGCATGACGGAGAAAACGGCGACCCTATTCCTTGCCGTTGTCGTCCTTGGTCAAAAATCCCTTCGCCTGCATGGCGAGATGCACCCTGTTGGCGAAGGTCGCGTCCGTGCCCTTGGCAAGCAGCGCAGCGTGCTCGGCGACGGCGTCGCAGAGAGTCGCCACCCATTCGTTGTCGGCCTTGGCGAAGTCCGACAGCACGTGGCCGTGCACCAGTTCCTTGACACCGGGATGACCGATGCCGAGCCGCACCCGGCGGTAGTCGTTGCCGATATGGGCCGAGATGGAGCGCAGGCCGTTGTGGCCGGCGATGCCGCCGCCGATCTTCACCCGCACCTTGCCCGGCGGCAGTTCGAGCTCGTCGTGGAACACGGTGACGTCGCCCGGCGCGATCTTGAAGAAGCCTGCCGCTTCCTGAACGCTGCGGCCGGACTCGTTCATGTAGGTCATGGGCTTGAGCAGGATCACGCGCTCAGTGCCCAGCAAGCCCTCGGAGGTCTCGCCCTGAAAACGACGGCGCCATGGCGCAAAGCCATGACGCCGCGCGATCTCGTCGACGGCCATGAAGCCGATATTGTGCCGGTTGCGTGCGTATTTCGCGCCGGGATTGCCGAGCCCAACAAAGAGTCGCATGACGCGGCGCGCCCCTCGCTCGGCGCGCGATCAAGGACCGCGCGCCAGCCTTGAGAGATTACTTCTTCTTGTCGCCGCCAGCGGGAGCCTTGGCAGCCGCCGCCGGAGCAGCAGCAGCCGGAGCAGCCGCCGGAGCCGCCGCAGCACCCGGAGCCGCGCCACCGGCAGCCGCCGCAGCCGCGGCCTTCTGCTCTTCCGCGTAGCCGGACGGCGGCACGATGGTGACGAGGGTCGCGTCCTCGCGGGTCAGCGCCTTCACGCCGGCCGGCAACTTGACGTCCGACAGATGCAGCGAGTGTCCGATTTCGAGCGAGCCGACATCGGCCTCGATGTACTGCGGAATGCTCTCGACGCCGCATTCGAGCTCGATCGCGTGGGCGACGATGTTGACGGTGCCGCCGCGCTTCACACCCGGCGAGCCTTCCGCCTTCACCACGTGCAAGGGCACGCTGATGCGGATGGTGGCGCCTTCGCCGAGCCGCATGAAGTCGACATGGATCGGGAAGTCCTTGACCGGATCGAGGTGATAGTCGCGCGGAATCACGCGGTGCTTCTTGCCCTCGAGGTCGATGTCGACCAGCGTGGTCAGGAACCGGCCGGCGAGGATGCGCTGGCGCAGTTCACGATCTTCGATCGAGATCGTCAGCGGGGGCTGGTTGTTGCCGTAGATCACTCCGGGCACTCTGCCGGCGCGACGCTCAGCCCGGGCGGCCCCCTTGCCGCTCTTCGGACGTGCGGTCGCCTTCAATTCCTTGACGGTCGTCGCCATGTCGTTAAGTCCTTGTTTTTGCAAAAGTTAATGGGCCGCAGCGCGGCCCATGGCATCATCCGCAGCAAGCCTCCAGGGGTGCGGGGGCCGCGAACGTGGCGGGCTTTTACCCGGAAGATGCGGAAATGACAAGGAGAATGGGCTGGCAGGAACGGGTTCCTACCCTCCCCTGGAGGGAGGGTCGATCGCGCGTAGCGCGAGCGGGGTGGGGTGACAGTCTTTCCATTGAGACGGTGCCCGCGTGGAGAGATCACCCCACCCCGCTGCGCATTCCGCTTCGCTGAATGCCCAGCGACCCTCCCCCTCCAGGGGACGGTCGGAGTACCCTATCCGCCGAGCTTGGCCTCCAGCGCTGCAATCCTTGCCTTCAGCGCCTCGTTCTCCTCGCGCGCGAGGCGCGCCATGTCCTTGACCGCCTCGAACTCCTCGCGCTTGACGAGGTCCATGTCGCGCAGGAATTTTTCCGCCTGGGTGCGCATCACGGTGTCGAACTCGCGCTTGACGCCCTGGGCGGCACCGGCGGCGTCGTTCATCAGGCGGCCGATCTCGTCGAAAAACCGGTTGTTGGTCTGGGTCATTTCGGCCTCCGATAAACTTTGCGCGAACTCTCGAAAAGACAATGGCAATCCGCAGGGAACGGTTCAAGAGCCGATCGCGGTCATCCTTGTCATGAACCGGTTTCCTTGCAATCGTATTCACCGTGCCTGCATAAGAAGAATCATACGGCGTCCGCTGGTGCTCCTTCGCCGCAATCTCGTCCAGACATAGAAGGCGCGATGCCCTTTCTGCTGATCGACTTTCCCGCCTTCAAGCCGATCGCGATCGAGATCGGTCCCTTCGCGATCCGCTGGTATGCCCTGGCCTATATCTGCGGCATCGTGTTCGGCTGGCTCTATGCGCGCTCGCTCCTGAAGAACGAGCGCCTGTGGGGCGGACCGGCGCCGATCTCGCTGGTGCAGGTCGACGACTTCATCCTGTGGGTCACGCTCGGCATCATCCTCGGCGGCCGCACCGGCTACGTGCTGTTCTACAATCTGCCCTTCTTCGTCGATCATCCCGCCGCGATCTTCAGATTGTGGGAGGGCGGCATGTCGTTCCATGGCGGCTTCCTCGGCTGCGTCGTGGCGGTGATGTGGTTCGCCTATCGCAACGGCATCCCGATCCTGTCGCTCGGCGACATCACCACCGCCGTCGCCCCGGTCGGGCTGCTGCTCGGACGAATCGCCAACTTCATCAACGGCGAATTGTGGGGCCGCGCCACGGACCCGAGCCTGCCCTGGGCGATGGTCTTCCCCAACGACCCAACGCAGCTGCCGCGCCATCCGAGCCAGCTTTACGAAGCGGGCATGGAGGGCATCCTGCTGTTCACGGTGCTCGCGATCATGATCCGCTTCGGCGCGCTGAAGCGCCCCGGCATGATCCTCGGCGCCTTCATCCTGATCTACGGCCTGACTCGCATCGCCGGCGAGCATTTCCGAGAGCCGGACGCGCAGCTCGGTTTCCTCTGGGGCGGGTTAACCATGGGCATGCTGTTGTCGATCCCGATGCTTATCGTCGGCGCGCTACTTATTGTATTGGCTGTCAGGCGGGGGGCGGCTAAGCCCCTCCAGGCCATTCGTTAGTTCATTTCGAGAAGACAGCCGTGACCGACTCGCCGCTCCTCAACGAGATCAAGGCGCTGATCAAATCCTCAGGCCCGATGCCGGTCTGGCGGTACATGGAATTGTGTCTGATGCATCCGCGCTACGGCTATTACGTCTCGCGCGATCCGCTCGGGCGCGAGGGCGACTTCACCACCGCCCCCGAGATCAGCCAGATGTTCGGCGAGCTCCTGGGGTTGTGGACCGCCTCGGTCTGGAAGCACATGGGCTCGCCGCAATTCTTGCGACTGATCGAGCTCGGCCCCGGCCGCGGCACCATGATGGCGGACGCGCTGCGCGCACTTCGCGTGCTGCCACCGCTCTACCAGGCGCTCCATATCCACATGGTCGAGGTCAATCCGGTGCTGCGCGAACGACAGGCGGCGACGCTGTCCGCCGTGCGCAACATCACCTGGCACAACAGCATCGACGACGTACCGGACGGCCCAAGCATCATCCTCGCCAACGAATATTTCGACGTGCTGCCGGTCCGCCAGATGGTCAGGCTCGAGAACGGCTGGCACGAGCGTGTGATCGAGATCGACCCCAACGGCAAGCTTCAGTTCGGCGCGGCACCGGAGCCGACACCGCGCTTCGAGGTGCTGCTGCCGCCTCTGGTGCGCGCGGCCCCCATCGGGGCGGTCTACGAGTGGCGGCCCGACGGCGAGATCATGAAGCTCGCCACGCGCGTGCGCGACCAGGACGGCGCGGCGCTCATCATCGACTACGGCCATCTGCGCAGCGATGCCGGCGACACCTTCCAGGCCATCGTGCGCCACAGCTTCGCCGATCCATTGAAAGCCCCGGGCCAGGCCGACGTCACCGCCCATGTCGACTTCCAGGCGCTGGCGCGCGCCGCCGAGGATGTCGGCGCCCGCGTGCACGGCCCGGTAACGCAAGGCGACTTCCTCAAGCGTGTCGGCATCGACACCCGCGCCGCGGCCTTGATGCAGAAGGCGACACCCGAAGTCGCCACCGACATTTCGGTCGCGCTCAAGCGCCTGACCGATACCGGGCGCGGCGGCATGGGCTCGATGTTCAAGGTGCTCGGCATCTCCGAGCCGCGGCTGACGGGCCTTGCCGGCCTCAGCGATCTCGAAAAGGCCGGAGAGAGCTCATGACGCTTGCTTCCTCGCTGCTGTCCGCCGTGCCCGGCCTGCGCCATGCCTTCTTCACCCGCGAAGGCGGCGTCTCCGGCGGCATCTATTCCGCGCTGAACGGCGGGCTCGGCTCCCATGACGACCAGGCCCTCGTCGCCGAGAACCGCCGCCGCATGGCCGAGCATGTCGGCGTCGCGCCCGATCGCTTCCTCAGCCTGCACCAGATCCATTCGCCCGACGTGCTCGTGGCCGATGCGCCGTGGCCGAACGGGCCGCGGCCCAGGGGCGACGCGCTGGTGACCAGGACGCCAGGGGTTGCGCTCGGCGTCTCCACTGCCGATTGCGGGCCGGTGCTGTTCGTCGATCCCAATGCGCGCGTGATCGGCGGCGCGCATGCCGGCTGGAAGGGCGCACTGACCGGCGTGCTCGAAGCGACGATCTCGGCAATGGAGAAGCTGGGCGCAACGCGCGGCGGCATCATCGCCGCGATCGGCCCCCTGATCCGGCAGGACAGCTACGAAGTCGGCAACGAGTTCGTGACGCGTTTCATCGAGGCTGACGCCGAGAACGCAATGTTCTTCATCCCGTCGGTGCGCGAGGGCCACGCGATGTTCGATCTCGCCGGCTTCATCCGCAAGCGGCTGGACATGGCGGGCATCCTGATGATCGACGATCTCGGCCTCGACACCTATGCCGACGAGCGCTTCTTCAGCTATCGCCGCTCGGTGCATCGCAAGGAGCCGGACTACGGCCGGCACGTGCACGCCATCGCGCTGGAAGGGTGAACACAGAGGCAACTCCGCGTCATTCCGGGGCTCGCGAAGCGAGAACCCGGAATCCATCGTGCAGCAATGTACGGGGAGGAATGGATTCCGGGCTCGCGCCGAGTGGCGCGCCCCGGAATGACGGCAGCTTGTGGCGCCGCCGCCCTAGACGTTAATCGATTTTAACGATATCGCTGCCCTCCATAATGAGGGACGCGTCATCTTTTCTGCGCCGCGCGGGCTCGCGCGTGCTGGCGGTCATGCTGCTGGCAGCTGCGCTTGGCGGCTGCGCCGGCGGCAACGCGCCGGGCAATTCCTATGCGATGGCGCCGAGCGGCGGTGGCGGGGCCACGGTGGCGTTCGAATCCATCGACGGACCGCCGCCGCAGGTGTTCGACCGCATGGTCGTGGTGCTCGACAGCGAATCCAAGCTGCGCAGCCTGTCCGTGGTCTCCCGCGAGGGCACGGCCGCCTACCGCGTGCGCAGCTACCTCTCCGCCCAGGTGGTGCGCGGCAAGACGGTGATCGCCTGGGTCTGGGACGTCTACGACGCCAACCAGCAGCGGGCGCTGCGCCTCTCCGGCGAGGAACCGACCTCGGCCAAGGGCGGCCGCGACGCGACACGTGATGCTTGGGCGGCTGCCGACGACCTCGTGCTGCGGAAGATCGCCCAGGCCGGATTCAGCGGACTTTCCAACATGATCAACGGAACGCCGGATGCACCGGGTGCGGCTCCGGCTTTGCGCGGACCGGCGGTGGCGAGCGTCATCAGGGACGCTCCGCGGTCGGACATGCCGACCTCGGCCCTCGGCTATGCCGAGCAATAACCCCCGCTAAACCACGGCCTCAAGTTGCGGCCAAGCCGTTGACCCGACTCTGGATTTTCAAAGGGAAAACGTAGCATCCCGGGTTGCCATTGCAGCCTCCAGCCTGATATTTCCTCGCCCGTCGTAACCGTGCTTCCAGTGGGTATTTTCTGATGTTGAACGTCGTATCCAGCAAAGCGCGGGAGGAAGCGTCCATGTCGGGCAAGAACGGCTCCATCAAGCTCGTCGCCGGCAACTCCAATCCGGCTCTCGCACAGGCCATCGCGCAAGGGCTCCACATGCCGCTGACCAAGGCGGTGGTGCGGCGCTTCGCCGACATGGAGATCTTCGTCGAGGTCCAGGAGAACATCCGCGGTTCGGATGCCTTCATCATTCAGTCGACCTCGTTTCCGGCGAACGACAACCTGATGGAGCTGCTGATCATCACCGACGCGCTGCGCCGCTCCTCGGCGCGCCGCATCACCGCAGTGATCCCCTATTTCGGCTATGCCAGGCAGGACCGCCGCTCCGGCTCGCGCACGCCGATCTCGGCCAAGCTCGTCGCCAATCTGATCACCCATGCCGGCGTCGACCGCGTCATGACGCTCGACCTGCATGCCGGCCAGATCCAGGGCTTCTTCGACATCCCGACCGACAATCTGTTCGCTGCCCCCCTGATGGTGCGCGACATCCGCGAACGCTTCGACCTCGGCAAGGTGATGGTGGTCTCGCCCGACGTCGGCGGCGTCGCCCGCGCCCGCGGGCTCGCCAAGCGCATCAACACCCCGCTCGCGATCGTCGACAAGCGCCGCGAGCGTCCCGGCGAGTCCGAGGTCATGAACGTGATCGGCGACGTCTCCGGCTACAGCTGTATCCTGGTCGACGACATCGTCGACTCCGGCGGCACGCTGGTGAATGCGGCCGACGCGCTGATCGCCAAGGGCGCCAAGGACGTCTACGCCTACATCACCCATGGCGTGCTCTCCGGCGGGGCGGCCGCCCGCATCACCAACTCCAGGCTGAAGGAGCTCGTGATTACCGACTCGATCCTGCCGACCGAGGCGGTGACCAAGGCGCCGAACATCCGCACGCTGCCGATCGCCAGCCTGATCTCGGACGCGATCGCGCGCACCGCGGCGGAAGAGTCGGTGTCGAGCCTGTTCGACTGACTCCGTCATTCCGGGGCGGCGCGTCAGCGCCGAACCCGGAATCCATCTTGCAGCATTCCGTGTCGATAAATGGATTCCGGGCTCGCGCTACGCGCGCCCCGGAATGACCATTGCCTACCCCACGATCCCCGCCGCGACCTGGCCGCGCAGTCGCTCCAGGCCGTGCAACGTCTCCGCGCAGGCTGCCGCAACCTCGACGCCCTTGATGGCAAAATGCTTGCGGAAGAAGTCGTAGTGCACCTCGGTCTCGTGGAACTGCTGCGGCGTCAGCACGGCCGAGAACACCGGCACCTCGGTGCGGAGCTGCACATCCATCAGCGCCTTGATCACGGTGTCGGCGACGAATTCGTGCCGGTAGATGCCGCCGTCGACGACGAGGCCGGCGGCGACGATCGCGGTGTAGCGCCGCGTCTTGGCGAGGACCTGCGCGTGCAGCGGGATCTCGAACGAGCCCGGCACCTCGAACACGTCGACATGGGTGAGGTGACGGGCTTCCGCCTCCTTCATGAAGGCGATGCGGGCTTCCGCGACCACGTCGCGGTGCCAGCAGGCCTGCACGAAGGCCACCCGCTGCGGCTTGGCAAAACGCGGATGCTCGATGGCCGGCGGGTCCACGGGAATCGGCGGCTGGGTCGTCTGGGACGTTTCGTTTTGGGGATCTTGCAACATCTGATTCATGGCTTTCCTCAGTTAAGGACCAGAATCAGGGCACACGGAACGACGAACAGCCGCACCTTGCGATGCGTCTGCCACCGACCGTTCTCTTTCATCCGGACTTTAACCGTCGGCTTCGGAGTTGCACCGAATCTGCTGACCCTTCCCTTCGGCAAGATCCTTGTCAGGATACCTGGGGGAAGGCGCTCGCGGGCTTAGGCCTGTCGGCCCTTACCGCCGGTGGGGACTTTCACCCCGCCCTGAGAACATCGGCCGCTCGGGATGAACGGCCTGCCCAGAAATATGCCGCCGGCAGGCCGGCGCGGCAAGCGCGTTCGGCATGGGCAAATCGCATGGTCCCATGCCGCGGCGGCGGTTCGGCCCTCGCAGGGCGGAATTAACAATGGCGGTCCCTGCCCGCGATTTGATTCCGGTTTGTTCTCTTCCATCCGGATGGGAGGCTTCCATCGTTAAGAATTGTGGCGGAGATGAGCTGTGGACGAACGAGTCCTGGCTTGTGGACGGACTCGCGACCCCGTTGCGCAGATTCCGCAAATCACATCACTTGATCCGCGACAGGCCCGCGCTGATCCGAGGGGCTCGCGAGAGCGACCCCAGGGATCGCCGCAGCGACGTTTAGGGAGCGCGCGCCGGACCCAACCGCGTGCGTATCAAAGACAACAAGAAGGCAAGAGGTCGAGACGGCATGTCCCTGCTCGAAGGCACCATCGATTCCAGAAACCATCCGCTCGCGGTGGTCGAGGACATCGCCGCCAGCAACAACTGGCCGTTCGAACGCTCCGGCGAAGACGAACTCACGATTGTCTCCAAGGGACAATGGACCGACTACCAGCTCTCCTTCACCTGGATGGGCGAGATCGAGGCGCTGCATCTGGCCTGCGCCTTCGACATGAAGATTCCATTGCCGCGGCGGAGCGAGGTGCAGCGGCTCGTCGCAGCGGTGAACGAGCAGCTGTGGGTCGGCCATTTCGACCTGTGGACCAACACCGGCATGGTGATGCATCGCCAGGCCCTGGTGCTGCCGGGCGGCCTCATCGCCTCGACCGCGCAGTGCGAAGCCATGCTCGCCGGCGCCATCCACGCCTGCGAGCGCTACTTCCCGGCGTTCCAGTTCGTGGTGTGGGCCGGCAAAACCACCGCGCAAGCCATGGACGCGGCGATGTTCGACACCGTGGGCGAGGCGTAAGGCGCGCAATGCGTCGGGGAGCCGCAGCTCCCTCCCCTACGTCATCCCGGACAAGCGCGCCCAAAGCGCGCGCCGATCCGGGATCCATACCGCGTGATGTCTCTTGTGGCACGCGGCTTGTTGCCGACACCTCGATCCACTAGAACCGCCTGTGGTTATGGGTCCCTGCGTTCGCAGGGACGACACCTCTGCTTGGGTCATCACAGTGGCAAACAATCCTCTCCAAAACATCACCGACACCATCCTGCTCGCCGGCGCCGGCAAGATGGGTGGCGCGATGCTGACGGGATGGCTGGCAGGCGGGCTCGATCCGCGTCGCGTCGCGGTGATCGATCCGCACATTGCGCCCGAAATATCCGCGCTCGCCGCCAAGGGCGTCGTGCTCAATCCCGATGTGAAGACCGCCGGCCCCGTCGAGACGCTGGTCGTCGCGGTGAAGCCGCAGATGTTCCGCGAGGCCGGCGCCAAGCTGAAACCGTTCGTCTCGGACAGGACCTCGGTGGTCTCGATCATGGCAGGCACCACGATCGCCTCGCTTGCCGAAGTCTGCGGCGGCGCCGTGGTGCGCGCGATGCCGAACACGCCGGCTGCGATCGGCCGCGGCATCACCGTTGCGGTCGCAGCCCAGGACGTCAGCGCCGCCCAGCGTGCCGTGGCCGATGCGCTGCTGCGCGCCACCGGCGCGGTGGAATGGGTCGAGGACGAAGGCCTGATGGACGCGGTCACCGCCGTGTCGGGCTCGGGGCCGGCCTATGTGTTCCTGCTCGCCGAGGAGCTCGCTCGCGCCGGTGTGGAAGCGGGCCTGCCCGAAGCGCTGGCGACGAAGCTCGCCCGCGAGACCGTCGCCGGCTCCGGCGAGCTGCTGCACCAGTCGGAGCTTCCCTCGGCCACGCTGCGCCAGAACGTCACCTCGCCCGGCGGCACCACCGCCGCGGCCCTCGGCGTGCTCATGGGTGAGCCCGGCCTGCGCGATCTCATGATCCGCGCGGTCGCGGCGGCGACGCAGCGGTCGAGGGAGCTCGCGAAGTAAACAGGTGGCGCGCTACGCCCCCAGCCGCTTGTTGAACATCTCGACATTGACGAGACCGCGGGCATGGCGGCCCTCGCCGAGCTTGCGCGTGCCCTCGAAAGCCTCGACCTCGAAGCGGATGACGCGGCGCTCGACCGCAACCACCTTCGCCGTGGTCCGCACCGTCGCGCCGACCAGCGCCGCGGCCAAATGGCGGATGTCGACCTCGGTGCCGACCGTGACCCAGCCCGGCTGAAGCGCCGAGCGGATCGCATCGCCCGCCGTCATCTCCATCTCCAGGATCATCATCGGGGTCGCATAAACAAACGGCATGCCGGGCACGAAATGCCCGACCGTGCGCTCGGCCGGGACCACCAACGTGCGCTCGGCACTCATGCCGGCCTTGATGAAGTCGCGTGCATCCATGGTGCTTGCTCGATATCGTCCCGGACAAGCGCGCCCTAAGCGCGCGCCGATCCGGGATCCATAACCACAAGACGTCGTGGTTGCGGGGATTCGGAGTTAGCGCTTCGTCAGATAACCACTGCCTGTGGCTATGGGTCCCGGATCTGCGCTTACGCTTGTCCGGGACGACGGCGGTGGTTGCCGCGCCAGCCGAAACTATTTCTTCGCCGCCGCCGCGCGCTCAACAAACGTCTTGCCGCCCTTCATCTTGTGGCGTAGCGGGGCTTCGTTGATCTGGATGACGACGGCGTCGGCATCGACGCCGAGATTCTTCACCAGCGCCTGGGTGATGTCGCGCATCATGCCGGCCTTCTGCTCGTCGGTGCGGCCTTCGGCCATGCTGATGGTGATCTCAGGCATTTTTCTCTCCCTGCTGCTCTGCTGCTGTCGTCATGGCCGGGCTTGTCCCGGCCATCCACGTTCACTTCTATCAAACAAGACGTGGATGCCCGGGACAAGCCCGGGCATGACGCGGCCTGCGAATAGCTAGCCCCAGCTCACGTCATGGCGCGCCAGCACCTCGCGCACTTTTGCGACGAGATCGGCTTCGCTGCACGAGAACTGCGCCGGCCGGCTTTCGCGCCATTCCTGGTTGGAGGCGATCGCGGCGGCGGCCTTCGCACCCTCGATCAGATCCTTGACCTGCACTTCGCCGCGCGCCTTTTCGTCCGATCCCTGGATGATCACGCAAGGCGAGTTGCGGCGATCAGCGTACTTCAGTTGGTTGCCCATGTTCTTGGGATTGCCGAGATAGAGCTCGGCGCGGATGTCGGCGGCGCGCAAGCTTGCCACCATCTTCTGGTAGTCGGCGACACGGTCGCGGTCGAACACGGTGACGACGACAGGGCCGAATTCCGGCCGCGTGTCGAGCTTGCCGAGCAGCGTCAGCGCGGCCTGAAGCCGCGACACGCCGATCGAGAAGCCGGTCGCCGGCACCGGCTCGCCGCGGAAGCGCGAGACGAGACCGTCGTAACGCCCGCCGCCACCGACCGAGCCGAAGCGCACTGGGCGGCCCTTCTCGTCCTTGGTGTCGAGCAGAAGTTCGACCTCGTAGACGGGGCCGGTGTAATATTCGAGGCCGCGGACGACGGTGGGATCGATACGAACACGACCTTCGTAACCACCAGCGGCCACAAGGCTGGCAATCGCTTCGAGTTCTGCGATGCCTTCATTGCCAATCGGTGTGTTCGATAATTCTTTCAGCTTAGCGATAACCTCAGCATTCGTGCCCTCTTGTGGGCATGTTGAGTTGAGCACGCGCTCCGCCGCTTCGGGCGCCAGACCCGCCCCCTTGGTGAAGTCGCCGCTTTCATCCTTACGGCCATCACCGAGCAGCGCGCGAACTCCATCCTCTCCGAGTCGATCAAACTTATCGATCGCTCGAAGAACAACTAGGCGACGTCCCGCGTTCTCACTACCGCCGAGATCAATACTCTCCAATACCCCGTCGAGCACTTTTCGGTTGTTCACCTTCACCACGTACTGGCCGCGCGCAATGCCCAGCGCTTCCATCGTGTCGGCCGCCATCATGCAGATCTCGGCATCCGCGGCCGGCGTCGCCGAGCCGACCGTGTCGGCATCGAACTGCATGAACTGGCGGAAGCGGCCCGGGCCGGGCTTCTCGTTGCGGAAGACGTAGCCTACGCGGTAGCTGCGGTAGGGCAGGACCAGACCGTCGGTACCGTAGCGCTCGCCGACGTAGCGCGCCAGTGGCGCGGTCAGGTCGTAGCGCAGGCTGATCCACTGCTCGTCGTCGTCCTGGAACGAGAACACGCCCTCGTTCGGGCGGTCCTGGTCGGGCAGGAATTTGCCGAGCGCGTCGGTGTATTCCATCGCCGGCGTCTCCACCGGCTCGAAACCATAGAGCTCGTAGACGGCGCGGATCTTCTCGACCATCTCGCGCGTCGCCCGGATCGCAGCGGGATCGCGATCCTCGAGCCCGCGCGGCAGGCGCGCCTTCAGTTTCTGGGGTTTTTTGGGTTTCTCGGCCATGCGCGGCGTTTACCAGCCGACGGGGAATGCGGCAACCGCCGCCTTGCCGCTACGGCTGCTCCATCCGGGCCCGGATGGCGTCCGCATCCGCCTTCGGCAGCGACTTCAGGGTCGGCTTGATGGTTTCACCACCGACGATCTTGCCGTTGCGCGTGAACATCCAGTCCGAGACGTCGGCTTCGCCAAACGAGACTTTGTCGCCGGCGTGCTTGCCCGGTAGATCGCGCGGCTCGTTTGCCAAGAGCCCGGTAAAGGTCCCGTCAGGCTGCTTCTTCACCTCGCCAACCCAGATGTGCTCGCCGCCCTTGCGGGTCGAGAAGCGCACCTTCAAGGCATGCCCGGTCTCCGACGGCTTCGGCGATACGTAGGAGGCCCAGAAGGTCGGGAGCGTAGCGCGACCCCGCTCGATAGCCGCATTCATCTCGGGATCGGCGGTCTGCACGGTCACGATGGGCGAGCGGTCTTGCGCGACCACTTCGTGCGTGGGGCCGATGGTCAGGATGCCGAAGACGGAGACCCCGGTGATTGCGGCGAGAACGACCCACTTGATGGGCTGCGAGAGCTTGGTTGCCATGACTACAAGGTCCTGATGTCGCGATGTGTCCTTTGTCGCATGTCGGCAACGGCACGTTCAGTGCGCAATAGACCACGAACATTGCGTGTTTCCCCTCTCCTTGTGAGAGAGGGAAAACGTCTCACCGCCGATCAAAGCACCTTGCGGATCCAGTTGTGGGGATCGTTGGTGCGGCCGTACTGGATGTCGATGAGCTGCTTGCGCAGACCCATGGCGACAGGGCCGGCGCCGCCGCCCGAGATCTCGAAGTCGCCACTCACCGAGCGCACCTTGCCGATCGGGGAGATCACAGCGGCGGTGCCGCAGGCGAAGGCCTCCTTCAGGCGGCCCGAGGCCGCGTCCTTACGCCACTGCTCGAGTGAATACGGCTCCTCGCGCACGGTCTTGCCGGCATCGCGGGCCAGCGTGATGATGGAGTCGCGGGTGATGCCCGGCAGAATGGTGCCGAGCGGCGGCGTGGAGAGCGAGCCGTCGTCGAACACGAAGAACACGTTCATGCCGCCGAGCTCCTCGACATAGCGGCGCTCGACCGCGTCGAGGAACACGACCTGGTCGCAACCGTGCTGGATCGCTTCGGCCTGGGCGCGCAGGCTCGCGGCATAATTGCCGCCGCATTTGACGGCGCCCGTGCCGCCGACAGCGGCGCGGGTGTAATTCTCGGACACCCAGATCGAGACCGGCGCAGGCCCGCCCTTGAAGTAGGAGCCGACCGGCGAAGCGATGACAGCAAATATGTAATCGGACGACGGCTTGACGCCGAGGAAGTTCTCACTCGCGATCATGAAGGGGCGCAGGTAAAGGCTGCCCTCGCCGCCCGGAATCCAGGCGCGGTCGATGCGCACGACCTGCTCGACCGCCTCGAGGAAGACGTCCTCAGGCAGTTGGGCCATCGCCATGCGATCCGCCGAGTCCTTGAAGCGTCGTGCATTGGCATCGGGGCGGAACAGGTTCACGCCGCCATCATCGCGCTTGTAAGCCTTGAGACCCTCAAAGATCTCCTGCGCGTAGTGCAGCACCGCGCCGGCCGGATCGAGCTGGAAGTTGGCACGCGCCTCAATCCGCGCCTCGTACCAGCCGCCCTTGGCCTGGCTGTAGCGGACGATCGCCATGTGATCGGTGAAGACCCGTCCGAAGCCGGGGTCCACCAGCTTGGCGACGCGGTCCTTCTCAGGGGTTGGATTGGATGCGGGCTGGATGTCGAATTTCATGCTCATGTCCTTGCCTCCCGCTGCCGGTGGCGGCGCTGTTCTGGCGCCCGCCTGCCCGCTTTCGGGGCCCGGCTGGCTTTGATTGGTTTCTGCCGGACCACCGCCAGCCTTTTTACGGCCGGTTTCCGTGGACAGCATGTCGCCGAGGACATGCTTTTGCGGAAGGCGGAAGTCCAGTATGTTTTGCCGAAATGCCGCTCGACAATCGCACGGTAGATCTGATCCGGCCGTCGTCGCCTGTCCGGCTCTCTCCGGCGCCTTGCTCCGATGCTACCCGACGCGAAGCGATCTAAAATTTCGTGCGGGTCGATCGTTTTGTAACATTGAACCCAAGATACGTCAATATGCCTGACATAAATTTCGCGACTTCCTCTCACGACGCCGCCGAGCCCGGGCCGGCCGCAGACGGTGGAGGCAATTTGCGCTGGGATATCATCGAGCTGCTGTTCTTCGCCTACCGCGACTTCGTCGGCGATCCCGACCAGGAGCTGGAGGCGTTCGGCTTCGGCCGGGCCCACCACCGCGTCCTGCATTTCGTCTATCGTTATCCCGGCCTCAAGGTCGCCGACCTCCTCGACGTCCTGCGCATCACCAAGCAGTCGCTTGGCCGCGTGCTCAAGCAGCTGCTGGACGAGGGCTACATCGTGCAGAAGACCGGCGACAATGATCGCCGCCAGCGCCTGCTCTACGCGACGCCGAAGGGCGAGGCGCTGGTGCAGAAGCTCGCCGGCCTCCAGACCACACGGATCAACAGGGCGCTCGCGGAGATGGCTCCGCAGGACGCCGAGACCGTGAAGCGCTTCCTGCGCGCGATGATCGACCGCGACGACCCGGACAAGGTGCTCGAGACGATCTTCGCTTCCGTCAACCACGACAAGGAGTGACCGTGCCGCTCGCTGCCACGCTCGCCCGCCCGCCGGTGCAACCCGCCGACGACGCCCCACATCTGCTGCTGGTCGACGACGACCGCCGCATCCGCGATCTGCTCTCGCGCTTTCTCGCCAGTGAAGGCTACCGCGTCACCACCGCAGCGAGCGCCGGCGATGCACGCTCGAAACTGCTGGGCCTGCATTTCGACCTGCTGATCCTCGACGTCATGATGCCGGGCGAAACCGGGTTCGATCTCGCCCGCTTCATCCGGACCTCCTCCTCGGTGCCGATCGTGATGCTGACGGCGCGCCACGAACCGGAATCCCGCATCGAGGGCTTGCAGATCGGCGCCGACGATTACGTGGCAAAGCCGTTCGAGCCGCGCGAGCTGGCACTGCGCATCAACAACATCCTCAAGCGCGCCGCCCCGCCGCCACAGGTCGCGATCGCAGAGAAAATTGCCTTCGGTCCCTACGTCTACCATCTCGAGCGCGGCGAATTGCGCCAGGGCGAGGAGGTCATCCATCTCACCGACCGCGAGCGCGAGATGCTGCGGATTCTCTCGGAAACACCGGGAGAGACCGTGCCGCGCAGCGCGCTGACCGGCAACGGCAGTGTCAACGAGCGCGCCGTCGACGTGCAGATCAACCGCCTCAGGCGCAAGATCGAGACCGACCCCGCCAATCCGCTATTTCTACAGGCGGTGCGCGGCATCGGCTACCGGCTGGTGGCCTCGCCTTGAGACCAGAGCAGTGAAGCGCGACCGATGAGCACGATCGATACCGGCCTGACGCTGCTGCGAAGCGCCGCCGGCCGCGTCTCCGCCGCCAATGGCTGGATGGGCAACGCGTTCAAAGGCTGGATGCCGACCGGCCTCTACGCCCGCGCGCTCCTCATCATGATCGTGCCGATGGTGGTGCTGCAATCGGTCGTCGCTTTCGTGTTCATGGAGCGGCACTGGAACACGGTGACGCGCAGATTGTCGGCTGCGGTGGTGCAGGACATCGCCGCGCTGATCGACGTCTACAAGGGCTATCCGCAGGACAAGGACCGCGACCAGATCCGCCGCATCGCGCAGCAGCGCCTTGGCCTCGTCGTCGACTTCCTGCCCGCCGGCGACATGCCGCCGCCGGGGCCAAAGCCGTTCTTCTCGCTGCTCGACCAGACGCTGTCGGTGCAGCTCGGCCGCCAGATCGGCCGCTCGTTCTGGATCGACACCGTCGGCCGTTCCAACCTGGTCGAGATCCGCATCCAGCTCGACGATGCCGTGATGCGCGTGTTCGCGCAGCGCAGCGCCGCCTATGCCTCGAACTCGGAGATCTTCCTGTTCTGGATGGTCGGCACGTCCTCGATCCTGTTGATCGTCGCCGTGCTGTTCCTGCGCAACCAGATCAAGCCGATCCTGCGGCTTGCGGATGCCGCCGAAAGCTTCGGCAAGGGCCGCGAGGCGCCGAATTTCCGCCCGAGAGGCGCGCGCGAGGTGCGGCGCGCGGCAGTCGCCTTCCTGGAAATGAAGTCGCGCATCGAGCGCACGATGGAGCAGCGCACCGCGATGCTCGCCGGCGTCAGCCACGATCTGCGCACCATCCTGACCCGCTTCAAGCTCGAGCTGGCGCTGATCGGCGACAGTCCGGAGCTCGAGGGCATGCGCAAGGACGTCGACGAGATGTCGATGATGCTGGAGGATTACCTCGCCTTCGCGCGCGGCGATTCCGGCGAGCAGTCGCAGCCGACCGACATGGCGCAGGCGCTCGAGGAGCTGCGCAGCGATGCCGAACGCCACGGCCACATCGCGACCGTCGCGTTCCACGGCCTGCCCGTGGTGACGGTGAAGCCCGCCTCGTTCAAGCGCTGCCTCGCCAACCTCATCACCAACGCGGCGCGCTACGGCAAGAACATCGCCATTGCCGGCCAGCGCGATCACCGTTATTTGACCGTCACGATCGACGACGACGGCCCGGGCATTCCCGCTCACTTGCGCGAAGAGGTGTTCAAGCCGTTCCTGCGGCTGGACAACGCCCGCAACCAGGACGAAGGCGGCACCGGCCTCGGCCTCGCCATCGCCCGCGACATCGCCCGCTCGCATGGCGGCGACATCACGCTCGGCGACAGCCCGATGGGGGGATTAAGAGCGAGTGTGCGGATACCGGTGTAGTAGGGGATTCGCAGGATGAGTTTTGCTTCGTTCTGTCTATTCTACGTCTTCCGGTAAGCATGTCTTCTCCCGAGCAGGTGTGTTGATGAAAGAGTTGAGACGCGCACTGCTGGAAGCCGTCGGTGTCCGCGTTGGCGAGCTTGGATACAAATATAAGCCGAAGCAGCAGGCATACTGGCGCCCATTCTCCCAAGGAAGATCGAGCCTACACCTGGCGTTCATTGATCATCGCGATGACTTTGATGTCGTTGCCGATGTTGCCGTCAGGTTTGATGAACTTGAAGTTATGATCAATGCAAACAACACAATGCTCAGCAAGGCAGAAAAGCTTCAAACATACTCTTTGGGCGCAGAACTGGGAAACATCTCGGGACAGGGGCAGATGCGCTGGAATGTGACATCGTCCGCGGACCTTGAGCCAGTGGCTGATCGTCTTGTCGCAGCATTCAAGGAAATTGGCATTCCGTATCTCAACAGCGCGTCGACCTTGGAAGGCGCCTATGAACTACTGACAATTCCGGGACGTAGCGCGGCCCTGCACAGCCCAATCCACCTTTCTCGCGCAAAGCACATCGTGGCGCTGGCCAAGCTTCTTGGCCGAATGGATGAGCTATCAGCGAGAGCGAGGGAAAGCGTTGAGCTGCTCGAAGGCACGAAGGATGCTGGCTTGCAAGACTTCAAACGATTCGTTGCGAGCCTCGACGCCGAAGTATGAGTTTACCGAAGGGCTAGAAGCCAGCAGGATAGAGCGCAACCCTATACCCACGGCGACGAGTTGGTCCCGGATTTCGCTTGCCCCTCCATCAGGGCTACGATCCCGCCTACTTCGGCAGCAGTGCCTTCAGCTTGTCCATGTCGCGCACGTTCATCTTGAAGCCGCCGGGCATCACGATGTCGCCGGGCTTCTGGTCCGGCTTGCAGGCGCCCAGCCACTTGGCTTGCAGCGTCATGGTGCTATCGCGGCCGGCCGCACCGGCGACGCCGCCTTGCGCATGCGAGGTGGTCTTCACCGTGTAGGCCGAGTTGAAATCGCCCGTGATCTCGGCATGCGACGTCGTGCTGACGCCGGCGACGTTGCACTCGGAATCGCTGACATAGCCGGTCGCAGTCTTCTTGATCTCCTGCTTGGCGCAGATCTGCCTGGCCATCGGCGAGACGTTGTTGTTCATCTCCTTGTCGACGGTCTCGTCGGTGCAGTGCTGCATGGTCATCTCGGGCACCGGCGAGCCGGTCGTGATCAGCTTCATTTCCCAAAGACCGGCCTTGCGCACCGGCAGGTCGTCGGCGCTGGCGCTGCCTGCCGACAACGCGAGGCAAAGCGTCGGGCCGAGCAAAGCGAGTTTGCGCGTCATGTGGGAGGCTCCCGGCCGAGAAAGTGCGGCGTTACGACAGCGCCTCAGTAGAGCGTGCGGATCGGGCGATCGGCGGCACCATAGGGCACCCAGCGGCAGGCGAACGAGATGTAGCCGCCCTCATAGCCCTGCACCGCGAGGAATTTGGCGACCTTGCCGTAGCGTGCGCAATGATCGACCGCGACCTGACGCGCGTCGACCTGGGTCGCCATCGAATAGGCGATGATCCCGCCGGTGTCGTTACCCTTGAACGGCGGCACCGGAAGAATGTCGGCCCGCGCCGACTGGCTCGCCATCATACCCAGGGCAAGAAGGCCAGCGGCCGCAATGATTCGCATTCCCGTCACTCCAATTGGCTGGCGCCAGTCTACGGTGCCGGGATGGAAGTGAAAAGAACAGAAGCCCGGTTGGCCGCGACGTTCCGGTCAACTCCTCGCCAAGTGTTGCCGCGCTGCACTTGACCTGCCCCGGCCTTCGCGGCACCGTCTGAGCTTCGCAAGACCTGAGCTGTCTGGATTGACCATGCGCGCCCCCTCCCCGAAATCGCTTCGCTTTGCTGCTCTGCTCGGCCTCATGTTCGGGGCGCTGTCGCTCGGCGAGGCCAGGGCCGCCAATCCGCTCGAGCTGAATTTCTGGCTGAGCGGACCGCGCTACGACGGCGCCGTCGTCGATTGCGACAAGGCCCTGCCGACGATCGCCACCCAGTTCTGGGAAAAAGAGAGCTCGTTCTGGAATTCCTCGTTGAAGATCACCAGCTTCTCCGCCGTTCGCGAGGTCGCGTTCCGACCCTGGCAGTCCGACAACATTCCGCGCCGCTTTTGCACCGGCGAGGCCCTGCTCAATGACGGCAAGGTGCGCAAGGTGCACTTCTCGATCATGGAGGATGGCGGCTTCGCCGGCTATGGCGATGGCGTCGAATGGTGCGTGGTCGGGCTCGATCGCAACTGGGCCTACAATCCGGCCTGCCGCTCCGCCAAGCCCTGATCCGAAGAGCGTCTGATTCGGGCTGATCAACCGGCGGACGACAGCCGACTCGAATTTTGTTCTTGAAATGTTCTCTTTGCCTGCTAGGCTGCACGCACAGTCTAGTTGAGGGGCGTTGCCATGTTTCATCCCAGATTGCGTTCGTTGTCCCGTCTGATGATCTCGCTGACCCTCGCCGCCGGGCTGGCAACGCTCGCCGGCGGCGCGAAGGCCCAGGACAAGCGGCAGAACGCACCGGGCGAGTTCGACTTCTACGTGCTCGCGCTGTCGTGGTCGCCCTCGTTCTGCGAAGAGGCGGCCGAGCGCGGCGGTCGCTCCCAGATCCAATGTGGCGGACGGCCCTACGCCTTCGTCGTGCATGGGCTGTGGCCGCAATATGAGAACGGCTTCCCGGAATATTGCAAGCGTCCGGCGCCGCGGCTGAACCGCAACATCGTGTCCTCGATGCTCGATTTGATGCCGGCGCCGGGCCTGATCTTCAACGAATGGGACAAGCATGGCACCTGCTCCGGGCTCGAGGGCCGCAGCTATTTCGAGACGATCCGGAAAGCGCGCGCCGCGATCAAGATCCCGGCCGACTATCTCGATCTGTCGCAGGCCAAGACCGTGGCGCCGGCGGAGGTCGAGGAGGCCTTCATCAAGGCCAATCCGGGCCTCAGCACTGCCAGCATCTCGGTCACCTGCAACCGGACACGGCTGTCCGAGGTCCGCATCTGCCTCAGCAAGGACCTGCAATTCCGCGCCTGCGACGAGATCGAGCGCCGCGCCTGCCGCCGCGACCAGGTGACGATGCCGCCGATCAGGGGCGGGTAGGATTGGTTCGCCGTCATGCCGGGGCGCGCGGAGCGTGAACCCAGAATCCATCTCTCGGCGTTACCGGTAGCAAAAATGGATTCCGGGTTCGGTGCTGGCGCACCGCCCCGGAATGACGGCCGTTACTTTCATCGCGCGATGTCGTAACTGTCCGCCATGAACTACCGACACGCCTTCCACGCCGGCAGCTTCGCCGACGTCATCAAGCACATCGTGCTGGCGCGCATCCTCACTTATCTGCAGGACAAGCCGGCGGCGTTCCGCGTCATCGACACCCATGCCGGCGCCGGCCTCTACGATCTCGACAGCGACGAGGCACGCCGCGGCGGCGAATGGCTGACCGGCATTGCGCGGCTGCTGCAGGCGCGCCTGTCGAACGAGACCGCGGCGCTGACCAAGCCCTATCTCGACATCGTCCGCGCCTTCAATCCGAAGGGTGAGCTCAAGGCCTATCCGGGCTCGCCGCTGATCGCGCGCGGCCTGCTCAGGCCGCAGGACCGGCTCGTCGCATGCGAGCTCGAACCGAAGGCGCGGAAAGCGCTGATCGACGTGCTGCGCCGCGACGAGCAGGCCCGCGTGGTCGATCTCGACGGCTGGGTGGCACTGCCGGCCTTCGTGCCGCCGAAGGAGCGGCGCGGCCTCGTGCTGATCGATCCGCCCTTCGAGGCCAAGGACGAGTTCGAGCGGCTGGGCGAAGCCTTCTCGGCGGCTTTCGCGAAATGGCCAACCGGTATCTATGTAATTTGGTACCCGGCCAAGAACAGGCGCGCCACCGACGCGCTGGCCCAGACGGTCGCGCGGCTCGCAGCTGCAGCAAAGCCCCCCGGGAAATGCCTGCGCCTCGAATTCAGCGTCGCGCCGCAGGCCGACGGCGCCGCCCTCACCTCCACCGGGCTCTTGATCGTAAATCCGCCCTATACGCTGCACGGCGAGCTCAAGACCATCCTGCCTGAACTGGAAATGCCGCTCGGCCAAGGCGGAGCTGCCAGATTCCGATTGGAGGTGCCCAAGCCTTAAAGCCAAGCCGTAACACTCCGGCATTCTTGGGAAAAATATGCAGGACCCGTAGTCAATCTGCAACGAACCGTATTATGCTGTTTTCGTGACTGGCTTTACGTTCCGCTTCCGCGAATGGTTGCGGCGGAGTGAAGGCCTAAGAAAGATCCGGCCGGACCGATGAGGTCCGTCCAAGGATGGCCAGCTCCCGGGCTCCGTAAGGCCCGGTCATGTCGTGACGTGAGTCTGCGTCGCGGCGGAGGAGCAATGAGGGGGAGTTTCCCGATGGCCATGACGGGAACGGTCAAGTTCTTCAACGGCGAGCGCGGCTACGGCTTCATCAAGCCTGACGACGGCGGTCGCGATGTCTTCGTTCACATTACCGCTGTGGAGCGGGCGGGACTGAAGGACCTTGCCGAAGGACAGCGTATCACTTTCGAAGTCGAACCGGACAAGAAGGGGAAAGGCCCGAAGGCGGTCAATTTAGTGATCCTCGCCTAGCGAGCCTGGCGCAAAAAAATCCCGACCGCGAGCGGCCGGGAGGCTGGTCCGGTATTTTCTTCTTGAGACGTCAGAAGTGATAGTTCACGCCTGCGCGGACAACGCTGGCGCTATAGCCGTTGGACACGCCCGTAATCGCGAACTGACTCGTGGACAGATCGATGTAGAGATATTCGAGCTTGACGCTCCAGTTCGGCGCGAGGCCCACTTCCGCGCCGGCACCGATGGTCCAGCCCGCGGTGGTGTGCGACTCCGTCCAGCCGAAGGTCTGCCCACGCAGCTCCCCGAACGCAAGGCCGGCGGTGCCGTAGAACAGCACGTTGCTGAACGCATATCCCGCGCGGCCGCGCAGGGTGCCGAACCACGGATTGGAGAACTTCCACGGCGCGAAGGTGTCGTCGGCGCCGGCGGCCTGGATGTCGCCCTCGACACCGAACACCCATGGTCCGTTCTGGAAATTGTAGCCGGCTTGCACACCGCCGACGAAGCCCGACGGCTTCGAGGGGTTGTTGTCCACCGAACCCCATTCATAGCCGACGTTGCCGCCGAGATAGGGACCTGCCCAGCTATAGGCATTGAGCGGCTGGTTGACGGTATAGGGCGCACGTTGCCCATAACTGAGATCGGCGGCTTCTGCCGAAGCCGTCCAGCCGGCCGCAACCAACGCGGCCGCGCCCACAACGAGCCCCTTCATCACTCACTCCAACGCAACTGTCGCAACCCGCGCGATGCCTGCGCCGCCGCGCCGGCCCTGCATGGTTACGGAACCAAGAACTTTTCGCGTAGGATTTATCGAGAGTTTTAAGTTAAAGGGCTGTTAAGTCGGGTTACTGCGTTGTTAACAGACTTAAGGAAGCGTTACCGGGACCTGTGCGTGCGGCAGGGCCGGAACTTCAAATCGACACCCCCAGCGCCTAAATTCGTCCCCATGGTTCACGATTCCACCGACAATCCGGACGACGCACGCGCGCGCAAATCCCGGCGCGGCATGGCACCGGATGGCCCGCCCCAGGAGATCCAACAGGAGACGGCGCCGCCGGACCTCGATCCCGCCAGCGCAAGCGGCGACGACGAGGACGATGCGCGGCTGCCCGATATCCTGGAGGAGAGCGGCGCGGTCGGCGAGGAGCCGCTGGCGACCGGCCACGAGGCGATCGAGCGCGCCGTCCGCCTCGCCCCGACCTCGCCCGGCGTCTATCGCATGCTCAACGGGAATGCCGACGTGCTCTATGTCGGCAAGGCCAAGAACGTCAAAAAGCGCCTGTCGAACTATGCGCGCCAAAGCGCGCCGCAGCCGGCGCGCATCCTGCGCATGATCGCCGCCACCGTGACGGTGGAGATCGTCTCGACCAACACCGAGACCGAAGCGCTGCTGCTCGAGGCAAACCTCATCAAGCAGCTGCGGCCGCGCTTCAACGTTCAGCTGCGCGACGACAAGTCGTTTCCCTATATCCTGATCACCGGCGACCATTGGGCGCCGCAGATCCTGAAACATCGCGGCGCGCAGACCCGGCCCGGGCGCTATTTCGGCCCGTTCGCCTCCGCGGGCGCGGTCAACCGAACCATCACGGCGCTGCAGCGCGCATTCCTGATCCGCTCCTGCACCGATTCCTTCTTCGAGAGCCGTACCCGGCCCTGCCTGCTCTACCAGATCCGCCGCTGCGCCGGCCCCTGCACCCGCGAGATCGATTTTCCCGGCTATACGACGCTCGTGCGCGAGGCGACCGACTTCCTCTCCGGCAAAAGCCATGCGGTGAAGCAGGAGCTTGCCGGTGAGATGGAGAAGGCGGCGGGTGAGCTCGAATTCGAGCGCGCCGCGCTCTACCGCGACCGCCTTGCTGCGCTCTCGGCGATCCAGTCGCAGCAGGGCATCAATCCGCGCACGGTGGAAGAAGCCGACGTGTTCGCCATCCATCAGGAGGGCGGCTTCTCCTGCGTCGAGGTGTTCTTCTTCCGCACCGGCCAGAACTGGGGCAACCGCGCCTATTTCCCGCGCGCGGAAAAGACCTTTACGCCGGAGGAAGTGCTCGGCTCGTTCCTCGCCCAGTTCTACGACGACAAGCCGCCGCCGAGGAACATCCTGGTCTCGCACGAGATCGAGGAGAGCGAGCTGCTCGCCAATGCGCTGTCGATCAAGGCCGGCCACAAGATCGAGGTCACCACGCCCAAGCGCGGCGAGAAGAAGGAACTCGTCACCCATGCGCTGACCAATGCGCGCGAGGCGCTCGGCCGCAAGCTTGCGGATACCGCCACGCAAAGCCGCCTGCTCGACGCCATCGCGACGACGCTGGGCCTGCCGCATGCGCCCAAGCGCATCGAGGTCTACGACAACAGTCACATCCAGGGCACCAATGCGGTCGGGGCCATGATCGTCGCCGGCCCCGATGGTTTCGTGAAGAACCAGTACCGCAAGTTCAATATCAGGTCGGAAGGGATCACGCCCGGCGACGACTTCGCCATGATGCGCGAGGTACTCGAGCGGCGCTTCAAACGCCTGATCAACCCGCCCGAGGAGGGCGCGGCCAAGAAAAACATCAAGGCGAAGGACGACGATTTCCCGCAATGGCCCGATCTCGTCATCATCGATGGCGGCCGCGGCCAGCTCAATGCCGTCCGCGAGATCTTCGCCAATCTCGGCCTGACCCAGGTGTCGCTGATGTCGGTTGCCAAGGGGCCGGACCGGGATGCCGGCCGTGAGACGCTGTTCATGCCGGACCGCGAGGCCATCAAGCTCGAGCCGCGCGATCCCGTGCTCTATTTCATTCAGCGCCTGCGCGACGAGGCTCACCGCTTCGTCATCGGTTCGCACCGCAAGCTGCGCAAGAAGGACATCCGCGAGGCCGGCTTGCAGGAGATTCCGGGCATCGGCCCGTCCCGCAAACGTGCCTTGCTGCATCATTTCGGGACCTTGAAGGAGATCGAGCGGGCCTCGATCGCCGATCTCGGCAAGGTTCCGGGGGTGAGCGCCGAGAGCGCCCGCAGGATTTTCGAGTATTTCCATCCCCAGCCGGGATGAACTAAAGGGGACCCAAAGGGAGCCTTGGTCATAAAGGGAGCCTTGGTCATATGGTCGTCGTATCCCGCACCCATCTGGGAAGCGGAACGGTTGACCTTCAGGCCCGAGCGGTATTGGTAGGACGGATGAACATCGCCACGACACGAGGGACGACCAGGCGCGCGATGTCCCTCCCGAACATCCTGACCTATGGCCGGATCGCCGCGATTCCGGTCGTGGTCGGATGCATTTACGCGCAGTCCATCCTGGATCAGCCGCTGTGGCTGCGCTGGGTTGCGGTCGCCATCTTCATTGCGGCCGCGGTCACCGACTACCTCGACGGCTATTACGCGCGGATCTGGAATCAGCAATCGGCATTCGGCCGGATGCTCGATCCGATCGCCGACAAGCTGCTGGTCGCCTCCTGCCTGCTGATGCTCGCCGCCGACGGCATCATCCACGGCTGGTCGCTGTGGGCCGCCATCGTGATCCTGTGCCGCGAGATCCTGGTCTCGGGCCTGCGCGAATACCTCGCTGCGCTCCGCGTCAGCGTGCCCGTGACCAAGCTTGCGAAGTGGAAGACCACGGTCCAGCTGGTTGCGATCGGCTTCCTGCTCGCCGGCCCGGCTGGCGACGAGGTGCTGCCCATCGTCTCGATGATCGGGCTGGCGCTGTTGTGGGCCTCGGCGATCCTCACCATCTACACCGGCTACGATTATTTCCGTGCGGGCATCCATCACCTCATCAAGGAGGACGAGGGATGAAGGTGAAGTATTTCGCCTGGGTGCGCGAGCGCGTCGGCAAGGCCGAGGAGACGATCGAGCCGCCCCCGAACGTGCGCACCGTCGAGGAGCTGATCGCCTGGCTGTCCGGCCGGGGCGAGGCCTATGCGTATGCGTTCGAGAAGCCAAAGGTGATCCGCACCGCGATCGACCACGCCCACGTCAAATCAGACGCCGCGATCGCGGGCGCCCGCGAGATCGCGTTCTTCCCGCCGATGACCGGCGGCTAGGCTCATGACCTGCCCCGTCACCATCCGCATCCAGGAGGGCGATTTCGACATCGCGCGCGAGATCGCGCTCCTGACGGACAGCCGCACTGACATCGGCGCGGTCGTGAGCTTCTCCGGCATCTGCCGCGCCGACGAGGACAGCGCCAAGGTCGCCGCGCTGACGCTCGAACATTATCCGGGCATGGCGGAAGAAGAGATCGGGCGCCATGTCGACGAGGCGACCTCGCGGTGGCCGCTGAACGGCGTCACGGTGATTCACCGCGTCGGCCGCTTCATGCCGGGCCAGAACATCGTGCTGGTGCTGACCGCCTCGCAGCACCGACAGGCCGCGTTCCAGGCGGCCGAGTTCCTGATGGACTATCTCAAGACCAGTGCGCCGTTCTGGAAGAAGGAAGAGAGCGCGACCGGCACGGGCTGGGTCGAGGCCCACACCCGCGACGACGAAGCCGCCGCGCGCTGGACCAAATCCTGATGGCAAAAGCCTCCAAGAGACCCCCGCGCGGCCGCGCCGCGCCGAGGCTTGCGAAAGTCGGGCGCGGCGAGCTTCTCACGCTGCTCGACTTCGTCCGCTATGCGGTCAGCCGCTTCGTCGAAGCCAGGCTCGCTTTTGCCCACGGCACCACCGATCCGGTCGCGGAAGCCGCCTTCCTGGTCTGCGAGGCGCTGCATCTCAATCCCGAACAGTTCGAGGTCTTCGCCAATGCCCGCGTCACCGCCGCCGAGAGCAAGATGCTGCTCGACCTGATCCACAAGCGCGTCACCACGCGCAAACCGGCCGCCTATCTCGTCAACAAGATCTATATGCGCGGCCTGCCCTTCTATGTCGACGAGCGCGTCATCGTTCCGCGCTCCTTCATCGGCGAGCTCCTGGATTCGCATTTCGGCAGCGAGGGCGAGGCCGGCTCGCTGATCGACGACCCCACGGCGGTCGCGCGCGTGCTCGACCTCTGCACGGGATCGGGATGCCTCGCGATCCTCGCCGCGCATCATTTCCCGAACGCCACCATCGATGCCGTCGACATCTCCAAGGGGGCGCTTGAAGTCGCCGCGCGCAATGTCGGCGAATACGGGCTGGAGGATCGGATCAACCTCTATCGCGGCGACCTGTTCACCCCGCTCGGCGACAACAGATACGACCTGATCATCACCAACCCGCCCTACGTCGACGCGGAGGGCATGGCGGCGTTGCCGCCGGAGTGCCGGGCCGAGCCGAAGCTCGCCTTCGATGGCGGCGCCGACGGTCTCGACGTGGTGCGCCGCATCCTGCGCGATGCGCCCGATCACCTGACGCCGGATGGCGGGTTGATCTGCGAGATCGGCCGCGGCCGCGAGCTGGTCGACGAAGCCTTTCCGGAGCTGCCGCTGCTCTGGCTGGACACCGAGGATTCCGAAGGCGAGGTGTTCTGGATCGCAGCCGCCGATCTCGGCTGATTCAGCACGGCGGATCCCGCTCCGTCGGAACAAGTCAAATACCGCCACGTTCATCCCCCGAGGAATTTTCTCGCTCTCGGAGGATGTCCGCATGCTCGCGCCATCGGGCGAATTGCTGCGCGCCGGCATGGCGCTCAAGCTCAATCACGTCAAACGCGCCGCTCAATCCTATTTGCGTGACCACACCGGCCGCGCAACCGGCAGGGTGACATCTTACGCGGTGGCCGGCGGACTGTTCGCGGTCGCGGGCCTGTTCGTTGTCGCAGCATTTTTCGTCGGACTGATCGCCCTGTACCGCTGGATCGCGATCACTTACGGCCAATTCTGGGGATTTGGTGCCGTCGGCGCCCTGCTGCTGGTGCTGGCTGCGGTCTGTGCCGGGGTGGCAATGGCGCAGATGAAACGCAAGGCCAAGCCGATCGTGCCGCTTGCGAGCCGTCTGCGCGTGGCGGTCGCGACGCCGCGGATCCCACGTGGAACGGTCAAGCAGGCGGTAAAGGAGGTCGCAACGACGATTCCCCTCGTGCCGCTTGCGCCGGGTGAACGTGGTCACGACAGCAAGGCTGGTGACGGCAAGGCTTATCACGGCAAAGCCTGGCCGGTCCGCGCCAACCGCCCCGTGCAGCTCGGCCTGATGCTCGCAGCCGTCGGTTTGGTCGGGCTGACGGCCGCCCGCCGGCGGCGCCACAGGCACAGTCTGGATGCATGATGCCGGCGCGGCGCTCCGAGCAGATCGACTCCTGGCTGCTGGTGGCGGCGACGGCCGTTTTCGTGCTGACGGCGGAGCGCTACTTTCAGGATTCGGGACTGATCCGGCCGGGGCCCCCGCAAGACCACCGTAAGCGCGAAGCGAACTCACCGGAAACGCACCCGGCCGGCGCGGCGACGCAGCCCGGCCGGGGCCGCCAGGCGAAGAGCCCGTTCACGATCCCCTGGGCGGGTTGGAAGGATATCTTCTGGCGGACCTACCAGCGCATCGACGAGGATCGCCTGCTCGCGACGGCGGGCGGCGTCGTCTTCTTCGGGCTGCTCGCCATCTTCCCCGCAGTCACGGCGCTCGTTTCCTCTTATGGCCTGTTCGCGAACCCGGCGACGATCAGCGCCAACCTCCACACGCTTGCAACCATGCTGCCCGAGGGCTCGTTCCAGATCGTCGAGGAACAGATTGCGCGCGTGGTATCGAACGGCACCGCCACGTTGGGTGTCACGTTCCTGTTCGGCCTGCTGCTTGCGATCTGGAGTGCCAATGCCGGTGTCAAGGCGATCTTCGACGCCCTCAACGTCGCCTACGAGGAACGCGAGAAGCGCAGCTTCATCCAGCTGAACATGGTCTCGCTGGCCTTTACCGTCGGCGGCATCGTGGCGCTGCTGTTGATGGTGGGGGCCGTCGTCGCCTTCCCGCTTGCGCTCAATCATCTCGGCCTGGCGCCTGAAAGCAGGCTGATCGTGGCGCTGGCACGATGGCCGCTGCTGTTCCTGATCCTGCTCGTCGCACTCGCCATCCTCTACCGCTTCGCTCCCAGCCGTGACGCGCCGCGCTGGCAATGGCTGAGCCTCGGCGCCGTGACGGCCGCGATCCTCTGGATCGCCGGTTCTGCCCTGCTCTCCTGGTACCTCTCGGAATTCGCCAATTACAACGCGACGTACGGCTCTCTGGGCGCTGCGATCGGCCTGATGATGTGGATGTGGATGTCGGCGATCGTCATCATGTTCGGCGCCGAGCTGAATTCGGAGATCGAGCGGCAGACGCTGCGCGACACGACCACCGGGCGGCCGAAACCGCTCGGCACCCGCGAAGCCGTCTCGGCCGACACGGTCGGCGCCACCGCGCCATTCTGATCAGTGCGGTCAGGCCGGAGCCGGCCCGACCGCATCCTGGGCCTCAGCGCCTGGTGATCACGGCTTCCAGATATTCGCTGTGCACCACGATCGTGCCGTCGTCGGCGTGGTTGAACTCCCCGAGCAGCGCCAGCAGGTCGCGCTTCAGTGCAGCCTGGCCGCTCGCGTCGAGCGCGGCAAACGCCTTCAGCGTAGGCCCGTAGAAGGTCTTGAAGATGTCGAGCCAGTGGTCCGGCGAGCGGTAGCGGAACACGAACATGCGCGGCTCGGCGGCAATCTCGGAAGCCTGGGTTCCGAACATCTCTTCCAGCCGCGCAGCCGTGCCCCACAGCGCCGGTGACTTCACCCCCGCCGGCGGCGGCAAATGCCTGCCGATGGTCTTGAACAGCTGGCCGATGAAACCTTCCGGCGTCCAGTTGGCGAGGCCGATTTTGCCGCCGGACCTGCAGACCCGCGCGAGCTCGGAGGCGGCCTTGTCCTGATCCGGCGTGAACATCACGCCGAAGGTCGAGAGCACGACGTCGAAGGTGGCATCGGCAAACGGCAACGCTTCGGCATCCGCCTCGCGGAACTCGACCTTGAGATGTTCGGCCGCCGCGCGCTCCTGCCCGCGCTTGAGCAATGCCGGCACGTAGTCGGTGGATGTGACGTCACACCAGCGCCGCGCCGCGGCCAGCGTGGCATTGCCGTTGCCGGCGGCGACGTCGAGCACCTTGCTGCCGGCGCGCAAGTCGGCTGCCTCGCAGAGCTGTTCGCCGACGATCTGCAAGGTGGTGCCGACAACGGCATAGTCGCCCGACGACCAGGCGCCGTGCTGGCGCTGCTTGACGGCGCCAAGGTCAGGCTGGGATGTGGGCTGCTTGAGGGCTGCGGATGTCGACATGGGCAAATCTCCTGGGGTTGAAAACGCCGGGACGATAGGGCGCATGCGGCCCGCTGGCCTTGAGAGCAGCGTTATTTTGCGCTGAGAACGCCTTGATTTCCGGACGGGAGCCGGCGGCGGACCTGATGCAGGCTGCCGGACAGTCACTATCCCCTCGAATCAACAATGATGTTAGGGTCATGCATTGCTTGGGGGAGCATGAGCCGTGACGGGTTGGAGCGCGACCCGTGTTTTCCCGGTGAAGCAGTCAGCTCTTGAGGCATAACGCGCGGCATGATTCGCATTTCGACGATCTTCATCGCCATCTGCATGGTCCTGGTCGCGGCCTCGCTCGGGCTCGTGCTCTATTCGGTCGCCGGCATCAGCGGAACGGAATCGGCCATCGTCGCGCTGACCGCGCTGACGTTCCTGATCCTCTACAACGCGGTGTCGATGCGGCTGCGCGACCGCAGCGACGTCGGCGGGCAGATCGCCGACCTCTCGCGGGGCACCGCCGACCTCGCCCGACAGGTGGCCGAGTTCGGCCGCCGGCTTGCCGCGATCGAGGGCCGCATCGCCTCGTCCAATTCGGCCAACTCCGACCGCGTCCAGTCGGTGATCGGCGAGATCAACGAACTCGGCGGATTGGTCAGGCAGCTTGCCACCACCGTGTCGGCCCATGAGGATCTGCTGGCCGGCCACGCGCCGGCCCCCGCCCCGGTCATGAGGCCCGAGCCGGAGACGCCGATCGATCTGGCTGCCCCCTTCGAGGAGAAGCCGGTCGCCGCTCCCCCACTTCCCGTGCCGCCCCGGCCGGCGTCGGCGGTCCAGGCCCAGCCCGCCACCCCGGTTCAGAGCGGCAATGGACGCAGCCAGACCCAGATGCTGGCGACGCTGCGCAATGCAATCGACGAGAACCGCATCGACATATTCCTGCAGCCGATGGTGACGCTGCCGCAGCGCAAGGTGCGGTTCTACGAGGCGGTGACGCGCCTGCGCGACGAGCGCGACCAGCTGATCGCCGCCGAGGAGTTCATCAGCATCGCGGAAGCTTCGGGCTTGATCGGCCGCATCGACAACATGGTGATGTTGCGCTGCGTGCAGGTGCTGCGGCGCCTGATGGTGCGCAACAAGGACGTCGGCGTGTTCTGCAACCTCGCAGCCTCCACGCTCGGCAATTCCACCACCTTCGCGCAATGCCTCGACTTCCTCGAAGCCAACCGGGCGCTGGCGCCCTCCCTGGTGCTGGAGTTCAAGCAGTCGACGTTCCGCAATCTCGGCCCCGCCGAGACCGAGAATCTCGCGGCGCTCGCCCAGCGCGGCTTCCGTTTCTCGATCGACCATGTCACGGATCTGCGCATCGAGCCGCGCGAACTGGCCGATCGCGGGGTACGCTTCATCAAGGTGCCGGCCACGCTGCTGCTCGATCCCAGGCAGGCCTCGACCTCGGACATCCACCCCTCCGATCTCTCCGACCTGCTCGGCCGCTTCGGCATCGACCTGATCGCCGAGCGGATCGAGGGCGAGCGCGCGGTGGTCGACCTGCTCGACTACGATGTGCGCTTCGGACAGGGGTTCCTGTTCGCGCCGCCGCGGCCATTGCGGCCGGAGGGGCCATCTGCTACCGCCGGGGCCTCGCCGAACCAGACGAAAGACATTCAGGGACCTCATGGCTCCGGCACACCCAGCTCAGGCGCGACGTCTTCTGCGCCTCCGCCACAGCGCATCACCGGCAACGCGGCGCTCGCGCGCCGCATCTGATCGGCCACGCAGATCATGACTACGCTACATTTTGCCGAAGGCCTGCGCGAGCTCGTGGGCGGTGTGGACGTCGTGCTCAGCGACATCTGGGGCGTGGTCCATAACGGGCTGGAATCCTTCCCCGAAGCCTGCGAGGCGCTGCACACCTATCGCAGCCGCGGCGGTACGGTGATCCTGATCACCAACGCGCCGCGCCCGGCCGACTCCGTCCAGCGGCAATTGCGCAAGCTCGGTGTCCCCGATGAGACCTATGACGCGATCGTATCTTCAGGCGACCTGACCAGGCTCTATGTCGCCGAGCATCCCGGCCGCAAGATGTTCTGGCTCGGCCCCGAGCGCGACAACTCGATCTACCGCGGCCTCGATGCGGTGACCGCGCCGCTGGAGGAAGCCGACTACATTGTCTGCACCGGCCTCTATGACGACGAGACCGAGACGGCGGAAGACTATCGCGGCATGATGCTGAAGGCGCGCGAGCGCAAGCTGACGCTGGTCTGCGCCAACCCCGACATCGTGGTGGAGCGTGGCGACCGGCTGATCTATTGCGCCGGCGCGATCGCGGAGCTCTACCGTGAGCTCGGCGGCGAGGTGATCTTCTATGGCAAGCCGCACCGGCCGATCTACGAGCGCGCCATGTCACTCGCCGGGGAACGCCAGGGCAACCAGATCGACCGCAGGAAGGTGCTGGCGATCGGGGATTCTGTCCGCACCGACCTGACCGGCGCGCGCGAATTCGGCATCGACTGCCTGTTCGTGACCCGCGGCATCCATGCCGAGGAGTTCGAGGGACTTGACCAGCTCGACCCGACATCGGTCGTGGAATTGTTCGGCCACCCGCCGAAGGCGCTGATGCGCGAATTGAAGTGGTAGAAAATGTCGTGCCCCGGACGCAGCTCGAAGAGCTGCAGAGCCGGGGCCCATAAGCCGCAAGCGATATCGTGGATAGACTGGATCCCGGCTCGGCGTCGCGTCACTGACGTGCCGCGCCTTGTCCGGGACACGATCGCGCTTACGCGCTCGCCATGTCCGGGAAGACCGCTTCGATCTTGGTCTTCAGCGTCGCCGCATTGAACGGCTTGACGATGTAGTTGTTCACGCCGGCCTTCTTGGCCGCGATCACGTTCTCGGTCTTGGATTCCGCCGTGATCATGATGAAAGGCGTGGTGGCGAGGTTCGGATCCGCGCGGACTTCGCGCAGCAGGTCGTAGCCCGTCATCGGCTCCATGTTCCAGTCGGAGATCACGAGCCCGTACTTCTTGCCACGCATCTTGTTCAGCGCTGCCGAACCGTCGCTGGCATCATCGATGTTCTCGAAGCCAAGCTGCTTCAGCAGATTCCGGATGATACGGATCATGGTGCTGTAGTCATCCACCACCAGAACCGGCATCGACAAATCAACCGCCATCTCGACTCCCCCAACGCAAACCCAGGAATATTAGGATCGGACCTGCCAGGCCGGAGCCCGGCAGTTCCACGCCTCAAGGACTAGCATCAAGGCGTTAAACAGCGCGTTAATTGCGGACATCGCCAAAGGACTGAAATCGTGTTCAATGTCTGCCCGCCCCGCCGCTTGACTTCGCACGGCCGGTCGCGCCACGGTCCGGGCCGGTCCTGCCCGGTTCGAGAATTCCCCTGATGGCTCCGCCTTTTACCGTCATTCGCGATACAACGCCGGATTCCGCGATTCCGAGGGGCGCCGTGGTTGCCATGGGCAATTTCGACGGCGTTCATCTTGGCCATCGCGCAGTGATCGCGGCAGCGCTGGAGATGGGCCGGACGCATGGCCGCCCTGCGCTGGCATTGACCTTCGAGCCGCATCCGCGGCGGTTTTTCAGCCCCAACACCCCGCAGTTCCGCCTGACGGACGAGCGGGCCAAGCTGCGGCTGTTGGCCGGCACCGGGCTGGCCGGCGCCGTGGTCATGACCTTCGACAAGGCGCGTGCCGGAACCGGCGCGCAAGATTTCATTCACCATGACCTGATCGGGCGCCTCGGCGTCAGCGGCATCGCGGTCGGTTACGACTTCCATTTCGGCAAGGGCCGGGTCGGCTCGCCGAGCCTTCTCGTCAACGAGGCGCCCCGGCTCGGCATCGAGGTCGACGTGCAACCGCACGTCGATATCGACGAGCGGCCCGTCTCCTCCAGCGCGATCCGGATCGCCCTCGCCGAGGGCCAGCTCGACGACGCGACCACCATGCTGGGCGGGCCCTGGTTCATTACGGGCGAGGTCATCCATGGCGAAAAGCGCGGCCGCGATCTCGGCTATCCCACCGCCAACATCCGCCTGGACGCCAATTGCGGGCTCAAGCACGGCATCTACGCGGTGCGGGTCGGCCGCGGTGCCGAGCGGCTCGACGGCGTGGCCAGCTTCGGCCGCCGTCCGACCTTCGACAATGGCGCCCCGCTCCTGGAGATCTTCCTGTTCGACTTCAAGGGCGACCTCTACGGGCAGCTCCTCGACTGCGCCTTCATCGGCTTCATCCGCGAAGAGCTGAAATTCGACAGCCTGGAGGCCCTTATCCGCCAGATGGACGACGATTCCGCCCGCGCCCGCGCCATGCTCGCCGCCGCCCCGGATGCGTTTCCGCGGCTGGGCGTGATCGATTAAGCATTCCGATCACGCGAGCAGGCGTGGATCGAACGGCGCGTGGATCACTTCGCTAATGCTGACATGCGCGGCATCCGGATGCGCGGGGTTTAGGAGAAAATTGTCTCCCCGTGCACTGATCGCGGAGGGCACTTGCAAGAGCGCACTAACCGACCGGTCGAGCCAGCCATCCCCAATCTCTCGGCTGACCATCGTTTGGGTCCGCCAATCCGTTGGCAACTCAGATTTGACGGTCTCGACGACGATTTCGTCGGGCACTGCGATGCGCAGCAACTGATAGGTGGGCGGGATGAGATCCCGGTCCATATGGACTAGCATCTCCAGCAATGCGCTTGACGGGTGATCGGCAAGATAAACGATCCGCCGGCCCTGCGAATGCCACCGGCCAGCGGCCCTCAGTCCGCCAATCCCGGACAGATCGACGTAGTTCGAAATTCGCCAGAGCTCCATATGGCGGGCTCAGGCAAAGATTCCGTGATCGATCTGTTCCAGCATTTCCCGCACGACCGCGGCGCCAAGCTCATCCTTCACCAGATCGAGCGGCCTTTGACTCGAGAGGGAGGTATTTGGCCTGGTCAGCCAGGCTTCGGCTCTCTCCGCGTCACCGAAAACTCGGGTCGCGAGCGTGCTGATATCGAGTAGCCGGACCAGTGCCTCGCGCCCCGGACCGCCCACGGCGGAAGCCATTTCAGTCGAAAAGACCCGTAGACGTTGCTCAGCCTTGGAGAGTACGCCGTTATCGGCTCCCCCGTGCCTCCGTAGCTCCTTCAGCTCTTCCAACACCTCGGCAAGCGGCGCGGCGTTCATGAAATTCTCTCCTTGCTTCAATAAATTAGCGTCTTTGAGGAAAACCGCAACTGCACCCTGTCCGGCATCTCACCCTTTGCGCTTCCTCCGCCCCCCTGCTATGGAGAGCCCATGTTTGCGCGGCGCATCATAGGGATTAGCGGCCCGGCTTCCGCCTGAGCCTTTGGCTCGGCGCAAGACCGGGATTTTGTCGTTTCACTCCCGCGATTCCGCATCGCGATCCCTTCCCGCGCCCTTCCGAGCCAGTCAGCCTCATGTCCGAAAAGCCGCAGAAGTCCCAAAAGCCTGAAGCCAAAGACTATTCGAAAACCCTGTTCCTGCCGCAGACCGAATTCCCGATGCGCGCCGGCCTGCCGCAGCGCGAGCCTGAGATCCTCAAGCGCTGGTACGAGATCGGGCTCTACGAGAAGCTGCGCCAAGCTGCGAAGGGCCGCGCCAAGTTCGTGCTGCATGACGGGCCGCCCTATGCCAACGGCAACATCCATATCGGCACGGCGCTGAACAAGATCCTGAAGGATCTCGTCACCAAGAGCCAGCAGATGCTCGGCTTCGATTCCAACTACGTGCCCGGCTGGGACTGCCACGGCCTGCCGATCGAGTGGAAGGTCGAGGAGGAGCATTATCGCAAGAAGGGCAAGCAGAAGCCCGACTTCCGCGACTCTGCCGCCATGATCGATTTCCGCAAGGAGTGCCGCGCCTATGCCACGCACTGGCTTGGCGTGCAGCGTGAGGAGTTCAAGCGCCTGGGGGTGATCGGCGACTGGGACCATCCCTACGCCACCATGAGCTATCCCGCCGAAGCCCAGATCGCACGCGAGCTGATGAAGTTCGCGGCCAACGGCACGCTCTATCGCGGCTCCAAGCCGGTGATGTGGAGCGTGGTCGAGAAGACCGCGCTGGCCGAAGCCGAGGTTGAGTACGAGGACCACACCTCCGATACGGTTTGGGTGAAATTCCCGGTGACCTCGCCCGCGCACGGCGCGCTCGCCTCCGCAAGCGTCGTGATCTGGACCACCACGCCCTGGACCCTGCCCGGCAACCGCGCCATCTCGTTCTCGCCGAAGATCGCCTACGGCCTCTACAAGGTGACGGACGCGCCCGCCGACAATTGGGCCAAGACCGGCGACCTCCTCATCCTTGCCAACGCGCTCGCGGAAGAGGTGTTCAAGCAGGCGCGCGTGACGGCTTTTGAGAAAGTCCGCGACGTCCCCGGCGACACCATGGACGCGATCGAATGTGCCCATCCGCTGAAGGGCCTTGGCGGCGGCTATGACTTCGTCGTGCCGCTGCTGCCCGGCGACCATGTCACCGATGACACCGGCACCGGCTTCGTGCACACGGCGCCCGGCCACGGCCGCGAGGACTTCGATGTCTGGACGGCGCAGGCGCGCGATCTCGACGCGCGCGGCATCAACACCGCGATCCCCTACACCGTCGACGAGAACGGCGCCTACACCGATCATGCGCCCGGCTTTGCCGGCAAGCGCGTCATCACCGACAAGGGCGAGAAGGGCGATGCCAACGAGGCCGTGATCAAGGCGCTCGTCGACAGAGGCATGCTGCTCGCGCGCGGCCGGCTGAAGCATCAATATCCGCACTCCTGGCGCTCCAAGAAGCCGGTGATCTTCCGCAACACGCCGCAATGGTTCATCGCCATGGATAAGGACATCGCGGTGGGCGGCAAGACCAAGGCCGGCGACACGCTGCGCGCCCGCGCGCTGCACGCGATCTCGGTGACGCAGTGGGTGCCGCCGTCGGGCGAGAATCGGATCAACGGCATGATCGAGGCGCGGCCGGATTGGGTGATCTCGCGCCAGCGCGCCTGGGGCGTACCGATCGCCGTGTTCGTGCGCGAGAAGGGTGACGGCTCCGCCGAGATCCTCCAGGACGAGGCCGTCAATGCACGCATCGGCGAAGCCTTCGAGAAGGAAGGCGCCGACGCCTGGTACGCGACGGGCGCGCGCGAGCGCTTCCTCGGATCACGCGCGAGCGAGGACTGGCAGAAGGTCGACGACATCCTCGACGTCTGGTTCGATTCAGGCTCGACCCACGCCTTCGTGCTGGAAGACCCCGTGCATTTCCCGGGGTTGTCAGGCATCAAGCGCAAGGTCGACGGCGGCACCGACACGGTGATGTACCTGGAAGGCTCGGACCAGCATCGCGGCTGGTTCCACTCCTCGCTGCTGGAAAGCTGCGGCACGCGCGGCCGCGCGCCTTACGACATCGTGCTGACCCACGGCTTCACCCAGGCCGAGGACGGCCGCAAGATGTCGAAATCGCTCGGCAACACCATCGAGCCGCAGTCCGTCATCAAGGACTCCGGCGCCGACATCCTGAGACTCTGGGTCGCATCCAGCGACTACACCGACGACCAGCGCATCGGCCCCGAGATCCTGAAGAACACCGTCGAGACCTATCGCAAACTGCGCAACACCGTACGCTGGATGCTGGGCACGCTGCACCACTACAAGCCGGCCGACGCAGTCGCGCCCGCCGAGATGCCCGAGCTGGAGCGCCTGATGCTGCACGAGCTCGCGGTGCGCGCCAGCGCGATCGGCAAGGCCTATCGGGAGTTCGACTACAAGACCGTGGTCGCGATCCTGTCCGCCTTCCTGAACAGCGAGCTCTCGGCGTTCTACTTCGACATCCGCAAGGACACGCTTTATTGCGATCCGCCCTCTTCGCTGACGCGCAAGGCGGCGCTGACGACCATCGACCTGTTGTGCGCCTCGATCCTGAAATGGCTGGCGCCGATCCTCAGCTTCACCGCAGAAGAAGGCTGGCGCATGTACCGGCCCGACGCCGAGCCGTCCGTGCATCTGACGCTGTTCCCGACCGACCTGGAAGACCTGCGCGACGACAGGCTCGCCGCAAAATGGGAGACGATCCGCAACGTCCGCCGCGTCGTCACCGGGGCGCTCGAGCTCGAACGCGCCGCCAAGAACATCGGCTCCTCGCTCGAGGCGTCGCCGGTGATCTATGTCGCCGACCGCGACATGCTGATGACGCTGTTCGACACCGATCTTGCCGAGATCTGCATCACGTCGAACTACGAGGTGCGGGAGGGTGAGGCGCCGGCTTCGGCGTTCCGTCTCGATGCCGTGCCCGGCGTTGCGGTCGTGGTGGAGAAGGCGGTCGGCACCAAATGCGCCCGCTCCTGGAAGATTTCGCCGATGGTCGGCGAGGACCCTGAATACCCCGACGTCACCCCGCGCGATGCGAAGGCGCTGCGCGAATGGAAGGCGCTTGGGGTGAGCGTCTGATCGGTCGACCATGACCCCGCTCCGCGCCGGCATCCTCGCGGCAATGGTCACGCTGGTGGCCGACCAGGCCTCGAAGCTCTGGCTCCTGAACGTGTTCGACCTCGCCGGTCGCGGCGCGGTGCGGGTGACGCCCTTCTTCGACCTGGTGCTGGCCTGGAACATCGGAATCAGCTTCGGCTGGCTTCAGAACGACAGCCAGGCGGCGCAGCTCGCGCTGATGGCCGTCAAAGGTATCGCGGTGGTCGCGCTGGCGATCTGGATGGCCCGCTCGCACACCATGCTTGCTACGATCGCGCTCGGCCTGATCATCGGCGGCGCCATCGGTAACGGCATCGACCGCCTGGCCTATGGCGCGGTGGTGGATTTCGCCCTGCTCCACATCGAGATCGCCGGAAAAACCTATAATTGGTATGTGTTTAACCTCGCGGACGTGGCCATCGTTGCTGGGGTGGCGGCGCTATTGTATGATTCCTTCCTGGGGGTACCCGCCGCAAAAGCGCCCTGATCCCGGCCGATACGGACCGGCGGTGGAACCCGGCCTTTGCGAGGATGAGAGCCGCGTGCGCGCGGCGATCTGCCACAATATGGAACAGGTACAGCAATGCGCAGCGCGATGACCAGCGATTCGATGGTGCGAGACCTCCGGTGGGGGCTCTGGCGGGCATTGAAATTGTCCGCTGTCGCACTTGGCATCGGTCTCGTCATGTCGACCGGCGCGGCCCGCGCCGGTGACGACGACGACGAGGAAGACGATATGACCTTCGAAGAGAGGCTCATCGACAATCTGATGTCCGGCATCGGCGCCAAGAGCATGGAAAAGAAGGGCATCGAATACCGCGAGCGCTCGCCGCTGGTGGTGCCGCCCAAGCTCGACCTGCCGCCGCCTGCGACCGAAGCCAAGGCTGCGCCGAACTGGCCCAAGGACCCCGAAGAAAAGCGCCGCAAGGAAGCCATCGCCGCGCGCAAGAAGGCCACCAAGGCAACGGAGAGCTGGCAGGCCGCCCAGCCGCTGACGCCTGCCGAGATGAAGGCCGGCCAGGTCGCCGCAGCACCCCGCACGAGCAACGATCCGATTCAGCCGGGCACCAACGGCAACCCGTCGATGAGCCCCGCCGAGCTCGGTTTCACCGGCGGTCTGTGGAACATGATGAAGGGCGGCGCCAGCTCCGAGTCCAAGGAGTTCACGTCGGAGCCGCCGCGCCAGTCGCTGGTCGAGCCGCCGCCGGGCTACCAGACGCCGTCGCCGAACTACGCCTATGGCGCCGGGCCGGACAAGTCGCGGCGGATGTATTACGACATCATGTCCGGCAAGGAGAAGGAACAATAGCGTTCCTGTCCACTGCGACATCCTGACAAGAGCGAGGCCGGCGCCTGCGCGCCCGGCGCAGCCGTAAATTGCCTATCAGTAACTTGCCTGCGAGATGCGTTCTCTGCTTCGTGACGCGAAGCCTCAGCCGCACGGTGTAGCATGCCGTGCCTCCGAGCCGGACATCCGGGCTCGGCCTTCCAAAAGGATCATGATGTCCTCTTACCGATCGGCTGCCTGCCTCCTTGCCGCGCTGCTTTCGACGAGTGTCCTCTCCGCCGGCACGTCCCTCGCCCAGACCACGGTAACATCGGCTCCGCCAGCCAGCTTCACGCTCAGCAACGGCATGCAGGTCGTGGTGATCCCGGATCACCGCACGCCCGTCGTCACCGAGATGATCTGGTACAAGGTCGGCTCGGCGGACGAGACCCCCGGCAAGTCCGGGCTGGCGCATTTCCTCGAGCACCTGATGTTCAAGGGTACCTCGAAGCATCCGGCCGGAGAATTCTCCCAGACCGTGCTTCGCGTCGGCGGCAACGAGAACGCCTCGACCTCGGTCGATTACACCAATTACTACCAGCGCGTGCCGAAAGAGCAGCTGCCGACCATGATGGAGTTCGAGGCCGACCGCATGACGGGCCTCGTCCTCAAGGACGAGAACGTGCTGCCCGAGCGCGACGTCGTGCTCGAAGAGTACAATATGCGCGTCGCCAACAATCCGGATGCGCGGCTGAACGAGCAGATCATGGCCGCGCTCTATCTCAACCATCCCTACGGGCGTCCGGTGATCGGCTGGCATCAGGAGATCGAAAAGCTCGATCGCGAGGATGCGCTCGCCTTCTATCGCCGCTTTTATGCGCCGAACAACGCGATCCTGGTGATCGCCGGTGACGTCGACGCCGCCGAAATCCGCCCGCTGGTCGAGCGCAATTTCGGCTCGATCCCGGCGCAGCCGGCCATCCCGGCACGCCGCGTCCGTCCGCAGGAGCCGGAGCCCGCCGCCCCGCGCACGGTCACGCTGGCCGACCCGCGCGTCGAGCAGCCGAGCATGCGGCGCTACTATCTAGTGCCCTCCGCGACCACGGCGGCAGCCGGCGAGAGCGCTGCCCTCGACGTGCTGGCGCAGCTGATGGGCAGCGGCAGCAATTCCTATCTCTACCGCGCGCTCGTCGTCGACAAGCCGCTCGCGGTCTCCGCCAACGCCAGCTATTCGAGCATCTCGCTCGACCCGACCCAGTTCGCGATCTCGGCCGCGCCGAGGCCCGGCGTCAGCTTCGCAGAAGTGGAGCAGGCGGTCGACGGTGTCATTGCCAGCGTTGCGCAGAACCCGATCCGCGCCGACGATCTGGAACGCGTGAAGACCCAGCTCATTGCCGAGGCGATCTACGCCCAGGACAATCAGACGGTACTGGCGCGCTGGTACGGCGGCGCGCTGACCACGGGCCTGTCGATCGAGGACATCAGGAGCTGGCCCGACCGCATCCGCGCCGTCACCGCCGAGCAGGTTCGCGCCGTCGCGCAGAAATGGCTCGAGAAGAAGCGCTCGGTGACGGGCTATCTGATCAAGGACACCGCCACCGTCAAGCGCGAGGAGAAGCGTTCGTGACCTATCCCTTCCTTCGACGCGTTGCATTCTCCCTTGCCACCGGCGCGGCGCTCGCGCTCGCCGCCGTCTCGCCGTCACATGCCGCTGCAAAAATCCAGCGCCTGATCTCGCCCGGCGGCATCGAAGCCTGGTTCGTGCAGGACGCGACCGTGCCGCTGATCGCGATGGAATATTCCTTCGCCGGCGGCTCGTCCCAGGACCCCAAGGACAAGCCGGGCGTCGCCAATCTGGTCGGTGATCTCCTCGACGAAGGCTCCGGCGATCTCGACTCCAAGTCGTTCCATGAACGGCTCGACCGCCGCGCCATCGAGCTCTCCTTCAACGCCACCCGCGATACGTTTCGCGGCAGCCTGCGCATGCTGCGCGACAACAAGGATGAGGCCTTCGATCTGCTCAGGGGCGCGCTGACCTCGCCGCATTTCAACACCGCCGACGTCGAACGCATCCGCTCGCAGGTCATCTCGGGCCTGCGTCGCGAGACCACCAATCCGACCTCGCTGGCGAGCCGCAAGTTCCTGGAAGTCGCCTTCGGCGAGCATCCCTACGGCCGGCAGACCAACGGCAACCTCGACAGCGTGCCGACCATCACGGTCGCCGACATGAGGGATTATGTCGGCCGCGTCCTCGCCAAGGACGGTCTGAAGATCGCCGTCGTTGGCGACGTCGATCCGGCGACCCTGGGCAAGCTGCTCGACCACACCTTCGGTAGCCTGCCTGCCAAGGCCAATCTGACTCCGGTTCCCGACGTCGAGGCTGCAAAGCCCCCGCAACGCGCCTTCGTGACGCTCGACGTGCCGCAGACCGTGATCACCTTCGGCGGTCCCGGGGTGAAGCGCAGCGATCCGAACTTCATGGCGGCCTATGTCGTCAACCACATCCTCGGCGGCGGCGGCTTGTCCTCCCGGCTCTATCGCGAGGTCCGCGAGAAGCGTGGGCTGGCCTATTCGGTGTTCGAATCGCTGCTCTGGATGGAGCATTCGGCGATCTTCATCGGCAACACCGGCACGCGCGCCGACCGCGCCGGCGACACCATCGACGCCATCGAGAAGGAGGTGCGCCGCATGGCCGAGGAGGGCCCGACGCAGAAGGAGCTCGACGAGGCCAAGTCCTACCTCAAGGGCTCGCAGATGCTGGCGCTCGACACCTCATCCAAATTGGCACAGGCGCTGCTGCAATATCAGCAGGACAAGCTGCCGATCGACTATATCGAGAAGCGCAACGCCATCGTCGACGCCGTGACGCTGGACGACGCCAAGGCGGCCGCCAAACGCCTCTGGGGCCAGGGCCTCCTCACCGTCGTCGTCGGCCGCGCCCCGCAGGCCGCGGCGCAACCGGCGGCTGCGACGCCGAAGTCGAACTGATCTGTTCTCCACACGCTCCCTGAATGGCCGGGCTCGTCCCGGCCATTTGCGTTTGCATGAGCACCATTGCCGAACCTGAACGTCCGCGATATGTCCAGACATCACGGATGGTGCCTACATGCTGCGGATATCCCGCAATCTCGTCATCGACGAGGACGATATCGAGATCGGTTTTGTCCGCGCCTCCGGCCCGGGCGGGCAGAACGTCAACAAGGTCGCGACCTCGGCACAGCTGCGCTTCGACACGCGCAAGCTGACCTTGCCGGAGGACGCGGCCCTGCGGCTTGCGCGCCTTGCCGGCCAGCGCATGACCAAGGACGGCGTCATCGTGATCCAGGCGCAGCGCTTCCGCACCCAGGAGCGCAACCGCCAGGATGCCATCGACCGTCTCACGGAGATGCTGCGCGAGGCGATGATCAGGCCGACGCCGCGGCGCGCGACGCGGCCGACCTTCGCCTCCAAGCAGCGCCGACTCGAGGGCAAGAAGCGCCGCAGTGACGTCAAGGCGGGACGCGGCCGGAGCTTCGACGACTAACTGGCGCGGCAAAGAGCTCCGGCCGCGACGCGACCGGAGCTTTGCCGATTCACCCGGCGAGACTAGTAACGTTTGGACGGGGCTGCGCCGCCCGTCGCGGCATCGTCGGCTGTTCCCTTGTGCGTAGCATTGCCCGTGGTGCCGACCGTGCCCCTGGTGCCTTTGGTCGACTTCATGCCGGTCTTCTCACCGGCTGCGCCCGGCTGAGCATTCATCTCCTCGTCGCCACTGCCCATGGTGCTGCCTTGCATGGGTTTGCCTTGCACGGTGCCGCCTGGCTTGGCGGTGGGTGGCGCGCTTTGCGCGAGGACAGGTGTCGCAATGAGGGCCGACAGAGCGCAGGCGATCATCGAGGTCTTCACCAACTTCATCCATTTCTCCTGGATTGTTTCGCGATGAATGGCTCGGCGGCTCCTTGCGCCGCTCGTCTGCACCGGACCATTGCATCGCGTAAAGAGTTCAAGCGGCGCAACGTCATGCAATGCGCATCGTGTGGTGATCATTTAGGGATTTGACGGCGGTTTCGCGGAATTGTGCTCCGCATATAAGGCGCTGCGGAACATCACACGCGCCCCACACGTTTCCGTTCGCCGCGAAACAGCCCGCTACTACCACCTCATCTCTGACGCCGATTAGAGTTTGCACACGCTGGATTTGACGTGGATGAGCAAGCTCTTGGCGATGCGCACGATCGTGCCGGGATTGTGCACCGCGATGGTGCTGATGGCGCGAGGCGCCGACGCGCAGATGCCATTGCCGGCGGCACGGCCGCCGGATGGCGCGACGCTATTCAAGCAGCAATGCGCGGTGTGCCATACCACCAATCTCTCGGACCCGATGCGACAAGGTCCGCCGCTGGTCCGGATCGTGGGCCGCGCCGCCGGCAAGGTCGAAGGCTTTCACTATTCAGATGGTCTCGCCAAAGCTGACTTCACCTGGGACGAGGCCCGGCTGGACGCGTGGCTGGCCAATCCGCAAGCCGTCATCCCCGGTGTGATCATGGCCTATCGGCAGGCCAGGCCCGAGACGCGCGCCGCCATCATCACTTACCTCAAGGAGCTGAACTGAATGGCAAAGCCAGTCCATTCCATGATCCGCGTGCTGGAGGAGGCGCGCTCGCTCGACTTCTACAAGCGTGCTTTCGGCCTGGAGGTCACCGACCATCTGAAGTTCGCGGATTTCGCCCTGATCTATCTGCGTCACCCCTCCTCGCCGTTCGAGGTCGAGCTGACGGTCAATTTCGATCGCAAGGAGCCGTACCAACTCGGCGACGGCTACGGCCATCTCGCCGTGGTCGTTGAAGACCTCGATGCCGAGCATGCGCGCTTCGAGCGCGAGAAGCTCGCACCGGGACCCTTACGCGATTTCAAGCACGACGGCCGAACGCTGGCGCGCTTCTTCTTCGTCAGTGATCCCGATGGCTACAAGATCGAGGTGATCCAACGGGGCGGCCGTTTCAACTGACCAAACCAAAATCAAAAATCTACGGAGGACATGCCATGAGAGAAGTCGATCGTCGAAGCAAGCACAGCCGCCGCGTCTTTATCAAGGGCGCGGCGGCCGCCGTGCCGGTCGCGGCCGTTGCGACCAGCGTCGGAGTCAGCATCGACAACGCCTGGGCCGAAGAGACGAGCGCGCTCTCGCCCTCGACGATGAAGACGCTGCTGAAGGTCGCGCGCGACATCTATCCGCACGACATGCTCGGCGACAGCTACTACATCACCGCGATCAAGCCGTGGGACGGCAAGGCGGCGGAGGATCCTACCGTCAAATCGCTGATCAGCGACGGCATTGCGCGGCTCGATCAGAACGCGCGCGACCGCCACAAGGTGCCTTATGTCGAAGTGGCCTGGGAAGCCGACCGCGTGGTGCTCCTGAAGGAGATCGAGCAAAGCGCCTTTTTCCAGAAGGTGCGCGGCGATCTCGTCGTCTCGCTCTACAACCAGAAAGAGGTCTGGCCGCGGTTCGGCTACGAGGGCTCTTCCGCCGAGCTCGGCGGCTACATCAACCGCGGCTTCGCCGATATCGACTGGCTGCCGAAGGCTTAGATCGCCACCCCAACGGTTCAGGAGAACGCATATGGCAAAATTCGATCTGAACGACTCCGGCGTCGTGGTGATCGTCGGCTCCGGTGCGGGCGGCGGCACGCTGGGCAACGAGCTCGCGCAGAAAGGGATCAAGGTCGTCATCCTCGAGGCAGGTCCCCGCATCGAGAACCACGACTTCATCAATGACGAATGGGAGAGCTTCTCCCAGCTCGCCTGGACCGATGCGCGCACCACGTCGGGCACATGGCGCGTCGCCAGGGATTTTTCGGGCCTTCCCGCCTGGATCGTCAAGGCGGTCGGCGGCTCGACCGTGCATTGGGCCGGCGCCTCGCTGCGCTTCGACGAGCACGAGTTCAGGGTGAAGAGCACCTACGGCAACATTCCCGGCGCGAACCTGCTGGACTGGCCGGTCACGCTCGCCGAGATGGAGCCGTGGTACGCCAAGGCCGAGAACAAGATGGGCGTGACTCGCACCAACGGCATTCCCGGCCTGCCCGGCAACAATAACTTCAAGGTGCTGGAGGCCGGCGCGAAGAAGCTCGGCTACAAGACCGTGCATACCGGCAACATGGCGATCAACAGTCAGCCGCGCGACGGACGGGGCTCGTGCCAGCAGATCGGCTTCTGCTTCCAGGGCTGCAAATCCGGCGCCAAATGGTCGACGCTCTACACCGAGATTCCCAAGGGCGAGGCGACCGGCAATCTCGAGGTCCGGCCCGGCAGCATGGTGGTGAAGATCGAGCATGATACCACCGGCAAGGTCACCGGCGTCGTCTACGCTGACGAGCAAGGCGCGATGCAGCGCCAGAAGGCGCGCATCGTGGCGGTGGCCGGCAACTCGATCGAGAGCCCGCGGCTGCTGCTCAACAGCGCCTCCACGATGTTCCCCGATGGCCTCGCCAACTCCAGCGGCCAAGTCGGCCGCAACTACATGAGGCACATGACCGGTAGCGTCTACGCGGTGTTCGAGAAGTCGGTGCACATGTATCGCGGCACCACCATGGCCGGCATCATCCGCGACGAGGCCGCCAACAACCCGAAGCGCGGCTTCGTCGGCGGCTACGAGATGGAGACGCTGTCGATCGGCCTCCCGTTCATGGCGGCGTTCCTCAACCCCGGCGCCTGGGGACGCTCGTTCACGTCAGCGCTCGACGGCTATCCCAGGATGGCCGGCATGTGGCTGGTCGGCGAGGACATGCCGCAGGAGACCAATCGCATCACGCTCGATCCGGTCGTGAAGGACAAGTTCGGTCAGCCGGTCGCGAGCGTGCATTTCGACGACCACCCCAACGATGTCGCGATGCGCGCGCATGCCTACAAGCAGGGCGCCGCGGTCTACGACGCCGTCGGCGCCACCGTGACCTATCCGACGCCGCCCTATCCGAGCACGCACAATCTCGGCACCAACAGGATGAGCGAAAAGCCCCGGGACGGCGTGGTCAACAAGTTCGGGCAGAGCCACGACATCAAGAACCTGTTCGTCTCCGATGGCAGCCAGTTCACCAGCGGCGCGGCCTGCAACCCGACGCTGACCATCGTCGCGCTCGCGATCCGGCAGGCGGACTACATTGCGGAGGTGATGCAGAAGAAGGAGATTTGATCGTACGCTACCATCGCGATCGCCGGAACGGCATTGAGGAGGGATTGCGTATCCACACTCAAGGTGTCGTCCCGGTGAACGCCGGTGCCCATAACCACAGGGCCCAGTTTGGCGGAGATTGGTCGTTCGGTACTTCGAGCTTCCGCACTCGATAGATCACGCGGTATGGGTCCCGGCGTTCGCCGGGACGACACCGAGGGTGGAGCGGCTACTCGGCCGCGTCGAGAATGGGCGTAACGGTTGCCTTGAAATCCTGGACCGGCGTGACGCTCCGTGAGCGGTAGATCAAACACGAGCAGCGCAGCAGCGAGGCGAAATTGTTGACCTCGCCATGATGGTCGAGCACCTCGTTGTAGAGCGTGGTCAGGAACTTGCCGAGGCTCATGCTCTCCTTGGCCGCGATCTCCTCCAGCGTGTCCCAGAACGCCATTTCCAGGCGGATCGACGTGCAGTGCCCACCGATCCGCAAAGACCGTGTCTGGGATTCGTAGTCGCGCTGGGGCTGATGCGCGAAGAGATGGCACATGGCGTCCTCCCGTCCTGTTGCCGTTTTTTCACGATGCTACACCGCTGCCCGGCGCCTCACAATCACAACCACGGCCGAAAGCCGGCGCATCGACACGGCGGCACTGTCCCGAACGTCCAATGTCTTCAATGTGATAGAGGGTCTTCTTCCCCAGCCCGTCACGCGGCTGTTGCCCAACGCATGCTTTTGACGCAACACGGCCTAGAATAGACCATCAGCGAATCCAAGACCGAGCCCGATCGAATTCATGCCCGTCCGCCAATTGCCCGAACAGGTCGTCAACCGCATCGCCGCCGGCGAAGTGGTCGAACGTCCCGCGAGCGTGGTCAAGGAGCTGGTCGAGAACGCCATTGATGCCGGCGCGAGCCGGATCGACGTCTTCACCGATGGCGGCGGGCGGCGGCGGATCGGCATCACCGATGATGGCAGCGGCATGACCGCTAAGGATCTCTCGCTCGCGGTCGAGCGCCACGCCACCTCCAAGCTCGACGACGAGGACCTGCTCCAGATCCGCACCCTCGGGTTCCGCGGCGAGGCGCTGCCCTCGATCGGCTCAGTGGCGCGTCTCTCGATTACCACGCGGCATGCCAGCGAACCGCATGCCTGGGCCCTCACCGTCGAGGGCGGCGCGAAGTCCGAGATCATGCCGGCGGCGCTGGCCCACGGCACCCGCGTCGAGGTTGGCGACCTCTTCTACGCGACGCCGGCGCGACTGAAGTTCTTGAAGACCGACCGCACCGAGGCGGAAGCTATCCGCGAGGTCGTGCGGCGCCTCGCCATGGCCCGGCCCGACGTTGCCTTCACACTCGCGGGCGAGGAGCGCGCGCCGGTGACCTGGGCCGCCGCCCTGCCCGGCGCCGCCGGACGGCTGACGCGGCTCGGCGATATTCTGGGAGCCGAATTCCGCAGCCACGCCATCGAGGTTCATGCCGAGCGCGAGGGCGTCGTGGTCGACGGCTATGCGGCGGCGCCGGCGCTGACCAAGGCCAACGCGCTCGGGCAGTATCTCTTCGTCAACGGCCGGCCGGTCCGCGACAAGCTGATCCTGGGGGCGGTGCGCGCCGCCTATTCCGACTACCTGCCGCGCGATCGTCACCCGGTGCTGGCGCTGTTCGTCACGCTCGATCCGCGCGAGGTCGATGCCAACGTGCATCCGGCGAAGACCGAGGTGCGATTCCGCAACGCCGGCCTAGTGCGCGCATTGATCGTGCACGGGCTGAAGGAGGCCCTCGCGCGCGAGGGCCGGCGCACCGCCGCCAACAGCAGCGAGAGCGCATTGTCCTCATTCCGGCCTGCCTTCACGCCGCGTCCCGCTAGCTGGGACTGGCGGGCCTCGCCAGCCGCCCCCGCCGCGCCGATGCCGTCCTTCCAAGGCGCCGCCGCCCCCGCCTTCGCCGAGCGCGTGCAGGCTGCATTCGATGTCGGCGCGCCCAGCGCGGACGTGCGGTTCGAATCGCAGCCAACCGGCGACCTCATCGATCGCCCGCTGGGCGCAGCGCGCACGCAGATCCACGAAACCTACATCGTCTCGCAGACCCGCGACGGCCTGATCATCGTCGACCAGCACGCCGCGCATGAGCGCATCGTCTACGAGCGGCTGAAGGCCTCGCTGGCAGCGAACGGCGTGCAGCGGCAGATCCTCCTGATCCCCGAGATCGTCGAGATGGACGAGGCGACCGTCGAGCGCCTGCTGGAGCGCAGCGACGAGCTGGCCTCGTTCGGCCTCGCCATCGAATCCTTCGGCCCCGGCGCAGTCGCGGTGCGCGAGACGCCGTCGCTGCTCGGCAAGACCAATGCCGGCGGACTCTTGCGCGACCTCTCCGAGCACATGGCCGAGTGGGACGAGGCGCTGCCGCTGGAGCGCCGCCTGATGCACGTCGCCGCCACCATGGCCTGCCACGGCTCGGTGCGCGCCGGCCGCAGGCTCAGACCGGAGGAGATGAACGCGCTGCTCCGCGAGATGGAGGAGACGCCGAACTCCGGCCAGTGCAATCACGGCCGGCCGACGTATGTGGAGCTGAAGCTGAGTGACGTGGAGAAGCTGTTCGGGCGGAGGTGATGGTGCCGTAGGGTGGATTAGCCGAAGGCGTAATCCACCTCTTCTGCTTCCGCCGTGAGAGACAATGGCGGATTACGCTTCGCTAATCCGCCCTACGCAGAAGCACAAACTCCGTATCGTCATAAGCCCGCCGCTCCAGCTCCTCGTATCCTTCCGGCGTCACGAACTGCGCGGCCTTCGCCTCCTCCACCACCAGCAGCGCGCCCGGCGTCAGCCAACCGCCGTCGCGCAGGCTCGCGAGCGCCTTCTCCGCCAATCCCTTGCCATAGGGCGGATCGAGGAACACCAGCGAGAACGGCTCGACGGGATGCGCAGGGCCGAGATCGGTGGCATCGCGGCGATAGACCTTGGTGACACCACCGAGGCCGAGTGCCTCGACGTTGTTGCGGAGCAGCGCACGCGCCTCGGCGCCGTTGTCGACGAACAGCGTGAACTTCGCCCCACGTGAGGATGCCTCGATGCCGAGCGCGCCGGTGCCGGCGAAGAGATCGAGCACGCGCGCGTCCGCAATCGGATCGTCGTAAGCATGGACGAGGATGTTGAACACGGACTCGCGCAACCGGTCCGCCGTGGGGCGGATGTCGCGCGAGGACGGTGAGGCCAGATTGCGCCCCTTCAAACGACCGCCGACGACGCGCATTATGAGACCCGCATGTTTGCGGCACGGAAGGTGCGCTCCCTTCCCCCTTGTGGGGAAGGGTTGGGGAAGGGGGTGCCACAAGCGACGACCTCCCGTGGGATACCCCCCTCCCTAACCCTCCCCCACATGGGGGGAGGGAACGAGAGGGTGCACCGTGACGAAGCGCACCGCACCTCAGTCCTCCCGCGGCGTCAGGTCGCGCTTGCCGTGATAGCCGCGCTTGGGACGGCGTGGCGGGCCGTAGCCGCTCGCGTCCATCTCGTTGCGCTCGCGCGCCTCCTCGCTGCCGGTGCGCTGCACCAGCACGCGGCGGCCCTTGCGGTCGTTGATCACGGCGCGCTTGTTGGCGGGCTTGCTCTCGCGGGGCGCATCGTCATCGGCCGCAGACGATTTCTGCGGTACGTCAAACTGCGCGCCCGACTTCTCGATCACCTTGTCGCCGAGCTGCTCGCGCAGCACGCGCGAGCGGACCTCCTCGACTTGACCTTCAGGAATCTCGCCGAGCTGGAACGGGCCGTAGGAGACGCGGATCAGCCTGTTCACCTCGAGCCCGAGATGGGCGCAGACATTGCGCACCTCGCGGTTCTTGCCTTCGCGGATTGCGAACACCAGCCAGACATTGGCGCCCTGGTCGCGCTCGAGTGTCGCCTCGATCGGACCATACTTGACGCCCTCGACCTCGATGCCGTTCTTGAGCTCGTCGAGCTGCGCCTGGGTGACGTCGCCATGGGCGCGGACGCGATAGCGGCGCAGCCAACCGGTGTCGGGCAGCTCGAGCGTGCGGGCGAGGCCGCCGTCATTGGTGAGCAGGAGCAAGCCTTCGGTGTTGAAGTCAAGCCGGCCGACGCTGATCAGCCGCGGCAGGCCTTCGGGCAGATTGTCGAACACGGTCGGACGTCCCTCGGGGTCGTCGTGCGTCGTCATCAGGCCGCGCGGCTTGTGATAGAGGAACAGCCGCGTGCGCTCGCGCTCCGGCAACGGCTTGCCGTCGACCATGACGACGTCGTTCTTGGTGACATCGAGCGCCGGCGAGTTGATCACGCGGCCGTTGACCGTGACGCGGCCCTGCGTGACCATCTCCTCGGCATCGCGGCGCGAGGCAAGGCCCGCGCGCGCCAGCACCTTTGCGATGCGCTCGCCGGCCTTCTTCGGCTTCGGCGCGTCTTCGCGACGCGGCCGTCCCTCGAAATCGCGATCGCGCTGGCGATAGGCGCCGCGGCCGCCGAAGGCGGGGCGCTTCTCGAAAATCCTGCTCTCATCCTCGTTTTCGCGGCGCGGACGATCGCCGAAACGGCCTTCGCTGCGCGGATGCTCGTGCCAGTCGGAGCGGCCCTCGGAGCGCTCGCGTGGACGGTTGAATTTCGGGCGATCGCCGCCGCGCCCACCGCGCTCGCCCTCGGCATCACGACGAGGCCGATCGAATTTCGGGCGATCCTCGCGCGGCCGATCGAACTTGGGCCGCTCGCGGAACGGACGATCGCCCGGCGCGCGATCGTCGCGCGAACGCGAGAAGCGCGGACGGTCCTCGCCGCCTTGCCGATCGTCGCGCTTTTGCCAGGGCTTCTCCTGGCTGCGGTCACGGCCGCCGAAATCCTTGCGCGGCGGCCGATCGCCGCGCGAAGCCGCGTCGCGCTTCTGCCAGGGCTTTGAATCGCTGCGCTCGCCGCGATCGCGCGGGCGGTCGCTGCGATCCGGTCCGCCTCGCGAAAACTTCCGCTCGCCCTCGAACTTGCGCTCCGGACGATCGCCACGCGGCGCATAGGGCCGCTTCTCGCCGAACTTCCTCTCGCCGGAACGACCGGCCGGACGGGAATCGTCGCGGCCATAGGACGGTCGATCACCGCGCGGCTTGAACGGCCGCTTCTCGCCGTCGCGCGAGGAGCGGTCGGAAAACGGGCGGTCGCCGCGCGGCTTGAAGCTGCGCTGCTCGCCGCCACGGTCGTCACGCTTGAATTTCGGACGGTCACTGAAATCGCGGCGCGGGGCATCGCCCTCCTCGCGGCGGCGGAACGGGCGATCCCCGCGGTCGGCGCGAGGCGGACGGCTGTCGCGGTCGCCACGGGGCGGGCGGGCAGCGCCCCGGCCCTCAGGGCTGCGCTTGGCGAACTTCTTCTCGGGGCCACGCGGCTTGCCGGACCGGCCCTTCGGCGGGCCTCCCCTTGCCGGGCCTCGCCGGCCGCGGGAATCGTTGTCTTTGTCGCTGTCGCGAGGCATGAATAATCTCACCTAAGGGGGGTAGCGCGATGAGCATTGCGCGCGCTCGCTGCGAGCCGCATGCTCAGGCAAAATCGGTATCCACTCTTGCTGAAGGCGGAGCTAGTAGCAGGTTTCTGGCGATGATACGAGGCTTGAAAGCCCCTTCTTTCATGGATTTGGCGCTTCTGACGGCCGAAAACGCCGGAAAATCGGGCGAAGTTCCGATCGGATGCGTGGTGGTCCGCGATTACGAGGTCATCGCCACCGCCGCCAACCGGACGCTGACCGACCATGATCCGACCGCCCATGCCGAGATCATCGCGCTGCGCGAGGCCGCCGCGAAGATCGGCAGCGAGCGCCTCGTCGACTGCGACCTCTACGTGACGCTGGAGCCCTGCACCATGTGTGCGGGCGCGATCTCCTTTGCAAGGATCAGGCGGCTCTATTACGGCGCCGCCGATCCCAAGGGCGGCGCGGTGGAATCCGGCGTGCGCTTCTTTGCCTCGCCGACCTGCCACCACGCACCGGACGTCTACTCCGGCGTCGGCGAGAGCGAGGCGGCGCGGCTGCTCAAGGAGTTCTTCCGGGAGCGGAGGTAGGTGCCTGCACCCTCACCTGTCATGCCCCGCGAAGGCGGGGCATCCAGTACGCCGCGGCCCGTCGGTTCAACCACAACCGCCTCGGAGTACTGGATCGTCCGCCTTCGCGGACGATGACAGTTGAGTGTGTGGCGGACGGCGATGCCTAAGCCGCGAAGAACTCGCGCAGCGCCCTCGCTGTCACCTCCGGATTCTCCTCGGTCAGGAAGTGCCCGGAATCCACGGGCATGCCGTCCAAATTGGTCGCCCATTGCTTCCACGTGTCCAGCGGCGTCGCGGCGGCCTGGGCGATGCCGGCATTGCCCCACAGCGCCAGCATCGGGATCGTGATCTTCTTGCCGGCCTCGAAATCGGCCTTGTCGAGGTCGTAGTCGAAATAGGCGCCGGCGCGGTAGTCCTCGCACATCGCATGCACCCGGGCGGGATCGCGGAACGGGGCGAGGTAGTGTTCGAGCGCGCGCGGGTCGATGGCGTCCAGCGTCTTCGACTTGGTCTGGCTCGCCATCTTGAAGCGCAGGAAGAACTCGCCATTGCTCGAAATCAGCGTCTCCGGCAGCGGATAGGGCTGCGCCAGGAAGGTCCAGTGATAGATCTTCAGGGCATAGGCGCGGTTGATCCGCTCCCAGTAATTATAGGTCGGCAGGATATCGAGCACGGCGAGCTTCGACAGCCGGCCGGGATGATCGAGCGCGAGGCGATAGGAGACGCGGCCGCCGCGGTCGTGGCCGGCGAGCGCGAAATGCACATGGCCGAGCCGCTCCATCGCCTCGACCATGGCTTTCGCCATGGCGCGCTTGCTGTAGGGCATGTGCAGCGCATCGCTCGCGGGCATGTCGGACCAGCCGTAGCCCGGCAGGTCGGCGATGATCAGCGTGAAGTGCTCGGCAAGCTCAGGCGCCACCTGGTGCCACATCACATGCGTCTCGGAGAAGCCGTGCAGCAGCAGCAGCGGCGGGCCCTTGCCGCCGACGCGGGCGAAGATGCGGCCGAAGGCGGTATCGATCCATTCGGCGGCAAAGCCCGGATAGAGGTCGGCGAGATCGGACATCTTCTTGCATCCTTGTTGGTCGGTCGCGGGGCCGCTCGACAAACAAAACGTCGAAAACAACCCCATGCACAGTAGCGGTATTATTTGCGGGAGCTGCTAACCCCAACAGAGCGTTACATATTCTGGAATGCGGATGTGGCGGGGTGGTGACACAAACCGCGATTTCCTCGCTCGGCGCGCTTTGCGCGCCGTCCGCGATGACGAGCTAATTCCCGGCTTTCTCGGCCTCCACCGCCTGCCAGCCGATGTCGCGGCGGCAGAAGCCTTCGGGCCAATCGATGCGGTCGACGGCCTGGTAGGCGCGCTTCTGCGCCTCGGTCACGGTCTTGCCGAGCGCGCAGACATTGAGCACGCGGCCGCCATTGGCGAGGATGGCGCCGTCCTTCGCGATCGTGCCGGCGTGGAAGATCTCGACCGCCTCGACCTTGGCGGCTTCGTCCAGCCCCTCGATGCGCGTGCCCTTCTGGTAGTCGCCGGGATAGCCCTTCGCCGCCATCACCACGGTGAGCGCGGAGTCCGGATGCCAGCGCAGATCGAAATTCTTCAGCTGCCCGTCGCAGGCCGCAAGGAAGGCCGGCACGATGTCGCTCATCATGCGCAGCATCAGCACCTGGCACTCGGGATCGCCGAAGCGCACGTTGAACTCGAACAGTTTCGGCCCCTGCGTCGTCAGCATGATGCCGGCATAGAGAATGCCGCGGAACGGCGTGCCGCGCTGCTTCATGCCCGCCACCGTCGGCAAAATGATCTTCGCCATGATCGCGTCATGGACCTGAGGCGTCACCAGCGGCGTCGGCGAATAGGCGCCCATGCCGCCGGTGTTCGGGCCGACGTCGTGGTCGAACACGCGCTTGTGGTCCTGCGCGGAGGCCAGCGGAATGGCGGTCTCGCCGTCGCACAGCGCGAAAAAGCTGATCTCGCGGCCCGGCAGAAACTCCTCGATCACGACCTCGGCGCCGGCCTCGCCGAACGCGCCCTCGAACATCATGGCGATGGCGTCCTCGGCCTCGCGCACCGTCTTGGCGACGACGACGCCCTTGCCGGCGGCAAGGCCGTCGGCCTTCACCACGATCGGCGCGCCCTGGCTCTGCACATAGGCGAGCGCATCATTGGCGTTGGTGAAGCGCTGGTAGGCGCCGGTCGGAATGCCGAACTCGGTGCACAGCGCCTTGGTGAACCCCTTGGAGCTTTCGAGCTGCGCGGCAATCTTGCTCGGCCCGAACGCCTTGATGCCGCTAGCTGTGAGATCATCGACGATGCCGGCCGCCAGCGGCGTCTCCGGCCCGACCACCACCAGCTCGACCGCGTTCGTCTTGCAGAAATCGATCACCGCGGCGTGGTCGGCGACATCCAGCGCCACGCATTCCGCCTCCCTGGCGATGCCGGCATTGCCGGGCGCGCACCAGAATTTGGTGACCAGGGGAGAGGCCGCGATCTTCCACGCCAGGGCATGTTCGCGGCCGCCGGAACCGAGCAGGAGAATGTGCATCAGGGGCTCAGGATGAGGGGTTTTGCTGGGGGCGGAGGTCGCACGAATCGGGGTGGGGCTCAAGGGGGTCTTCAAGCACGCGATGCCCGACGCGGTGTTTCGGAGCGCAAACGGCCCAATCGTCCATCTTGATTGCCTCAACGCTCAAAGGGAATCCCTGCAATCCGGTTTCCCCTGCTTAAAGCCGCAAAGATGTTGAGTAATTCTCTTCCCGCTGAACGAGTTGGTCCGTGCACTATATACTAGGGCGCCGGTCTCTCCTTATTACCCCCTCCGTGGGAGACGCGCCGATTTGCCCCTCACGGTCCTATTCATGACTGATCATACTTCCGTATCCATATCGCCACCCGCTGACTGGCAGGCCTTTGAGCGCAACGCGCGATTGCTCTTTCAGCTATCGCTAAATGATCCTGCTGTGCAGAACAACGGAACATCAGGTCAGCGCCAGCACGGCGTCGACATCTTCGGAAGACGCGGCGGCGGGGCTGGTCCCCTCGTCGGCGTGCAATGCAAAGGCAAGAATGGCGACTACGGCAAAAAGGTCACCGAAAAGGAACTGCGCGACGAGGTCGAGAAGACCGGCAAGTTTGTTCCGAGCCTTGATGAATTCATTCTCATAACGACGGTTCAAACCGATGCAACCATTCAAAAGGCCGCGCGGCTTTTAGAAGTGGAGCTTCGAGCCAAAGGGCGGGCACTTTCAATTCAGGTCTGGGGTTGGGATCGAGTTCAACAGGAGATCAACCTCTTTCCGCAAGCGATCGAGATATTCCATCCGGACGCAACGCCATTTACCGGAAAGATACTGGACGCTAACCGTGAAACGCAGCGCCTAATTCAACAGACCGGCGATGCGACGCTTGGTAGGATCGCAGGACTCGAAGCGCAAATTGCCAGCATCACGGCTCTGCTTCCATCGATCGCCAGCGACAAATCGAGCAGCAACGACGCCCTTGATGCAGAGTTTGACAGCCAGATTGACGGATACCGCGACGACCTGATACGCGCCGACAAACCACGCACGGCGCTCGGTTTGTTGATGAGGATGAAGGAAAGAGTTTGGGCGACTGCGTCAACGCGCATTCGCTATCGCATTGTGGCTAATATCGGCGCAGCACATTTCAATCTAGGCGAATACGAGGACGCAGCGGACTGGCTTCTTCAAGCCGCAGAGATTGATCCGTCCGATCCCGGAGGCATCTCGAACAAAATTGCTGCTCTACTCATAAAAGGGCGTAAGATCGAAGCACACGCGGCGGCAGTTGTCGCAATCGCCGCCCATCCGGATCATCCAGAAATCGGGCAGCAGCGGTTACAGGCTCTTGCTCAGAATGAAGACGTCGAGGCGGTATGGAATACGCTGCCAGAACAGGCGAAAAGCAGTCCGCAGGCTCATGCCATTCGCGTAGCGCTGTTACGAGAAGCGCAAGATGGCCGCTGGCCTAACGCCGTCGCCGAAGCAGTTAAGGCATTCCCAAACGATGAGGGCATCAAGATTCTACATGCCGAAGCCGTCGTTCAATCTTTTCAAAACGTCGATCCCGGTGGCGTCGGGGTGCGGTCCGCCGTTACGCCATCGCAAGCCGAGCTAACGGCCGCAGCAGAAACGCTCGAAGCGGCCTACCGTACCTCGACCGGGAAAGAAACGCCTGCCAAGGCCGTTTGTGCGCATAACGCCGCGTTGGCATGGAGTCTCTTGGGCGAGGTCAAGCGCGCAGCAGAGTTGCTCGACGCAGCGATAGCAAGCGGGCTCGACGGCAATGAATCGCGTCACAACCGCATAATGCTGTATCGGCGGAACGGTCAGCGCGACAAGGCGCGCGAGCTTGCTGAGAAGCTCGACGATAGCCCGATGAGTAAAATCATTCGCGCGGACCTGTATGCTGAGGTGGACCCGGGCGCTGCGCGGGAGATCCTCGCGGATCGGGCGACATTCGGCCGCATCAACGACATCGTGCCCGCAGCTCTGGTCGTGATCGAGACGTTCGTTAAGCAGGGTCGCTATGAGGACGCCAAAGACGAGGCGCTACGGCTAAAAGCTGCCTTACCAGCGCATCCGCAAGGTCCGTTGGCTCTATTCCGCGTGCGCCGGGCACAAGGTGACGCCGATGCGGAGACGGCTCTCGATGAGGCTCTGGCGCTCGTTGACAGCAACACGGACTTTCCAACCCGATTTATTATCGCAGAAGCGTTAGCTTCCGCTCAAAGGTTCGACGATATTGCAGAGTTGCTTAACGAGGTGACTTCACGGCAGATCGACTCGCCCGCCCTTCGGGCGCTCCTGGGTGCTGCAATCAATTCCGATCGCCGCGTCTTAGCGCGTGAAATTCTCGACCAAGTTCCTGCTGCGGTCGGGCAACAGGCATTTTACCGGAAATCACGCATCGCCTTGGAAAGCCGGTCCGGCAACATTCCGGTTGCGGAGAAACTGATCCGCGCGTTCCTTGCCTCTGATCCCACCGATCTTGAATTGCATCTGCTTTTGCTTGCTGCGCTGTTCAGGCAAAACAATCTCAAAGAACTTCGGATTGAAACAGCGAAGCCGTGGTCAGCCTTCAAGGGGGAACCAGAGGACTTCATGAAGCTCGCGCAATTCATGGATGATTTTGCAGATTGGCGCGAGGCACATAAGCTCGGTTACAAGACCCTCCTAGACAATCCCAACAGCCAGACGGTCGCAATGGGCTATGTCGGCCTTTTCCTTCGGCCCGGTCACTCACGCGGAATGGAAATAGTTCCCGCGAAAGTCGGCCCTGACATGGCGGTGGGACTAGAACTGGACGATGGTACGAAGTCCGTCTTTATCATCGAAGCAGATTCCGGGCTTCGACCGACGCCCCAACATATCGCACCAGACCATAGGGTCGCCGCCCTACTTGCCGGAAAGAGTAAGGATGACGGAATCGTTATGCCTGACTCATCGCAAGGCAAGATTGCATGGATCAAGCCGAAGCAGCTCCATGCGTTGCACGATCTCCTTGAAAATTTCGGCAACCGCTTCCCCGAAATGCGCGGACTCCAACGGGTCAAAGTCGATTTTGGGAAGGATGGCGGGCTTGAGCCGATGCTATCTAAAGTACGAGATCGGCATGATGCCATTGAAGAGGTGAACAAACTTTACGAAGCAGGCACGCTCCCGCTTGCCCTCGCCGGAAGGGCGCTTGGCTGCGACCCGATCGAAGCTTTGGTTGGCATCGCAGGCTCCGGAATACGTATCCGCTCTTGCGACGGCACCCACCTGGAGCGGGCAACGGCCTTTGCGGCGATCAATAACAATGCTGCACGGGGTTGCGTTGTCGATTTGGCGACCCTCCACATCATAAGACGCCTCGGCCTTGAAAAGATCGTTGCCGCAGTGTGCGGGCCGATCGGCATTGTCGCTCGGACCGCCCTTCACTATCAGCGTCGAACGCATGAACTTCGCGAGCGCCTTAACGAGGCGGATATGTCGATCTCATTCCGCCATGGTCAATACTACCGAACCGAAATAACACCGGAGGAAAAGACACAGGCCCTCGAAGTCGCAGAAGCGGACCGCGCTTGGATTGAGCAAAACGCCACCATACTGCCCGCTGAAGGTAAGACGGACTTGTCCCCGAATTGGCGGCCACTGATAGCTCAATTCGGAGCCGGATTTTTAGACGATCTCCGTGCCGCGCAGGGCAGCGGCAGATTGCTTGTCTGCGAAGATCAGTTGTTGCGCCAGCTCGCACAACTCGATTTTCAGGTTCCGGGGACGTGGTTGCAACCCGTCTTGATGCGAGCATTGAGCCTCAAAATTATTACCCAAGACGAATACCTCGCCGCCATCGTCCAACTTATCGATTCAGGACTTGAATTTATTTCGATTAGCCAAGACTTGTTAGCTTCTTCCCTGAACGGCGTGAATGATCTCGCCGTTCCCGCCGCATTCAAAAAATTGGCATCGCGTCTTGGTGGCAAAAAGGCAGACTTAGCCTCGCATACCCAAGTTGCCCTCGGAGCTAGCATTGAAATCTGGCGCAATGAAAAATTGCCGTGGGTATTGAAACAAGCTGCTCTGGGGTACCTTCTTGAGCAACTGATTGCTGAGAGATCGTCTGACGACGTGTCGGCGATTATGTCTACATTCGTGCAGGGAGACCCTTGGCGTGGATCGAAGCCGTCGATCTCAAATTACGTGATCGATTGGCTGGAAGGGCATTTCTTGTTGCCTGCTTTGGTTCCGCAAGAACGGCGAGCACGGAAGCGCTAGCAGCCTGCTGAAGAGCCCGCAAAACCGCCGACGGATCGCGGTTAACGTTGGAATACGGTGACAGTGCACTAATCTCAAAATCCAGACGATCAGTTGGTACCATTTAGTGCACTGTCGCCGCGATTCCGTCGTTGCTCTTTCGCTGTCATTCCGAGGCGGGCGCAGCGCGAACCCGGAATCCATTGAGCGGCAACGTCGGCGGTGGAATGGATTCCGGGCTCGCGCCCAAGAGGGCGCGCCCCGGAATGACGGCGGAGGCCAAACCTGCTTCCCCGGCGATAATCTCCTGCAACGTCGCCACATGCCGCGCAAACGCGCCGTAGCTAGCGGCCGTGGCCGCCACCGTGGTCTGCGGCTTCTTCCCCACGAGCGCCTTGTCCACTGCGACATAACCGGCCCGCGCCAGCGTCTCGATATGTGCTCAGAGATTGCCGTCGGTTGCGCCGGTTTCTTCAGACGGCGAATTTCGAGGCCTGATACCGCCGGCAGTGCGCCGAGGGCCGCCATGATCTTCAATTGCAGCGGCTGGTGGATGATCTCATCGAGCTCGGCCAGGCGCTTGCCGGCGATCGACTTTTCGCCGTGCGAGCAATCGGCTACACGGGATCGCATTTCCCCCGTGCGCTCGCAAAGCGCTGATCCAACAAGGCCTAGGAATGACTGAGAAGCCGCAGCCGGGCGCGCCCGCCCTGGAAAAGGGGCTGGACCTTCTGGAGGCGCTGGCGGGCGCGGCGCGCGGCATGAGCCAGAAGCAGCTCGCCGAACGCGTCGGGCGCTCGGTCAGCGAGATCTTCCGGATGCTGGTGGCGCTGGAGCGGCGGGGCTATGTGGCGCGCGACCCCGCGACCGGCGAATACACGTTGACGCTAAAACTGTTCCGGATCGCCTCGCAATTCCCGCCGACCGAGCGGCTGTTGAAGGCGGCGCTGCCGGTGATGGAGCAGCTCGCCTCCCGTGTGCAGCTGTCCTGTCATCTCACGGTGCTGCACGGCGAGCAGTTCATGGTGATCGCCCGGATCGAGCCGGAATGGCTGATGGGCTGGTCGGTCAAGGTCGGCGCGGTGTTTCCGCTCACCCAGCAATACGCGTCGGCGAAGGTCCTGGCGGCCTTCCAGCTCGAGGGCCGGCGCGAGGAGCTGGCGCAGGTCATCGCGACCAACGACCGGATAAGCACGAAAAAGGCGCTTGCGGCGCTCGACCGCATCTCGGCGGAGGGCGGAAACTTCTCCAACGACGACGGCTATACGCGCATCCTGGCCTATAGCTGCCCGATCATCGAAGCTTCCGGCCGTGCTGTGGCCGCGATGACCGTCCCGCTGGTGCGGCAGGATCAAATTCCAGCCGCGGAAGCCAGCACCATCGCCGCCGAGCTGCGCAGCGCGGCCAGGATCGTCTCCGAGAAGATCGGCGGCGTTGCCTGACGAATGTTGGGATCAGGCTCCATTGCTGCAACGATGGAGGTGCACTCCCTCTCCCGCTTGCGGGAGAGGGCTGGGGAGAGGGTGTTTTCGCGATGGGATAGCCCCCTAGAGGAGAAAGCCCTCACCCGCGCGTTGCGCGACCTCTCCCGCAAGCGGGAGAGGTTGCACCGAGCCCGCCGCAATCGCTTCAGCCGAAGCCAAACCGCGCGCGCGATGCGCGGGCAGATCTACCCGTCGTGCTCGGCTGCCTTCAGCCTTTTTGTTTCTCTTCTGCGCTCTTTCCATCGGAGCTTTTCGAGCGCTCTTCGAAACGATCGGCGCCCTTGGCCAGATCGTGCCCCATCCTGCTCTCGTTCTTCGCTTCTTCCTTGGACGTCGCTTCACGCAAGCCTTCGGCGGCCCGTTCGCCTGCCTTTGATGATTTCCGTTCCTCATCCATTGGTGGCTCCTCCCTGATCAAGACGCCTCCCAGGAAGCTCGCTGGGTCTATCCCGGATTGGACGTATCCACGTTCCAATCGGATCGCCGAAGCATTGTTCCCAGTTCCGTTGACGCTCCTGGACCGGTGCTCCTCACCCAAGATCATGAAGCTCCTTGCCGAGCGGCGGCGCCAGCCGGAAATCGGAAAAAACGACTTCCAGTCCGGACCGCTCCGGCGTGCAGGCCATCGGTCCAACAAGATAGGAGGAGTTCCTGGCGAATGGCGCAAGCCGCATCAGAGGCCATATCTTTCCATCGCTGGATGCCTGCAAGCGAAGGACGCCATCCGCAATCGTGACGCGCAGTCGAAAGTCACTGGGGTCGTGCTCATAGGGGGCTGTTGCCCAGTCCGATTGCCCGGCCGTCAGCACGCTGGACAGCATGGCACGCCCGTCCGAAAACTCTATTCCGGCCTTTAGCCAGTGCCGTTCATCTATACGCACCATCAGGCCCGCTTGATCGTAGAGCGCTTTGAAATGACTTCGGACGCGAAGTTCGGCCGTGAACGCGTCTCCCGCCTGAAAAGCGAGGAAGTGTCCGCTATCGCGGATAAAGCCGTAATGAGTTTCGCGCCAAAAATCGGTGGCCTGGTCTGTTTCCAGCCCGAGGTAGTTATCCTTTTCGGACCACTTTCTCGGCTCGTTCAACCAGACGCCGCCAGACTTGCCAAACATTCCTCATGCTCCATTTGAACGCCAGTGCACCTCCTGAGCACAACTCGGCTGTCCGCCCTCAGGTCCGCCTTGGGTCACAAGCGGCAATGCTTGGCCGATCAGGAGACTTCCGGCCGTCCCTCTGGAGGCCGACATTGTTTCAATGAGCGCACGCCCTAGCCCAGCGTCATCCCGCCGTCCACGACCCAGGCGGCACCATTCACGTGGGCAGCCTCGTCGGAGGCGAGAAAAGCGACGACGTTCGCGACATCCTGCGGCCGCCCATGCGCGGTCGCAACGTTTCGGCGCAACGCAATGGCGGTGTCACGCGCCTGGCCTTCCAGTTCCCGGATCATGCGCGACTCGACCGGTCCGGGCAGAACGGCGTTGACCCTGATCCTGGTCCCGGCGACATCGAGCGCCGCCGTGCGTGTCAGCCCGAGAACGGCGTGCTTGGAGGCGACATAGCCGGCGAGGCCTGCGCGCCCCCGGATCGCTGAGGTCGATGCGGTGTTGATGATTGCGCCAGTCCCGCGCTGCATCATCCTGGCGATCACGTGCTTGAGGCCGAGGAACACGCCCTTGACGTTCACCTGCAGCAATTGATCGAAGGTTTCGTCGGGGTATTCGTGAAGAGGAGCGACGACGCCCTCGATGCCCGCGTTGTTGGCGAAGATGCCGATCGGCCCCAGACGTGCTTCGGCCGCCTCGACGAAGGCGATCGTATCCTGCGCGAGCGAGACATCTGCGCGGATGGCGAGCGCCCTCGCGCCGGCCTCCTCGACCAGCTGCGCAGTGGCGCGCGCAGCCGCTTCGTCGCGATCGACGATCGCGACCGCAGCGCTCATCCGCGCCAGCCTCAGCGCAATGGCGCGTCCGATATCGCCCCCGCCGCCGGTGACCAGCGCGACCGGCGGCCGGTCACTCCCGGTCACGACTTCAGGAACTCGCAGCCGCCGTCCGCCAGAGGCCGCCAGGCCTCTGATGGCGCGATGGTCTTGACCAGCTTGTAGTAGTCCCAGGGCTGCTTTGATTCCTCGGGCTTTTTCACCTCGAACAGGTACATGTTGTGCAGCTTGCGACCGTCGGCGCGCACGCTGCCCTTGCCGAACAGCGGATCATCGGTCGGCAGCTTCTTCATCTGCTCGACCACGGCCTTGCCGTCGCTGGAGGCGCCGAGCGCGTCGACGGCTTTGAGGTAGTGCAGCGTCGTGGCATAGGCGCCCGCATGCAGCGCGGTCGGATAGCGGCCGTTGTTGCGCGGCGCGAACCGCTTCGTCCAGGCGCGCGTGTCGTCATTTAGATCCCAGTAGAAGGATTCGGTGAACTGAAGCCCTTGCGCAATCTTCAAGCCGAGCGAATGCACGTCGCTGAGATACAGCACCGTCGCCACCACGCGCTGGCCGCCCTGCGGAATGCCGAACTCGACCGCCTGCTTGATGGAGTTGATGGTATCGCCGCCGGCATTGATCAACGCGATGATTTCCGCCTTCGACGACTGGGCCTGCAACAGGAAGGAAGAGAAGTCTTGCGTGTTGATCGGCGTGCGGACCCCGCCGAGAACCTTGCCGCCGAATTTCTGCACGACGTTCTTGATGTCGCCTTCCATGGCATGGCCGAAGGCGTAGTCGGCGGTGAGCAGGAACCAGCTCTTGCCCCCGCTCTCGACGACAGCGCGCGCGACACCGGACGACAGCGCGTAGGTATCGTAGGTCCAGTGCACGAGATTGGGCGAGCAGGACTTGCCGGTCAGGTCCGACGACGAGGCGCCGGAGACCAGCAGAGTCTTGTTGTTCTGCTGCACGACGTTGCGGACCGCGAGGGCGACGGCCGAATTCGGCGCATCGACGATCACGTCGACACTCTGCCGATCGATCCATTCGCGCGCGATGTTGGCGCCGAGATCGGCCTTGTTCATGTGGTCGCCGCTGATGATCTCGATCGGCCGGGTCATCTTCGGACCCGAAGCCTGGAAATCCTCGACCGCCATTTTTGCCGCCAGCAGCGAGCCCGGACCGGTGACATCGGCATAGAGGCTGGACATGTCCGTCAGCACGCCGATGCGAAGCGGCTTTGCCTCCTGCGCCCGCGCCCCGAGTCCCGTCATGCCCAAAGCAAATCCGCCGGCGCCGGCCAGCAGCCGGCGGCGGCTCACCCGAAATCGTCCTTCCATGTCGAATCCCTCCTTTGCCTCGCGCGTGTTTCTTCCCGGTATTCGCCGCCCGCACGTACATCGCGCGCAGGCTGATCTTGTCGTCAGGGAATGAGCCGCTCGATGAGCCGCCGGTCCTCGACCTCGAATCCGCCGCCATAGACCTCCGACACCATGAAATGCGCGCCGAGGATTTCTGGCTCGAGCTCGACGATCGGATCGTACTCGCTGGCGTGCAGCGTCATCGCGGCACGGCCCGGCACCGGCTTGGAGTATTTCAACGGCGTGCGGCGATAGGCGATGTCCGCATAGGCGATGCCGAGGCGCTCGGGATGCGGCAAACGACGCACATGGATTTCGCCGGCCGGCAGCTCGTCGCCATCAACGATGCGGACGACGGGTGCGGATGCATCCGGTGTGAAGGCGAAATCGGCGAGTGGAATTCCGCGGCGCCGGACCCACCCGGTGATCGAGCCGTCCGGATGCTCGTCGAAGGCGTAATGGGCGTCCTTCTTGGTGTAGCCGAACACCTCGCGTCCGGCACAGATCCCCATGGGATCGCTGCAATACATGAAGATATGCGTCTCGGTGAACAGCCCCTTGTACCGGACAGGCACGGAGATCATCAGATCGAACATCTCGCCCGCGTGCACGGCCAGGGAGTGGCCGGGCGAACGCATGAAGCGGAAGGCGACGCGATCGCTGGCGATCTCGAACGGCGTGTCGGCCAGCAGGGCGGCGACCTTGCCCGGCGCGACGCGGGTCATGATCTCGACGGTCCGCAAGGTGCAGCCCCACTCCACGGGATAGGCCGGTGAATAGGGCGGATTGACCCCGCTGTTCGGCTTGAGCCGGTACTGCGCAAACATGCGTCGAGCTGGATCGTCGGGATCGGCCACGGTCATCGGGTCCGCTTCCTCCTTTGAGTTCATATATGATTTTTAACTTTCATATATGAAAGCACGGGCGAGTCAAGCAGCCCTCGACGGGACTGGTTCCACGTCTCGCCGAATCGATTGGCGCTGGCTTGCGAAAATCCCTAACGTCGGGCTCGACCCCAACATGCCGAATCGTTTGCCGATGCCGCCTGCGGAACCACTGCTCAACGCCCCCGAATTCACCGTTTCCGAGCTCTCGCAGTCCCTGAAGCGGACGGTCGAGGATGCCTTTGGCCATGTCCGGGTCCGCGGCGAGATATCCGGCTTTCGCGGCGCGCACTCCTCCGGCCATTGCTATTTCGCGCTCAAGGACGAGAGCGCCAAGATCGAGGCGGTGATCTGGAAGGGCGTGCACTCCCGGATGCGCTTCAAGCCCCAGGAGGGGCTCGAGGTGATCGCCACCGGCAAGCTCACGACCTATCCGGGCTCCTCGAAATACCAGATCGTGATCGAGGTGCTGGAGCCGGCCGGCATCGGCGCGCTGATGGCGCTGATGGAGGAGCGCAAGAAGAAGCTCGCCGCCGAAGGGCTGTTCGACGAGGCGCGCAAGCAGCTCTTGCCCTGGCTTCCGGAGGTGATCGGCGTCGTGACCTCGCCGACCGGCGCCGTGATCCGCGACATCCTGCACCGGCTGGAGGACCGCTTCCCCCGCCGCGTGCTGGTGTGGCCGGTGAAGGTGCAGGGCGACGGCTCGGCCGAGCAGGTCGCGGCCGCGATCCGCGGCTTCAACGCGATTGCCCCGGGCGGCAAGATTCCGCGCCCCGACGTCCTGATCGTCGCGCGCGGCGGCGGCTCGCTGGAGGATCTCTGGTCGTTCAACGAGGAGATCGTGGTGCGCGCGGCGGCCGAGAGCATGATCCCGCTGATCTCGGCGGTGGGGCACGAGACCGACATCACGCTGATCGACTTCGTCGCCGACAAGCGCGCGCCGACGCCGACGGCGGCGGCCGAGATGGCGGTGCCGGTGCGCAGCGAACTGTTCGTCGAGGTCGCCGATCTCGGCCGGCGCACCCGCGCCTATTGGCAGCGCGCCCAGGAGAGCCGCCGCAGCGAGCTGCGCGCCGCCGCGCGCGCCCTGCCGGCGGCCGGCGATCTGCTCGCGATTCCGCGGCAGCGGCTGGATTCGGCGGGCGCTTCGCTACCCCGCTGCCTCAAGGCCAACACGCATGCGCATTTCCGCCGGTTCACTGCGGCAAGTTCGAAGCTGACGCTGCGGGTGCTGCACGGCCAGATCGCGCAGGCCGATCACCGCCTCACCGTGTGCGGCGAGCGGCTTGGTCTCTCCGCGCGCTCGCTGCTGCGGCGGCGGCGCGACCGCTTTGCCGGGCTGGAGGTGCGGCTGCGCGCCTCGAAGCTCTCCAACGCGCAGGCCCAGCGCAACGCGATTGCGCGCCAGCGCGAGCGCACCCATCGCCTGGCTGAACGCGCAGAACGCGCACTGGCGACGCTGCTGCACCGGCTCGACACAAGGGTCGAGAACAGCGGCAAGCTGCTGTCCGCGCTGTCCTACCGCAGCGTGCTCGCGCGCGGCTTTGCGCTGGTGCGCGACGAGGCGGGGCATCCCGTGCATGCGGCGGAGGCGATCGGCCCCGGCGCGCGCGTCGAGATCGAATTCGCCGATGGCCGCGTCGGCGCGACGGCGGATGCGGATCGCGCGGACCCCGCCGCAACGCGCGCGCCACCGCAACCCAAGCCGGCCGCGCAGGAGACGAAGCCGGCACCGAAGCGCGTGGCCAAGAAGGTGGATCAGGGCAGTTTGTTCTGAGAAGCGAGGACGGTGCCTCTCGCTCGGTGTCGTCCCGGCGAAGGCCGGGACCCATAACCACAGGAAGGAGTTTGGCGAAGACTCGTCGTTCGGTACTCCGACCGCCCGCAATTGATAGATCACGCGGTATGGGTCCCGGCCTTCGCCGGGACGACGGTCGAGGTTTTGGTGACCGACACCGGCTCTCAGCGGCAGGACAATCCCGCGTCGATCGTGGTCCAGAAGCCGCAATGATCCGGCGCCAGCATTGGCGCGCCGGCGCGGGCTTCGAACAGGAAGATCGCCACGGTGAAGACGATCAGGGCGGCGGCGAAGAGGACGATGCGGTTGCGCATGTGAATTCGTTTAGCCGCTATCGTGGTCGAAAGATGGCACGGTCACAGCTGAAACCGGCGCGGCATGGGTCCGTAGAGTAACGGTCGGCCATACTCCGTGCAGGGCGGTGGTCGATGCGGGGCTGCCCGCCCCATTTGTTCCTCGGGCGGCCCCGCCTTCGCTCTACCGAGCTGCGGCGCGGCAGGCCCGCTCATCCGCCTCACCGCGCCAGCCATTGCGCAACGTCCTTCTGCGAGGCCGCGCGGGCCTCGGCGTCCGTATGCTCGGCTGCTGCGTGCAGCTGCGTGCCGGCGCGGTCGAAATCGTGATCGGCGCCGGGATAGACCACGATGCGCGCGAGCGCGCTGCGGCCGCGCGCGCCGTCCACCATCTGGCGGCAGGCCGGCGGCGACGACACGTCGTCATCGGCGCCGATCAGCACCAGCGTCGGGACCCGCGTGCTCCACCCCAGACCCGCCGAGATCCGGCAATCCGGATAGAACGCGATCGCGGCGCGGAAATCCGGGGTGAGATCGCGCGCTGCGCTCTGCGGGCGCACCGCCCAGAGCAGTGCGCTCGCGCCGTTGGCCCAGCCGATCAGGCTGACGCGGTCGTGCGCCACCCAGGCCTGCTTCATCAGCCAGGCGCGTGAGGCCGCGATATCGGCGACGCGATCGCGCCGCGCCTTGACATGCATCTCCCTGACGCGGCATTGCGGCCCGAGGTCGCGCGAGCCGTAGCTGTCCGGCAGCAGCACGGCATTGCCCGCCCTGAGCAGGCGCTCGGCCCAATCCCGATAGCGCGGCAGCACCGGATCGGAATGGCCACCGAGGCCGCCGCAGCCATGCAGCGCGATCACGGTCGGAAACGGGCCAGCGCCGTCGGGCTTGTAGAGCTGCGCATGGAGGACCCCGGACGCGAGCGGAATGTCGACCGGCTGCGGCGCCGTCGCGGCGTGCGCGGCCGATATCAGCAGCGCCAGGAACAGGGCGGTCAGTCGAAAGCGCATCGGACTCTGCCGGAGAAGATGCCGGAACCAGCGATCCTTCGCTCGAAGCCTTATCACGCAGAAACGGCGGTAAAACATCACGAACCGGTGGGTTTGACGGGCGGACAAGCCACCCCTATCTATGCTACATTCAAGCCAACACATCGCGCCCTCCAGGGTTCTTCCTGGGAGGGGCCTTCCACGGAGACTTTCGACCGTGCTGAACAAGTTCGGCCCCTCGGGCCATGGCGAAGCGCAGGTGCAGTATCTCGACGGCGATTTCCGCGTGATCTCGCCGGGGACCTTCGTGCGCTGCGCGATCACCGACACGCGGATCCCGCTCGACGAGTTGAAGTACTGGAGCGTGGATCTGCAGGAGGCCTACGCCACCCCCGCCGCGGTGCTGCAGCGGCACTTCCCCGGCGCGCTGAAGCCGCAGGCGTAACGTCCGCGGCGCGCGGCTATCGCTGCGCCGTGCCATCCGACGAGCCTGCGCAGGTCTTGATGAAATCCTTCCGGGCCTCTCCGACGATTTTCTGATCGATCGCCTGCTTCAGACAATCGACCCGCGCCTGCGCCATACAGAGCTGCAGCTGGTCGCGCCTGTCCTGTCCCTTCAGGCTTTGCGTCGTAGCCAGGCACGTGACCCGCTTGGTGGCGGGAACCGGCACCGTCTCTGCCGGAGCAGCGGACGGCGCCGCTTGCGCAGCAAACACAGGCGCAATGATCAGACACACGAGGCTGGCGGCGACAGTCGCAAACGGCAATTTCATCGCATTCTCCCGATCGTCCGAACCGATAGAAGTCTTGCGATGAATGCGGCCTGAATGACCTGCAGGACCGAGAAGACGCACGCTGCGGTTGGATTTTTCTTTGCCGTTCGGCACCCTCAAGTTGTTCGATGAAGTCTCGGCCAAACAGATCGCTGCTAAAGTGCATGTCAGGTCATCAGCCCTGTTCCATTTTGCGCGCAGCGATCAATTCCACCAACATCCATCGAGCTTCGGAATTGGCACGGTCTGTGAACGGGCTCATATCGAAGAGCCATCTGACGCGCTATGATCATCGCGAAAATTCGCGGTGGAATTTCTGTAAATTGAGAGTCAAACGATGGGGGTGATCATGCCCGCCATACTGGACCTGCTCTATCGTGAATATTGCCGCGCCCGTCTCGCCGAGATGCGCAAACAGCTTCTGATCGCAGCTCAACGCTCCGAAACTCTCGAAGCGGATCATCATCCTTCGAAGCAGGGCGACGATGAGGGAGCGGACGCACACCGCAAGACCGGTCAGGGCATGCCGAACTGAAGCGGCCCAAGACCGGCGATCACTCCCGCATGGCAGGTGCCGTAGGGTGGGTTGGCTGGGCAGATGTGCGAAGCGCATCTGCTCAGTGTAACCCACCATGCATCGGCGAATGCGGGACGAAGTCGGTGGGTTACGCCCTGCGACTTCGCTTCGCGCAGTCGCAGAGCTAACCCACCCTACGAGACCTACGAGACCTACGAGATCAGCGCCTGGAAAATCTGCGCTCGCGCGCCCTGTAGAGATGATCGCTGATCAATTGCCGCAGCTTTGCCGGCTCGTCGAACTCGAGTTGAACGGCGAACGGCACGATGCCCTCGGGCACGTCCGCGCGGCCGCGCAGGCGTGCAAGGTCTTTCTCGGTCGTCACCAGCGTGAGCTGCTCGCGCTGGGCATCCGCTGCGAGCGCCGCGATCTCGCCTTCCGAAAACAAGTGGTGGTCGGCGAAAGCGCGCGTGCGCGCGACCGCGATGCCGCTGGCGCGCAGGGTGCGAAAGAAGCGCTCGGGGTCGCCGATGCCGGCGAACGCGAAGACCCGCTTGCCGGACAGCTGCGCGAGCGAGGCCGCAACCGGCTTAAGGCGGGCCCGCAGCTCCGGCTTGTCGCGCTTGGCAAGCTCGGCCGCGACATCGTTGGCGGCACGGCCATCGCCGATCAGCACCAGCGCGTCGGTGCGCGCGAGTTGCGCCTGCAGCGGCGCGCGCAGGGGGCCCGCGGGAAACACCTGGCCGTTGCCAAGGCCGCGCTCGCTGTCGATCACGATCAGCGACGCGTCCTTCAGAAGGCGCGGGTTCTGGAAACCGTCATCCATCAGGATCACGGTGGCGCCCTGCGATTTCGCCAGCGCGACGCCGTCGAGTCGGTCGCGCGCGACTGCGACCGGGACGTCGCGCGCCATCATCAGGGGCTCGTCGCCGACGTCGGCCGCGGTATGACGGGCGCGGTCCACCATCACCGGACCCTTCAGCCGTCCGCCATAGCCGCGGCTGAGCACGACCGGCGTCTCGCCGAGCTCGCGAAGCAGCTTCGTCAGCGCCAGCACGGTCGGCGTCTTGCCGGCGCCGCCGACATGGTAGTTGCCGACGCAGATCACGGGAAGGCCCGCGTCCACGCCGTCGCGCTGCATGCGCCATGCGGTGACGGCGCCGTAGAGCGCACCCAGCGGAAAGAGGACATGCGATAGCGGGGAGTGTGGCCGGTACCAGAAGGCCGGCTCACGCATTCGCAGCCCCCATCTCGATCCGCAACTGCAGCAGATACGGCTCGAGCGCGGTCATGGTGCGATCGAGCGCACCGCCGAGCTGCTCGACCACGCCTGAGCCGGCGCGTTGCATCTTGTCGCGCACCATCGGCTCGGCCAGGAGCAGGCCGAGCTGCTTGACCAGCGCCTCCTGCGTATCGGCCTGGCGCGCTCCGCCGCTGCCGTCGAGCGCTTCATAGACGTCGGCGAAGTTGAAGACGTGCGGACCGTGGACGATCGCCGCGCCGAGCTTGATCGCCTCGATCGGATTCTGGCCGCCATGGTGGATCAGCGATCCGCCCATGAACACGATCGGCGAGAGACGATAGAACAGGCCGAGCTCGCCCATGGTGTCGGCAACATAGACGTCGGTCGTGGCCGTCGGCAGTTCCTCGCGCGAGCGTAAGCCGGGCTTCAGGCCGGAGGACGTGACCAGGCCTGCGATCGCGGAGCCGCGATCCGGATGCCGCGGCACGATCACGGTGAGAAGCTGCGGGAAGAAACCGGAGAGGCTGCGATGCGCGGCGATCAGCATCTCGTCCTCGCCCGGATGGGTCGAGGCCGCCACGATGATCGGACGCCCGCGCGTCATCGCCATCAGCCGTTCGAGCTTTGCGGGATCGGCCGGCGGCGCCGGCACGTCCAGCTTGAGATTGCCCGTGGTGACGACGTCGCGGCCGCCGAGCGCGGAAAAGCGCTCGGCATCAGTCTTCGACTGCGCAAGACAGATGTCGAACCGCGACAACAGCGCCGAGATGGTGCCGTGCATGCGCCGCCAGCGCGGGAAGGAGCGCGGCGACATCCGTCCATTGATCAGCACCATCGGCACCCGGCGCGCCGCGCCGGCGAGGATCAGGTTCGGCCACAGGTCGGATTCGATGAACAGCGCCAGCGACGGCTTCCAGTGATCGAGGAAACGCGCGACATAGCGCGGAGAGTCATACGGTATGTATTGATGGATCACGTCAGGCGGAAAGCGCTTTGCCGCCACCGCCGCCGAGGTGACGGTGCCCGAGGTGAGCAGGATGCGCAGATTGAGATCGCGCAGGCGCCCGATCAGCGCCGCCGCGGCCAGCACTTCGCCGACGCTGGCGCCGTGAATCCAGACCAGCGGGCCATGCGGCCGCACGTCGCGGGACAGCCCCCGCCGCTCACCGACGCGGGCGGGATCCTCCTTACCCTGCTTCAGCCGCCGCTTGATCAGTGCAGGCGCAAGCGGCACCAGGCCGGAGGCCAGGCGCCGATACATCCGCAGCGTGATCGGCAGCGCAATGGGCAGCGACTTAGGCATCTTCCGGTCCCGGACGGCCGAGTTGGGCGTAGGCGCGGCGGGTCGCTTCGTTCAACGTGTCTTCCAGCTCCTGCCGCAACGCCTCCATCGCGGCGGCGTCGGCATCTGCGGGAACGTGGATTTCCTTGATGCCGACCAATGCGCCGCGCCCGAACGGCAGATTGATGGTGGTGCGGTCCCAGTTCTTGAGCCGGACGAAGCGGCTGGTCGCCATCGCGAAAGGCATGATCGGCCGTCCCGATTCCCGTGCCAGCATGATAATGCCGAGCCCCGCCACGCGCGAGCGCTTGGGGACATCGGCGGTCAACGCGACATTACAACCGGCCTGGAGCGTCCGCACCATTTCCTTGAAGGCGCCCACACCCCCCTTGCGATGGAACGCCCCGCCGTGGTCGCCGGAGCCGCGGATGGTGCCGATGCCGAGCCGTTCGGCCGTAATCGCATTGAACTCGCCGTCGCGATGGCGCGAGATCAGGACCTTGGCCCGATAGGAGGCCTTGTCCTGATTCTTGATGAAGGGCGTCAGGAAATGCTGGCCGTGCCAGAACGCGAAGATCGCGGGGAGCTGCGGCTCGACGCGTCCATAGACGTCCGAGGGATCCAACGTGAATTTGTTGGTCCGCCAGACCAGGCGCAGATATTCGGCCGCCAGGACCCCGACGGCACGCTGAAACCAGCTGCTTCGCAGCGTATTGCGAAGCAGTCTTTTCAACGCGCCGGTTCTTGATTCGGGTCGAGCAGCCGGTGGAGATGGACGATGAAATAGCGCATCTGTGCGTTGTCGACCGTGCTCTGCGCCTTGGCCCGCCAGGCGGCGTGGGCGGCGGCATAGTTCGGATAGAGACCGACGATGTCGACGTCATCCAGATTCTTGAAGATGTTGTGCTCGAGATCGACGAGTTCGCCGCCGATGACGAGGTGGAGCAGTTGTTGCGGGGCACTATCTGGCATGAGTTCTGTTCCTAGCGGGCTGCCCGGCAAAGCAGTGTCCGACAAGCACGACGAAGCGCTTCAGGCCAAGGGACGGTTGCGAAAATGCGCGACAATGCCCGCATGACGATCGCGTCCCGCTGCCACCAGCACTCCGTGCGCCACTTCCCGGCGGTTATAGAGGATGGGTTCTCCGGAGAGGTCGCTCATCCTACCATCCGCTTCCTGCACGATCAAATCGGCCGCCGCAAGGTCCCAATCATGGCTGTTGCCCCCCGCAAAAGCCGCATCCAGCGCGCCATGGGCCACCCGGCACAGCCGCAGCGCCAGCGAGCCGATTCGCCGATGCAGCTTGATCTCGCCGAGTGACGGCTTCAGCCGCTCGACCAGAGGCTTCGGGCCGGCGACGCGGGCGAAGTCGAGCTCGGATCCGGACGTCGCCCGCACCGGCTTGTCGTTGAGCGTCGTGCCCTGGCCGCGCACCGCGAAGAAGAACTCGTCGCTCGCCGGTGCAAACACCGCGGCGAGAACGGGCGAGGCGTCCTCCACCAGCGCCACGCTGACGCACCACTCGTCATGACCGCCCAGATAGTTGCGCGTGCCGTCGATGGGATCGACGATCCATGTCAGCCGCCGTGACAGCCGTGCCGCATCGTCGGCGCTCTCCTCCGACAGCCAGCCATAGTCCGGGGTCGCCGCGCGCAGGCGCGCTTCGAGGAGATCGTTGACCGCGATGTCGGCCTCCGACACCGGCGAGGACGCGCCCTTGGTCCACTTCCTCAGCTCGGTGCGAAACATCGACTGCGCGAGCGCGCCCGCCTCCCGCACCGTGTCCTTCAGCAGCGCCGCGTCGCGGGCCAGGATGGTTTCGTCGAGAACAGGCGTCATCGGGTCAACCGAGCCGCATGCGAGGACCACCTCTCCCCATCGGGGAGAGGTCGATTTGCTCCTCGCGATGCGAAGCATCGTCGAGTGCAAATCGGGTGAGGGGGCGCAGGTCCCACGAGAGAGAGTAACCCCTCACCCGGATCGCATCTTGCGATGCGATCCGACCTCTCCCTACGGGAGAGGTGGGCCAACTCGCCTCTGCTCGATCAGCGTCCGCCAAGCGTCAAACCCTCGATGCGCACCGTCGGCGCATTGATGCCATAGCGGAACTCGAGATTGTTTGCGGGCTGCATCGACTTGAAGATCTCGAAGAGATGCCCGGCGATCGTGACTTCGCTGACGGGATAGGTGATCTCGCCGTTCTCGATCCAGAAACCGGAGGCGCCGCGGCTGTAATCGCCGGTGACGCCGTTGACGCCGGAGCCGATCAAATCGGTGACGTAGAAGCCCTGTTTGATATCCGAGATCAATTCAGCAGGAGTCGGCGTTCCGGGCTCGAGATGCAGATTGTACGGCCCGGGCGACGGCGAGGAGGAGACGCCGCGATGGGCATGGCCGGTGGTGGCGAGGCCGAGCTCGCGCGCGGTGGCGCAATCGAGCAGCCAGGTCGTCAGCACGCCGTCGTCGACCAGCGCGATCCTCTTCACCGCGACGCCCTCGGCATCGAAGGTCTGCGAGCGCAGGCCGCGCTTGCGCAAGGGATCGTCGATGATGCGGATGTTCTTGGCGAAGAGCTGCTGGCCGAGCCTGTCCTTCAGGAAGCTGGTCTTGCGCGCGATCGAGGCGCCGTTGATGGCGCCGACGAGGTGGCCGACCAGCGAGCCCGCGACGCGCGGATCGAACACGACCGGCACCTTGCAGGTCTCGACCTTGCGCGGATTGTAGCGCGCCACGGTGCGCTCTCCGGCGGAACGGCCGACCGTCTCCGGCGACAACAGATCGGCGCCGTGCGGCGCCGAGGTGAAGTCGTAATCGCGCTCCATGCCGGTGCCTTCGCCCGATATGGCGGTGGCGGAAATGCCCTGGCTGGAGCGGAGGTAAGAGCCGTGGAAGCCGGTCGAAGTCACGAGCACCATGCCGCCGATGCCGGCGGAAGCCGACGCGCCGCCGGACTTGGTCACACCCTTCACGCCGAGCGCCGCAGCTTCGGCCGCGAGCGCGCGGCGCTCGAGCTCGGCGGTCGCCGGCACATCGGGATCGAGCAGGTCGAGATCGGGGAAATCGCGCGCGAGCAGGGCGGGATCGGCAAGGCCGACATATTTGTCGTCGGGCGCCACGCGTGCCATCGCGACCGCGCGTTCGGCAAGCTTGGTCACGGCATCACCGCTGACGTCGTTGGTCGAGACCACCGCCTGGCGCTGGCCGACCAGCACCCGCAGGCCGACATCGTCGCCCTCCGACCGCTCGGATTCCTCGACACGGCCGTCGCGGACCTCGACGCCTTGCGAGACGCCGCGCACCGCGACCGCATCGGCCGCATCCGCACCGGCGCGCCTCGCCGCCTCGACCAGCCGCTGCGCGAGATCGGAGAGCGCGGACTGATCGAACAGGTCGCGATGGGTGGTCGTCGAGCTTGGTGAAGAGTTCACGAACGAAATCCTGTTGGGGCGGGGTTCGGGACCGGAACCCACAGATGTGCCCTGACGGCGCGGACTTCAAGCATTTTCAGCCTGCCAAAAGCTCAGATTCGCAACTTCGGCGCAACGTCTCGTCAATCATGCGCGCCAAGGTCTTGTCAATCATGAGCAGCGGTGACGGTGGGTTAACCAGGCTTCTTAAGCGGTTTCGGAAAGGGCCGCGCTAAGGTCCTCGCATCGACCGGGAACATAATCCCGGCGGGGAGAACTAAAGCCGTGAGGCGTCAAACAGCAACATGCGGGATCACTCCCGCCGGGTCGAGCCGCTCCTTGCGGCTCGACCCCCTTTCCCTTCCGGTCCGCTTCGATGCGCATGACCCGCGCGCCGACGGACATGTCAGGCAGATCGAGCTTCATCGCGAGCGTGTCGTGCTGCGCCGTGCCGTCCGCGGCATGCAGATGGCGATCAACGTGCGCGTTGCCGACTTCACCGGCGTCGCCTTGCGCGGCAATGACGAAGTGCAGACGCTCGTCCTCGTGCATCGCGATCCCTCGCTGTCCATTCCGCTGCTGGTCGGCGCCGATGCCGACGAGATCGCGCAAGCCTGGGCGATCTGGAGCGAGCTCTTCGCGCTGCCGCAGCTCGACGAAGGCGCCCGCAAGCCCGCGCCGCGCCGTCGCCGTGCCAACGCGATCCGCGCCCGCCGCCCGAAATTCCTGATGCGCCGGCGCGTTGCGATGACGCGCGAACTCACCGTTCATAACGGCGAGCGCGAGATCATCGCGCGGAATTGAAGGTGCCGTAGGGTGGGTTAGCCGAAGGCGTAACCCACCTCTTATATTTCCGCGGCAACAGAAGAGGTGGATTACGCTTCGCTAATCCACCCTACGAGACCTACGCGGCTCGCATCACCGCGTCGACCAGCAATCCCGCAAAAAGCAGCAGGCCAGCATCCCTGTTCGACTTGAACAGGCGCAGACACAGTCCGGGATCTTCGATCTTCAGGCGCACGATCTGCGAGGCCAGATGCAGGGCGAAGGCCACGAGCCCAAGCCAGGCCGGCCAGCGCACATCGGCAGAGGCCAGCGCGATGCCGATCAACATCACCGCGAGCCCGTAGAACAGGATCAGCGCCTGGTGCGTGTGCGCGCCGAACAGGCGCGCGGTCGACTTGATGCCGATCAGCGCGTCGTCCTCGGCATCCTGATGCGCGTAGATCGTGTCATAACCGATCACCCAGGAAATCGCGCCGGCATAGAGCACGAGCGCGGTGACGTCGATGTGTCCGAACGTGACGGCAAATCCCATCAAGGCGCCCCATGAGAAGGCGAGCCCGAGCACGATCTGCGGCCACCAGGTGATGCGCTTCATGAAGGGATAGATCGCGACGATCAGAAGCGAGGCGATGCCGGTCGCGATCGCGAAGCGGTTGAACTGCAGCAGCACCAGGAGACCGATCAGCGCCTGCGCGACCAGGAAGGCCAGCGCCTGCTTCGTGGTCACCTGCCCTGACGGCAACGGCCGCGAGCGCGTGCGCTCGACCTTGTCGTCGAGATCGCGGTCGGTGATGTCGTTCCACGTGCAGCCCGCCCCGCGCATCACGAAGGCGCCGATGAAGAACAGCACGATGGTGAGCGGCAGGCCGCGGACGTCATGCGCCATGCCGGCGGCGAGCGCCGCCGACCACCAGCATGGCATCAGGAGAAGCCAGGAGCCGATCGGACGGTCGAAGCGGGATAGGCGCAGGTAAGGCCGCGCCCAATGCGGCGCGAGCGTATCGACCCAGTTGCCGGTGGAATCGGCAACGCGGGCGGATGTGCCAGTGCCCAGTTTTCGAAGTTCGTATTCCATCGCGGCGTGTTCCGGTACGAACTTCGAAAACTACAAGGGCACTAGCAAGAAAACCATAATTCACGTGCCGCTTATCGACTTGAAGTTCCTATGAGGATAGCGCGGCAAGCATCGTAGGAACTTCAAATCGGCGGCAGGTGTATCATCGGGTCAGGACGTTGCCGTTGAGCGTATCGAAGGTGCTGCCGCCCTTCTTGCCGGCATTGACCTCGGGCGCAGAGCCCGAACCGAGTACCTCGCTCAGGGACGGGCCGGCCGGACGCGCCTGTTGCTGCTGCATCTGCAGCGCGACGTTGCAGACCTTCGCCGCCATCGCCTCTGTGTTCTTGTGACCGTCCTTCATCTGCGCGCCGACCTGCGCCGGGATTCCGCATTTGGCGGCGTGGGTCTCGATGTACTTGATCATCTTGGTCTCGGCCTGGCTGAAATTGCGAATCAGCTTGCAGGCCTCGTCCGGCGGCGCGTGACGGTCGCTCGCCGCCTTGATCAGCTTGCCGCGCTTCTCGGCTTCTTCGCGCAGGGGCATGAACGCCTTCATGCAGTCCTCGCCGGGACCGGCTTGCGTCGGCGGAGCCGCGCTGAAGGCGCCGGCACCGCCGACCGGGGCGGCGCCGTTCACCGGAAACGACGATTGCGGCGTCGTGCCGACGGAGGCGACGGGTGCCGAGCCGTTCACGGGCGGAAAGGGGGAGCTGGTAGCAGCCTGGCCGGGCAGCGGCGCCGGGAAGGCGCTTTGCGCTTGGGCGCCCGCGGCACCCATGGCGACCATGGCGGCAGTGATCGGAACCATCAGACGACGGATCATGAAGGCGGTCTCTCCGGCAGGAGCTTACGGGGGCGGCGTCTTCCCAATTGAAGCGCGACCAGCGTGTTCGCTTTTCTACGATTCCCGCCGGCCCTTAACAACCCGTGGAATAGGGCAAGAGCGCGGCGCTGGGACGCACCAATCCGGCGATATTTACCCCCAAAACTACTGGTTTCGGTTAAGAACGGCGGCAAATCGGACTTCTGACGATGCCCTCCCACGATTTTCGCGCCCCCCGCCTGTTCGTCGATGCCGTCCTCGTCCAGGACGCCAGGGTGCCGCTCGACCGCGACCAGAGCAACTATCTCGGCAACGTGCTGCGTCTTGCCGCGGGGGCCGAAGTCCTGGCCTTCAACGGCCGTGACGGCGAGTGGCAGGCGGCGATCGAAGGCCGCAAGCGGCCGGAGGGCCTCGTGATCCTCCAGCAGACCCGGCCCCAGGACCGACTACCCGACCTCACTTACGTCTTCGCGCCGCTCAAGCATGCCCGGCTGGATTACATGGTGCAGAAGGCGATCGAGATGGGCGCCGCCGCCCTGCAGCCGGTCCTGACACGGTTTACCCAGGCCTCCCGGGTCAATACCGAGCGGATGCGCGCCAACGTGGTCGAGGCGGCCGAGCAATGCGGCATCCTCAGCATCGCCACCGTTGCCGAGCCGGTGCCGCTGGAGCGCTTTTTGAGCCAGCGCGCCGCGGGCCGGTTGCTGATCTTCTGCGATGAGGCGGCGGAGGTCCAGGACCCCGTTCAGAGCCTGCAAGACACCTGTGAGGCCGGCGGAGGTATTGACGTGCTGATCGGCCCCGAAGGCGGCTTCGCCGAGGAGGAACGAGCATTGCTGCTGCGGCAGCCCAAGATCCTGCGGCTGGCCCTCGGCCCCCGGATCATGCGAGCCGACACCGCCGCGGTGGCGGCCCTGGCGCTGGTTCAGGCGGTGCTGGGCGACTGGGGCGGTGGGCGCGGCTAGATCGTTTCCCGCATTGCGCGGTGCAGGGTCTCGGACGGCAGCTCCCCGAAGGCCGCCCTGTAACTCGCGGCGAACTCGCTCAGATGCCAGAAGCCGTGCGCAATTGCGCAGGCCTTCACACTGCGCCGCCCAGGACCGATGCGCAGCTGCTTGCGCACCGACCAGAGCCGCAGGACCCGGCTGTAGCGATGCGGGCTCATGCCGCAAATGGCCTGTGTCGCGCTCTGGAGAGTCCGGACGGACACGCCCACCTGCGCGGCCAGTTCGGGCGTCCTGGGCCAGACCGTCGGGTCATGCCGGATCAATCTTTCCATGTCCGCGACGATCCGCCGATAGCCATCCGTGGCGGACGATGCAGGTCCGCCGCTCGCGCTGGTGCGCAGCGCAGAGTCCATCGTGCTGAGCAGGGACTGCTCGACGGCGGTCAGCGACATCGGCTCGTTCAGGAAGTCCGGATCATGTGCCGCGATTTCCAGTGTGACGGAGATCAGGCGGCGCAGCGAGGCAAGAATGTCCGACGGCGGGTTCACCAGGCGATAGCCGTCACCCAGTTGCGCCCAGGGTTCGCGCTGCGGTGGACTGAGATACACGACAGCCATCAGCCGGCCCTCCGGCTCATAGACCAGGCAATCGGAGCTGCCCGTCAGGACGACGATGGAACGGCCCATTGATTGCCCGTTGATGCGGGCCGAGGTCACCTGATCCATCGGCACCACGACGGCGGCGGCATCCGTCAATTGATAGCCGCGAACGATCCTCGGCAAGGTCTTCACCAGAGAGAGGGTCAGGGTCGGCAGGCTCAGCCGAGCCCGCATGATTGCCGTCGCCCCGACCGACAACGGCATGCTGGAAGCGCCGGCATATCTCTCGGTCTCGCCGAAATGGTCGATGTCATATGCCCTGAGCTCGAGGGCCGACGATGGCTTGAGCTCCTGGAAAGACATCAAGCGGTCCGTCGCCAGCTCTCGCGCTCCGTCGCGCGCCGTATCGAGATGGCCTTGATCCATATCGTGTCGCTTACCTTGCCTTCTTTGCGGACGTCGCGCCCCTGGGGGCGCGCAGATCATCCGGCCCGCTGATGCCGGCACGCCTGAGATCGCGAAGCAGCTTCGCGAGCAACAGCATGTTCGTCTTCTGCAGTTCGTGGTTGTTTCCAAACCTGAATGCGTTCTGCTCGGTCACGATGAGTCCGGCCTTCGTCTCGGCAAGAATCTTCCGCCTCTTCAGTCCTGTCACGCGGCGGCGAACCGTCTCCAGGGGCAGGCTGAGGAAGCGGGAAAGTGCGGCACGAGAGACCCCCTGCTTGATCACATCCGGCTCGACGGCATGAATGCTGGAGAATTTCTCGTCCAACGCCGGATCGTTCATCACGTGGATGACATTGGCGTTCAGGACCGCATGAATGATCAGAAGGTCCAGCGGATCGAATTCGTCGTAGTGCCGGAACAACTCGCTCATCGAGAACAGCATATAGGCTAGCGTGTGCCGCGAGACCGTCCGGATAATATCTGAAGCATTGCGCATGAATCGAAAACCAACATTCATCTTGTAAACGATGGTTACGGCGAACGGACCATCGGCCATACCCAAAATGAGTATGCGACGACTTGCCAGCCGTCCCTAGTTTCTCATTGTGACGCTGGCCTGCTGCGGCATCTGGAGATCGTTGTCGACGAGACCTTCGACGTGCCTGCCGGACCCTGGCCGCCAGGACTTCATTGCGCGACCGCGCATCCAACAGGTTCGACGATGCCGGCGCCGCCAGGGTGGCGATCGCGATGGACGACATGGCAATGAATGACGACGTTGTCCCCGAGGCGCGAGCAGGCGAGTCGCTGCGGCTCATCAAGGCGTTTCTCCGCCTCACGGACCCCCGCGGAAGGGGGAGGGTCCTCGACCTGGCGGAGCAACTCGCAGAAGACGCGGGGGTCGTGACGGCGGGGTCGACCGTTGCCGCGACCGAGGCATCGTTCGTGGAATCAGCCCCAGACCCCGGCCCAACCGAATGAAGCCGAACGCGCTCGTCCGGCGCGCCCCAGGTGAAACGGGACACAGCGGGACTAGGTATAAAAATACCAAATCAGGCTACAACGACGCCACGTCTCTACACCCTGCCGACGGGGCCGGCGTCGCGCCAAACTCGTTAAGCGATTGATCCTTTGGAGGTCGAAACCGCTGTCGGGCCATGCTAAGGGCTGCGCCAACTCCCATTCCTTCCTTGCCCTGCCCGGTTCCACCGGGCCGATGGACCCTGAGATGACCGCGACTGCCACCTCAAATGCTGCCGGCTCCGCCTGGGCGGATACGCTGCTCTTGTCGTTCGCGCAGGCCGGTTACATCAGGGCCGAGCCCGCCATCCTGCAGCCGGCCGAGCCGTTCCTGGATCTCTCCGGCGAGGACATCCGCAAGAGCCTGTACCTCACCACGGACCTTTCCGGCGAGGAGCTCTGCCTGCGCCCGGACCTGACGATTCCCGTCGCGCGCGACTATCTCGCCTCGAGCCGCGCCGGCCAGCCGGCCGGGTTCAGCTATCTCGGCCCGGTGTTTCGCTACCGTAGCGGCCAGGCCAGCGAATTCCTGCAAGCCGGCATCGAATCGTTCGGCCGCCAGGACCGCGCCGCGGCCGATGCCGAGATGTTGGCCCTGGCGCTGGAGGCGACCGCCGCCTTCGGCGTCCGCGATGTCGAGATCCGCACCGGCGACGTCGCGCTGTTCAATGCCCTGCTGGACGCACTCAACCTCTATCCGGTCTGGCGCCGCCGCCTGGTCAAGGATTTCAACCGCAAGATCAGCCTGGAGCAGGATCTGGAGCGGCTGGCAGCCGCCAGCACCGCGACGCGAAGCGAATACGAGGGCGTGCTGGCCGCCCTCGCCGGCTCCGACCGCAAGGCGGCACTCGCCTTCGTCACCGATCTGATGTCGATCGCCGGCACCACCAATGTCGGCGGACGCACCACGGCCGAGATCGCCGATCGCTTCCTCGAGCAATCGACGCTGAAGGGCGGCGCGCTGCCGCGCGAGGCGATCGCCGTGCTCAAGCGCTTCCTGTCGATATCAGGCAATCCCGACGACGCCATCGCCGAGCTGCGCGCACTCACGACCGACGCGAAGCTCGATCTCGCCCCGGCGATCGATCAGTTCGAGAGCCGCGTCGGCTTCATGGCGGCGCGCGGCATCGAGGTGAAGCAGACCCGCTTCTCGACGGCGTTCGGGCGCGGCCTCGACTATTACACCGGCTTCGAATTCGAGCTGCATCACCGGGGCAACGGCGCCGAGCCGCTGGTCGCCGGCGGCCGCTATGATGGGCTGATGACCCAGCTGGGCTCGGCTGAACCTATTCCCGCGGTCGGCTTCTCGGTCTGGGTGGATGCGCTGACGAAGATCGGCCGCAAGGTGGGAGCTTAAGTCATGAGCGCGCCATTCGTTCTGGCCGTTCCCTCCAAGGGCCGCCTTCAGGAGAATACCGAGGCCTTCTTCGCCCGCGCCGGCCTCAAGCTGTCGAAGGCCGGCGGCGCCCGCGACTACCGCGGCACGATCGCAGGTCTCGACAATGTCGAGGTCGCCTATCTCTCGGCGAGCGAGATCGCCTCGCAACTCGCCCGCGGCTTTGCGCATCTCGGCGTCACCGGCGAGGACCTGGTGCGCGAGAACATCGCCGATGCCGACAAGCGCGTGTCGCTGATCGAAGGGCTCGGCTTCGGCTATGCCGACGTCGTGGTCGCGGTGCCGCAGGCCTGGATCGACGTCCGCACCATGGCGGACCTCGACGATGTCACCACCGGCTTCCGCGAGCAGCATCACATGCGGATGCGGGTCGCGACCAAGTTCGTCAACCTCACCCGCGGCTTCTTCCAGGCTCACGGCATCACCGATTACCGCATCGTCGAAAGCGCAGGCGCGACCGAAGGCGCGCCGGCAGCCGGCAGCGCCGAGCTGATCGTCGACATCACCACCACGGGCGCAACGCTCGCCGCCAACGGCTTGCGGGTGCTCGACGACGGTACAATCCTGCGCAGCCAGGCCAATCTGGTGGCATCCAAAGGGGCTGACTGGTCGCCGCAGGCGCGAGAGACGGCGCGTGTCATCCTCGATCACATCGCAGCGCGGGCGCGGGCCAACAAGTACCGCGAAGTCCGCACCCGCTTCCGGCAATGCGACGCCGCCCTGCTCGGCGAGGCCCACAGCCGATACGGCGTCGAGGCGCCGTTCGGCGGTCCGACTTCTTCAGGCATGCTGACGCTGCACTGCCCGCCGGGTCAGCTCTATGCGCTGGCGAGCTTCCTGCGCGAGCATGGCGCCGAGACCGTCTCGGTGGTCTCGCTGGACTACGTGTTCGATCGGGAGAACCCGCTGTTCGCCAAGCTCGCGGCGTTCCTCGGGCAGTGAGCCCGGGGTTCGTTCAGCATGGCGACAGCAAGCGGCAGCTACCATATGCTGTTGAGAACATCTAAACGCCTCTGGAACCTTGATCGATGACGCTGGGCTCTGACGTATCAGGCATGACGACCACCGCAGCGAGCGCCGCTGCGAAGGGGCTGTCGATAGTCGTCCCCGTCTACAACGAGGCGGCGGGCCTCGCTGCCCTGCATCAGCGCATCTGCGATCTCGCAAAGACGCTGCGGCAGCGCTACCGGCTGACTTGCGAGGTCGTCTACGTCGACGACGGCAGCAAGGATGCGACGCTGTCGATCGCGCGGTCGCTGCCGGCCGATGCGATCGACGTCCAGGTGGTGTCGCTGTCGCGCAATTTCGGCAAGGAGGCCGCGCTGATGGCGGGCCTCGACCATGCCCGGCTCGGCGCCGTCCTGTTCATGGACGGGGACGGCCAGCATCCGCCGGCGCTGATCGAACAGCTGGTGCAGCACTGGATCGATGACGGCTATGACGTCGTCTACACCGCCAAGGCGCATCGCGACAACGAGCCCTTCTTGCGCCGGGTCGCGGTGCACGGCTTCTACGCGCTGATCAATTGGGGCGCACGCCAGAAGATTCCCGAGGACGCCGGCGACTTCCGCCTGCTCTCGCCGCGCGCGGTCGCCGCACTCAGGCAGTTGCCGGAACGCAACCGTTTCTTCAAAGGCCTCGCCAGCTGGATCGGCTTTCGCCAGATTCGCGTCGACTACGAGCCTGCGGCGCGCGTCCATGGCGTCACCACCTTCAACGCCGCAAGCCTGCTCGGCCTCTCGATCGAGGGCCTGACCTCGTTTTCGGTGGCACCGCTGCGCTTCGCCAGCCTGCTCGGCGTCATTCTCGCCGGAGGTGCCTTCCTGTTCGGCCTGTCGATCCTCTGGGAGGTGTTCACGACCGGCAAGCAGGTGCCCGGCTATCCCTCGCTCGTGATCGGCCTGATGACGATCGGCGGCGTGCAGCTCATCATGATCGGTATCGTCGGCGAATATATCGGCAAAATCCTGTCCGAGCTGAAGGCGCGCCCGATCTACTTCGTCGCCGAGCACAGCGAGAAGCACTCCGAGGCCGGCAAGGCCGAGGACCCTTCAAGCCAGGACGCCCCGAACAGGACGGCGGCCGAATGAGCGCGGCCGCGCGCCCGCGGCGAATCTGGCTCTGCGCCGACGATTACGGCATCAGCCCGGCCGTCAACCGCGCCATTCGCGACCTGATCGAACGCGGCCGCCTCAACGCCACCTCGGTGATGATGGTGGGTCCGGCAATCGCGCGCAGCGAGATCGAGGCGCTTCAGTCCGCAGCGAAGACGAACCCGCGCTGCACGATCGGGTTGCACGTGACGCTGTCGGCGCCGTTCCGGCCGCTCACCATGCATTTCCGACCGCTCGACGGCGACATGTTCATGCCGTTTCCGAAGCTGCTGCGCGCGGGCGTTTTGCGGCGGCTCGACCGGGAATTCTTCCGCAACGAAGTCAAGGCGCAGCTGGCAGCCTTCATGGAAGCGTTCGGACGCGCCCCCGATTTCGTCGACGGCCACCAGCATGTGCAGCTCTACCCGCAGGTCCGCGACGGCTTCGTCGATGCGGTCGTTGAGACTGCGCCGGGCGCCTGGGTGCGTCAGGGCGGCCGCGATCTGCCGCTCAGGCAACGGCTGGCCTCACCAAAAGCCATGGTGCTCGACAGTCTCAGCGCGCGATTCCGCCGCCGCGCCGGCAGCGCCGGCCTCGGCTTCAACCCGGGCTTCGCCGGCGCCTATGATTTCACGCGCGCCGCCGATTTCGGCGCGCTGATGCGGCAGTTCCTGGAAGGCCTTCCCGACGGCGGCCTCGTGATGTGCCATCCCGGCTTCGTCGATGACGTCCTCGCCGGCCTCGACCCGATGACCGATGTCCGCGAGCGCGAGCATGCTTATCTCGCCAGCGACGCCTTTGCGCGCCTGCTGTCGGACAGCAACGTGACACTGGGATGAACCCGGCGAGACGCGGGCCAGGAGGCAGCTTGTCGCATACGGAAATTTAATCCGGCCGGCACTGTTGGGGCCACAATGGAACCCTACATCTCCTGCGCGCTTGATTTTGCGCGAAGGAGACAGATCATGACGCCGCAGGAACGCCAGCTCGTCGACGACCTTTTCGACCGGCTTTCAAAGCTGGAAAATGCACCGCGCGATCCCGATGCGGTCGCCGCGATCTCCGACGGTCTGCGCAAGGCGCCCGGCGCCGTCTACGCACTGGTGCAGACCACGCTGTTGCAGGACGAAGCGCTGAAGCGCGCTCATAACCGCATCCAGGAGCTGGAGGCCGCCCAGGCGCCCGAGCCCGCCCAGTCCGGCGGCTTCCTCGACACCATGCGCGACTCGCTGTTCGGCGGGAGCCCCTCGCGCGGCTCGGTTCCGAACGTGCCGCCGCGTGAGCAGCGACCGGTCTGGAACACCGGCCAGGCGATGCAGCAGGCGCAGCCGGGCTACGGCCAGCCACCCTATGGACAGGGTTACGGCCAAGGGCCGGTGCAAGGGCCCGGACAAGGGCCGGGACAAGGTTATGGTGCCCCGCCTGCGGGCGGTGGCGGCGGCTCGTTCCTCGGCACGGCGGCCGCGGCCGCGGCCGGCGTCGTCGGCGGCTCGCTGCTGCTCTCCAGCATCCGCGGCATGATGGGTGGCTCGCATCAGCAGGCTTTCGGCGACACCAGCGCCGCAGGCGACCGCAGCGCTGGTGGAAGTCCTTGGGGCGGTGGCGACCAATCGGGCGGGTCGCTGTCGCGCGATGCCGGCCTCAACGACATCGGCTCGAACCAGGACTCGCGCCAGGGCTTCTTGGACCAGGCCTCGAACGATCGCGACAACAACGATCAGAACTACGACGACAATCGCGACGACAACATGGACATGGCCGACGACAGCGATTTCGGCGGCGACGACGGCGGCAGCGATTACGTGTAAGGCCGTCTGGTAGCCGCGCAAGCAAGAACCGCCGCCCAAGAGGCGGCCGTTCTCATTTTCCAACTCTTGCTCAGAACCTCTTCCTTCTCCCCTTGTGGGAGAAGGTGGCGCGAGCGCCGGATGAGGGGTATCTCTCCAAATTGCAACGCTGTTCGTGCGGACAGAGACCCCTCACCTGGCTTCGCTTTCAGCGAATGTCCAGCGGATGGATTGGTAACAAAACAGACCGGATGGATGGGTAACAGTGGTTCATGATTTGGTTGGCTGCGGCGCAGCGCTAGCGCTGCGCCGCAGCTTGCGTGTTTTCTGGTCGATGATGCCGATCGGGACGTCGAAGAAGCGCACTTGCCAGAATCCGTCCTCGGTCTCCTCGATGGCAACGGCTTCACCAACGAGAGCGCTGCAAATGTGGACGAACTCGCCTCTCCATTTGATCTCGCCGTTGGAGCGAACCTGGCGCACCGCCGCTTCGGCCGGGTAATCCGGCTGCGGAAGCCGCCTGGGCATCGCCCGAGGTGAAGGTTGATAGACGCTGGCAGGCGGTCGCTGGCCAAGCGACTCGTGCGGCCGCTCTTCGTTGTAGTCTCGCACGAATGCCGCAAAGCGCCGGGCCTGTGCGATCCGGGTTGGTGGAGGTGGCTGCATGGCCTCCAGAAGCGTGAGGTGAAAGCGCTCGTGCCGGCCGTTCTGCTGCGGATGGCCGGGATCAATCCGCTCATGACGGATGCCAAGCTTGATCCACCATACTGCGAGCGCGGTCAGACCGGTCATTCCGGTCGAGGCGAACGGCGAGCCGTTGTCGGAACGGATGACCTGCGGCAAGCCGTACTCGCGAAACGCCCGTTCCAGCGGCGCCCGGCACTCGGCATATTGCGTGCTGCCCGTTGCCGCCAAGCTGATCAAATAGCGGCTGAAGCCGTCGGTTACGGTGAAGGGCTCAACGCGAGATCCATCGCCCAGCCGGATCCAGCCCTTGTGATCGAGGGCCCATACATGGTTGGCATGTTGAGGCACCGTCAGTTGCCCCATCCGTGGCGGCGCTCGTCGCCGGACCTTCCGCTCGCTGACCAGTCCCGCCCGTTTGAGAATCTCGCCCGCCGTCGAGGCCGACGGCCAGTCCACGTCTCCTTGGCGAGCTGCAAGCTTGCTGACGATCTTGCGCGGTCCCCAGCTCGGCCGCTCCAGCCGAAGCCCAATGATCGCATCCACGATGTGCTGAGGCGTCGCTCGCCCATGCGCCCGCGGGGCGTGGGAACGCTCCTCAAGCCCGCTTGGTCCCTCCAACCGGTAGCGATCAAGCCACTTGTAACCGGTCTTGCGGCTGATCTCGTAGCGCTCGCAAAGCTCCGTCATCGTCCACAAGCCGGTTCGTTGATCCGAAATGAAGCTAACTCGTTCGTCCATTGCGCAGCTCTCTCGCCAAGGCATCGACTGTTCCTCCCAGTCGACAGAGAACTGTCACCCATCCATCCGGTCTACTGTGTTACCTATCTATCCGGTCTGGACACGAAGCCACCCTCTCCCACGAGGGGAGAGGGCAAAGCGAGCATCACATCACCACGACCTTGGTGCCGACATTGACGCGGCCGTAGAGGTCGATGACGTCTTCGTTGCGCATGCGGATGCAACCGGAGGAGACGTTGGTGCCGATGGTCCATGGCTCGTTGGAGCCGTGAATGCGATAGAGCGTCGATCCCAGATACATCGCGCGGGCGCCAAGAGGATTTTCCGGACCGCCTTCCATGTGCCGGGGCAGATCGGGACGGCGCGCGAGCATTTCCTTCGGCGGCGTCCAGTCCGGCCATTCGCGCTTGGCGGTGATCGACTTCACGCCGGACCAGGTGAAGCCGGGACGGCCGACGCCGATGCCGTAGCGCATCGCCCTGCCGTTGCCCTCGACGAGATAGAGAAACTTGTTCGGCGTATCGACCACGATCGTGCCGGGACTTTCGTTGCCGTTATAGTCAACGAGCTGTTTCTCGAATCTAGGATCGAACGGACGCTGCCGCGGATCGATCGCCTCCTGCTGGAGAGCTGCGCCTTGCATCTGCGGCTCGCCCATCGGCGGCAGGCGACGCTGATCGTAATAGGCCGGCTGCTGCTGATACACCGGCTGCTGCGGCGCGTAGGCCGGACCGCGACCGGGACCGTCGCCGAACAGGAACTCGATGAAGCCGCCACCCATGTTCGAATTGGAAGCGACGCGCACCGGCGCCGGCGGCACCTGCGGCGCGTAGAGCACCGCGGGCGGATCGTTCGGCACGCTGTTGTCGAAGGCGCCGGCGCCGTTGGTGCCGGCCATGAAGGTGCAAGCGCTGCCGAGCAGCGCGACAGACATTTTCTTGAACATCGACGTACTCTGTACTGTTTCGTCTAGATCACATGCGTCGCGGAAGCTGCCTGGCTGATCGGCGCCGCGACGTGGTCAATAAAGAGCAAAAGCCGTTTCGTTTGGTAAACGCATCGGGCGTTTGGATTCACCACGTCGCGAATGGCGGCGCAATTTGGCGATCAGCGTTTATTTTCCATGAACGTCGCGCGTCCATGGTTAATCGCTTCTTCGCGAAGCGTCGCTCGCGGGCCGCCTGGCAGTTCCCGCTGTGAACTTCGTGTTAAATCGCTTGTGCCTACAAAGACGCGTGAATGAGGTGGGGGAGTTTCCTGATGGCTGTTCACCGCAAACGTTTTCGTGTCGAGGATATCGTCGGTGGCGAGATGCCCATTCCAGATGTAGTTGAAGAGGCCCCCCCGATGCATAGCGAGATCATGGCCGAGCTGCGCGCGATCCGCGCACAGATGGCGAAGGGTGCCGCCCCACTGTCCGGCAGTGCAGCCATGGCGGCGATCGACGCCTCGACGGCCCACGAGCTGGCCGAAGCGCGCACCATGCTCGATACCTACCGGGCACAGATCGAGCAGTGCGAGAAGCTGAAGGTCGAGCTCGACCTCATCCACGATGCCATCGATCGCACCAAGCGCGAGATCGCGACGCTGCACGGCAAGAGCTTCGACGGCGGCGAGATGGCCAAGGTCAATGGCGAGCTCGGCGCGGTGGTCGGCGGCACCGAGCAGGCGACCCAGCAGATCCTCGAAGCCGCAGAATCGATCGACCAGGCCGCCAGCGCAATGTCCAAGGTGGACTCGGCCGATCAGCAGAAGCGGCTGGCCGACGACATCCAGGAACGCGTCATCTCGATCTTCGAAGCCTGCAACTTCCAGGACCTGACCGGCCAGCGCATCAGCAAGGTCATGACCACGATGAAGTTCATCGAGCAGCACATCAATGCGATGATGGACATCTGGGGCGGCGTCGACGCCATCAAGGCCCATGTCCCGGCGCATGTCGACAACCGCAGCGACGACGATAAGCTCCTCAACGGCCCGAAGCTCGCCGGCGACGTCGGCCATGCCTCGCAGGACGACATCGACGCGCTGTTCGACTGAGCGGACGCGGATTACGGAAAATGAAAACGCCGGCGCGAGCCGGCGTTTTTTGTTTTGTAAGACCAACCGCGGGGCACCCTTCCCTTCTCCCCTTGTGGGAGAAGGTGGCGCGAAGCGCCGGATGAGGGGTTGCTTCAGCAAACTGGACTGCGAGATTTTCACTCGCGGAGAGATACCCCTCACCCGTCTCGCCGCTTTGCGGCGAGCCACCCTCTCCCACAAGGGCCCACAAGGGGAGAGGGTTAAGAGACATCACGCCCGCGGCGCGCAGCGGACGTAGACCATGTTGCCGTAGCGGGTGGCGGCGTCCTTGTCGATGAAGCGGGTGATCAGGACGCGGCCGTCGAAGGAGATGATCTCGCGATCCTGCTCGCCGGGGGTTGGCCCCGCCGGTCCGATGTAGTTCTTGCCGCTCGGCGAGCCCTTCAGCCGCAGTTCCTGCGGTGTCGCCTGGTCGGCCAGATGCATGATCACGCCGCCGGAGGAGCCCGCGGTGATCACATAGGGGTTCTTGCACTGCGCCCGGGCGGCAGCCTCGGTACGGGCGCGGTCGGCCGGGTTCTGGAACGAGGCGAGACCCCAGCGGCCGACGATCTCGTCGGCGCGGATGGTGGCGGGCATTTCCGGAGCCGTGCCGGGTTCGGCCTCGGGCGGCGGAGAGGACGACGAGAAGGACGGCAGGCTCATGCCGCCGCCGCAGGCGCCCAGCAACAGCGCCAGACAGGAGGCTGCCGCCAGATTGGCAACCGTGCGCGCGTGAGCTGAACTGATCATGGCATTCCCCCGAACAAGACGACGGCCGCACCCCTCCCGCAGCCAAGCGCAAAACCGCTGCCGGAGCAATGACGTCCTACTGTACGCCGGCGCCCCGAACGAGTTTCCAATGCCACCATCCTATATCCGCCTCAACAATCGCTTAACCACCTTTGCTTGACAGGATCGCGGCCAAGCCATATTTCCGGGCGCACTATTAGCACTCGGAAAGCCCGATTGCTAAGCGCGCCGTTCGGTCTCTCAGGGAGAGGGTGGACGGACGCGCCGCCCCACCGACTTCCACTCCTTCCGAAGCGAGCCTCCAAAGGGAAACGTCATGGCTAAATCCAAATTTCGTCCGCTGCATGACCGTGTCGTGGTCAAACGTATCGACGCCGAGGAAAAGACCAAGGGCGGCATCATCATTCCCGACACCGCCAAGGAGAAGCCGTCGCAGGGCGAGGTCGTCGCCGTCGGGCCCGGCGGCCGCGACGAGACCGGCAAGCTGATCCCGATCGACCTCAAGGTCGGCGACCGCGTGCTGTTCGGCAAGTGGTCGGGCACCGAGGTCAAGATCGACAACGAAGAGCTCCTGATCATGAAGGAGTCGGACATCATGGGCGTGCTGGCCTAAGGCCATCTGCCTGAACGGCCGCTGAATGCTCCATCGTCATGCCCGGGCTTGCCCCGCCGAGGCGGCTACGGCCGTGCAGGCCGGACAAGCCCGGTAAGACGGAGGGAGCGCGGCAGGAAACAGCACGAACAAGACACATCACGAAACACGAGGGATTGCAGACATGGCTGCCAAAGACGTCAAGTTTTCCGGAGACGCGCGCGACCGCATGCTGCGCGGCGTCGACATTCTCGCCAACGCCGTCAAGGTGACGCTCGGCCCGAAGGGCCGCAACGTCGTCATCGAGAAGTCGTTCGGCGCGCCCCGCATCACCAAGGACGGCGTCACCGTCGCCAAGGAGATCGAACTCGAGGACAAGTTCGAGAACATGGGCGCCCAGATGCTGCGCGAGGTCGCCTCCAAGACCAACGACACCGCCGGCGACGGCACCACCACCGCGACCGTACTGGCCCAGGCCATCGTGCGCGAGGGCGCCAAGGCCGTTGCGGCCGGCATGAACCCGATGGACCTCAAGCGCGGCATCGACACCGCAGTCGCGGCCGTGGTCAAGGACATCGAGAAGCGCGCCAAGCCGGTCGCCGCCTCCTCCGAGGTCGCCCAGGTCGGCACCATCTCGGCCAACGGTGACGCCGCCATCGGCAAGATGATCGCCCAGGCGATGCAGAAGGTCGGCAACGAGGGCGTCATCACCGTCGAGGAGAACAAGTCGCTCGACACCGAGGTCGACATCGTCGAAGGCATGAAGTTCGACCGCGGCTATCTCAGCCCCTACTTCGTCACCAACGCCGAGAAGATGACCGCCGAGCTCGAGGATGCCTACATCCTCCTGCACGAGAAGAAGCTTTCGGGCCTGCAGGCCATGCTGCCGGTGCTGGAGGCCGTGGTGCAGTCGGGCAAGCCGCTCGTCATCATCGCCGAGGACGTCGAGGGCGAGGCGCTGGCGACCCTGGTCGTCAACCGTCTGCGTGGCGGCCTCAAGGTCGCGGCCGTCAAGGCGCCGGGCTTCGGTGACCGCCGCAAGGCCATGCTGGAGGACATCGCGATCCTCACCGGCGGCCAGCTCATCTCCGAGGAGCTCGGCATCAAGCTCGAGAACGTCACGGTGAAGATGCTGGGACGCGCCGGCAAGGTGGTGATCGACAAGGAAAACACCACGATCGTCAAGGGCGCCGGCAAGAAGCCCGACATCGAGGCGCGCGTCGGCCAGATCAAGGCCCAGATCGAGGAGACCACCTCGGACTACGACCGTGAGAAGCTCCAGGAGCGCCTCGCCAAGCTCGCCGGCGGCGTCGCGGTGATCCGCGTCGGCGGCGCCACCGAGATCGAGGTCAAGGAGAAGAAGGACCGCGTCGAGGATGCGCTCAATGCCACCCGCGCTGCGGTGCAGGAAGGCATCGTCCCCGGCGGCGGCGTCGCGCTGCTCCGCGCCAAGAAGGCGGTGGGCCGTCTCACCAACGCCAATGACGACGTCCAGGCCGGCATCAACATCGTGCTGAAGGCATTGGAAGCCCCGATCCGCCAGATCTCCGAGAACGCGGGCGTGGAAGGCTCGATCGTCGTCGGCAAGATCCTGGAGAACAAGTCCGAGACCTTCGGCTTCGACGCCCAGACCGAGGACTATGTCGACATGGTCGAGAAGGGCATCATCGATCCCGCCAAGGTGGTACGCACCGCGCTGCAGGACGCCTCCTCCGTGGCCGGCCTGCTGGTGACCACCGAAGCCATGGTCGCCGAGCTGCCGAAGAAGGAAGCCGCGCCGGCCATGCCGGCCGGCGGCGGCATGGGCGGCTTCTAGGCTCCGTTCCATTGCAATATTGCGAAGGCCGCCTCCGGGCGGCCTTCTTTTTTGCCGACCCTGCCTCTCCGCTTTCCAATTCAACCGGCAGCCAAAAACCACTACGGTGGCGCCGATTCTAACTGTTTGGGCATGATCCTCCCGGAAAACCGCTTCACACTTTTCCGGATCATGCCCGTTGCCCGAGGTCTTCGTCGATGCGCGCGCTTCCGGTTTGTTCGATTGCCCTTCTGGCGGCTCTGCTCGCCGTCTCGCCCGAGTTCGCCTCCGCCCAGATGAAGCTGTCGCCGAAGGCGACGGCGCCGGGCGGCATCGAGACGCGCTATTTCACCTCGATCGACGGGCTGATGGACGGCAATGCCGACGTGATCCTGAAGGAGACGCGCCAGGGCAAGACGGTCACCGCGGCGGTGCTCGACGTCTGCTACCCGATCGCGAAGAACTCCGACCGCAAGGACCGCTTCGTCGTCAATCTCCAGGTCGCCGGCCAGGCGCTGACAGGAACGACGCAGAGCATCAGTGAGAAGTCGCCGGTCAGCGTCAAGCTGACGCGCAAACAGTCCGGCGACACGTTCGAATTCCGCGGCCAGATCGCGATCGGCCAGGCGGTGACCGAGGTCACCTCGCCCGACAATTCCGATCTCAGCGAAAGGGAATTTCTGGACAACCAGACCTCCGACGACGGCATCACGCCGCAGCCGAAGGATTTCACCGACGTCTCGCCGGAGGCGATCGCAGTCAAGGTCAAGCTCGACGCGGCGACCGACTTCCTGAAGAGCCTGAAGGGCCAGGAGGTCGAGGTGACGCTGACCAGCCTCACCGTCGGCTGCGACGCACTGCGCGCAGGCGAGCAGACCATCAACATGTCGGTCGATCCCGAGCGCGCCGGCGCGCTGCTGTCGAAATTCAAGGCGATGCCTGGCATCACGGCCGCAGGCTGGACCGCGGGCATGACCGAGATGGACCGCACCATCCGCTTTCCCGCGGCGGACTGGCGCGAGGGCGACAAGATCAACAAGGGCAAGCTCGCGACTGCGGTGGCGAGCGTGCTGAGCAGGACGCTCGCCGCAAAGCCGGTCTCGCAGAACTTCGACCCGGCCACCGGCAAGCTCAAGCTGGTGTTCAAGCGGCCGAACCAGGATTATGCGGCGCTCGATCTCACCGACACGATCGAGGTCGCAGGGCTCGTCTCGCCGGACAAGCCCGGCACGACCGACAAGCTCATGCTCTGGATCGGCAGCCCCGCGACCACGACCGCCGACGAGAGCAGCGGTGCCAAGCTCAATCTGTCCGACGATGCGAGCCCGGACGAAGAAGGCGATCTGCCTGACGACAACGGCTCGATCGAGGCGCTTGCCAAGGAGCTGAAGGGCCAACGCTGGGACGCCGACAAATCGGAGTGGAAGTGACGTAGTCATTCCGGGGCGACGCGTCAGCGTCGAACCCGGAATCTCGCGCTACAATCTCGAGATTCTCAGGTGCGCAACTGCGCACCATAGTTCGCGCTATGCGCGCCCCGGAATGCCCTGACGTTCAATTCCCCGTCGTCCGAAAGCGCAGCGGCTTGGGGCCGATCAGCGTCAGCACGTCGCCCTGGCGCTTCCAGGTTTCGACGCTGCCGAGCGCGGCCACGAGTTCGTCGTCGGCCTGCGCCTTCGCCGGCGGACAGGAACGGTCCTGGATCTGGCCGGGAACGAAGATCACGGTGTTGCCGGCAACCGAGAACTGGCCCTTGCCGCCCTTGCACCAGAGCTCCAGCACGACTTCGCCATGGTCGCCGATCTCGATGTTCGGAATCCGCTTCGAGCCTGCTTGCGGCAACGCTTCGAGCGTCATCTCGGTGCCGAACGGGAAACCGTCCTCGGCACGCGCGAGCGTGGACATCGCGAGCATTGCAACTGCCGCACACACCAATCGCATGAGCGAAACCATGAGACCTCTCGACCGACCTGATTTGCGGCACCTTCTATAAGATGGCGCTGCCATTGAGAAGGTTCGCCCGGATGCAAAAAATCCCCGCGGGGGCGAACCTTGCGGGGATTTGCCTCGAACGAGGCGCAGGCGGCTATTTCAGGACCATCGCCGTGAACGGCCAGACATAAGCCTGCAACGTCACGAGCACACCGACGAGGCACGCCAGCACGATCGAGTGCCAGAACACGAAGCGCAGGATGGTGCCCTCATGCCCGTACCAGTTGGTCGCGGTGGAGGCGACCACGATCGACTGGGCGTCGATCATCTTGCCCATCACGCCGCCGGAGGAGTTCGCCGCGCTCATCAGGATCGGCGACAGGCCGAGCTGCTCGGAGGTGATCTTCTGGAGGTTGCCGAACAGGATATTGGACGACGTATCCGATCCCGTCAGCGCCACGCCGAGCCAGCCGAGCAGCGTGCCGAAGAAGGGATAGAGCACACCGGTCGCGGCAAAGGCGAGACCCAGCGTTGCGTCGACGCCGGACAGGCGGGTGAGCGTGCCGATCGCCAGCATCGCCGAGATCGTGATCAGCGAGATCGCGCAGAGCCGGATGGTGCGGCCATATTGGGCGATGAGCCCGCCGGGACCGACGCCCATCAGGATGCCGGAGATGATCGCCGCGATCAACATGCCGGTGCCGGTGAAGGACAGATAGGTGAAGCTGAACACCGCGCTCTCTTTCGTCGGCCCTGGCGCGACCGGCGGCATCTTGTTGATCATCTGGTGCAGTTCGGGCACGGGATAGTTCCAGACGAAGATCGAGTTCGCCCAGCCCTTGAAGGCGCCGTTGCCCCAGATCAGCATCACGATGCAGACGATGATCCATGGCAGGAGCGCATTGAAGAGCTCGGCCTGCGTCAGCGGCGTCTTGTCGAGCGGCCTTGCCGCAGCCATGGTCGAGGCCGATTCATCGTGGCCCCGCAGCGCCGGCGACAGCCAAAGCTGCTTCGGTTGCCACACCTTCAGGAACAGGATCAGCGCCCCCATCGAGATCAGTGAGGCGCCGATGTCGACGATCCAGGGATTGATGTAGTTCGAAATCACGAATTGCGGGACGGCAAACGATATGCCGGTGACGAGGACCGCCGGCCAGACATCCTTCATGCCCTTCCACCCCGCAAAGGCCCACACCACCCAGAACGGCACGATCAGCGAGAAGAACGGCAATTGCCGGCCAACCATCGCACCCAGGATGTACGGATCGAGTCCCGTGACCGATGCAAGCCCCTGGATCGGCGTGCCCAGCGCGCCATAGGCGACCGGCGCGGTGTTGGCGATCAACGACAGGCCGGAGGCTGCGAGCGGCGAGAAGCCGAGCCCGATGAGCACGGCGCCGGTGATCGCGACCGGCGTGCCGAAGCCGGAGGCGCCCTCGAAGAACGCGCCGAACGAGAACGCGATCAGCAGCAATTGCAGCCGCCGGTCCTCGGTGACGCCGCCGACGGCGCGCTTGAGCAATTCGAAGCGGCCGGTGCTCACCGTCACCTGGTAGAGGAAGATGACGTTGAGGACGATCCAGCCGATGGGGAAGAATCCGGTGACGATGCCCAGCACCGAGGCGCGGATCGACATGTTCGCGGGCATGGTGAAAACGAAGATCGTGATCAGGTTGGTCACGATCACGGCGATGACGGCCGCGATATGCGCCTGGACGCGGCCGCTCGCGATGAGGATCAGCAGCGTAACGACGGGCACCGCAGCCGCGATGGTCGACAGTACCGGGCTGTTGAGCGGATCATAGATCTGATTCCACATTGACTTTCTCCCCACGCATGTTGCGGCAGGCGGCCCGCGTGGAGAGCCGTCCTGCTTGACGCTGAAAGTGATAACCCCCGGCTGGACGCCAATTCCTCGCGAATGCAGGCGGTTCCCGTCCGCTCACAAGCTCGCGAAATCCCGAACCACCCTGCCCCGCGCCGTCGAACCCCATGCTAGGGTTGTGGGCTGCGACAATCCAACGCAAATTGCAGATCTTGCAACTTTAGTCTAAGCGCGCCCGTTTTCGCCATTGCCTCAAGTATTTGGCTCTGGGCCGTCATGCACATCTCCCGAGGAGACCCTGCTCTGTGAAGAACATCAGCGCCACGCTCGCGATCGTCTGGCGAATCGCCATCCCTTATTTCCGATCGGAAGACAAATGGGCCGGCCGGGGCCTGCTCGCCGCCGTGGTCGCGATGGAGCTGGCACTGGTCGCGATCGACGTGCTCGTCAACCAGTGGCAGAACCGGTTCTACAGCGCGCTCCAGACCAGCGACTGGGACACCTTCGTCAGGGAGATCTGGATCTTCGTCGCGCTCGCGTCCACCTATATCGCGCTGGCTGTCTACAAGCTCTACTTGAACCAGTGGCTCCAGATTCGCTGGCGGCAATGGCTCACCCGGCATTATCTCGGCGAATGGCTGCGGAGCGCCACGCATTACCGCATGCAGCTCAAGGGCGATGCGGCCGATAACCCGGACCAGCGCATCACCGAGGACGTCAAGAATTTCGTCGAGCAGACCCTGACCATCGGGCTCGGCCTGCTCTCGTCGATCGTGACGCTGTTCTCATTCGTCATCATCCTTTGGGGCCTATCCAACGCCGCGCCGCTACACCTGTTCGGCACCGATCTCATGATCCCCGGCTATCTGTGCTGGGGCGCGCTGATCTACGCGGTCTTCGGCACCGCACTGACGCACTGGATCGGTGCGCCACTGGTCAACCTCAATTTCGAGCAGCAGCGCTACGAGGCCGACTTCCGCTTCAATCTCGTCCGCGTCCGCGAGAATTCCGAGCAGATCGCGCTGCTCAGGGGTGAAGGCGCCGAACGGGCACGCCTGCTCGATCGCTTCGGCTTCGTAATCGCCAACTGGTACGCCATCATGAGCCGGACCAAACGCCTCACCGCGTTCACGGCCAGCTATCAGCAGGCCGCAGTGATCTTTCCATACGTGCTGGTGGCGCCGGCCTTCTTCGCCAAGAAGATCCAGCTCGGCGACATGATGCAGACCGCATCCGCCTTCTCCAGCGTGCAGGGCGCGCTGTCGTTCTTCGTCACGGCCTACCGGTCTCTGGCGGAGTGGCGCTCGATCGTTGCGCGCCTCGATGGCTTCGAGATGTCCGTCGGTTCAGCCGGGAACCTGCCGGCACATGAGCCTGCCATCGCGCTGGAGGTCGCCGGCGGCGGCCGCCATATCGACCTCGAGCAGCTCTGCGTGAACCTGCCCAACGGCACGCCGCTGGTTGCCGCCAAGGCCTTCACCATCGAGACGTCGGAGCGCGTGTTGGTGACCGGCCCGTCCGGCTCCGGCAAGTCCACGCTATTCCGGGCCATCGCCGGCATCTGGCCGTTCGGTACCGGCACGGTTGTCATCCCCGAGAAGGCAAAGCTGATGATGCTGCCGCAGCGGCCGTATTTTCCGGTCGGCATGTTGCACGATGCCGTCGTCTATCCGGCCGCGCCCGGCGCGTTCGGCGCCGCGCAAGTCCGCGATGCACTGATCGCCGTCGGGCTGCCCGACCTTGCCGAGCGGCTGGGGGAGGACGGCCACTGGAACCGGATGCTGTCGCTCGGCGAGCAGCAGCGCCTGGGGCTTGCGCGCGCGCTGTTGCATGTCCCGGACTATCTGTTCCTGGACGAGGCCACGGCGTCGCTGGACGAACCCTCCGAGGCCCGGCTCTACCGCCTGCTGGCGGAGAAGCTGCCACACGCCACCATCGTCTCGATCGGCCACCGCTCGACGCTCGACGCTTTCCACACGCGCAAGGTGGCGCTGGTGAAGGACGGTACGATCCACGTTCTCGGCGGCGGCGCGCCGGCCGAGAAGGAGCCTAGTGCGGCGGGCTGAGGCGCCGCGCAGGCTGCCACATCGTCATGCCCCGGCTTGTTCCCGGGCATCCACGTTCTTTGTGCGGCTACGTGGATGGCCGGGACAGGCCCGGCCATGACGGCATCTCGAGCGGCCGCCAACGCAAGTGGCCCCCAAAGCAAAAGGGCGGCAGGTTGTCCTGCCGCCCTCGCCAAGTCGTCTCGGAAGGAAACTTACTTCAGGTTGGTCATCGCCGTCAGGTCGACAGAGAGCTTGGCGACGCCAGCAGCGCTACACCAGTTGGAGCCGAAAGCCGTGGCTGCGTTCGCGCCACCGTTGATCGGGGTGACGAAGCTGGGGCTCGAGTTGGTGGCGGAGAAGTCACTGGTGAAGGCGTTGCAGTCACCCTTCGACAGATCGGTGTCGTAGTAGCGCAGATCGAGCGTGAACACCTTGTAGGTGAAGCCGAGGCCGACGTTCCAGGTGTTGTAGCTCGGCTCCTTGATGCCGTTCGCGTACCGCGGATCGCCTGCGATGCCATAGAAGATGTCGGAGGTGCCGAACCACTGGCGGCCGAACTCACCCGACACGTACATGCCGACGCCACTGGCGCCGAAGGTCGTGCTCGGCGCGGTCCACTTGGCCGTGACCGACGCATAGTTGCCCCAGGCGCCGATGTTCAGGAAGTTCGGCGAATAGTACTCGTTGAAGCCGACCGTCCACTGATCGTTGATGGCGACGTTCAGCTTGGCATAGGCTTCGAAGAAGCTTGCGTCCTTCTTGGCGAAGTTGCCGTTGATCGGAAGGCCGATCGCGCCCTGGGAGTTATCCAGGCTGGTACCGCAATTGCCCTGCGCGAGGGTGCCCTGCGAGCCGAAGCAGCTTCCGCCCGGATAGAGATAGCCCCAGACACCGAAGTCGAAGGCGAACATGCCGAACGTCGGGCGGATACCGCCGTAGATGTCGACTTCGGCCGCGGCGCGGTTCGGGAACGAGATGCTCGCGGCGGCCGCACCGATATAGAGCTGGAGGTCTTTGTTGACGTTGTAGCGCGGCTCGAAATAGGCCGTGACCGACGGGTTGTGGTTCGACTGGGTGATACCACGGAAGATGTAATCGTTCGTGATGCCGGCGCCGAAGGCGACATCCCAGGGATCGAAGGCCGGCGGCGGCGGGGCCTTCAGCGCCTTCACCCGCAAGTCTGCCGCGAAAGCCGAACCCGTCGCCACCATTGCCAGCGCCGTTGCCAACAAAGCCACTTTTTTCATTTCGATCCCCATCACCAGTTCTTAGACCCCAGTCGGATCCCGGAAGCCCCCCGGGGCGCGCGACCTGATTGCAAATTACATCACTGCGACAATCTGGATTGGCGGATAGGAACCGTGAAGCAAAAAGCGCGGGCATCTGCCGACTTTTTAGGCGTTTTGACCATTTCACGAAAGGTTGTTCGCCTGTGTGGCTTCCCGATCACATTTTTTGCATTCCAAAGTGCACAGGGGGCCCGTGTAAGTCCGGGGGTCTTCGGCTGGGAAACCCCCAGGCCACGAATCAGACAGGCACGGCCGAAGGCTGAGGCAGAATCAGCCCGCGAAGATGCAAAAAGGCCGCAGCGCCCGGCGCCGCGGCCTTCCTGATTGCAGATCGCTTCAAGAGCCAGGAGCGGCCGGGCTTACCCCTGCCCCTCGGCCGGCGCGGGTTCCGCAGAAGACGAAGGCATCGCCCAGCTTGTCTCGGAGGCAGGCTCGGGAGCCGGAGCTTCCACCGGTGCCGACGGCTTCGGAGCAGGAGCTGCCTTCGCCTTCTTCGGTGCCGCTTTCTTTGCGGCCTTCTTGGGTGCGGCCTTCTTGGCCGACTTCGCTGCAGCCTTCTTGGCGGCTTTCTTCGGGGCTGCCTTCTTGGCAGACTTCTTCGCAGTTTTCTTCGCAGTCTTCTTGGCAGACTTTTTTGCGGACTTCTTGGCTGCCTTCTTTGCGGTCTTTCTCGCTGCTACGGCCTTCTTCGCTTTCTTGGCCTTCTTGCTTTTCTTCTTCTTCGCTTTCGCCATCGTGGTCCTCCTGTTGCCGCCGAACAATGGTCGATCGGGCGTCGTTCTGCCGTCACCTTCGGACGAAAGCTCGAGCCCTTGAAAGCTCAAGCTTGTGCATTCGATGTCGGCCGCGACCCGCCCGTAGCCCAATCGAGAAGCTCAATCGTGTGTACGACCGGAACTGACGTGCCACTGGCAATCTGCACCATGCAGCCGATATTGCCCGCGGCAATCATGTCCGGCTTGACGCTTGCGATGTTGGCGACCTTGCGGTCGCGCAACCGGCCCGCAAGCTCGGGCTGGAGAATGTTGTAGGTCCCCGCCGAACCGCAACACAAATGACTCTCGGGCACATCTTTCACCACGAATCCATTCTTGGAAAGCAATTCTTTCGGAAGGCCCGTGATTTTCTGCCCGTGCTGCAATGAACACGCGGAGTGATAGGCGACGACGATGTCGTCCTGTCTCGCAGTCGTCGCGAGTTCGAGGCCGGCGACGTATTCGGTGATGTCCTTGGCGAGCGCCGACACCTTCGCCGCATCGGCCGCGAACGCGGAGTCCTCGCGCAGGAGATAGCCATAGTCCTTCACGACCGTGCCGCAGCCGGAGGTCGTCACCAGGATGGCGTCGAGCCCCTCGCCGGCCGCTTCCTTGCGCCACGCCGCGACGTTGGCGCGAGCTCGCGCCAGCGCATCCCGGTCGTTGCCAAGGTGATGGGTCAGCGCGCCACAGCACTGCTCGTCCCGGACCAGGACCACCTCGATGCCGTGGCGGGTCAGCAGGCTGATGGCGGCCTGGTTGATGCGCGGCGCCAGCACCTGCTGGGCGCAGCCCTGGAGGAGCGCCACACGTCCGCGCTTCTTGCCGAGCGGTGCGAACACGCTGCCCGGCGCAGGCCCGGCCGGTGGCAATTGGTTCGGCGCCAGCGCCAGCATCGCCTTGATGCGCTGGACCAATCCGGGCGTCGCCGAAGGCCGGGGCGTCGGCAGCAGGACGCTCAGCGGACGCGCCAGCCGCGCCAGCCACATGCTGATGCGGAAGCGCTGCGGGTCCGGCAGGACGAAGGCCAGCACCTGACGCAGCAGCCGCTCCGGCAGCGGCCGCTGATAGCGCTGCTCGATCCTGACCCGGGCCTGGTCGACGAGGTGCATGTAGTTCACACCCGAGGGGCAGGTCGTCATGCAGGCAAGGCACGACAGGCAGCGGTCGATATGCTTGACCACCTCGGCCGTCGGCGCCTGGTCCTTTTCCAGCATCTCCTTCATCAAATAGATGCGGCCGCGCGGGCTATCGAGCTCGTCGCCGAGCAGCACATAGGTCGGACAGGTCGCGGTGCAGAAGCCGCAATGGACGCAGGCCCGCAGAATCTTGTCGGCTTCCGCGATGTCGGGGTCGGCGAGTTGCGCGAGCGAGAATTCGGTCTTCATGACGCAGCGCCCCGCGTCAGCCGTCCCCGGTTGAGAATGGTCTTCGGATCGAAGCTGGCACGCACCCGCTCGCTGAGGGCGGCGATTCCCGGCGCCTGCGGCTGAAACACGTCGATCTTGCGCCTGACATCCTCGGCCGCCCGGATCAGCGTGGCGTGCCCACCGACCGCGTTCGTGCGCTCGCGCACGACCGGGGCATGCGCGTCCGGCGTCGGTGGCACTGCCGCCCAGATCAGCCCGCCGCCCCAGTCGTAGATCAGATCGCCCCCCGTCTCGCGTGCCAATTGCGTGCCGAGTGCCGCGCCCGAGGCCGGCGGACAGACGATCCGCCACACCGGCCAGGCGCCGAGCGCGCCGCCGGCCGCAAACGGCAGCACATCGCGGATCGCGGCCCACAGCGCCGCAGATGCCCCATCCTCGACCAGCGTCGCGGTTCCGAACGGCGCCAGCAATTCGCGCAGCGAGCCGGCGCGGTGCGCGGCGGAGGCGGTGATGCCCTCGAGCCGCAGCACGGTCAGCGCCTCCCCCTGGCCCGCGATGTCGCCAATCCCCTCGGTCCCGGTCCGGGATGCCGATTTCGGCAGATGCGCGGCACCGGAGACATCGAAGGGCGAGCCCAGCGCCGCGGTCATGGCCTTGTTGGCGGCGGCATCATCCAACCCGCGCAGCAGCAGCGTCCGCTCGGCCTCCGGCTTCGGCATCACCTTGAGCGTGACCTCCGTCATCACCGACAGCGTGCCCCAGGACCCGGCGAGCAGCTTGCAGAGGTCGTAGCCGGTGACGTTCTTCACCACCTTTCCGCCGGTCTTGAAGCTGTCGCCGAAGCCCGAGACGGCGTGCGCTCCCAACAGATGATCGCGCGCCCCGCCCGCCCGGATACGCCGCGGACCGGCGAGCCCGGCCGCGATCATCCCGCCGATCGTCCCGAGTGCGGGGGTGCCCAGCAGCGGCGCGGTGTTCATCGGCTCGAAGGCGAATTGCTGGTTCTTGGCATCGATCAGCGCCAGCACGTCGGCCAGCGGCGCGCCGGCCTGGAGCGTGATGATGAGCTCGTTGGGCTCGTAGGAGGTGACGGCATTCAGCGCGGAGACGTCGAGCACCGCATTGGTCGTCATGGCATGACCGATGCTGCGCTTGCTGCCATGACCGATGATCTCGAGCGGCTGCTCGTTGGCGATCGCCGCGCGCACCACCTCTTCAACGTCTTTGGCGTCTCTGACCTTGAGCGTATCCACGGGCAAAGGCGGTAGCGAAATTCGCGCAGGAAATCAATTCGACGGGTGACGAAGCGCGGTGCCACCCTGCGACATTCGCACTACGATCGTCATCGAACCATTGCCGCCCGGAGCTTTGCTACCGATGGGAGACCTCGTCGCAAAGGAGCTCCATCATGAACGAACAGGCAATGAACCAACAAGCCGTCCATCAGGCCGTCAGCGGCGGACTTCTCGTCGTGGCGCAATGGGAAGCCAAGGCCGAAGAGGCCGACCGGGTTGCCGAGATCCTGCGCGGCTTCCTCCCGCAGGCGCAGGGCGAGCCAGGCGTAAAGCTGTTCCTGATCAGCCGCGCCAAGGACAATCCGGCGCAGTTCCTCTTCTATGAGCTGTTCCGCGACGAAGCCGCCTTCAAGGCCCACCAGGAGAGCGCGCATTTCAAGACCTACATCGCGGGACAGGCGCTGCCGCTCCTGGCGAGACGCGAGCGGGCGCAGTATGCGCTGATGTGAAGGCTGCGCTGTCTAAGCTCGCTCTTCCTTCTCCCCTTGTGGGAGAAGGTGGCGCGAAGCGCCGGATGAGGGGTATCTCCCCGCGAATTCAAGTGACGATTGAACTCGCGGAGAGATACCCCTCACCCGCGCGAGTTCGCGTTGACCAGCGGAGCTGCCCTCTCCCACAAGGGGCGAGGGCACAGCAATGCACATCACTCCCGCTGCAAGAGCGTTACGCCGACCGACGCTTTTCCTCTCCGGGAGATAGCTTCGAATCTAGAACCGCGGAATGTCCGGAAACGCCAGCTTGCCCGCATGGACATGCATGCGGCCGAGCTCGGCGCAGCGGTGCAGGGTCGGAAACACCTTTCCGGGATTGAGCAGGCCCTGCGCATCGAAGGCGCATTTCAGCCGCTGCTGCTGGTTGAGGTCGATCTCGGAGAACATCTCGGGCATGAGGTCGCGCTTCTCGATGCCGACGCCGTGCTCGCCGGTGAGCACGCCGCCGAACTCGACGCAGGCGCGCAGGATGTCGGCGCCGAAGGCTTCGGCGCGCTCGATCTCGCCGGGCTTGTTGGCATCGTAGAGGATCAGCGGATGCAGGTTGCCGTCGCCGGCGTGGAACACGTTGGCGCAGCCGAGCTGGTATTTTTCCGAGAGCTCGCGGATGCGGGCAAGCGCCTTCGGCAACGCGCCGCGCGGGATGGTGCCGTCCATGCAGAGATAGTCCGGCGAGATGCGCCCCACCGCCGGAAACGCGGCCTTGCGGCCGGCCCAGAACAAATTGCGCTCGGCCTCCGAGGTCGAGATCTGGCACGTGGTCGAGCCGCAGGCATTGGCGATGGTCTCGACGCGCGTGATCAGCTCGTCGACCTCGATCTTGGGACCGTCGAGCTCGATGATGAGGAGCGCCTCGACGTCGAGCGGATAGCCGGCATGGACGAAGGCCTCGGCGGCGTGGATCGCCGGCTTGTCCATCATCTCCATGCCGCCCGGAATGATGCCGGCTCCGATGATGCGCGCCACGCATTCGCCGGCCGCCTCGACCTCTGCAAAGCCGACCATCAGCGCGCGTGCCGTCTCCGGCTTCTGCAGGATGCGCACCGTGATCTCGGTGATGACACCGAGCAGGCCTTCCGAGCCGGTGATGACGCCCATCAGATCGTAGCCCGCGTTCTCCGCAGACTTGCCGCCGATGCGCAATATCTCGCCGCTCATCAGCACGATCTCGCAACCGAGCACGTTGTTGGTGGTCATGCCGTATTTCAGGCAATGAACGCCGCCGGAATTCTCGGCGACATTGCCGCCGATCGAGCAGGCGATCTGCGAGGACGGATCGGGCGCATAATAGAAGCCGGCATGCGCGACCGCCTGGCTGATCGCAAGGTTGGTGACGCCGGGCTCGGTGACGACGACGCGGTTGTCGAAATCGATCTCGCGAATGCGCTTGAACTTGCCGAGCCCCAGCAGCACGCCGTCTTCGAGCGGCAGCGCGCCGCCGGACAGCGACGTGCCGGAGCCGCGCGGCACCACCTTGATGCCTTGCGCAGCACAATATTTCAGGACGAGCGAGACCTGTTCGGTCGTATCGGGCAGAACCACGACCATCGGCGGCTGGCGGTAGGCGGTCAGCCCGTCGGATTCATACGCCCGCATCTCGGCTGCGCTGTCGATCACGCCCTCACCGGGCACGATTGCGCGCAACGCAGCAATGATCTCCGCGCGGCGCGCGAGCACCGCCTGGTCGCTCGCAGGCATCATGATGGTCATGACATATCCTTCCGGCTCAAAGCCCACGATCAAATTTGTCGCGGCAAATCAATCACGTCCGCGCCTGTTTGGGTAGGCCATCCGAAAGTCGGATCGATGATGTTCCGCGAGTTCGCTCTGGGACAAGTAGGAAATCGTGAAACCTGTCATGGTTTGATGGCTTGTCCAAGCCGAACAGGCCTGCCAAAAGCGGCGGGCCGGCGATTGTCGATCAGGCAAGAGACTGACCAGACCCACCAGGGAAGAGACGAAGAGCACCCGATGACAAAACTGACTTTTGGCGCACTGACGATCCTCACCGTGATTGCCACCGCACCTGCCGCGATGGCGCAGGATGTCGCGGCCGGCAAGACGTCGTTCAACAAATGCCTGGCCTGCCACGCGATCGGCGAAGGCGCCAAGAACAAGGTCGGCCCCGAGCTCAACGGCCTCAACGGCCGCAAGTCGGGAACCGCGCCGGACTACAATTACTCGGACGCGAACAAGAATTCCGGCATCACCTGGGATGAGGCCACGTTCAAGGAATATATCAAGGACCCCAAGGCCAAGATTCCCGGCACCAAGATGGCGTTCGCCGGCATCAAGAACGAGACCGAGATCAACAATCTCTGGGCCTTCCTCGCCCAATACGACAAGGACGGGAAGATCAAGCAGTAGGCGCGCAAGAGGCGGCCGCCAGAGCTGACGCGTTTTCTTCACGCGAACTGTATCCACTTCGCTCGAGAGCGCCTTAATCGGCGGCCGCCTGCGCCGGGACGATCCTGCCGAACATCGTCTCGATCTCCGCCTTCACGAGATCCGGCACGGCGTTCTGCACCATGTGGCCGAGGTCGGGCAGCACGATCAGCTTTGCATTGGGCACCGCTGCGGCGAACGGGCGCGCGTGGATGCTGGTTTTCACCGTCTTGTCGGGCTCACCGGCGACGATGGTGACCGGCGCCTTTATCTCGCCATAGCGCGCGACTTGCGCGGCGACCGACTCTTTCAGAGTCACCAGATCATAGGCATTGGCGATGAACTCGCGCGGACGCAGCAATAGCGGCGTCGCGGAGTCCTTGACGAAGCCATCCGGCATGGTTTGCGGCAGGAAGACGTTGCGTGCGCCGGATTCAGCGAGGACATAGCCCAGCGGCAGCGTGATCGTGTAGGCGAGCAGCGGGCCGATCACGGGCGTTGCGATGATCTCGTTGTAGCGGCCGACACCGCCGCGCCAGGGATGAGTGACGGGCGCGAGCATGACGAGACCGGCAACGCGCTGCGGATAATCGATCGCGATCCGCGCGCCGAGGGCGCCGCTCCAGGAATGCACCACGAAGACCGCGCGATCGATCCCGAGCTTGTGAAGCGCCTCATCGATCATCCGCGCCTGGATTTGCGGCGTCGAATCCTGTCGCCGCCCGCGCGTGCTCCAACCATGGCCGGGTCGATCGATCAGAATCACGCGGCGGTCCCCGGCGAGGATGTCGCCGAGCGGCCGTCGCATCGCTTCGAGGTTGGAGCTCGCGCCGTGCAGCATCACGATCGGAAGGCCCGAATCGCGGGGACCGATATCGACGACGTGAAGCCTCGCGCCGTCGACCTCGACCATCCGGCCCTGAGGCGGAAAGGCGCGTTGCACGGCGACGATTCCCGCCTGCGTGACCAGTGCCAGCAGGACCAGCGCCGTCACGACTGACATCACGATCATGGAGAAAATCCGGGTGGTCCTGGGCACAGGGCAGCTACGGGTCTGATCGCACGGCAGTTTCGCCGCCGGCTTTCCGCGCTTCCACTGAAAATCCCGGGGCTGTGGATATGTGCATAATTGCGGAACGAGAAAATACAGTAAAATCAACGATATTTAGGAGAGCACGCAAGCCCCGGACCAGCTTCATGCAGCCGTCATCGCCGCTTCCATATAATCGCCATGGTCGGTTCCGCCATCTAGGCGCGGGTAGGTGCCGATCCTCCTCGCAGCCTCGGGCGATGCGGGAAAGACCGGCAGGATTTGTCCTGGTTTGACCGGAGAATTTTCAATGAGCTTCAGATCGAACGACACTGCAATCGACGAAATTGTCGCGAGCTGCAATGGTGACTTGCGCGGTGCCGTGCGGGCTCTGCTCCTGATCAACGAGCATCTCGAGACCGAGCTCGCAAAGGCTTACGCCGCAGCCGCCGCCCGCGGCCTCGTCGAACGCGGCAGCAGCGTCCTGCATTGAGCGCTGGCTAGTCCGTACCGTCTTCCTCTTTCTCCTCCTCGGGCGCGACCGGGGGACAGACGCGGATCGTCGAACGGGCAAGCTTGGCATCGGCCCTGGATTTGTAGGGACCGTCGCCGAACCAGATATCGCCGATGATCACGGGATTGCTGGTCACGATATTGCATTTTCCGGTGGCGCGGTTGCCGACCACCCAGAACAATCCGTCGGCGAAGCTCACCGCTCCCGACGCGAGCAGCAATATGGCTGCTACTCCCAAACGCTTCATGGCTGTGCTCCCTGCCCTGCAGGTAGGCCTGCAGCAGGTCCGGCAATAGCCCTCGCGACGGCCCGCTTCGGATCGTGGTTAATCCGGACACGCCGCAACCACTCGGCAGTTGATCAACTTGTCCCTACTTCTTGAGCGCGATCTCTTCGGAAAGCCGCTGCACTCCCTCTACGGATCGTGCCCTAGATGTCGCGACCTTCGACCTTCTCGGTCAGCGCCTTGACCTGATCGGGAATCTTTTCGAGGTGCGGATTGACGGCGAGCGCCTTGCGGTAGGCATCCAGCGCACGCTTCTCGTCGCCGATCTCCTGCATGATCATGCCGAGGCCGGCGAGCGCGCCGAAATGGCGGGGCTCCCGGATCAGCACTTGCTGGACATCGGCGAGAGCGCGGCCATAGTCGTTCTGCATGTAATAGAGCGTCGCACGCCGATTCCAGGCCTCGATGTAATCGGGCCTGAGCTTGATGACCGAATCCAAGAGCTTGATCGCGACATCGATCTTCTTCGCATCGACCGCGGTCTTGGCGCGTGACATCAGAAGCGCCGCGGTGTCGCTCGGCGTCTGGAGCCAGATCGCCCAGATCCTGGCCTCGACATGCTTGGCGCTGGCCTCATCGGGAGCGGCCTTCAGCGCGCCGAACAGGAAATCGAGATTCTTGCCGCGTTCGACCTTGGGCAGCTTGGCCGGCGCTTCGGGCAGCTTCTTCTGCTTGCCGGGCGGCTCGATCTGCTGCGCCAGGGCCGGAGCCAAGCCGACGGCTGCAAGCACAAGGGCCAGACACAGGGTACGCGGATGAGGGAATCTCACTGCCATGGTGAAAGTCTAAACGCGCAAAGCCGCCCTTGCAAAGCAAAGGCGGCGTCAAACTCGTGTGAGCCGTGGTCTTGCGGGGCGCGCGAAGGCGTCCGGCCGGGCGAGATCAGCCCTGCCGCGCCTTGAAGCGGCGCTGCACCTTGTTGATCACATAAACCCGGCCCTTGCGGCGGACCAGGCGGTTGGCGCGATGGCGACCGCGCAGCGATTTCAGCGAGTTACGGACCTTCATGGCAGAATCCTGAACGTTCGAAAGGCCGTGTTCGGCACTACCGTTTCGGCACGCGCGAATGTGGCAAAATGAGATTTTTCCCGCTGGCGGACCGACCGCCCGGGACGGAGCGGTTCTTAAGGCATGGCGGGAGGTGATGTCAATGTTCACGGCCCCGGTCCGGGCCGGCAAATTCGCGAAAACAACCCCATGCACAGTCAAAGCGGCCGGATCGGCCCGATCTACCCGACCGATAACCTGCCGCAATGCCTTGCCAAATTCGTTATATGATATAATCAATTTGGCAACACGTCGGGAGGACACCCATGCCCAAGCTGAAGCTGCCTGATATCGACAAGGTCGTCGCCATCGACATCCACACCCATGCCGAGGAGCCCTGCGGCTGCCATCCCGACGATGGCTATGACGATTTCCAGGCGCAGATGGCCGAGTACTTCAAGTCGCCGAACAAGCACCCGCCGACCGTGCCGGAGACCGCGGCCTACTACCGCTCCAAGAACATCGCCGCGGTGATCTTCCCTGTCGATGCCGAACGCGAGACCGGCTTCCGCCGCTACAACAATTACGAGATGCTGGAGGTCGCCTCCGAGCATCTCGACGTCCTCATCCCCTTCGTCTCGATCGACCCGCACAAGGGCAAGCTCGGGGCCCGCGAGGCGCGCAAGCTGATCGAGGAATACGGCGTCCGCGGCTTCAAATTCCACCCGACCATGCAGGGCTTTTACGCCAACGACCGCATGGCCTATCCGCTCTATGAAGAGATCAACAATGGCGGCGCGATCGCGCTGTTCCACACCGGCCAGACCGGCGTCGGCTCGGGCATGCCCGGCGGCATGGGGATGCGGCTGAAATATTCCAACCCGATGTACATGGACGACGTCGCGGCCGATTTCCCCGACCTCAAGATCATCCTCGCGCACCCCTCCTTCCCCTGGCAGGAAGAGGCGCTGTCGGTCGCGACCCACAAGCCGAACGTTTACATCGATCTATCGGGCTGGTCGCCGAAATATTTCCCGCCGATCCTGGTGCGCTACATCAACTCGATCCTGCAGGACAAGATGCTGTTCGGCTCGGACTGGCCGGTGATCACGCCGGACCGCTGGCTGTCCGACTTCGCCAAGATCGACATCCGCGACGAGATCCGGCCGAAGGTCTTGAAGGCCAACGCGCGCAAGCTGCTGGGGATCTAGGCGGTGTGAGTTTGGGATCACCTCTCCCGGTCCGATCGCATCGAAGCGATCCGGGTGAGGGCATCAGGTCTCACCGATCGCCGCGGCCCTTCACCCGGATCGCTGCGCAATCCGACCTCTCCCCGCCGGGGAGAGGTGAACCCGAACGACCGGCCGAACCCAATTACATTGCGCTCCAGGAGTGTCATCATCGCCGCGGCGCATTGAGGACTTCGCTCCCGCGGACCGAAGTCCTCACGCCCGAGGCTTCAGATCTGCGCTAGGCCTCCATCGACGAAGACCTCGCCGCCGGTCATGAAGCTGCTGTCCGAGGACGCCAGGAACGCGGCCACGGCCCCGGTCTCGCTCGGGTCGCCTACGCGCCCGATGGGAGTCGAGCTGCCGAGCGCGTCAAATGCCTCCTCGCCCACGATCTCGAGCGCCAGCTCCGTCTTGGTCGGCCCCGGCGACAGTACATTGACGCGGATGCCCGTGCCGCGCAGGTCGAGCGCCCAGCTGCGCGCAAGGTTGCGGATCGCCGCCTTGGTCGCGCTGTAGATGCTGAATTGCGGCGTGCCCATCACGCCCGTGCTCGAACCGGTCAGGATGATCGATGATCCCTTTCGCATCAGCGGCAGGGCCTTCTGCACCGTGAACACCAGCCCCTTCACATTGACGTCGAAGATGTGATCGTAGTGCTCGGGCGTGATCTCGCCGAGCGGCGCAAACAGTCCGGTCCCGGCATTGGCGAACAGGATGTCGAGTCCGCCGCGTTCGGCTTTGACTGTCGCGTATAGCCGGTCGAGGTCGGACAAATCCGTCACCGAACCCCTGACTGCGCGCGCCGAGGGCCCCAATTGCGCGAGGGCGGCGTCGAGCGGCTCCTGCCGCCGCCCGAAGATGTAGACGAACGCGCCCTCCTCGACGAACCGTTTGGCGGCTCCCAGCCCAATGCCGGTTCCGCCGCCTGTCACCACCGCCGTCTTGCCTTGTAGTCTGCTCATGATGTGCTCCTTCACTAGGGTTGCACTGAGCTGGCGGCCTACCCACCTATCGACAAGTATGCACCTTTTGGTAAGTACCCAAAAAATGTCATCAGATCGTTCAGACCTCCTCTCCCCACCGGCGCAGGCTCAAGCAGACGCCCAGCGTTGCACGCCGAATCTGCCCGGCTTCACTTGCGGCCTGGATGCGACCTTGCGGGTCATCTCGGGCAAATGGAAACCGCTGATCCTGTACTTCCTCGCGCAGGACGGCCCGACCCGCTACGGCGAACTCCGGCGAGCCGTGCGCGACGTCAGCGACAAGGTGCTGATCCAGCAGCTCAAGGAGCTGGAGGCCGACGGCCTGGTGAAGCGGACCGACTACAAGGAGGTGCCCCCGCGTGTGGACTATAGCCTCACGCCGTTGGGCCGCGGCCTGGCCCAGGCCCTCGTGCCGCTCTGCTCCTGGGGTACGGAGCATATGGCGGAGGTCAGCCGGGTCTTCGCCGAGCGGGAGGGCTGGAACACCAAGGCACGGTAAACTGATCGGCTGGACCTTGGATCGGTGTCGCAGCGCCGGGTATAGTCCCCTGCGCGCGCAACGATCCCGGAGAACGATCAATTGAGCATCAAAGCCGTCGTCTTCGACGCCTACGGGACGCTCTACGACATCCAATCGGTCGCCGACATCACCGAGGATGCGTTTCCGGGCTATGGCGAGATCATCACGCAGGTCTGGCGCATCAAGCAGCTCGAATACACCTGGCTGCGCTCGCTGATGCGGCGCTACCAGGATTTTGCCGCCGTCACCCGCGACTCGCTCGCCTATACGCTCCGAATGCTGGGCCTCGCTTACGAGAACGACGCATTCGAGCGTGTGATCGAGAAATACCTGCAGCTCGATCTCTATCCGGACGCGACGGCAGCGCTCACGGCGCTGAAGCCGCGCAAGCTCGCCATACTCTCCAACGGCAGCCCGGACATGCTGAATGCACTCGTGCGCAATTCAGGCCTCGATGCCCTGCTCGATGCCACCATCAGCGTCGACGCGAAGAAGATCTTCAAGCCGAGCCCGCAGGCTTATGAGCTGATCGGCGAGGTGCTCGGCACCGCGCCTGATGAGGTTCTGTTCGTCTCTTCCAATCCCTGGGACGCCGCCGGTGCGAAATCCTTCGGATTGAACGTTGCCTGGATCGAACGCGTCACGCCCGAAGCCATGGCGCTGGCTTGCGTCGAGAACGAACTCGTGGCACCGCTCACCATGTTTAGGGCGATACGTACCCAGATGGACGAGCTTGGCTTTGCGCCGGACCACCGCGTCCGCTCGCTCTCCGAGCTACCGAAAATCGCTTAAGGTCGCCGCCCGCCTGTGAGATTGGAATGAGCTGCCCGGAATGAGCCTGGAATCCGTTCGCGCCTTCTTCGCCGAGAAAGCCCCCGACATCTCCGTCATCGAATCCCCAATCAGCTCCGCGACCGTGGCGCTGGCGGCCGAAGCCTATGGCGTCGAGCCGGGACGGATCGCCAAGACGCTGTCGTTGCGGATCGGCGAGCGCGTGATCCTGATCGTCGCCGCCGGCACCTCACGCATGGACAACAAGAAGGTGAAGGCGCAGTTCGGCGGCAAGCCGAAGATGCTGGGTCTGGAGGAAGTCGCCGACATCACCGGGCATGAGGTTGGCGGCGTCTGCCCCTTCGGCCTGAAATCGCCGCTGCCGATCTATTGCGATGTCTCGCTGAAGGCGTTCGACGTCGTGGTTCCGGCCGCAGGCTCGACCCACAGCGCGGTGCGGATCACGCCTGATCGGCTGGCCAAGTTGGTCGCCGCCGAGTGGGTCGATGTGTGTGAGCACCGTCCCTAGTTCGCGATGAGATGAGGACGATCGTCATCGCGCTTTCGGTCTTTGTTTGAGCATGATCTTCTCGGAAAACCGCTTCACACTTTTCCGGATCATGCTCTAGTCATCCTCATCGTAGGGCTGCGGCTGTGCGGGCGGAGGTGGCGGCGCCGCGTTGTAACGCGGTGGCGGAGCGGCGCGATTGCGCGGCACCGCCTGTTGTTGTTGCGGCATCTGGTTGTTGGACTGGAACACCGCGCGGCAGCCGCTCGAGAGCTGCGGCGTGTTCTGCTGCAAGCAAGCCGTGATCCGATTCACATCGGGAATCTGGTCGCTGCACAGACGCCATACATCGGGCGTACACGCCATCTGCTGTTCCATCGTGCCGCGGTATTCCTCAGCGAAGGCTGCGCCCTGCGCAACGATGCCGCCAACCGCAAGCGCCACAGCCAGCACAATCCGCTCTGCTCGCATGTCTCGGTCCTTCTCGAATCCGACAAATCTCTTCAATCAATGAGGCGAGAGCCGGTTCTGGACCAACAAAAAGATGTGAAAGGTCTGCGGGAACCTATTCCACCTTGCCGATTTGCGCGGCCGTGATCAGACGCGCGCTGTCGCCCGCAACTGCGGAGAAGGCGAACGCGTCCTGATACAAGATATTCACGAAACGTTAGCCATGTTTCCTCGAGCCCGGAACGCGTCCCAACGCCCGTTGTTGCCCTCCCGGGAGGGAGTGTGATGCGTAATCCTGGGACCATCGACCTCGCGCTGGACGAGATGCTGGTGAATCTCGCCGCGATCGTCTTGCGGCTTTCAAAGCCCGAGCTGACGCGAACACCGGAAGCGCGGCGGGCGCTGGCGCAATCCGTCCATCAATATGCGGTGTGCGCGAAGCGTTCGAACGACCCTCGCGTTCACGAATTGAAGTCGCAGCTGGAAGAAGCGCTGAAGCCGAGCTTGCGCATCGTCGCGATCGACGGCGTGGAGATATCGTAGTTCAGCACCGTCATTGCCGAGGTCGTTGAAGGTGCTCGTTCTACGACGCCTTCGCCTTTCCGCGCGTCCGCCGCTTGCAGGTGCCCGGCAGCTTGGCCGCCAGGAAATCGCCGAGCGCCTCGACGCGCGCGGGACGCGGGCCGCCGGGCGGCGTCACCAGGTGCACGGCACCTTCGGCCTGCGTCCAGTCCTTCAGGATGACTTCGACCTCGCCGGAGGAAATGGCTTCGCCGACGATGAACTCGGGCAGCTCGGCGATGCCGAGGCCGGCGATCAGTGCCGGCATCACGGCTTCGCCGTTGTTGACGCGAAGCTGTCCTCCAGGGCGCACGCTGGCCTGCTCGCCGGCGGAATTGGTGTAGTGCCAGACGTTCGGCGTCGAGAGATAGGCGTAGCTGAAGCACTTGTGCTGGGCGAGATGCATCGGATGCGTCGGCCGGCCGTGGCGTTTCAGGTATGACGGCGCGGCGACCGTGTAGCGCGGCATGGTGAAGAGCCGCCGCGCGATCAGCGAAGAGTCCGGCAGCCGCGCGATCCGCACCGCCATGTCGAAACCCTCGCCGATCAGATCGATGGTCGCATCGCTCAAGTGCAGATCGACCGAGACTTCCGGATAGGCCTCGAAGAACTCGGGCAGCAGCGGCGCCACGGCCTTGATGCCGAACGTCATGGGGACGGCGAGCCGCACCAGCCCGCGCGGCGCGACCGATTGCGCCAGCGCCTCGTTCTCCGCCGCCTCGCCATCGACGAGCAGGCGCGTCGCGCGCTCCGCCAGCTTGTGCCCGGCATCAGTCAGCGCGAGCCGGCGCGAGGTGCGGTTGAACAACCGCGCGCCGAGCCGCTCCTCCAGCCGGGTCACTGCCTTGGAGACCGTCGCCTTGGACATCGCCAGCTCGCTCGCAGCCCCCGCAAACGACCGTAATTCCACGACTTTCGCGAAAATCGCGAGCGCTTCGAAATCGGGGAGTTTTGCCATGCGGGCGGCCTTGAGAGGACGGTTAAGGAAACAATGAGTTTCAACAGTTTCTATTTCTACACCACATGGACGGGCTTATCCAAGGGTCATCAGAAATTCAGGACCAATGCCGACGGCGGGTTCGGCGCCGATCGGAACCGCGGCCCGTTCACGTCAAGGAATTGCACAGATGATCGAACTCAGACCTTTCGCAAAGCTCGGTGGCGCCGACCATGGCTGGCTCAAGGCCAAGCATCATTTCTCCTTCGCAAGCCACTATGACCCGAACAACATGGGCCACGGCGCCCTGCGGGTGTGGAATGACGACGAGATCGCACCGAACACGGGCTTTCCCGCCCATCCCCACGCCAACATGGAAATCATCACTTATGTGCGCGAAGGCGCAATCACCCATCAGGACAGCCTCGGCAACGAGGGCCGGACGGAAGCGGGCGACGTGCAGGTGATGAGCGCCGGCAGCGGCATCCGTCACTCCGAATACAACCTCGAGCCGACCAGGACGCGGATCTTCCAGATCTGGATCGAGCCGACCGCGCGAGGCGGCCAGCCGACCTGGGGCTCGAAACCATTCCCGAAGGCGGACCGCTCCGGCAAGCTCGTCACCATTGCGAGCGGCTTCGGGGACGATGCGGACGCACTGCCGATCCGCGCCGATGCGCGGGTGCTCGCCACCACGCTGAAGGCCGGCGAGAGCGCCGAGTACGAACCGCAGCAGTCGCGGCATCTCTACCTCGTGCCCGCGGCGGGTTCCGTCGAGATCAACGGCGTCCGCGTCAATGCCCGCGACGGCGCCGCAATCCGCGACGAGGCCAAGCTGAAGATCACGGCGCTCGAAGACTCCGAGCTCGTGCTCGTCGACGCGGCGTAGAGCGCATCCACGCACCAACTCGTCATGCCCGGCCTTGAGCCGGGCATCCATCGCCTTCGCATGAAGCTTTCGAAGAGCGATGGGTTGCCGGGTCAAGCCCGGCAACGACACCGAACAGAACAACTCACCTCATCACACAACGGAGACCACCATGACCAAAGTTCTCGTCCTCTACTACTCCGCCTATGGCCATATCGAAGCCATGGCCAATGCCGTCGCCGAAGGCGCGCGCGAAGCCGGCGCCACCGTCGACATCAAGCGCGTGCCGGAGCTGGTGCCGACCGAAGTCGCGAAGGCCTCGTACTACAAGCTCGACCAGGCCGCGCCGGTCGCTAGAATCGAGGATCTCGCCAACTACGACGCGATCATCGTCGGCACCGGCACCCGCTTCGGCCGGATGGCCTCGCAGATGGCGAACTTCCTCGACCAGGCCGGCGGCCTCTGGGCCAAGGGCGCGCTGCACGGCAAGGTCGGCGGCGCCTTCACCTCCACCGCGACCCAGCACGGCGGCCAGGAGACCACGCTATTCTCGATCATCACCAATTTGCTGCATTTCGGCATGGTGGTGGTCGGCATGAACTACGGCTTCGCCGGCCAGATGAAGCTCGACGAGGTCACCGGCGGGGCGCCCTACGGTGCCACCACCATCACCGGCGGCGACGGCAGCCGCCAGCCCAGTGCCAACGAGTTCGCCGGCGCTCGCTATCAGGGCCGCCAGATCGCGGAGACCGCCAAGAAGCTGCACGGCTGAGCCTCGCAGTTCAACTTACGACCGACTGCATGGCAGATGCGACTCGGGCGGCATTCTCATTCGAGGATGCCGCCCCATCTATGACCGGAATACTCGACAAAGAACGATACGAATGGCCTTCGAACTCTTGTTGATCGCGCAGATGATCCGCAAGCCCGCGCAGGTGCTTGCGCGCCGCTGGTATTGTCGCAGCCTATTCCGCGCCTCGCGCGGCCGGCTTCGCTGCGCCAGTTGCGCGGGATCGTAAGGCTGTTCGAACGACGCGAACGCTGCACCCTGCAGCACTCTTTATCGAATTCCCTTGCCCATCGCTCGCGCCGCGAGGGAGGCGAGTTTCGGATAGCGGCGCAGGCCCTGCGCGGCGTGGTCGCGCCATGCATAGGGCAAACCGCGCCAGGACAGCGCCACGCTGACATCGGTCAGCGGCACCTTCTCGGCGCCGAAGCGCCGCTTGTAATCCTGATTACCGATGCTGAGATCGAAGCGGCGAATGCCTTGCGCGTGCAGCGCGGCCATGGTGCGCTCAGTGACGAGCAGACCCGGCGAGCAGCTCGACCATGAATCGCCGGCGTGACTGATGCGCAGCAGGACATAGGTCGCGCCATGCTTGACGCCGAGCGCGGTGGCGACGACGCCTTCGTCGCATACCAGCGCCGAGACTATGGCGTAGCCTTCCGCGACGCCCTGGCGAACGACCTCGCGATAGAACCGCGCATGGGTCTCGTCGTTGAGGACGAAGGGCGAGCCGAGCTTTTGCATGCGCGCCTGTTGCTGCGCATCCATCACATCCAGCCTTTCATGCGCGCGCCCGACGTCCGCAGCGATCTCGAAGCGCGCGCCGGCATGGCGGCTGAAGACGCGCCAGCAGCGCGGCATCTGCAGGCGCTTGATCGCGGCCTGGTAGTCGCGATAGTCGTCGCCCATCAGCACGAGATTGCCATTGAGCGAGGAGGATCCGAGCCGCCCGAGCGACACCAGCGGATTGGGCCTGCCTCCGACCTGCGCCGGCATCTTCCTCAGGCGGAGCAGATCGAAACGATCGGGCAACGCGCGCAAAGCGTCGATCAGCGCCTCGTTGATCGCATCCGTCGCCTCTGCATCCAACGCAGCATCGAGCGCCAGGATCGGGGCATTGTTGTCGGAGACCCCGAGGTCTGCGAATTCGACGATGCGGATGCCACGCCTGATATGGCTGATCATCGGCACGATCGCGATGTCCTTGCCAGTGGCGACATCGAAGATCACGGCGATCAGCGGGGAGACGTCGCCAAACGCCCCGTACCAGGCGTCGAGCCAGTCAACATGCTGGAACGCGGTGCGGTGCCCGGTACTCAGGCGCGAGGCCACGTGCCGCCAGTCACGCGCGAAATCGATTGCGATTCCCGACGTGCTGGACACCTGGCCGTCTAGTTGCTCGACGCTGAGAAACGTCATTCCGCTGGACATACGACTACTGAATGTTTCCCGGTAGATTATGTTTTGCTGCAGACCACAAGCAACCTCGCCGCTTATCGTTAAGCCGGTGTCACCGGCGGTTTGGCTGCGACAAGCTGTCAGCGTTTCGGCTCGATCTGCTCGACGCATTGGAACCTTGCCAGGAAGTGCAGGCCGGCCACGGCAAGAGCGAACATGAACCAGATCGGATTCTGCCGTTCGAGCAGGAAGGTCTCGGTGGCTCCGTAGTACAGGCCGAACAACCACACGGTCAGGAACAGCTTGGCCAGTGCACCGCTGCGGCTGTGGGCCTGGGCCGTCTGGAAATTGCCGAGCGGTGCGACCACGAAGGCGAGGATCACGAGCATCAGCCCCGGCAGACCGATGGTGACCGCGAGGTCGAGATAGCTGTTGTGGCTGTGCGCTGCAGTCGTCGCCCATTCGGCGCCTTGCGCGGTCTGCCGCGCCGTCACGTCGTCCCAGAACGCCGCATAGCCGTGGCCGATGATCGGCTTCTCCGCGACGGCCGCGAGTGCGAACTCCCAGATCGCCGAACGGCCGGTGAAGGTGGGATCGAGCGGAAGCAGCCGGGTCATCGCCCCGAGCGCCGGGCTGAGGACGCTGCCGACCGTCAACAGGTTCATCAGGATCAGCGGCGCGAAACAGATGATCCGCTTCAGCCACAGGCTTGGGGTGACATAGACCAGCGAGGCGAGCGCGTAGATCGCAAGGCACAGCACCGAGGACGTCTTGCCGCCGGTGAAGATCAGGAAGATGCCGGCCAGCGCTGCGACCGCCGGCCCCATCACGAACGAGCCTACCGCGGACAGGTAGATGCCGACATAGACCAGGATCGTCATCACCGGCGAAGCGATGTTCTTGTGGGCAAAGCTGCCGCGCCAGTCGCCGGCAAGTTGCGGCTCGGTGATGTCGAGGGCCGTGTGGATCGAGTATTGCGGCGCGAGGAAGACGCCGAGATAGCAGAGCGCGAGCAGCACGAGCGCGGCGATACCGAGGCAAAAATTGAAGCTGCGCTGCGTCGGCGGCAACAGCGGCAGCAAGACGGCGAGCGTGGTCACGCTGGCCGCGAGCACGAACCGCTGGAGCGAAACGCCGCGGTTCTCGGAGAAGGCGATGTTGATCAGCAGCCAGCCGACGAGGCAGAGGTGCAACGGCGTCACCAGGGTCCTCAGCGACGGAGCGTCGGTGGCGGCGACGAGCAGGACCGCGACCGCAGCCAGGAGACCGAAGGAGATGTAGGTCAATGCCATGCGTCCGCCGACGACGGTGACGAGGTCGGGATTGCGCAGGTCCGGGAACGGATCGAGCGTGACCAGCACCAGCAGCAGCGCCGCGACGGCGACGAGGCAGCGCGCCGCGTGCGCGGCATTCAGCCTCGCGAGCCCATCGCGCAGGACGTGGCCGAACGACCAGGTCTCGACGTCGGTGATGTCGGCGGCGCTGCGATCCAAGCTGCAATCCATGGGCAGGTGGTGGGGCCGGAGAAGCTCCGGGTTCTAGCTCATCCCCGTTAACCATCCGTCAACCAGCACCGCGACGCTGGCGGACACTGGTGCCGGCGAGCCGCGCCGCACTCGTCCGGATTTGGCACCGGCTTAACGCTAATACACGAAACCGGCGTCGCGCAGACCTTCGCGGCAACGCTTCGACCGTAATGGGGATATCATCCGCAACAGCCGAGATTGCCCATGCTGGCGTTGGCAAGCGCTGCAGATGCGCCCTGGTTAACAGTCCATTAAAAGACGAGCCGCCGCTTGATCACCGCCGACGACGTTCTCGAACTTCCGGTTGCGCCGCGCGCGCCGGCGGGCCTGCGCCGCCTGCTGCCGGCGAATTCGGTCGCGGTGTCCGTCGTCATTCCCGCCAAGAACGCAGCGGCCTATGTCGGCGAAACCCTCGCGAGCGCACTGACGCAAGGCGATGTCGGCGAGGTGATCGTCGTGGACGACGGCTCGACCGACGATACCGTGGCAATCGTCCGCGCCATGCGCGATCCGCGGCTGCGCCTGTTGCACAACGACGCTGCCGGCGTGTCGGCGGCACGCAATCTCGGTGCCCGGCATGCGAGCGGCGAGTGGCTTCTCTTCCTGGATGCCGACGACCGCCTGCGGCCCGGTGCGGTCGCGGCGCTGCTGTCGGCGGCGCGCGGTGCTCCGCGCGCGATTCTCGTCTACGGCGACTACAATACGATCGATGGCGAAGGACGGCAGATCGGCCGGCGCGACCTGTTGAAGGGACGCCGCAAGCCGTCCGGCGACGTGCTGGTGCAGCTCACGGCCGGGAACTTCATCGTCAACGGTGGCATCGTGCTCACACGTGCGGACGCCTTCCGCGCCGTCGGCGGCTTCGACGTCTCGCTCAGATATTGCGAGGACTGGCATTGCTGGTGCCGGCTTGCAGCGATCGGCGAGTTCGCATTCGCGCCGAAGCTTCTGCTCGACTATCGCCTGCATACGTCGAACACGATGAACGCGGCGGTGCGGACCCCGCAGGATTTCCTGCCTGCGGTCGCGCGGGTCTTCGACGACGGGCTGATCCTGGCGCGACTCCCCGAGGGCGCGGCGAGCGGATTGCGCCAGGCCGCCGAGATTCACCTCGTCACCTATTCGGCGATGCAAGCGGTTCGCTTCGGCAGATATCGCGAAGCCTTCGCCTATCTCGCGATGATCGGCCGCCTGTCGCTCGGATCGCTGCCACGCGCCGCGATCAGGGTCGCGCTCGCCCGTTTCGGCATCTAGTCCGCCGCCGCGGCATCAGGACACGATCTTCGAGGCCTCGTAGGGCCTCGGCTCGAGCCCGAAGGCCGCCAGGGCCGCGCCAAGCGCAACCATCACGGGATGCATCGCGACGACTGCCTTCGACGACCTCAGCGAGGCTGCGGCGCGAACCAGCGACAGCGGCACCCGCCCGAGCATCTGCGCGAACACCCGCGCACGCGCCGCCGAAGTCTGGGCGGCCTTGTACTGCACACGATAGTTGATCGCACCGATGCGCAGGCCGCGCTTTGCGATCCAGCCGAGGCTGGTGCGCTTGTGCGGCACGGTCTCGGTGATGACGGCCTCCGCCGTCCAGTGGAACAGCATGCCGGCATCCCGGCACCGCACGAAGAAATCGCAATCGCCGCCGCCGAGAAAATTGAAGCGCAGGTCGAACGCGGGACGATCGAACCGTTCGAAGGCGGCACGCGTGATCAGACAATTGCCGCACCCATAGATCAGCGGCACCGCTCCGCTGTAGTCGTAGGCGGGACAGAAGGCGGGATGACGCGAAAGCCAGGGCTTGCTGTCGTCGTCGAAGACCGGCAGCACCGGCCCGCCGACCACGTCGGCACCGGTCGCCTCCGCAGTGCGGACCATCAGTTCGAGCCAGTCGGGCGAGGCGATCTCGTCGTCGTCGATCATCAGGAAACGGGTCGCGGCGGGAAACAGCCCCTGCGCCGTCTCGAATGCGGCGTTGATCGCCTGGCAGTTCCCCTGCCGCTTCTCGACGAGGCAGACGCCCTGGAGCCGGCCATCGGCGAGATACTCAGCGGCGACCGGCGCGCTCTCGCGCCGCGCAGCATCGTTCTCGACCATGACGACGGCAAAGGAGCGGGGTGTACGCTGGCTCGCCAGCGAGTCCAGGGTCAGCCGCAGATGCTGCGGGCGCCGGAAGCAGGGAATGCAGACGACAATGCCGACCGACAGATCGATGACGCGGGAGCTCGCCACGATCTCCCGGTTGGGATCGCGCACGACATCCGAGATGCGCGTGGCGGACAGGTCTGTCGGGATCAATGTCATGACGTCCTAGATGGCCGAGATATGTTGAGAAAGCCCTGCTTCGATCGCGCGGATCGGCCTCGTGCCGCGATGGCACGTCGCTGCGGGACAGATGCGTGCCAAAATGACCGATCGGCGCGCGGCGCATCCGCCACGCCATCCCGGCGATCTCCAGTCATCCTGACACGACACCATGCACTTAACCGCCTTCGCGTGTTTCTGCCGCAAAACCTCGCACGCGTGCTAGTGCAATTCGTGGTCCAGTGCGCCGTCCACGTCTCGACATGAACAATGCCGTAGTTAACGCCCATACGCATTAACCCGGCCGTAAGCACTGCGATCAGTGAGACGGCGCGGCATCGGATTTGCTCTTCGGGCGAGCGAGTCTTTTCCTGTAAATTTGAATAGAACAAGCGCGGCCAGAAAATCATGAACAAGCCAGCCACGATCGACTTCGCGACAGCCACGGCAATCAATGTCTCCGCGGCCACAACACCCACCCAGGCGCTCCATGATCTCGTCCCCGGCGAGGCCCGCGACAGCCTGCTCGCCGTCCACGACGTGCTGTGCCGCGAGCTGCCGCAGGACCGGCTCGCCATCTATGAGGCCGGCGGCGGCTCGTGCAGCGTCCTGCCACCGGAATTGCTGAGCCGGAGCAAGGTCACCGTCGTCGATATCGATGAGGACCAGGTCCGCAACAACACCTACGCCGACGAGGCGATCCTCGGCGACGTCCAGACCTACAGCTTCGGGCGCGAGACCTTCGATCTCGTGATCTGCTACAACGTCATCGAGCACCTGCCGAACGTCGACGCCGCGCTGCTGAATTTCCGTGACGCGCTCAAGCGCGGCGGGATGATCCTGATCGGCGCGCCCAATCCGCGCTCACTCTCCGGAGTCGTCACCAAGTATTCGCCGCACTGGTTTCACGTCTGGTTCTACCGGCACATCCGCGGCATCAAGGACGCCGGACTGCCCGGCGAGCCGCCGTTCCCGACGTTCTTCCATCCGCTGGTGACGCTGCCCCGGCTCGAAGCTTTCGCGACCGCCAACGGCCTCGAGATGATCTATCGACGCGAGGTGGAGAGCCCGCGCTACCCCGAGATGCGCCGGCGCAAGCCGTTGTTCGCGGCCCTGGTCGACGCCGGCGCCGCGGTGCTCAACGCCGTGCTGCCGCGCGGCACCGACGTCCGTCGCGGCGACTATCATGTCATCCTGCGGAAGCGCTGACGGCCATGACCCGTGCCCGGCCCATCGCTGGACGAGCGGCAGCGCGCGGCCACGTTGCGCGCGGTAACGAATCGTTAATCCCTGGAAGATCCCGGTATCGCGAGCGTCACGAGGACGCGCGTAGGGGTGGCAGGCGCTTAAACGCTTTGTTTGCCATTTCCGTGAATAGTCCCTCAGCGAGTATGGTTAATTTTCCCTGTTGCGTTGATTGGGCACCCATATGCCGGGTGCGTGGCGTAAAGCGAAGAGTAACCCCTCAGCCCGCGGCAGTTGGAATGAAAGCTGGGGATCATGCTTGACTATAGCCAGCCGATCGATCGAGCCGGACCGGAGGTCCCGCAACGGAAGCCTCAGGCCGGCTTCAACGTGCTCGAGCTCGTCAATTTGCTCTGGCGGCGAAAGGTCGCGATCGCCGCGGCCGCCCTGCTCGGCGCGACGCTCGCGGTCGTCGCCGGCAAGAGCGTGACGCCTCGCTACACCGCCACCGCTCAGCTCTATGTCGACCCGCGCGAGCTCCAACTCGTCGACCGCGAACTCACGCCCCGCGCCCAGGACATCTCCGGCATGTCCATGGTGGTGGAGAGCCAGGCGCGCCTGATCACCTCCAACAGCGTACTGCTCCAGGTGATTCAGCAGGCAGGTCTCGACAAGGATCCGGAATTCGGAGGCGGCGACGGCAGGAGCCTGATGTCGTCGCTGCTCGGCCTGATCGGCCTGCACCCCCGCGCGCCATCCGCCGCGGAGAAGAATGAAGTGCAGCTTGCTGCGCTCGACGCATTGAACAAGCACATCACCGTCCGCAAGACCGAGAAGAGCTTCATCGTCGACATCGAGGTCTGGTCGACGGATCCCGCGAAAGCGGCGATGCTGGCCAACACGCTGACCAATGCCTACCTCGCCGAATCCCGCAACTCGCAGGCGTCGGCCGCACGACGCGCGACCAACGATCTCTCCAGCCGCCTGAAGGAGCTGCGCGACCGGCTGCGCAACGCCGAGACTGCGCTTGCCACCTACAAGGCCCAGAACAATTTCGTCGGCACCCAGGATGCGCTGATCAGCGACCAGCAACTCTCCGCCAGCAACCAGCGGCTTTCCGCGGCCCGTGCGGCGACGATGGATGCGCAGGCACGGCTCGACCAGATCGCGGCGAGCCGGCGCACGGCCACGGATGCAGGTGCGATCCCCGAGGCGCTGCAATCGCCGACGATCGCGAATCTGCGCGCGCAATATGCCGATGCCCGCAAGAAATATGCGGAGCAGGCCGGCGAGCTCGGGCCGCGCCATCCGGCGCTACGCCAGACCGAGAAGCAGGTCGAGGACCTCAAGCGTACCATCAACGAAGAGATCGACCGCTTCGCCCAGTCCGCCAAGAACGATTTGACGCGCGCCCGCGATTTCGAAGCCTCGCTCAACCGGGCACTGGAGGCCCAGAAGCGGCAGAGTGTCCAGCTCAGCCAGGCCGCCGTGCGCCTGCGCGAGCTCGAGCGCGAAGCCGATGCCAGCCGCGACGTCTATCAGTCCTTTCTCAAGCGCTCCCGCGAGACCGAGGAGCAGGAGAGCCTGAACACGTCGGCGGCCCGCGTCATCGGCGAGGCGACGGTGCCGCAGCGGCGCTCGTTCCCGCCCGCGATGAGCTTGTTCGCCATGATCGGCTTCATCTTCGGCGCGATCGCGGCCTCGAGCTGGTTCGTCGCGGTCGAGTTGCTATTCACCGGCGCGATCGCACCGGCGCCGGCGCCTGCCCGTCCACAGCGCGCGCCGGCGCCGGATGCAGATGCAATGAGAGCTCCGCAGCGCGCACCCCCGCCGGAGGCGTCGCCGCCTCCGCCCGCCTCGCGGGTTCCGGAAGTTGAACAGATTCCGCCGGAACTTGCCGCGCCCCCGCTCCAGCCTTCGATGGTCGAAAAGCCCGTGATCGAGAAGCCGCTGATCGCACGATTCCAGGAGGCCGACGTCATCCACACGCTCGGCGCCATCCTCGCTACGGGCGGCGGCGTCGACCTCACGCGGCTGGGTTGGCCAACGCTCCGCCCCGGCTTTCCCCTGACGACACTGCTCAACGCCTGGCGTGACATGCGCGCGGCGGTCGTCCGGCGCGCCGGCGGCAAGGCGATGCCGGTCATCGCGCTCGTCGGTGCCGGCGAGACCACCGGACGTAACGTGACCACGCTGAATTTCGCGCTGGCCGCTGCCCGCGACGGCGCCCGCGTGCTGATGATCGATGCCGACCATCAGGCACGCTCGCTTTCGAACAAGGTCAGCCGTCCCAGCAAGAGCGAACCGAGCAGGCTCGGATGGCTCTCGATCGGCAACAAGGACGCACGCGAGATCAAGACGGTCAACGGCATCTCGGTACTGCCCGCCGCGGAGGGCGATGCCGACAAGGCTGCCGCCGCGATCCGCAAGGCGATTGCGCAGGCCCGTTCCGCCGGCGGCTATGATCTCGTGATCCTCGACGGCCCAGCGATGCCGCTCTCGGCCGGCGGCCGCAAGCTGCTCGACGACACCGACTCGCTGGTGGCCGTGCTGCCGACCAGCCTCGACGTCAACGACAGCCTGGAAGAGATCCTGGCCGCGCTCGGCCCCGCCGAGCGCAAGCTCGTCGGCGTCGTGCTCGACGAGCTCACCCCTGCAATCCAAACGCGCCATCGAGGCAGACAATATGCTTGAGCGCCGCGTCAACCTCGACGGACGGGCAGCGACTGCCGAGGTGCCGAGAATCACCGTGGGCGGGCTTCGCATGGCCGCGCTCGACCTGGAAGCCACCGCCGATTTCATGATCGAGGCGACCGATCCTGACAGTCGCATCGGCCGTCCGCTGTTCCTGACCTCGGCCAATGGCGAGGTGCTGGCACGCTGCTCGACCGAGCCGCAGACCGAGCGGCTGTTCCGCGCCGCCGACCTGATCAACGCCGACGGTCAGCCTCTGGTCGCGGCCTCGAAGCTGCAATCCTGGTTCCCACTGCCGGAGCGCGTTGCGACGACGGACCTGTTTCATATCGTTGCGCGCAAGGCTGAGGCCGTCGGCCGCACGTTCTACATGTTCGGCGCAAGCGAGGCCGAGAACGCCGCCGCGGTCGACAACGTTCAGAAGATGTATCCCAAGCTCAAAATCGTCGGACGCAGCCACGGCTATCTGCGAGGCGAGGCGCTGCGTGCCAAGGTGGAGGAGATCAACGCCCTGGCGCCGGACTATCTGTGGGTCGCGCTCGGCGTGCCCAACGAGCAGGCATTCGTGAAGGAGTTTTCGGCGCATCTGACCAATGTTGGCGTCATCAAGACATCCGGGGGCCTGTTCAACTTCTTGTCCGGGAGCCGTTCCCGCGCGCCGCAATGGATGCAGAAGATCGGGCTCGAATGGGCCTGGCGCACCTTGCTCGAGCCACGCCGTCTGCTGTGGCGCTATTTGACCACCAACCCCCGCGCGCTCTATCTTCTCCTCAGCCGCAACCGCCCTATCCGCTAGAAGAAGAGCAGAAGACGACATGACCGACAGACCGACCGTCCTCGTCACCGGGGGTGCGGGCTATATTGGCTCGCATGCGTGCCGCGCATTAACCGCCGCCGGCTATCAGCCCGTCGTTTATGACAATCTCTCGACAGGTCATCGCAGCTTCGTCTCCGGCCCGCTGGTGACGGGCGATCTGCTCGATGGCGCGGTGCTGGCGCGCGCTTTCGCCGACCACAAGGTCACGGCGGTGATGCATTTTGCGGCGGCGAGCCTCGTCGGGGAGTCCATGACCGACCCGCAGAAATACTACATCAACAACGTCCAGGGCACGTTGTCGCTGTTGCAGGCCATGCGCAACGCGGGCTGCCATCGCATCGTGTTCTCCTCGACCGGCGCCGTCTACGGCAACGCCGATTCCAAGGCGCTCCCGGAAGACTTCCCCTGCGCGCCGATCAATCCATACGGCGCATCGAAGCTGATGATCGAGCGCATGCTCGCCGACTACCGCACCGCCTACGGCTTTGGTGCCTTCTGCCTGCGCTATTTCAATGCCAGCGGCGCCGATCCGGCCGGCGGGATCGGCGAGCTGCGCGACAACGAAACCCATCTCATTCCACGCGCCATGATGGCGCTTCAGGGACATGTCGACTTCGCGGTGTTCGGCGACGACTACGACACACCCGACGGCACCGCGATCCGCGACTACATCCACGTCACGGACCTTGCTGCCGCGCACGTCGCGGCACTGAAGCTTCTGGAACAAGGGCATGCCGGCGGCAGCTTCAATCTCGGCACCGGTTCCGGCTTCTCCGTACGCGAGATCCTCGACGCGATCAGGCAGGAGGCCGGGCGCGAGGTGCCGCACAGCGTCAAGCCGCGCCGCGCCGGCGACCCCACCTATCTGGTCGCGGATCCTTCCGCCGCGAGAAACGTGCTGAACTTCGTGCCGCGCCACTCCGATCTACCCACGGTGATCCGCACGGCCTGGGCCTGGCACCAGAAGGCGCATCCGTTCAGATCGCGCTAGGCGACCGTATTGCAGCTTGCCGACGGGCACCTTAAGCCGCTAAAGGGAATGAAGAGACTATGAAAACCCGCGCCGGCCGCTTTTCCGGCCGCCGGGTGCTTATGGTATGGCCGCCGATGGAGCGGCATACGTGGCTGCGCGACGCGCCGTTCTTCAAAGCTTCAGGACCACGACCGCGTGCGCGCATCGGCCTGCTTTCAGGCGCGACAAGGAGCACGGAGCGAATGCATCAGGCCGCAAGCCTGCAATTCGAGCGCGTGGTGAACGAATTCGCCCGCTGGCTCGCCGTGCCCGAGGACGAACGGTCGCCGGCGCCGGCCTGGTGGTGGGGCCCCGCGATCGCGGTGCGCCACGCGCACGAGCCGATGCCAGGTGCATGGTCGCGCACGCTCGGACTCGGCGACGGATCGACCTTTGCCGACGGAGCGTGCCTGCTTCTCGCCCTGTTCGAGGATCAGACCTCACTGCCATGGCCGGACGATTTTCCGCGCAAGGCGGAACGCGAGGCCGACGAGTCCCGTGAGCTGCACCCGCTGCCGTCAGACGACAGCGCCTTTCAACCGTAACGCCGCGGCCTCCTCGGCGACCGGATCCCGCTCCGGCTGGAGCGGCGGCGCGACGGGCAGCACCATCGGCCGCAGCAACTCCGCGATCTGCCGCGCCGGCAGCGGCTTGGAGATGAGGAAGCCCTGCATCTCGTCGCAGCCATGGGTCCGCAGGAACGCCTCCTGCTCGGCATTCTCGACGCCTTCGGCGACGACGGTCATGCCGAGTGCCTTGCCCATGCTGATGATCGCCTGTGCAATCGCCTGGTCCTCCGAATCCTGCGGCAGGTCGCGCACGAAGGAGCGGTCGATCTTGATGGTGTCGATCGGAAAGTGCTTCATCAGCGACATCGACGAATAGCCGGTGCCGAAATCGTCGATGGCGAGGCGGATGCCGCGGCTCTGGATGGAGTCGAGGACTTTGAGCGCACGACCGACATTGTGCATCATCATGCTCTCGGTGACCTCCAGCTGGAGCAGCACAGGCGACATGCCGCTGGCGGCCAGCGCTTCGTCGACGTCCTGCAACAGATGCTCGTCGACAAACTGGCGTGGCGACAGGTTGACCGCCATCGACAGCGGCAACAGGCCGTGCCGCTGCCAGGCCATGGCTTGCGCGCAGGCCTCATTCAGCACCCAGCGGCCGATCGGCACGATCAGCCCGGTTTCCTCCGCAAGCGGAATGAATTGCGCCGGCGAGACATTGCCGAGATCGGGATGAGCCCAGCGCAGCAGCGCTTCGACCCCCGTGATCTGGCCGGTCCCCATGTCCACCTTGGGCTGGTAGTTCAGCGAGAACTGCTCGCGCTCCAGCGCGCGGCGTAGTGCGCTCTCGAGCGACAGCCGTTCGATCGACTGCGTCTTCACTTCGTTGGAGAAGAAGCGATAGCCGTTCTTGCCGTCTTCCTTGGCGAGGTACATCGCCATGTCGGCGTTCTTGGTCAGCGTCTGCGCGTCGGAGCCGTTGGCCGGATACATCGCGATGCCGATGGAGGCCGTCGTGTGGCACTCGTGGCCGGCCACCTCCATCGGCTCGGCAAGCGTCGCGAGCAACCCCGTCGCAATGCGCTGGACATCGTCGATCTCGCCGCACCGATCGAGGATCACCACGAACTCGTCGCCGCCGAGCCGCGCCACCACGTCGCTGGCCCGCAGCGCACCGCGCAACCGGTTCGCGACTTCGAGCAGGAGCAGGTCGCCGGCCTCGTGACCCAGCGAATCGTTGATGACCTTGAAGCGGTCGAGATCGATGAACAGCACCGCAAAGCGGTGATCGCGACGTTGCGCGGCGTCGATCGCCGCGTGCAGCAGCTCGTTGAATGTCTCGCGGTTCGGCAGGTCTGTCAGGCTGTCATGCGAGGCCAGATACTCGATCCGCTCGTCTGCCCGCTTCTTCTCGTCGGCGCGATCGAAATTCTCCATCGCGAAGGAGACGTTGTCGGCGAGGCGCTGCAACAGCTCGACGAATTCGGGCGTGAAGGTGGCCGGTTCGGTCGACATGTAGATCATGACGCCGACGGCCTGGTCGTGCGCGATGAGCGGAAACGCGGCGCCCGATCGCGCTCCGTCCCCACGGACGATGGCATGGAAGACACGGACCCGGTCGTCGTTGAGATAGTCGTTGCTGATGCAGGGCTGGCGCGTCCGGAACGCCGTGCCGCTCATCCCGCGCCCTTCCGGCCGCTCGGGATCGATGGAGAGACGGACGTTGCGCGTGGTGTCGGCGGACGGACCGGCGGTGGCGACAATCTCGAGCTGGTCTGTGCCGGCCCTGGCCAACGCAATCGTGGTCGAGGTGAACTTGGCGCCGTTCGATGCCGCAAGGCAGACGAGGTCGAACAGCTCGGCGCGCGACTTCGCGCGCATGATCGCCTCGTTGGTCGCACTCAGGGCCGCGAACATGCGCGTCAGACGCTCCTTCTGCGCCTCGGTGCGGACTTTCTCCTCGGCGCGATCGAAATTGTCGAGTGCAAAGGAGACGTTCTCCGCCAGCCGCTCGAGCAGCTCGACCAGGTCGGGGGTGAACGTATCCTCTTCCAGCGCGAGGAAGAGCAGAATGCCGACCGCCTTGTCGCCCGCCCTCAGAAGCGGGAAGCTCGCCGCAGCACGCGTTCCATCCTCGATGGCCTTTGTGCGCCAGTATGCCGACCGCGGCTCGTTCAGATAGTCGTTCATGACACTGGGCCGGCAGGTTCGGAGCGACGTGCCGATGATGCCCTCGCCCTCGGGATGGCCGGCGGAAATGTTACAGGTCCGTCCGGCCATGCGCTCCTTCAGACGCCCCTTGACCGCAACGACTTGAACGAGCTCGCGCTCCTCATCGATGATGCCGATCGTCGCCGAGGCAAAGAGATCGCCGAGCACAGCTGCCTGGCAGGCCGCCTCGAACAGCTCCTCGCGTGTCTTGGCGCGCATGATGGCTTCGTTGGTTGCGCTCAGCGCCTCGAACATGCCGCTCAGACGATTGCGCTGCTTGTCCGCTCGCGCCTTCTCGTCGGCGCGGTCGAAACTTTCGAGGGCGAAGGCGACATTGGCCTGAAGCCTGCACAGCAGCTCGACGAGCTCCGGCGTGAAGGTGCCACGCTCCGGAGAGTTGAACAGAAAGACGCCCTCCACCCGGTCGCCGTTGAGCAGCGGCAACGCCGCGGAGGATGCGATGCCGTTGCGGCGGGCGCTGGCCTGCCAAGGCGCGATGCGATCATCAGCGAGCACGTCGTTGCTGACAGCGGGCTGGCAGGTGCGGAACGCCGTGCCCGTCAGCCCGCGCCCCTCGGGCACCCGGTCGGAGGTGGAGAACGTGAAGTTGCGAACCTGATCCGCATTCGGTCCGTAGCAGGCGACGACGCGGAGCAACTCCGCCCGACGATCGACCAGCGCGATGGTGGCCGAGGTGAACTTGGCTCCCTTCGCGGTCGCCTCGCAAACGAGGTCGAACAGCTCGGACCGCGACCGTGCACGCAGGATTGCCTCGTTGGTGGCGCTGAGCGCCGCATACATTCGCGCCAGGCACTCTTCTTCCGCGGCGATCCTGGCTTTCTCGGTCTCGCGGCCGAAATTCTCGATCGCGAACGAGACGTTCTCCGCCATGCGCAGCAGCAGCGCGACGATCTCCTCGTCCTTGGCCCAGGAGCGGCTGATGAAGAACAGCAGCACGCCGACGCTTTCGCCGCGCTTGATCAGCGGCGCGACGACGCAGGCGGCAACGCCGGTGTCGACGTTGGCCTGCTCCCATGGCGAGCCCCTGGTGCGGCTCGCGAGATCGTCCTCGACGATGGCTTTCTGCGTCCGGAACACCTCGCCGGAGATGCCCTTGCCATAGGGATTCTCCGGATCGATCGAATAGCGCGCCTGGGTGACCAGTTCGAGGTTCTGTCCGGTTGCGGCGACCGGAATCATCCAGTGCGAATCCGGCTCGCGAAGCAGGACGATGGTCGCCAACGACTTGCCGCTGTGGACCGAGGCATCGCACACGAGCTGGTACAGCTCCTGCTCGGTCTTGGCGCGCAGGATGGCTTCGTTGGTGGCGCTGATGGCACCGAACATGCGGTTGAGCCGCCGTGTCGCCCGCTCACTTGCCTGCCGTGCGGTCTCGCGCGCGAAATTATCCAGCGCATAGGAAATGTTCGCCGACATGCGTTCGAACAGCGACACCATCTGCTCGCTCAGCGAATTGGCTTCGCTGCGCGTCACGTACAATACGCCGACGCTCTTGCCGTTGCAGAGCAGCGGCAGCGCCGCGGCCGCACCGATGCGAGCCTTGGCGGCGCCCTCGCGCCACGCCAACGAGCGCGGATCGTTCAGATAGTCGTTGCTGATGCACAGCTTCTGATCGCGGAACGCCTCGCCGCCGACACCGGATCCTTCAGGCGTGCCGGCTTCCGTCGTGATCACAATCGAACGGAGCCGCGGAATGTCATCGCCACAGCCGGCCGCATAGCGCAGCCGCCGGCCGTCCGGCTCCACCAGGAACACGGCAACGGCCAGAAAATCCCCGCTCGAAAATCCGGCGTCGCAGACCTTCTGGTACAGCTCGTCCGGCGATCTCGCGTAAAGGATCGCTTCATTGATGGCGCTCAACGCCGCAAAGGTGCGCGCGAGTGTCGTCGGCACGATCTCAGCTCCCGGGCATTTCTGCCTATTTCTCCCGGTGACTTTATCAGCGGCGATCGCCTAAGTGGTCGTTATTGCGCACCGCAAACCGTCGATCAAAGTGAACGAGCAGCGAACGAGCAACGCAAAACTGCGGGAAACGCCGCCGCGCGGGCCGAATCATCGGTCAAAGGCGCGTTCTCTCTACGAATTTGCAGCCCTGCGATGGTTTACGGGAGATTGATATCGCTCCTGCGCTTTGAGACGATGACACCCAACAAGCAGCCTGTTACGGGCACCAAGCCGAGGGAACGCCATGCCGATCGTCAGGGCCGATCGCCTCACGCGCATCAGCGTCGCCCTGCGTGAGTACAGGCTCGACGCCGTGCTCGATCTGGCCTGACGGCATCAGGAGAACAGCAGCATGAATCGGCAGATGGTATTGGTCGGATTCCTCCAGGCGCAGAACTGCACGAACCTGCCGAGCTCCTGGCGGCATCCTGACTCGCGCAGCGATTCGATGTCGGCGGACTATTATCAGGAGATCGCCAGGATACTGGAATCCGGCAAGTTCCACATGGCCTTCTTCGACGACCGCCTGGCGATGCCGGACCGCTACGGCAACGACCACGCCCACACCGTCGAATACGGCATCCGCTGCGTGAAGATGGATCCGCTGATCGTGCTGACCACGATGGGCATGGTCACCGAGAAGCTCGGCCTGGGCGCGACCTGCTCGACCACGTATTATGAGCCCTTCGACGTCGCGCGCCGCTTCGCAACGCTCGACCTGATGTCGGGCGGGCGCGCCGGCTGGAACGTCGTCACCTCGCTCAATGACGGCGAGGCGCTCAACATGGGCCGCGACTCCCATCCTGAGCATGATTCCCGTTACGACCGTGCCGACGAGTTCATGGAGGTCGTGCTCGGCCATTGGGACACCTGGGAAGACGGCGCGCTGATCATGGACAAGCAAAGCGGTCGCTTCGCCGATCCGACCAGGGTGAAGCGGCTCGACCACAAGGGGCCGGCCTTCAGGTCGCGCGGGCCGTTCACCGTTCCGCGTTCGCAACAGGGCCATCCCGTGATCATCCAGGCCGGCGCATCGGGCCGTGGCCAGCGCTTCGCAGGGCGCTGGGGCGAGGTGATCTTCACCGCCGCGCGCAATCTCGCCGCCGCCAAGGACGGCTATGCCGCCGTGCGCAACGAAGCGGCAGCGGCCGGCCGCGACCCTGACCAGATGTTCCTGTGCAATCTGACCACGCCGGTCTGCGCCGCAACCAAGGCTGAGGCCGAAGACAAGATGGCGCTGATCAACAAGCTGCCGCTCCAGATCGACGCGCTGTCGCTGCTCGCCGAAGCACTCAACTACGATTTCGCATCCAAGGATCTCGACGAGCCGCTGACGACAGAGGAACTGAAGAGCATGCAGGGCATCCTGGGCATCCGCGACGGCGTGTTGAAGGCGTCAGGCAAGAGCAACCCGAGCGCGCGCGACTTCGTCACCTTCTCCGGCCGCGGGCAAGTGCAGGACGCGATGGTCGGCGGTCCCAAGGAGATCGCGGACAAGCTGGAGGAGATGTTCGTCGAGCGCGGCTGCGATGGCTTCGTCATCGCCGCAACCTACGTGCCCGGCTCCTACGCCGATTTCGTCAAGCATATCGTACCAGAGTTGCAGCGTCGCGGCCTGTTCCAGACGGACTATCGCGGCAGGACGCTACGGGAAAATCTCGGGCTCGAGCGGCCGGCTGCCGGCGCCTGGAAAGTGCAGCCGCGCGAGGCTGCGGAATAACGAGGAGAAGACATGCGCTGGCTGAAATTCACCGCCTCGGGCAAGACGTCCTGGGGGATCGTCGAAGGCGACCGGGTGATCGCGGTCGATGGCGATCCTTTCGCCGGATGGCAGCGCACCTCGCGGATGCTGCCGCTGTCCGAGGTCAAGATCGAACTGCCGCTGATCCCGCGCACCTTTTATTGCGTCGGCTTGAACTATCTGAAGCACCTCAAGGAAGCCGCCGACAAGCGCGGCGAGGTGCCGGCCGTCCCCGACAGGCCCGAGATCGGCTATCGCGCGCAGAACGCGCTGATCGCCCATGACGAGGAGGTCGTGATTCCCTCCTTCGCGACGGACAAGATCCACTACGAGGGCGAACTCGTCGTCGTCATCGGCAGGAAGGTGAAGCATCTCACCGAGCAGAACGCGATGGATTGCGTGTTCGGCTACACCATCGGCAACGACGTGAGCGAGCGCAGCTGGCAGAAGGCGGACCGCAGCCTGTGGCGCTCCAAGAATGCCGACACGTTCAAGCCGATGGGGCCGTGGATCGAGACCGAAGCCGATCTCGAAAGAATGGAAACGATCGTCCGCGTCAACGGCAAGGAGACCAACCGCTTTGCGACCGCCGACATGATCTTCGGCGTGGTGCCCTTCCTGGTCGAACTGACGAGGTATTTCACGCTGTGGCCCGGCGACGTGATCTGGATGGGCACCGACGGCGCCTCGCCGGATATCAAGCACGGCGACGTCGTGGAGGTCGAGATCACGGGCGTCGGGACGTTGCGCAACAGGTTCGTGCGGGAGGAGCGGTAGGCTGACCTCCCCTGCGGCATGTCTCGCAAGTCAGAACGGCAACGCCACGCCCGTCTTGATCTCCTTCAGCACGACATTGCTGCGGACGTAGCGGATGCCGGGGATGCGGAACATGAACTCGTCGAGGAAGCGATTGTAGGCGGCCATGTCCTGCACGACGACGCGCAGATGATAGTCGGCGTCGCCCGTGGTCGCAAAGCACTCCAGCACCTCGCGGCGCGTCGTGACACTGGCCACGAATTCGTCGACGAACTTCGCGTCATGCCGCTCCAGCGAGACGTGGAGGATGGCCGACATCGCAAAGCCCGCCTGCTCTCGCGCGACCAAGGCCGCATAGCCGCGAATGACGCCGCTGTCCTCCAGGGCCCGGACCCGGCGCCAGCAGGCCGAAGTGGACATGCCGACCTCATCGGCCAGCTGCTGGTTGGTGGCACGGCCGTCCCTCTGGAGATGGGCGAGAATCCTGGTGTCCTGCTCTTCGATCATGCATACCCTCAAAGCGACAGTTTCTACCATATTCGGACACCTAATGCAAAATTCTACCGAATTTTCGATTTGCACGGGATAAATAGGTAAGACCTACCAGCGACCCGGGCATAACCTTCCATCATCCGACAGGATGCCGCACGAGGTCCGCCATGGACGCCATTCCGTCACTTGATAGTTACGAGCTCTCCGACCGCTACGAGCGCCAGGAGGGCCGCGTCTTCCTCACAGGCACGCAGGCCATCGTCCGCGTCGCGCTCGATCAGGCGCGCCGGGACCGTACGGCCGGGCTCAATACCGCCGGCTTCATCTCCGGCTATCGCGGCTCTCCGCTCGGCGGCGTTGACCTCGAACTGTGGCGCATCCAGGAACGGCTCAAACGGGACCGCATCGAATTTCTTCCGGCCGTCAACGAAGACCTCGCGGCGACAGCGGTGCTGGGCTCGCAGCAGGTCGAAACGCAAGCCGACCGCGACGTCGACGGCGTGTTCGGGCTCTGGTACGGCAAGGGGCCCGGCGTCGATCGATCCGGCGATGCGCTCAAGCACGGCAACGCCTATGGCTCCTCGCCGCATGGCGGCGTTCTGGTGGTCGCCGGCGACGACCACGGCTGCGTGTCATCCTCGATGCCGCACCAGTCGGACGTCGCCTTCATGAGCTGGTTCATGCCGACGCTGCATCCGGCCGATGTCGGCGAATATCTCGCGTTCGGCGAATATGGCTACGCGCTGAGCCGCTTCTCCGGCATGTGGGTCGGCTTCAAGGCGATTTCGGAGATCGTGGAATCAGGCGCCTCCGTCGCGCTGCGCCCGCCCCGCGACTTCCGCACGCCCGACTTCACGCCGCCGCCCGGCGGCCTGCACTATCGTTGGCCCGACCTGCCGGGCTCGCAGATCGAAGAACGGCTGGAAGCGAAGAAGCACGCGGTCTACGCCTTCGCCAAGGCCAACCCGATCGACAGGCACATCTACGACATTCCGAACGCCACCTACGGCATCGTCACCACTGGCAAGGCGCATCTCGATCTGATGGAAGCACTGCGGCTGATGGGCCTCGACGAAGCGGCCTGCCGGAGCATTGGAATCGACATCTACAAGGTCGGCATGGTCTGGCCGCTGGCGCTGCATGACGCCATGGACTTCGTGAAGAGCAAGCGCGAGATCCTCGTGGTCGAGGAGAAGCGCGGCATCATCGAGAGCCAGTTCAAGGAGTATTTCTACGACTATCCCGGCGACAAGCCCGAGCGCATGGTCGGCAAGCACGACGAGCGAGGGACAAGGCTGATCTCCTGGATCGGCGAATTGTCGCCGCGGGCGCTCGCGGACGTGCTCGCGCGCCGGCTCGATCCGATGTTTCCGGGCCTCAATCTCGCTGCGCGTGCAGCCGCCTTGATGCCGGAAGCGGCGCGCACCATCAACGTCAGCGGCGCAACGCGAACGCCGTATTTCTGCTCGGGATGCCCGCACAACACCTCGACGAAAGTGCCGGAGGGATCCAAGGCCCTCGCCGGTATCGGCTGCCATTTCATGGCGAGCTGGATGGACCGCGAGACCTCCTCGCTGATCCAGATGGGCGGCGAGGGCGTGAACTGGGCGGCATCGTCGAGATTCACCGGCAACAAGCACGTGTTCCAGAATCTCGGTGAAGGCACCTATTATCACTCCGGCTCGATGGCGATCCGGCAGGCGATCGCAGCCAGGGCCAACATCACCTACAAGATCTTGTTCAACGATGCCGTGGCGATGACTGGCGGCCAGCCGGTCGACGGCCCGGTCAGCGTGCATGCCATCGCCCACAGCGTCCGCGCCGAGGGCGTGGCGCGTATCGCGTTGGTGTCGGATGATCCCGCACAGTTCTCGCCTGGCGACCTGCCGACCGGCGTCACCATCCACCCCCGCGAGGAGATGAATGCCGTGCAGCGCGAGCTGCGCGACGTCTCCGGCGTGTCGGTCCTGATCTATCAGCAGACCTGCGCCACCGAGAAGCGACGCCGCCGCAAGCGCGGGCAGATGGCCGATCCCAAACGCTTCGCCTACATCAACGACCTCGTCTGCGAAGGCTGCGGCGACTGCTCGGTCGAATCCAACTGTCTCAGCGTCGAGCCGAAGGAGACGCCGCTCGGCCGCAAGCGGCAGATCAACCTGTCGGCCTGCAACAAGGATTTCTCCTGCCTCAACGGCTTCTGCCCGAGTTTCGTGACCGTCGAAGGCGCGACGCGCCGGAAGAAAAGCGCGAGCCGGATCGACGCGGTCGGCCGCGCGGCCTCACTACCCCTGCCCACGCCCGCAACGCTCGAGCGACCCTACGATCTGCTGGTGACCGGCGTCGGCGGCACCGGCGTGATCACGGTTGGCGCGCTGATCGGCATGGCTGCACATCTCGAACGCCGCAGCGTCTCGGTCCTGGACTTCACCGGCTTTGCGCAGAAATTCGGTCCGGTGCTGAGCTACATCCGCCTCGCCGCCAGCCCCGACGCGTTGCATCAGGTCCGGATCGATCAGGGCGCGGCCGACGCGCTGATCGGTTGCGACCTCGTCGTCAGCTCCTCGCCGAAGGCGTCCGGAACCTACCGGAAAGGCACGCGCGCTGCGGTCAACACCGCGGAGATGCCGACCGGCGACGTCGTCCGCTTCCGCGACGCCGATCTCACCTCGCCAGCCCGCCTGCGTGCGATCGGCCACGTGATCGGCGAGAGCAATCTCGGCGCGATCAACGCCAATGCTCTGGCCGAACGCCTGCTCGGCGATGCCGTCTATGCCAACATCATCATGCTCGGCTTTGCCTGGCAACGCGGTCTGGTCCCGGTCTCGCTGCAGGCGCTGCTGCGCGCGATCGAGCTCAACGGCGTCGCCGTTGAACGCAACAAGCAGGCCTTTGCTTGGGGCCGGATCGCCGCGGCCGATCCGGATTTTCTGCCGAGCGCGGACGATGCGCCCAAGGCCGAGACCCTCGACCAGCTCATCGCCCGGCGCTTCGATTTCCTCACGGCCTATCAGAACGCGGCCTATGCCGCGCGATACCGGGCGATCGTCACAAGAGTCCGCAGCGCCGAAGCCGGCCTGAACAGCGAAGCGCTGACCGAGGCCGTCGCGCGCAACCTGTTCAAGCTGATGGCCTACAAGGACGAGTACGAGGTGGCGCGGCTGCACATGCAAAGCGGCTTCCTCGACGAGCTGAAGCGCGAATTCGAGGATGGCTTCAGCGTCCAGTATCACCTCGCCCCGCCGTTCCTGCCGTCGCGGCGCGACGCACGCGGACGTCCGCGCAAACGGGCCTTCGGACAGTGGGTCCAGATGCCTCTCAACATGCTGGCGCGCTTGAAGGGGCTACGTGGAACGCCCTTCGATCCTTTCGGCTACACCGCGGAACGGCGAGCCGAGCGGGAGCTGATCGCCTGGTATGAGGGCTTGATCGAACGGATGCTCGACCAGCTCGACACGACGCGTCTTGCAGATCTCGTCGCGATTGCAAAGGCGCCCTTGGATATCCGCGGTTATGGCCCGGTGAAGGATGCCGCGATCGGCAAGGTGAAGGCGGAAGTCGAGCGGCTGCTTTTCGAACGAGGCACGCCATCTCCGGCAAAGATCCACGCCACCGGTTGACGCGGCGCCCGCGAAGCTTCAGCTTCCGTGGCGGAGGCGCCCTGATGGCACCTCTGCAATCAGGTGACGCCTCATGAATTACGACGAGTTGACCTTGACCCAGGCCACGGCCGACCTCCGCGCCGGGAAAATCACGAGTACCGCGCTCACCCGGGAAGCTCTTGCCCGCGCCAAAGCCAACGCCGATCTCAACGCTTTCATCACGCTGGACGAGGCCGGTGCCCTGGAGGCCGCCGCGGCGTTCGACGCCAAGGGTGACAGGAGCAAGCCGCTCGGCGGCGTACCCGTGGTGATCAAGGACAATATCGAGGTGGCCGGGCTGCCCTGTAGCGCCGGCACCCCCGCGCTGAAGGATTACATTCCAAGGGCCGATGCACCTGTCGTGGCAAAGCTGCGCGATGCGGGAGCGATCGTCATCGGCAAGACCAGCATGCACGAGCTCGCCTTCGGCATTTCCGGCTACAACACCGCGTTCGAGGCCGGTGCCGAGTTCGGCGTACGCAATGCCTATGACAGGTCCCTGATCGCCGGCGGCTCCTCGTCCGGGACGGGCGCCGCGATCGGCGCGCGGATCATCGCGGGCGGGCTCGGCACCGACACCGGCGGATCGGTGCGCGTGCCTGCCGCCCTGAACGGGTGCGCCTCGCTACGGCCAACGGTCGGGCGCTATCCGCAAGACGGCATCGCGCCGATCTCGCACACCCGCGACACCGCGGGTCCGATGGCCGCAACCATGGCCGATGTCGCGCTGCTCGACCGCGTGATCGCCGGTGGCGATCCGGTCCTGCCTGCGGATCTCAAGCTGGTCCGCATCGGCATTGCCAGGACGATGCTGGCCAATCTCGATGGCGACACCGAGGCCGCCTTCCAGCAGGCAGTCGCGCAGATGAAAGCCCAAGGCATGGTCGTGGTCGAGATCGAGATGCCTCGACTGGCGGAGCTCAATGGCCAGGCCAGCTTTCCAGTCGCGCTATACGAGGCCTATGACGATCTGGTCGCCTATCTCGCCCACACCGGCACCGGCCTCAGCGTCGAAGCGCTGGCGCAGGAGATCTCCAGCGCCGACGTCAAGGGTACCTATGAGGGCCTCGTGATCCCGCGAAAGCTGCCCGGTCCCGACGACACGCTTGTCGACGCCAAGCCGATCTACGACGCCGCGGTCAAGATCGCGCGGCCTGCGCTTCAGGCGCTCTACGGCAACACGTTCTCCAGAAACAAGCTCGACGCCATCGCCTTTCCGACCACGCCGCGCGTCGCCATCCCCTCCAACCCGGACTCCAGCAGCCTGGAGAATTTCGCGCTGTTCATCCAGAACACCGATCCCGGCAGCAATGCCGGCATTCCCGGCATCCAGATCCCGATCGCACTCGGCGCCAGCAGCAGACTGCCGATCGGGCTCGAACTCGACGGCCCCGCGGGAAGTGATCGTCGTCTGCTTGCGATCGGCATGGCCCTCGACAGCGTGTTTGGCCGGCTGCCGCCGCCGCGTCATTCATGAATACGGATTGATCAGCTTCTGCTGCTCGGCGCTGTGGTGCGCGAGCAGGTCGATGAAGGTCCTGACCTTCGCCGACAGATGATGGCGATGCGGATAGACCGCGTTCATGGACAGCTCGACCGTCCGATATTCCGGCAAGAGGCGCACGAGGCGGCCGGTATCGAGATCGTCCTGAATGAGAAACCCCGCCATCAGGCAGACAGCGGCGCCCTCCAGTGCGACCTTGCGCAGCGCTTCCCCGCTATTGGTGACGAAGCTGCCCGAGATGCGAACGGAGGCCGGAGTGCCTTTGCGGTCAAGGAAGCGCCATTCGTCGCCAAACGGATAGTTCAAGTGCCGGCCGCAATTGTGCCCGGTGAGTTCGTCGAGCTTCTGCACCCGGCCGTGCTTCTCGAGATAATCGTGCGAGCAGCACAGCACGTGACGCCAGGTGGCAAGTCTCCGCACGATCAGGCTCGAATCCGGCGGCGGGATCATGCGCAGGGCAACGTCGTAGCCCTCCTCGATGAGATCGACATCGGCCTCGCCCATGCGCAGATCGATCCTGAGTTCCGGATAGGTCGACAGCAGCTTCGCCACGATCGGCGCGACAAGCGGCACCATGTGCGTGGCGACGTGAATCCGCAGCGTGCCGCGGGGCACCGACTGCAATTCGCTCGCGACGTCGTCGGCCTGTTCGAGATCTGCGAGAATCTGGGTTGAGCGATCGTAATAGGCCTTGCCGATTTCCGTGAGGCTCACCTTCCGCGTGGTGCGGTTGAGTAGCCGCACGCCGAGCCGGTCCTCCAGCGCCTGGACGTGGTTGCTCACCATGGTCGTCGACATGTTGAGGCGGCGGGCGGCGGCGGAAAACCCGCCGTTTTCGACCACGTGGACGAAGGCGGTGAGGCTGGTGAAGCGATCCATGGCTCAGAAGCTCCGATTATCCGTTATTACTGGATAATGCTTCAAATAATTCCGGGATTATCACAAAGGCCGGGACAACGCATCTTACCCTCGTCAATGCGGGCGTCCCTCCTCGAACGGGCGACCGGAATTTCGAGGATGTCATGTCAAACGCTTCTTATGTCTCTGGAACAACTGCAAAAATCGGCCTGCGGCTGTCTCGGCAGACAATCAATCGGGCGGCCATCGGCCTGGCGCTGATCCTCGGCATCGCGGTCGCCGGCGACTATGGCTACGACTATTTGAAGACCGGCCGGTACCTCGAATCCACCGACGACGCCTATGTGAAGGCCGATTCCACGATCGTCGCGCCGAAAGTGTCCGGCTATATCGCCAAGGTGCTGGTCGGCGATAACGAGAAGGTCAAGGCAGGCCAGTTGCTGGCCAAGATCGACGACCGCGATTTCAAGGCAGCACTCGACCAGGCCCGCGCCGACGTCGCGGCTGCCGAAGCCTCCGTGCGCAACATCGATGCCCAGCTCGAACTGCAACAGCCGATCATCGAGCAAAGCACGGCCGATGTCGCTGCCGCGGACGCCAATCTGAAATTCGCACAAGAGGAGCGCGCCCGCTACGACGACCTCATGAAGTCGGGCTCCGGCACGATCCAGCGCGCGCAGCAGACCGACGCGGCGCTGCGCGCCAGCAGCGCGCAATTGCAGCACGCGAAGTTCGGCCTTGTGGCTGCACAGCGCAAGATCGACGTGCTCACGAGCAAGCGTGCCCAGGCCGCAGCCCAGCTCGAACGTGCCCGTGCGGTCGCGCAGCAGGCAACGCTGAACCTGTCCTATACCGAGATCACAGCACCGGTGGATGGCACGGTCGGCGCCCGTAGCTTGCGCGTCGGCCAATACGTGCAAGCCGGCACGCAATTGATGGCCGTGGTGCCGCTCGATGCGGTCTATGTCGTTGCCAACTTCAAGGAGACCCAGCTCACGCATGTGCGGCCCGGCCAGCCGGTCGAGCTGTACGTCGACAGTTTCCGCAATCGGGCGCTGCACGGCCATGTCGACAGCCTGTCGCCGGCGAGCGGGCTGGAATTCGCATTGCTGCCGCCCGACAACGCCACGGGCAACTTCACCAAGATCGTGCAGCGCGTTCCGGTGAAGATCGTGCTCGACGACCACAGCCTCACCGGCCTGCTTCGCCCCGGCATGTCCGCGGTGCCGACCATCGACACCAAGGCGACCGTGCTGGCCGAGCGCGAGACGGCCAGGCGTCTCGCCGACAACATGCTAAGGCCGCACGGCGGCTGACCCGGACCCGGCAGGTTTGTCAAACCCTGCCGGAAGACCGTTCCAGAACGTCCTCGATTGTCGAAATCATCCGCATCCTGTCTCCGCAGCCGAGACGAGGCTTCCATGAGCACGCTTCAACCCGCCCTCAACGCGACATCCGCCCCCAGCATTCCCGCACCCGCCGCTCCGTCGGTGCCGGCCAAAACCTGGATCGCGGTGATCGGCGCAACGCTTGGCGCCTTCATGGCGGTGCTGAACATCCAGATCGTCAACGCCTCGCTCGCCGACATCCAGGGCGCGATCGGCGCCGGCATCGACGACGGCGGCTGGATCTCGACCTCCTATCTCGTCGCCGAGATCGTGGTGATCCCGCTGTCCGGTTGGCTGGCGCAGGTGTTCTCGATCCGCATCTATCTACTCACCAACGCGATCCTGTTCCTGGCTCTCTCCGCGGCCTGCGCGCTGGCGCAGGATTTGTCGCAGATGATCGTGCTGCGCGCCATCCAGGGTTTCACCGGCGGCGTGCTGATCCCGCTGGCCTTCACGTTGATCATCACCCTGCTGCCGCGCGGCAAACAGCCGGTGGGCCTCGCGCTGTTCGCGCTGTCGGCGACGTTCGCGCCCGCGATCGGCCCGACCATCGGCGGCTATCTGACCGAGAATTTCGGCTGGCAGTACATCTTCTACGTCAACCTCATCCCGGGCGCGATCATGGTCGGCATGCTCTGGTACGCGCTTGAGGCCAAGCCAATGAAGCTGTCGCTTCTAGCGGAGGGCGACTGGGCCGGCATCGTCACCATGGCAATCGGCCTGTCGGCGCTGCAGACCGTGCTCGAGGAAGGCAACAAGGACGACTGGTTCGGCTCACCCTTCATCGTCAAGCTGTCGGTGATAGCGGCGGTGGCGCTGACCGCCTTCCTGATCATCGAGCTCACGGTAAAGAAGCCACTCTTGAACCTGCGCCTGCTGGTGCGCCGCAATTTCGGCTTCGGCATGCTCGCGAACTTCCTGCTCGGCATCGCGCTCTACGGCTCGGTGTTCATCCTGCCGCAGTATCTGTCACGCATCCAGGGCTACAATGCCGAGCAGATCGGCATGGTGCTGGCCTGGACCGGACTGCCGCAGCTGGTGCTGATCCCGCTGGTGCCGCGCCTGATGCAGCGCTTCGACGCGCGGATCATCATCGGCGTCGGCTTCGTGCTGTTTGCGGCGTCCAACTTCATGAACATCACCATGACCAGCGACTACGCTGCCGACCAGCTGCTGTGGCCCAATGTCGTTCGCGCCATCGGGCAGGCACTGGTCATGGCGCCGCTGTCGGCGGTGGCAACCGCCGGCATCGAAGCCGAGAACGCAGGCTCGGCGTCCGGCCTGTTCAACATGATGCGCAACCTCGGCGGCGCGGTCGGAATTGCGATCCTGCAGACCGTTCTGACCAAGCGCGAGCAGTATCATTCCAACGTGCTGATGCAGTCGGTCTCGATATTCGAGCAGGCAACGCGCACGCGACTGGAGCAACTCACCCAGTATTTCGTCAATCACGGCGTCCTCGACCATGCGGATGCCGCGCATCGCGCCTATGTCGCGATCGGCCGTATCGTGCAGAAGCAGGCCTATATCCTGGCTTTCAGCGACACCTTCTATCTGCTCGGCATGGCGCTGATCGTGGCGCTGCTCGCCGTCCTCTTCCTGAAGAAGCCCGGCCACACCTCGGCCGGTGGCGCCCACTGACCTCAACCCAAGAAGCAAGGAGACAATCATGAAGCCTCGCATGAACTACCTCCAGGCCGCGCCGGAGACGATGAAGGCGTTGATGGCGCTGGAGGAGCAGATCCAGTCGACCGGCATCGAGAAATCGCTGATCGAGCTGGTCAAGATCCGAGCGTCGCAGATCAACGGCTGTGCCTTCTGCATCAACATGCACAGCGAGGACGCGCGCAAGCGCGGCGAGACCGAGCAGCGCATCTACCTGCTAAACGCGTGGCGAGAATCCCCTCTCTATACCGAGCGCGAGCGTGCCGCGCTGGCGTGGACGGAATCGGTGACGCTGATCTCGCAGACGCATGCGCCCGACGAGACTTACGAGCAGGTCCGCGCACAGTTCTCCGATGAGGAGACGGTGAACCTGACCATGCTGATCGGCGCCATCAACGCCTGGAACAGGCTCGCGATCGCGTTCCGCGCGGTGCATCCGGTGAAGGTGAAGGCTTCGGTAGCGTAGGCAACAACGCCCGCCCGATTACAAATCGTCATGCGCGGGCTTGACCCGCGCATCCATCCAAACGACTTCTGACTCGTGATGGATTGCCGGGTCAAGCCCCGGCAATGACAATCAAACCGCCGTCGCCTTGGCGAACTCCACGTAGATTTCGCGAAGGCGCGTTGCGATCGGACCTGGCTTGCCGTCGCCGATTGTCTTGCCGTCGATGGCGACCACCGGCTGCACGAACGAGGATGCGCTGGTGATGAACGCCTCCTTGGCGGCGAGCGCCTCGGCGACCGTGAAGCACCGTTCCTCGACGCGGAGCTGGCGCTCCTCGGCCAGCGCGATCACGGCCTTGCGCGTGCAGCCGGGCAGGATCGCGTTGGAATTCTTGCGGGTGACGATGACGTCGTCCTTGGTCAGGATGAACGCCGACGACGAGCCACCCTCGGTGACGTAGCCATCCTGCAGCATCCAGGCCTCGCCGGCGCCGGCTTCGGCCGCGGCCTGCTTCGCCAGCACCTGCGCCAGCAAGGCCACGCTCTTGATGTCGCGGCGTTCCCAGCGGATGTCGGGCACCGTGATGACATTGATGCCGGTCTTCGCCGCCGCCGCGTTGATGATGTCCTTCTCGGACGTGAACATCACCAGGCTCGGCTTGACGTCCCCCTTGGGAAACGGGAAGTCGCGCCCCTTGTCGGCGCCGCGTGTAACCTGGAGATAGACAAGACCGTCCTGGAGCTTGTTGCGCGCGATCAGCTCCTTCTGGAGCTCGGTGATGCGCTCGATCGTCTCCGGCAGCTTCAGCTTGATCTCCCCGACCGAACGCTCCAGCCGGGCCAGATGCGAGGCATTGTCGACCAGCTTGCCGTCCAGCACGGCCGAGACCTCGTAGATGCCGTCGGCGAACAGGAAGCCGCGATCGAGCACCGAGATCTTGGCTTCCGAAAGCGGGACGAATGAGCCGTTGACATAGGCGATCGGGTCCAAGGCGGGTCTCCTGGGAGGGAAGGGATTTGGCGCGTTTATACGCGAAATGAGTGGAGCAAGCACCCCACGTTTCGTCATTCCGGGGCATTTGCGCAGCGAATGAGGCCGGAATCCATAGCCACCATCGGGAGTATGGATCCCGGGCTCGCGCTATGCGCGCCCCGGGATGACGTCCGGTTAGTGGGAGAGAATCTTCGACAAGAACTTCTGCGCGCGGTCGCTACGGGGCTTGCCGAAGAAGTCTTCCTTCGCCGCGTCCTCGACGATCTCGCCGCGGTCCATGAAGATGACGCGGTTGGCGACCTTGCGGGCAAAACCCATCTCATGGGTGACAACCATCATGGTCATGCCCTCATGAGCGAGATCCACCATGACGTCGAGCACCTCGCTGACCATTTCCGGATCAAGCGCGGAAGTCGGCTCGTCGAACAGCATGACGATCGGATCCATGGCGAGCGCACGGGCGATCGCAACGCGCTGCTGTTGGCCGCCGGACAGGTTCGCGGGATACTTTTGCGCCTGTTCCTTGAGGCCGACGCGCTCCAGCAGTTGCATGCCTTTCGCCTTCGCCTTGTCGCGCGACCGGTCGAGCACCTTCTCCTGCGCGAGGCAGAGATTGTCGATGATCTTCAGGTGAGGAAACAGCTCGAAGTGCTGGAACACCATGCCGACCCGCGAACGCAGCTTCGGGAGGTTGGTCTTGGGATCATTGACCTTGATGCCGTCGACCAGGATATCGCCGCTCTGGAACGGCTCCAGCGCATTGACGCATTTGATCAGCGTCGACTTGCCCGAGCCGGAGGGGCCGCAGACCACGACCACCTCGCCCTTGGTGACGCTGGTGGTGCAGTCGGTCAGCACCTGGAAGCTGGGGCTGTACCATTTGTTGACGTGGCTGATTTCGATCATGAGCTTCTAGCCCTAGCGAATGATGGCGATGCGCGCCTGGAGGCGGCGGACGCCATAGGACGCGATACAGGAGATGGTGAAGTAAACGACTGCTGCGAACAGGTACATTTCGACCAGGCGCCCGTCGCGCTGCGCCACCTTGCTGGCCGCGCCCAGGAAGTCCGTGATCGAGAGAACGTAGACCAGCGAGGTGTCCTGGAACAGCACGATGGTCTGCGTGATCAGAACCGGAAGCATGTTGCGGAAGGCCTGCGGCAGCACGACGTAGCGCATGGTCTGCGCGTAGGTCAGCCCCAGCGCGCTCGCAGCAGCCGGCTGTCCGCGCGAGATCGACTGGATGCCGGCACGCATGATCTCGGAGAAATACGCCGCCTCGAACATGATGAAGGTGATGAGCGAGGAGGCGAAGGCGCCGACGCTGATCGGCCGCGAGGCGCCGGTCACCCACTGCCCGATATAGGGCACCAGGAAGTAGAACCAGAAGATGACCAGCACCAGCGGCAGCGAGCGCATGAAGTCGACATAGATTCCGGCGATGCGGCCGAGGATCTTGAAGCCGGAGAGCCGCATCAGCGCGAGTGCCGTGCCGAAAACGAGACCGCCAAGGGCGGCGAGCCCTGTCAGCGTCAACGTGAAGGTCATGCCCTCCAAGAACAGATAGGGCAGTGCGCGGCGGATGACGTCGAAATCGAGATTGCCGAACATCGCTTATTTCCCCGTGATGTAGCCGGGGATCGCGACCCAGCGCTCGAGGAAGCGCATCCCGGTCACGACGACGGCGTTGACGAGGAGATAGAGGATGGTCGCGGCGGTGAAGGCCTCGAACACCTGGAACGAGAATTCCTGCATCGAGCGCGCCTGTCCGGTCAGTTCGAGCAGGCCGATGGTGATTGCCACCGCCGTGTTCTTGATGGTGTTGAGGAATTCAGAGGTGAGCGGCGGCAGGATGATGCGGAATGCCATCGGCAGCAGCACGTAGCGATAGGCCTGTACCGTGGTCAGGCCCAGCGCGGTTGCTGCCATCTTCTGCCCGCGCGGCAGCGAACCGATGCCGGCCTGCAATTGCACGGCGACGCGGGCCGACATGAAGAAGCCGATGCCGATCGCCGCCGTCCAGAACGGCGCGTTCGGGAGCTGCTTCAGCCAGGTGCCGGCAGCTTTCGGCAGCAGCTCCGGCAGCACGAAGTACCACAGGAAGAGCTGCACGAGCAGCGGCATGTTGCGGAAGAATTCGACATAGGCAAAGCCGAACCAGTTCGCCCCCTTCGACGGCAGCGTACGCATCACGCCGACGATCGATCCGGTGATCAGCGCGATGACCCAGGCCAGCGCCGCGGTCTTGAGGGTCAGCACCAGGCCCGACAGCAGCATATCGAGATAGGTGCCGGTCCCCATCGGGTTCGGCTGGAAAAAGATTCCCCAGTTCCAGTTGTAGTTCACGTGTCCCCCGCGCGAACGCGCCAGTCATGGATGTCCTGAGCGCCTATGCAAATGTCCGGCCACCCTGGTGTCAAGAGTGGCCGGACATGATCCCGATCGAAAGATCGAGGTTTTATCTTACTTGTAGTCGTCCGGGTTCGGCGAATCCGTAGGCTTGGCGAACTCGTTCTTCAACTCGGCCGAGATCGGCGTGTTGAGGTTCAGGCCCTTCGGCGGGATCTTCTGGGTGAACCACTTGTCGTAGATCTTCTGGGCTTCGCCGGAGGTGTAGAGCGCAGCAGTTGCCGCATCGACCACCTTCTTGAAAGGTGCATCGTCCTTGCGCAGCATGATGCCGTAGGGCTCGGGCTTGGAGAACGCATCCTTGGAGATGACGTAGTCGCCCGGGGACTTCGAGCCGGCGACGAGGCTGGCGAGCAGGATGTCATCCATGACGAAGGCGACCGCGCGGTCGGTCTCGACCATCAGGAAGGCTTCGGCATGGTCCTTGGCCGGGATGATGTTGGCGCCGAGGTTCTTCGCAACGTTGGCCTCGGTGAGCTGCTTGATGTTGGTGGTGCCGGCCGTCGAGACGACGGTCTTGCCCTTGAGATCGTCGATCGACTTCAGGCCGCTCGACTTCTTGAAGACATAACGGCTGGCGGTCAGGTAGTGGGTGTTGGTGAAGGCGACCTGCTTCTGGCGCTCGGCATTGTTGGTGGTCGAGCCGCATTCGAGGTCGATGGTGCCGTTGGCCATCAGCGGGATACGCGTCGCCGACGTCACCGGGTTGAGCTTGACCTCGAGCTTGTCGAGCTTGAGCTCCTTCTTCACGGCGTCGACGATCTTGTAGCAGATGTCCATCGCGAACCCGACGGGCTTCTGGTTGTCGTCGAGATAGGAGAATGGGATCGAGGAGTCGCGGAAGCCGAGCGTGATCGCGCCGGTGTCCTTGATGTTCTTCAGCGTGCCGGTCAGCTCCTGGGCCCCGGCCTGGCTGACGACGAAGGTCGCGGCGAGCGCGAGCCCGATGCTACGGAAATGTTTCACTTTCTTCTTCCCCTTTCAGGATGATGCGGCCGGATGCAAGCACAAATCGGGCCGGATTAGAATGTGACTTTTGGCTGGACCAATGCCTCAGGTTAACGGGCCTGTCAGTGGTCCTGGCAATTCCCCGAGATCCCAGAACAGCCCGGCCATCACCGTCAAGGCCTCTTCGGTCAAGGGCAGCAGGATGTGCTCATTGGGCGCATGCTGGGAGCAGCCGGGATAGGAGTGCGGCACCCAGATCGTCGGCAGGCCCAGGATCTCGGAAAACACGTCGTTCGGCAGCGAGCCGCCGAAGTTCGGCAGCACGGCCGGCGCCTTTCCTGTGGTCTCCCTGACCGAATCCGCCGCCCATTTGATCCAGGGGCTGTCGAAATCGGTGCGCGATGCAGCAAAGCTCTGGGCCGCCCGCACCTCGACCATGGGAAAACCCTTTGCAACGAGATGCGCGCGGATTGCCTCGATCAGGCCCTCGACTTTCGTCCCGACCACGAAACGCAGTTGCAGCACGGCATTGGCGTGACCGGGAATGGCGTTCGCCGGCTTCTCGATATTGCCCGACGACATCGCCAGCACTTCCAGCGTGTTCCAGGCATAGAGCCTCTCGGCCGCCGACAGCCCCTCCTCGCCCCAGTTCTCCGCGAGCATCGGCTCGTCCGCGGTCGGCACCACCTGCACGTCGGCGAGGTAGCTGCGGATCTGGTTGGTGAGCCGCGGCGGCTTCAAGGCATCGAGCAGGAGACGGCCGTGGCCGTCGACCAGGGTCGAGATCGCGTTGACCAGGATGGTCGCGGGATTGGCGAGCACGCCGCCCCAATTGCCGGAATGGTGGCCGCCGTCGCGCAGATTCACGTCGAGATGAATGCGGATGCCGCCGCGGCAGCCGAGAAAGAGCGTCGGCCGGTCGGCGGACAGGCGCGGCCCGTCGGAGGCTACGAATAGGTCGGCCTTGAGCGCGTCGCGATTGAGATCGCAGACCTTGCCGAGATCCGGCGAGCCGATCTCCTCGCCCATCTCGACGATGAATTTCGCGTTGAAGCCGAGTTTGCCGCCGCGAGCGTCACGCACCGCGCGGAGTGCCGCCATATTGATGCTGTGCTGGCCCTTGTTGTCGGCGGTGCCGCGGCCGTAGAGGCGCGTACCCGCAACCGTCGTGCGCCAGGGATCGCGCCCCTCGCGCCATTCGCCCTCCATGCCGTCGACGACATCGCCATGGCCGTAGACCAGCACGGTCGGCGCCGACGCGCTCTCGTGATGTTCGGCCACCAGGAAGGGCGCCTTGCCGCTCGGGGATTCGACGATGCGGCTGGAAAAATCGAGCGCCGCGAAAGCCGGCTGCATCTCCCGTTCCAGATAGGCGCGCAGCTCGGTGCCGCGCGACGGGTTCTGGCTTTCGGTCCGATACGCGACGCGGCGGTCGAGTTCAGCGAGGAACGCACCGGATTTGAAGTCGTTCCGGGCGCGGGCGATGGCGTCGGCTCTGGTCATTGCTTACGTTTTCAAGGTTGTCGAGGCGGGCGAACGTAGCGGGCTACGTAGGCCATCGAAAGTGGCAGGGGGCTTGGAGAGTTTCTTGGAGTTTCTCTTGTAGTTCGCTTGTAATTTTCTTGGGATTTCGTTTCTGCTCGCTCGAGATCGGCTTGCCAGGCGTGGCGGCACCGCTGATTTTGACCTTGCCAACCCCCAAACATATGCAAGAACTTCGCCAAGTTGGGGCGCACATCTATCATTCGAAGAGCGCTCAGTACAGGGCGCCGAGGGGACCAGCATGGCCAAACAGATCAGGCTCAACGCCTTTGCGATGAATTGCGTCGCACACCAGTCACCGGGCCTGTGGACCCATCCGCGCGACCGCACCGCCGACTATAATCGCCTGCCCTATTGGATCGATCTCGCCAGGACGCTAGAGCGCGGCCGTTTCGACGGGCTGTTCCTGGCGGACGTGCTCGGGGTCTACGACGTCTATGGCAACAGCCCTGACGCAGCCTTGCGCAATGCTGCACAGACGCCTTCGAACGAGCCGCTGCTGCTGCTGTCGGCGATGGCAGCGGTGACGCAGAATCTCGGTTTCGGCGTCACCAGCAATCTGTCCTTCGAGCCGCCCTACCCGTTCGCACGGCGGATGTCGACGCTCGATCACCTCACCGAGGGGCGGATCGGCTGGAACGTCGTCACCGGCTATCTCGACAGCGCCGCGCGCGGTGCCGGCAAGGACAGGCAGACCGGGCACGACGACCGCTACGACATCGCCGACGAATATATGGAGGTGGTCTACAAGCTCTGGGAAGGGAGCTGGGAGGACGACGCCGTGCTGCGAGACCGGACGCGCGGCATCTTCACCGATCCTGCAAAGGTCCATCGCGTCAATCATGAAGGCGCGAACTACCGCATCAACAACACCATTCACCTCAGCGAGCCATCGCCGCAGCGCACGCCGGTGCTGTACCAGGCCGGCACCTCGCCGCGGGGCCGGCAATTCGCGGCCAAGCATGCCGAATGCGTGTTCATGTCGGGGCCATCAGCCAAGGTGATCGCGCCGCGCGTCTCCGCGATCCGCCAGGAGGCCGCCGCGCTCGGCCGCAACCCGGCCGAGATCCTGATGTTCTCGATGATGACGATCATCCTCGGGCGGACCGAAGCCGAGGCGAAGGAGAAATACGCCGACTACCGCCGCCACATCAGCCCCGAGGGCGCGCTGGCGCTGATGTCGGGATGGACCGGCGTCGATTTCTCCGGCTACGACCTCGACCAGCAGGTCCGTCATGTCCAGAACGACGCCGGCCGCAGCGCGATGGACAACGTCACCCGCGCCGATCCTGACCGCGTCTGGACCGTGCGCGACGTCATCGAGCATGTCGGCATCGGCGGCGCCGGCCCAGTCGTGGTCGGCACGCCGGAAAGCGTCGCCGACAAGATCGAGGACTGGTTCGAAAAGACCGATGTCGATGGCCTCAACGTCGCGTTCGCGATCTCGCCCGGCGATTTCGAGGACATCGCCGACATGCTGGTGCCGGAGCTGACCCGGCGCGGACGGTACAAGAGCGAGTATGCCAAGGGCTCGCTGCGGGAGAAGCTGTTCGGCAGCGGACGTGCGAGGTTAGGCGCGCCGCATCCCGCGGCGGGGTATCGGGTGGGGAGGAAGGGATAGCTGCCACACACTCGCTGTCATGCCCCGGCTTGACCGGGGCATCCAGTACGCCGCGGCTCCTCGCTCCATCACAACCGTCTCTGGACTACTGGATCGCCCGGTCGAAGCCGGGCGATGACACCGAGTGTGCGGGAGCTTGATCGCGCCTCAGACCTTGCCGTCCACCATCACCTCGATCAGCTTCGTCCCCGGTCGATTGAACGCCGACGCCAGCGTGCCCTTCAACTCCCTGGGATCACTGACCTTGATCGCCTCGCACCCCAGCGCCCTGGCGATGCCGGCGAAATCCACGGGCGGATCGACGAAGTCCATGCCGACGTAGTTGTCGTCGCCATGGAAGGCGAGCAGGCGCTGCTTGATGATGCGGTAGCCGCCATTGTTGACGATGATGACGTTGAGCGGCAGCTTGTGGTGCGCCGCCGTCCACAGCGACTGGATCGAATACATCGCGCTGCCATCGCCCGAAAAGCAGACCACAGGACGATCGGGATTGGCGATGCTGGCACCGACCGAGGCCGGCAGTCCCCAGCCGATGCCGCCGGAGGCAAGGCCATGATAGCCGTAGCGATCGCGGTGCGGCCGCAGCGCCGTGATCTGGCGGCTGGACGTGAGGCCTTCGTCGACGAGGATGGCATTGTCAGGCATCGCCTCGATCATTTGCAGCACCAGGAAGTCCGGATCGATCGGGCTGCGGCCAGCGCTCTTGCTGATCTGCTCGACCAGCTCGGCGCGGCGCGCGGTCCAGTTCTTCGGCGCAAGCTCGGCAAGACGCTGTCTTGCACGTTGCGCCAGTGCAGAGCCACCCATCTCCTTCAACATCGGGATCAGCGCGCGCAGCGTTTCCTTCAAATCAGCCTTCAGCGCGATCTCGGCGCCGTAGTTCTTGGCGATCTCCCAATCGACGAGGCCGACCTGCACGATGCCAAGTCCGTCCGGCAGCGCATCGACCTCGCTGTAGACCGACATGCGCAGGGGATCGCCGCCGAGCGCGATCAGGAGATCGTAAGGTGCGAGGGTATCGCGCGCGGCCTTCTGCACGCGCGCGAGCGTGCCGACGAAGCTCGGGCTTTCGGAGAGGAAATGCGCGCCATAGGGCGTGGAGGATTGATAGGCGGCAGCACCCAATAGCTCTGCGAGCTCCGCCGCCTCCTTCAGCGCATCGCTCTTGACCACCTCGTCCATGGTAACGATCACGGGACGCTCGGCCTTGAGCAGGCGGGCGGCGAAAGCCTTCAGCGCTTCATCCGATGGTCTTGTCCGCGCATCGATGCGGGTGGACCGGCCGAGATCGATGCCGGCCTCGCTGTTGAGGATGTCGCCGGGCAGCGAGATGAACACCGGTCCGGTCGGCGGTGTGGTCGCGACCTTGGCGGCGCGGCGGACGATGCGCGGCAGGTCCTCCAGCCGCGTCACCTCGACCGCCCATTTCACCAGCGGCTCGGCCATCCGCACCAGCGGTCCATAGAGCACCGGCTCCATCAGGCCGTGGCCCTGCTCCTGCTGGCCGGCCGTGAGGATCATCGGCGTGCCCGTGAACTGGGCGTTGTAGAGCGAGCCCATCGCGTTGCCGAGGCCGGGCGCGACGTGCACGTTGCAGGCGACGAGCTTGCCCGAGGCGCGGCTGTAGCCGTCGGCGATTGCGACCACGAGGCTTTCCTGCATCGCCATCACATAGGTGAGATCGGGATGATCCTTCAGCGCGTGCATGATCGGCAGCTCGGTGGTACCGGGATTGCCGAACAGATGCGTGATGCCTTCGTCCTTGAGCAGCGCGAGAAACGCGGAGCGGCCGGTGATCTTGTTCTTCATGTTTCCTCCAGGAGCGGGCATTGCCGCAAGGACTGAAGGCATGATGGCCGAGATCTTGGGAGGCGCGCAAGGAAGCGTGGTCATGGCTGCGTTGCGCGAGAGCCCCACTCGCGTGTCCCGGACGCGGCGCAACGTGCAACGTTGCGGCGCAGAGCCGGGACCCAGATTCGCTTCGCGTTCGCGGCTGCATGGGCCCCGGCTCTGCAGCGCACCGCACCGGACGATGCTTCGCATCGCCGGGGGCGCTGCGCAGCGTCCGGGGCATGGGAGCTGAGCACACGGCCCACGTTACATCTCCTCCCGGCCGAGCTCGAACGGATCCTCGCCTCTCGCGCGCTTCTTCTTTTTCGAGCGCTGCCACACCACGCCCGGAAACCCCTTCAGCGGCACCAGCGGCTCGCCGGTATAGGCCCATTCCTGCAGCTCCTCGATGGCGATGTGATAGAGCGGCTGGCGGCCGGTGCGCTCCGTGAACAGCGCACGGGGGATGTTGACCATGTGCGGCCCGCGCGGACGTTCGTACATGATCGGCGTACCGCAATGGGAGCAGAAGCTGCGCGTGGTCTTCGTGGCCCTGTCCTCGTAGTGCGTGAGCGCGGACTTGCCGGATGTGATGCGAAAGCGCTTCTTCCAGCTTCCGACATAGGTTGCGTAAGCCGCACCATGGGCGCGGCGGCTGGCGGCCGAGTGATCGTGCCAGGCCCAGCGCGCGGGAACGTCGATCTCGAAGGCGACCTTGCCGCAGAGACACTGGCCGGTGGCTATACCTGCGGCGGCTGCGGCTTTGGCCATTGTCTTCTCCGTCGTCATTGCGGCTGACGGTGGCGCGACACCCTAACTCGTCATTCCGGGGCGATGCGAAGCATCGAGCCCGGAATCCATCTCACCTCCGGGTATGCGGTCGGGTGGATTCCGGGCTCGCGACTTCGTCGCGCCCCGGAATGACGGAGCAAGTTATGCCGGCGTCAGTTCGTCATACACCGGATAGTCCGTATATCCCTTCTCCTCGCCGCTATAGAACGTCGCCCGGTTGTACGGCGTGATCGGATAGCCGTGCTCCAGACGGCGCGGCAGATCGGGATTGGAGATGAAGATGCGGCCGAACGCGATGATATCCGCATGGCCGTCGGCGATCGCCGCGTTCGCGGTCTCGCCGGTGAAGCCGCCGGCGGTCATCAGCACGCCGCTGTAGAGCGGGCGGAACAGCACCATTGCCGAGGGCACATTGTCCCAATGGACGTCGGCGCGGCCGGCACCGCTGGAGCGCGGTTCGATGAAATGCAGGTACGCCAGGCCAAGCTTGTCGAGCGCCTTCACGACATGGGTGTAGAGCGGCATCGGATCGGGCTCGCCGGAATCATTGGCGATGCCGTGCGGCGACAACCGGACGGCGACGCGGTTCGCCCCCCAAACGTCGATCGCGGCCTGCGTGACCTCGAGCAGAAGGCGCGCGCGGTTCTCGATTCCGCCGCCATATTGATCGGTACGCTGGTTGCTGCGCGACTGCAGGAATTGCTCGAGCAAATAGCCGTTGGCGCCGTGGATTTCGACGCCGTCGAAGCCCGCGGCGAGCGCGTTTTTCGCACCCTGCCGGAACGCTTCCACGATGCCCTTGACCTCATCGGTCTCCAGCGCGCGTGGCGTCTCGTAGTCCGCAATCTTGCCGTCGGCCGTCATCGCCTTCATGCCCTCGGCCTTGATCGGAATCGACGAGGCCGACACCGGCAGCGCACCGCCGTGGAAGGAGGAGTGCGAGACGCGGCCGACATGCCAGAGCTGGAGGAAGATGATGCCGCCCTTGGCGTGCACGGCATCCGTCACCTTGCGCCAGCCGGCGATCTGCGCATCGGAATAGATGCCCGGCGTCGCCGGATTGCCGCGTCCGTGCGAGAGCACCGGCGAGGCCTCGGCGACGATCAGGCCGCCTTGCGTTGCGCGCTGGCCGTAATATTCGGCATTGAGCGGCCGCGGCGCAAAGCTTTCGCGCTCGGCGCGCATGCGCGTGAGCGGCGCCATCGCGACGCGATGCGCGAGCTTGTACGGACCCACCTGCAACGGTTTGAACAACGCCGGAAATTTCATGCTGGCCCCAATTTTCCATGGAAGGATGCTGATCATATAGCGTGGGGCGGCCACCCGGAAAGGCGCCGCCCCACAAGAAGCAGATATTCCCCCTCGCGGAACGCGACGAGGAACAGGCCTTACGCCGTCTTGATCCAGACCGCCTTCACGTTGAGATATTCCTCGACGTGCTGCTTGCCGGACTCGCGGCCGTAGCCGCTCATCTTGTAGCCGCCGAACGGCACAGCCGGGTCCATCGCCTGGTAGCAGTTGACCCATACCGAGCCGGCGCGCAGGCGCTTCGCCACCGCATGGGCCTTGCTGACATCGCGCGTCCACAGGCCGGAGCCAAGACCGAACGTGGTGGCGTTGGCGCGCTTGACCAGCTCGTCCATGTCCTTGAACGCGATCGCGGAGATGACGGGACCAAAAATCTCCTCCTGCGCGATGCGCATGTTGTCCTCAACGCCCGCGAACACCGTCGGCGAGACGAAGAAGCCCTTCGACAGCGCACCTTCGGTGACGCGTCCGCCCCCGGCGAGCGCCTTGGCGCCTTCCTTCTGGCCGATATCGAGATAGCCGGTGACGCGCTCGAGCTGCTGCTCGGAGACGAGCGGTCCGATCTGCACGTTCGGATCGAGGCCGTTGCCGACCTGCAGCTTCTTGCCGAACTCGGCGACGCGGCCGACGAATTCGTCATAGATCGAGTGCTCGACGAACAGGCGCGTACCGGCGCTGCAGATCTGCCCCGAATTGGCGAACACCGCCATCGCCGCGCCCGGCACGGCTGCGTCGAGATCGGCATCCGCGAACACGATGTCCGGAGACTTGCCGCCGAGCTCGAGCGAGACGCGCTTGAGGTTGCCGGCGGAGGCACGGATGATCGACTGGCCCGTGACATGCGAGCCGGTAAAGGCGACCTTGTCGACGTCATGGTGCGAGGCGAGCGCGGCGCCCGCCGTCTCGCCATAGCCGGGCACGACGTTGATGACTCCGGGCGGCACGCCTGCTTCCATCGCGAGCTCAGCGATGCGCAGCGAGGTCAGCGGCGCTTCTTCCGCCGGTTTGAGCACGACGGTGCAGCCGGTCGCGATCGCGGGGCCGATCTTCCAGATCGTCGCGGTCAGCGGCCCGTTCCAGGGAATGATGGCGCCGACGACGCCGATCGGCTCCTTCAGCGTATAGGAGAAGATCTCGCCGGGCAGCGAGTTCTCGATGGTCTCGCCGTGGATCGCCGTGGTCTGGCCGGCGTAATAGCGCAGCATGCCGACGGCGCGCAGGCGATAGGCGCGGGTGCGGCTGAGCGGCGCGCCCATGTCGAGCGTGTCGAGCTGCGACAATTCGTCGAAATTCTTCTCGACGAGGTCAGCGAGCTTCAAGAGCAGGTTCTGCCGCTCGAAGGGCTTGACCTTGCTCCAGGGGCCTTCGAAGGCGCGGCGAGCGGCGGCAACCGCACGATCGATGTCCTCCTTGTCGCCTTCGGCGACGGTGGCGAGCAACTCGCCGGTGGCGGGATTGCGGGTTTCGAAGCGCTTGCCCGAGGCTGCATCGACCCACTTCCCGTCGATCAGCATCGGCTTGTAAGATCCATTTGCAAACGGATGGCGCGTGATCGGAATAGCCTGCGACACAGCCATGGCTGCACTCCCTGTCAGGTGATTGATTGGCTCGATCTGGGCGGGATCGTTCGATCGAGGATACAGCCGGGCTGGTTAGGCGTAAAGGCAGCGCCGAACGAAGACCTCCCATGCCGACTTGTGCAGGGCTGGACTGCCGCCATGTTATAGCTCGACCGACGCCCTCCACGGAGACGATCCATGCCACATCCCGCCATCGTCAAAGACAATGTTGCCGTCATCACGGGCGGCGCATCCGGCATCGGATTTGCCGCCGCCACCGCCTTCGCGCGCGCTGGGATGAAGGTATGTGTCGCGGATGTCGACGAGGCACGGTTGGCGGAGACTGCAACAAAACTGTCATCCGTCACGGCACCCGCAAACGTGATGACATCCGCCGTCGATGTCAGCACGGTCGAGAGCGTGACGGAACTGGAACGCGCGGTGCGCGAGCGGTTTGGCGGCACCGACATCCTCATGAACAATGCCGGCATCCAGCCCGGAAGCACACTGTTCGGCGAGCCCGACCATTGGCAACGCATCATCGGCGTCAACATGTGGGGCATCATCAACGGCTCGCGAATCTTCGCGCCGAACATGATCGCGCGCGGCAAACCGGGCCTGATCATCAACACGGGTTCCAAGCAGGGCATCACCACGCCGCCGGGCGACCCCGCCTACAATGTCTCGAAAGCCGGCGTGAAAGCGTTCACCGAGGCGCTCCAACACGAACTGCGCAACACGAAGGGCTGCCACATCACGGCACATCTGTTGATCCCGGGCTTCGTCTTCACCGGCCTGACCGCCAAGGGACGCACCGAGAAGCCGGCCGGCGCCTGGACGCCGGAGCAGACGGTCGATTTCATGCTGGCACGGCTGGAAGCCGGCGATTTCTACATCCTCTGCCCGGACAACGACGTGCCCCGGGCCCTCGACGAGAAGCGCATGCTCTGGGCTATGGGCGACATCGTCGAGAACCGCCCGCCATTGTCGCGCTGGCACCCGGACTATGCCGATGCGTTCAAGAAGTTCGTGGAGGGAGAATGATTCTTCTTCCTTCTCCCCTTGTGGGAGAAGGTGGCGCGAAGCGCCGGATGAGGGGTTGTCGCCACGAATACGACTGAGAGAGGACTCGCGGAGAGAAACCCCTCACCCGGCTTCGCTCCGCGAAGCCACCCTCTCCCGCAAGGGGGCGAGGGTGCAGCTGCGAATGGGTTACAACGTCTCTTGCTTGTGCCCACACTGCTTGCAGGCGAACTTGACGCGGGCCTGGCCCTTTTCCGCCTGGACCCGGTTCGGGGCGCCGCATTTGCCGCAGACCGCCTCGATGCGGGTCGTGCCCTGCTTGACGACGATGGTCTTCTTTTCCATCGATTCGCGGATCAGGCGTTCGGCCTCCTCGCGCAGGGATTGTTTCGACAAAGCTCGTCTCCGCCTCTGAAAAGCGCGAGAGCCATAACGCACCTGCATTCGAAGCACAATGCGTGATGAGACCGCCGGCCCCTCGACCGCATTGCGAGCTGGTCCACTGGCGCGGGGGAGCGGCGGAGGCCCATAGCTCCGTCGCTGCTCTATTGCCGGGACAGGCTCAGGCCGCCCCGCCAGACCGATCTGGAACGAAATCCGAATTTTGGGATGACAAGGAACGAACATTCCAAGGGCCCGTTGTCGCCGTAGTTTCCCTCATAGCGCGAGCCGTCCCATGTACCACCACGTCAAGAAGCTGATGTTCACCGTGCGCGTCGACGAACCCGATCCGCGCTTCGGCAATATGCTCCTCGAGCAGTTCGGCGGCGCCAACGGGGAACTTGCGGCGGCGATGCAATATTCGATTCAGGGGCTGAACTGCGAGGATCCCGACCGCAAGGACCTGTTGATGGATATCGGCACCGAAGAGCTCAGCCATCTCGAAGTCGTCGGTTGCCTAGCCCGGATGCACCTCGCGCCTTCGAAGAACGACCGCCAGGCGGCCGAAGCCGATCCGCTGATTGCGATTGCCGGCGGCGGCGGCGTCAACCTGTTCAATTCGCAAGGCAATCCCTGGACTGCCGACTATCTCAAGATCACCGGCGAGCTCGACGTCGATCTCCGCAGCAACATCGCCGCCGAAGCACGGGCAAAGATCGTCTACGAACGACTGATCAATTTCTGCGACGACGCCGGCAGCAAGGACGCGCTGCAGTTCCTGATGACGCGAGAGATTACACACATGAAGGCGTTCGCGCGAGCGCTCGAAAGCCTGTCCAAGCCGGCCTTCAGCATCGGCCGGATTGCTCCGACGCCGGGCCTCGTGAACCAGTATTTCAACGATTCCACCGGCAGCGGTGATCACGGCGAGATCGACACCCGCGGTCCCTGGAACGAAGGCGAGGACTGGGTATTCACGGAATCGCCTGCGCTTCAGTCTTCTGATCCCGGCGCGGCCCCATCGATCGTCGCGGAGAGTTCGTCGCCCGTCGACGAGGCCGGCCTCACCGACCTTCTGCTTCACGAGCTGCGCGACATCCTCCATGCCGAGAAGCAGTTGACCAAGGCGCTTCCCAAGATGGCTCAGGCCGCGCGCTTCGACCAGCTGCGCGAACTGTTCGAGCAGCATCTGGCCGAGACGGAGAACCAGGTCGAGCGCATCAACGAATGCTTCGAGCTGCTCGGCGAGAATGCGCGGGCCAAGCCCTGCAAGGGCATGATGGGCCTGATCGAGGAAGGCCAGGAAGTCATGAAGGAAGGCGAAGAGAAGGAGGACGCGGCCGCCGACCTCGCGCTGATCTCGGCGGCCCAACGCGTCGAACATTACGAGATGTCCGGCTACACCACCGCGCGCAACCTTGCGCAGCAGCTCCGGCACAGCGCCATCGTCGCGCTGCTATCGAAGTCGCTCGCGGAAGAGGAGAACGCCGATCTCCTGCTCAATCAGGTGGCGCGGTCGCTGATGTCCGTAGCGAAGATGCCCGCGGCGCTGGAGCAGGCAGAATAGACAGCGCCCGTCGCGACGCGCAGACTCGCCGAGCTCAACCGCCCCGCGCCATCGCGCGCGGGGCAGCAGGCATGCCCATCATCCCAAGTGTGCTTCCAACGGGTGAGACCGCTGCGGCCTGTGCGGCCGGCGAGCGCAGTTCCAACCGCGCCGCGCTCGCGCGCAGCATCGCCGCGTCGAGCCTGCCCTGCCGCGATGCATCCAGGGCGCAGGAAAAGACCCGATAGAATTGCGCGCCGTCATAGGCAACCAGTAGCATGTCGACACCGGCATTGATCGCCTCGACCACGGCCTTGCAGACATCGTTCTGGTAGATCGCGCCCATGACGAGATCGTCCGTCATCACCACGCCCTGGTAACCCCATTTCCCACGAATGATTCCCTCGACCACACGCTTCGAATGCGATGCGGCGCGGTCGGGATCGACAGCGGTGAGCGTGACATGGCCGACCATCAGAGCGCTCCGCGAGTGCGACAGCACCGCGCGGAACGGCAGCCAATCGGTTGCCTCCAATTGCTTCACCGGCGTATCGAGACTGGCGCTGAAATGATGCGTGTCATCGCGCACGCGCCCGATGCCGGGGAAATGCTTGAGCGTGGCACCGACGCCCGACTCTTCCAGCCCCCGGACATAGGCGCTAGCGATCGTGCTGACGACCGCGGGATCGGCCGCGATCGCGCGCTGGCCGATCAACGTGTGAAAATCGAGGCGATTGCGGCGAACCGGCGGCTTCAGGTCGAGCACCGGCGCGAGATTGAGGTTGACGCCGAGATCGGCAAGCTCTCGGCCGTGGATGCGGCCAAACTCTTCGGCCCTGGCCTGCTGCTCGTCGGGAGCGAGCCCGGCGAGCGTCGCCAGGGCCGGCACCTTGGTCAGCGGCGGCGCGAGATGCCCGACGATGCCGCCCTCCTGATCGGCCGCAACGACCAGCGGTGGTAGGCCTGCGGCGCGCCGCTTGTCCTGAAGCGCCGCGATCTCGGCCCGCAGCGCCTCGATCGTCCGTCCCCGGATGTTGTGCCGGGTGACGTAGACCCCGCCGATCAATCCCTGCTCGGCGAGACGCGCGACCTCGGGAAAAGAGGAATAGCCAACCATGAAGTGAGGCCCGAGCTGGCGCGCCTCGGCGGCGCTCGCGCTGAGAACCTCGTGCTTGCGCAGCTCGAACCTGACATGCGCCGCCAACATCAAAACCGGCGGCAGGCACCAGAGCATGACGAGCAGCTTGCCCGCAATGCTGCGCCAATGCCCACGACGCAGCAGGACGATGACGACCAGGATGCTTGCGACGACAAGCGCGACGTTTCCGGCGCCGCGTAGCACGAGCAGGTAGGGATCGTTCTTGTTCGCGGCCACGAACGCCGCGAGAAGCGCGGCAGGCCAGAGCAGGATGAGACCGAGGCGATTGAGAAACTGCATGATGCGTCAAGCCCAAGGTGATGAACGCATCGCACCTATCAAGGCGACTGCCACTGCGCGAGGGGGAAAAGCCTGCCTGCACGAAAACTGCAAAAGATCCCTGAAACCGTGCTGACATCCATCCCGGTTTCTGCGCAAGCGCCGTTCAGACTCCGTCACGACACCCTTCACGGAGAATCTTCTGGACATGACGAGCCTGGCTTCGACGTCGACGACGGACACTCAACCGATCAGGCCTTCGGCGCTGTCGGCCAAGCTTGCAATGGCATTGATGCTCGCCGCACTTGCCGACTTTCTGCTCTACGGCCGGCGGATCGGACTGTCGCTGGTGATCCTGGCCGTCGCGATTGCCTGCGCCTCGCTGCTTGCCAACCGTGCGGCGCTGGACTTTCGCCGCGCAGTGACCGGCGGCGCGATCGTTGCACTCGGTCTCGTGCCGGCCGTGGAGGAGCTCACTCCGCTCTCGTTGCTGATCCTCGTCGCAGCGCTGGCCATCGCCTTGCTGCTCGCAACCAATCCGGAGACGACCAGCCTCGCGGACCGCGCCCGCGCGCTGCGAAACCTTGTCCTGTTCGGTCCCTTCAGATTCTTTCCCGACGCGCTTCAGGTCTTCAACATGTCGGCGTTCACCCGCGGCATCGCGCTCTGGCTGATGCCGGTGGTGCTGAGCACCGTGTTCGTGGCGCTGTTCGCCGCCGCCAATCCGGTGATCGAGCAATGGGTGTCGCTGCTCAATCCGAAGATCATCCTCGAATATGTCAGCGTCCCGCGCGTGCTGTTCTGGACCTTGATGCTGGCGCTGGTCTGGCCGTTCATCCATGTGCGCTGGCGGCGCAAGAAGGTTGCCGCCGCCACCGAAACCGACCTCGCGGGCCCGCCGCCGCCGCCCTTCATCCCGCCGGAATTTCTGGGCCCCTCCACCATCCTGCGCTCGCTGATCCTGTTCAATCTGCTGTTCGCGGCACAGTCGATTCTCGACGGCATCTATCTCTGGGGCCACGTCGCGCTGCCCGACAATGTGACCTATGCGTCCTACGCCCATCGCGGCGCCTACCCGCTGATCGCGACCGCGCTGCTCGCTGCCGCCTTCGTTCTGGTCGCGATGCGACCGGGCGGACCGGCCGAGAAATCGAAGGTGATCCGGCCGCTGGTCTATCTCTGGGTCGGGCAGAACGTGCTTCTGGTCGCCTCCTCCATCCTCCGCCTCGATCTCTATGTCGACATCTACATGCTGACTTACTGGCGTATCGCGGCCTTCGTCTGGATGGGGCTGGTCGCGCTCGGACTGGTCCTGATCGTGACCCGCATCGCCCTCAACCGGTCCAACCAATGGCTGATCAGCACCAACCTGATCGCGTTGACGATCGTGCTGTACGGCTGCTCGCTCGTGAACTTCGACGCCTTCATTGCCGACTACAATGTCACCCACAGCCGGGAAGCATCGGGCCAAGGCGTGCAGATCGACATCAACTATCTCCTGACGCTCGGGCCACAGGCGCTGCCCGCCATCGACAGGGCGATCGCGCTGCGGCCCGGCGCCAGCGAGGGCTGCCTTGTGTCGCGCCGCGACCGCCTTGTAGAACAGCAGCGCCGGGACCTGGCCTGGCGGAGTTGGAGCTTCCGAAGCTGGCGGCTCCAGCGCAGGCTGGACGCCCGGGCGGAAACCAGGTCCGGCAGCCGGTTGGCGGGCTGACGAGACAGCGGAGAATTTCTTGGCGAATCGCATTCTCATCGTCGACGACGAGGGCCACATCCGCGAGGTCATCCGCGTCGCCCTGAAGAAGGCCGGCATGGACGTGATCGAGGCGCGCGACGGCAAGGAGGCGCTCATCCGCTTTGCCGCCGACAGGCCCGATCTGATCGTGCTCGACATCGGCATGCCCGAGTTCGACGGCCTCGACGTCTGCCGCGAGATCCGCAAGACGTCCGACGTACCGATCCTGTTCCTGTCGGCGCGCGACGAGGAGATCGACCGCATCCTCGGCCTCGAGATCGGCGGCGACGACTACGTGACCAAGCCGTTCAGCCCGCGCGAGCTGGTGGCGCGGGTCAACGTCATCCTGCGTCGCCTCAACCCGCGCAATGGCGAGGCCAAGGCGGTCCCCACCGCGCTGTCGCAGGGCAGTCTCCTGATCGATCCCGAACAGCACGTAGCTTCATTTGCAGGGACACCGCTGAAGCTGACCGCGATCGAGTTCGGCATCCTGCGCGCCTTCCTGACCCGACCCACATCGGTTTTCAATCGGGAGCAGCTGATGCGGGCCGCCTATCAGCTCAACATCCAGGTCTCCGACCGCACCATCGACAGCCACATCCGCAACATCCGCGCCAAGCTCGCGGCGCTGGCTTGCGACAACGTCATCGAGACCATCCACGGCGTCGGCTTCAAGCTCGGCCGCTGCGAGAAAGAGGCATGAGCGCGGCGCCAGACAAATGGCGGCCGTCGCTGGGGCTGGTCATCTTCACGGTGCTGGCCACCGTCGCCATCCTGCCGCTTGTGGGCCTGTTCTTCTTTCGCCTCTACGACAACCAGCTCATCCGACAGACCCAGGCCGAACTGATCGCGCAGAGCCGCGTGCTGGCGACGATCTATGCTCAGGAGGTTGCAGCAAGGCTCGATAGCGGCCTCACGCTGGGCGCCGAGGTGCCACCGGGCGTGCTGCCCGATCCCGGTGACCAGGTCACGCCGATCCGCCCCGGGCTCGACCTCACCGCGAACGATCTGCTGCGGCGGCGGCCGGATGCCCAGGCTGCACCCCGGCCGGCGCAGCCCGCCTATGTCGAGATCGGCGCAAGACTGACGCCGATCATCCGCGAGACGCAGAAGGTGACGCTGGCGGGCTTTCGCATCCTCGATCCGCAAGGCGTGGTGATCGCCGGCCGGCAGGAGGTCGGGCAATCCCTTGCGCATATCGAGGAGGTCGCGGACGCGCTGCACGGGCAATACCGCGCCACCTTGCGCAACCGCGTGCCGGACAAGCCGCCACCGCCGATCTATTCCTTCAGCCGGGGCCTCGGCGTGCACGTGTTCTCGGCGATGCCGGTCATTGTCGACAATCGCGTCGCGGGGGTGATCTACGCCACGCGGACGCCGAGCAACATCTTCGACCACCTTTACCAGGAGCGGGCCAAGTTCGTGCTGGCGGGGCTGGCCGTGCTCCTCGGCACCATCGCGATCGGGCTCGTGTTCTCGCGCACCATCACGCTGCCGATGCGCGAGTTGATCGATCGCGCCGCCAGAATCGGCCGCGGTGACCGCGAGGCGTTCCGGCCGCTCCGGCACTACGGCACACGGGAGTTCGCCCAGCTCTCGCACAGCTTCCTCGGCATGGCCGAGCAGCTGGCGCGGCGTTCGGACTACATCGCGACGTTCTCGGCGCACCTCACCCACGAGCTGAAATCGCCGCTGACCTCGATCAAGGGCGCGGCCGAGCTGTTGCAGGATTCACTTCAGGGCAAGGCCGGGGGCCTGACGCCGGCCGAGCAGACGACATTCATCGCCAACATCCTGTCCGACACCCAGCGGTTGGATGCGATGGCACAGCGGCTGCGCGAGCTCGCCCGCGCCGAAAGCCTGCCGCAGAACGAGCGCACGGAGCTCGCGCCCGTGATCGCCGACCTCCGGAACAGGTTTCCGGCAAGCTCGATCGAAGCCAGCGGCAGCCTCGACCGGGCGATCGGCATGTCCGGCGAGAAGGCGCTGATCGTGCTGTCGCATCTCGCCGACAACGCGCTGCGGCACAAGGCGAGGACCATCAGGCTGGAGGCCGCCGACGAGCGCACGACCCTGCGGCTGACCGTGAGCAACGACGGCGAGTTGATCTCGGCGCCCAACCGCGACCGGATTTTCGATGCGTTCTTCACCACCCGCCGCGACCAGGGCGGTACCGGAATGGGGCTGGCGATCGCGCGTGCGGTGATGGCCAGCCATGGCGGCTCGATCAGGCTCAAGCCGACCGACGGCGGCGTCACCTTCGAGCTCCAATTCCCTGTGGCCTGAGGTGCGATGCGCATCGCCCCCCAGCTTTCTTGTTGAGGCATGATCTATCCGGAAAACCGCTTCACACTTTTCCGGATCATGCCTCAGATCGCGAACACCCAAGCGGCGACGATGGTGCCGATGGTGACGAGACCAGCGATGGTCCAGCCCGCGGCATATTCAAGCTCAGGATGACCGGTCGCCCGCATGATCTCGACCGGATCGGCGGTATGCTTCTCTGCCATGACAGCCTCGCACGTTTCTTCCCGCGTCATAGATAAGTCGCATCAGCCGCCATTAGGTTCCATCACGGAAATGCGAGGCATGACGCAGCTTGGTTTGTTCGCCGAACCGGAAGCGGGCCCTGCGGGGCTTCGCCATACGGACGACTTCATCGATGCGGCGGTAGAGCAGGGCTTGATCGACCGCATCGCAGCATGGCCGCTCCAGCGCTTCCAGTTCGGCGCCTTCGAGGGCAACCGCCGGGTGGCCTCGTTCGGCTATCGCTATGACTATTCGCTGCAGCGGCTGGCCGAGGCGGAGCCGGTCCCGGACTGGCTGCTGCCCGTCGCGCGGCAGGTCGAGGCATGGGCGCGGCTGCCGGCGGGTAGCGTCCGGCAGGTGCTGTGCACCGAATATGAGGTCGGCGTCGGCATCGGCTGGCACCGCGACAAGCCGCACTTCGACAAGGTCCTGGGCCTGTCGCTCGGCTCGCCCTGCAAATTCCGCTTCCGCCGCCGCAACGGGGACAGATGGGAACGCCACACGCTCGAGGCCCTGCCGCGCTCGCTCTACATGATGGAGGGCGAGGCGCGGTCGCAATGGGAGCACAGCATTCCGCCGGTCGAGGCGCGCCGCTACTCCATCACCTTCCGAACGATGAAGCGGGCCTGACAGGCCGGTCCAACATAAACTGCGAAAACAACCCCATGCACAGTAGGAAGCCATTTCCGGTGCGGGGCCAGATGGCGCCCGGCAACGGCTTGACGGACCGGGACAAAGTGGCTGCGCGGCGCAATCGTCGCGGGGCCCGCGGACTTGCACTCCAATCGCGGGTTTTTGCCAGGCTGAGGCCCGCGCCACGCCGGCCGCCTGCCGGGCGAAGGTGCCGTGAATTCGCCTCAACATCAGCCAACTAATGAGGCGAATTGAAAAGACAGGCCAAATCGGCAAGCCAATATCGGTCCGCGAGGCCGGCATCACCATGAAGAATTACCTGGCATTTTTCCTGCTTTTGACCATGACCGCGGCCTCCGCACACGGAGTTTTGCCGGCGCGGCTGTCGCCGCCCACCGGGCTCGTCCAGGCGGGCCTCACCGACAGCGACACCACCGCCGGCGGCACCGCCCGGCTGTGCGAGCAGGTCGCCTTCTCGCGCGGTCTGCGTTATGGCGAGAGCGAGGCCAACGTGCTCGACGTCGCAACCAGCGCGACCAAGGCGGACACGCCGCGGCCTGTGCTGCTGTTCGTGGCGGGCGACACCTTTACCGGCGACCGCGCGGCGCCGGAGTTGTCGCGCCAGATCCAGGACCAGGCCATGTGCTTTGCCGCGCGCAACGAGATGATCGGGGTCCGCGTCAACTATCGCCTGGCGCCCGCGGCGACCTGGCCCGCCGGCGCGTCCGATGTGGCGGCGGCGCTATCATGGGTTCACGGCAATATCGACCTCTTCAACGGCGATCGCCGCGAGATCGTCGCAGTCGGCTACGGCGCGGGCGCCTTCCATGTCGCCACCCTGCTGGCCCATCCCGAGTTGCAGACCGACGGCGCCGACGTCGCCGGCGTCGTGCTGGTGTCCGGGATCTACCGCGTCGGCAAGGAGGCGAGCGACAGCGAGAAGGCCTATCTCGGCACCGACCCCACCCAGTACGACAGCCGATCGGTCTTCCCCGGCATCCTCAATGTCGATGTGCCGATCGTGCTGGCCTGGGCCGTGGACGATTCCTCCGGCCTCGTGGCGCAGGGCGAAACCTTGAAGAAGACGCTCTGCGGCGCCGGCCACTGCCCGCGCAGCACGCTGCTGCGGAGCCGCGAAGGTATCGCGAGCGCCTTCGGCCTCGACGGCTCCGGCGAGAGCCTCGCCGAGCCGACGCTGCTGCTGGTGCGTCAGCTCGAGGCGCGCGGGCTGCCGTAGCGAAGGCTTGAGGGCACACAGCTGTAACAGAGCGTCAGCACGTCTGCCCCTTTAGGTCGAGGCCGTCAGCCCCGCCACTTTGAAGTGGGCGGCAAGCCACACGATTGACAAACGCTTGACCTAGACGGAGCGGCCTTGGTGTGGGGCCAACGACAAGGTGTCGAACATGCGCGTCACCGGCAGACTGCTGCTCGTGTTGATCGCCGCCTTCGCCTCGCTCGGGGCGATGTCCCAGCAACGTGCCGAGCAACCGGCAAGCAACGAGGAAATCCGCATCGGCAATGTCATGCCGTATTCGGGACCGCTCTCGGAGTTCGGCGCCATCGGCCAGGCGGAAGCCGCCTATTTCGACATGATCAACGCGCGTGGCGGGATCAACGGCCGCAGGATCCGCTTCATCACGCGCGACGACAATTCCGATCCGGCGACTGCGCTGGAGCTGACGCGCAATCTGGTCGAGACTGAGGATGTGCACCTGATGTTCGGCTCGTTCGGCACGCCCGGCAATCTCGCCACGCGCTGGTACCTGAACGAGAGGAAGATCCCGCAGCTTTTCGTCGCCTCCGGCGACGAGGAGCTGAGCAAGGCCAAGGCGTTTCCCTGGACCATGGGTTGGCAGCCGTCGTTCAGGTCCGAGGGGCGCATCTACGCCAACTACATCCAGGCCTACTACCCCAGGAAGAAGATCGTGGTGCTCTGGCAGAACGACCAGTTCGGGCGCATGCTCTACAAGGGCATCCAGGAAGGCCTCGGCGATCTCAACCGTCACGTCCTCGTCGACATCGCCTTCGACATTGCCGACGAGCATCTCGACGGGCACGTCTCGATCCTCAAACGCGCGGGCGCCGACATCTTCGTCTTTCTCGGCGTGCCGTCGACGGCATCCAAGGTGATCAAGCTGGCGGCGTCCTTCAACTGGCATCCGGTCTTCATCGTCAACGATGCCTCCGCCTCGATCGCCAATGCGATGGCACCCGCGGGCCTCGAGAACTCGGCCGGCGTGATCTCGGCGGCCTTTCTGAAGGATCCGAGCGACCCCGCCTGGAAGGACGATCCCGCCATGAAGGACTGGTTCGCCTTCATGGACAAATACCATCGGGTCGAAAGCACCAACAACAGCGCCGCACTCTATGGCTACGCCGCGGCCGAGGCGCTGACGCAGGTGTTGAAGCAATGCGGCGACGACTTCTCGCGCGAGAACATCATGCGTCAGGCGGCTTCGCTCAGGGACTATCATCCGTCCGTGGCGCTGCCCGACATCCGGATGAATACTTCGCCCAGCAACTACCTGCCGATCAGGCAGATGCGGCTGGTCCAGTTCGACGGCCGTTCCTGGCAGCCGTTCGGCGAGGTGATCGAGACGGCCTTCACGGAAGGCGCGGCAAGGTGAAGCGATTCAGGCTGCGGGCGCACGACGATCCATATGCGGACCTTTTGCTGGGCTCCCCCTCCCCAGCCCTCCCCCACAAGGGGGGAGGGAGCAGAGTGGGAGTGGGGCCGCGACAACATGCCCTCATCCACACTGCGCTGGTGAATGCCAACACCGGCTCGGTCCATTCGGCGAAGCTGTGCATAACAGAACTCGCACGTTTGAAGCGAACTACGGAAGCCAACGGGAAATGTTAGAAGCGGCACGCTCCCTTTCTTTAAGGTCCCGCTATGCCGTTGCTTGACGACATCATTACCGGCGCTGTAACCGAGCACACCCCCCTACCCACACTATTGCGGCAATGCCTAGTGCTTGCCCATCAACTTAAGAACGAGAAGCTCAAGGCTTGGGTCGAACAAGAGCTGAATGGATATAAGGACGCTGAGGCTCTTCCTGACTACCGTGTGGTGGGGGCAGCAGCGACCGGCTCCTTTGCTGGGCCGTTTGGAAACGTGCTGAACAATCAACCGCTGGCGTCGAGCATTTTGAAGGAGGATTTTCGCCATTGGGCGGAGAAGGTCTTCCTGACGCAGCCGATTGCGGCCTACGACGTTGGCAAGGATGAAGATGGAAGTCCCAACGGTGGGCGAATAGCTTGGCCGCAAGACCTCGTGAACATGTACTCTGACAAGTTCATCAAGGGATGGAGTCTGATCCGAGCTTCGCAACAAATACCGGGCACCGTTTTCACAGCGATCCTTGATACGGTGCGAACACGAATACTCCAGCTCGCCCTCGAACTGAAAGATGAACTCGGCGACGACACCAGCGATATTTTGGGACTTCCAGAAGCCAAGGTCGATCAGTCAGTTGTGAACCACATCTACGGTGGGAATGTCGTGGTCGCAGCATCTGCTCAGCAGTTCAGCCAACTGCAAAGCATGACAGTCACTCAGAATGACCTGTCGGGCTTGCTTTCGGCGATGAAAGAGCTTGGCTTGGTTGAGCAGGACGTAAAAAAGCTGGAGATCGCAGTAAAGGACGACGCCAAGACGGGATCGAAAACGGTAGGTCAGCGAACCGCTGAATGGCTCAAAGATATTCCGGTTGCCTTGGGAAATGGGACACTGAAGGTTGGATTCGACGCAGCTAGAGCCTTAGCTACGAAGTTTGTCCTTGGATATTTCGGCTTAGGTGGCAGTTGAACTGCTTCATGTCGATAAGCAGCCGCGAGCGTCCGCCCATCCGAACGACGTCCACGACCCGTCCAACATGCAGGCAGGGACTCTCATCGGCACTGTATCCTCCCCATACCGGCCACTACCTTTGGCCGACCGGCGCCAACGCGGCGGCCACCTCGCTTCACAGGCTGAGATGTTTGCATGGTTTGAATCGTGAGCCGATTGCAAATGAGCGTCAATCAAAGCCGGTGGAACGCGACCACCGACAGCACGATGGTCGGAGCGGCGCAAACGGCCAGCGCACCTTTGGCGCTGAGGCTCAGACCCAGGAATATAACATGCAGCACGGGATGGTCGGCTGCTTCCTCAGCCAAGATTCACAACGACCAGAGATTCGATTCCTTGCAACAGAATTGATTTACGCTTGGGGCACCAAAAAACTCTAGTCGCGAAATCCGGACTCACAACGACCGCGCTGAGTATCTGAATTATTTGAGGATTTCGCCGTATACTCGGCAAAATCCGTCAATCGAAAAAGTCTTACAAAGTCCGCCGTGAGTCAGATCACATTCGATATCAGCGGCCTACAATTGCTACCGCCCAGCGCGCATTTCCTGGTATCCGGCGGGTTAAATTTCTTCATCTCATCCGGTTGGGTGCAGAGATGGGGAAAGCCCCGGATAACCGGAACAAATAAGCAACTTCCCCTTGCCCGGAACTCTCAACCCATGGATACACGATAGGTAAGTGACAACGTGTGATTCGCCCCTCTAGTCTGGAAACCTAGTAATGGCAAAGAGTAGCAAGCCGACCGGGACCTCCCGGATCAAGTTGATTGTGCTGGACGCCGAAGTTGCTGACGACCAGATTCATACTTTGACCGCTGCCCTGACGAACGCGCTGCGCCCTGCGGCTCCAGCTCCGGCTTTGCGCCGCCTGCCACCTGCACCGCCTCAGTTGAACGGTGGCGGCGAGCCTGAGCAAGAGGAGATGGACTTCGACCGTGTTGATGCCGGCGATGAAGCTGAGGTCATCACGCTGAAGAAGCCTCGTTCCAGCTCGCCGCGCAAGCCTCCCAAGGCACCTGACGTAGTGGATATCGATATGAACGCGCCGTTATCCTTCTCCGACTTCTCCAAAGGGAAGGACGATGGCAGCCAGCACAAAAAGTTTCTGATTGCAGCCGCATGGCTTGCTGAGCACCGGAACGTCCCGATCGTCACCGATGGTCATATCTATACGTGCTTTCGGTCGATTGGGTGGTCCACCGCCATCAACGACTTCAGCCAGCCGCTACGCGAGTTGAAGGGTCGCAAGTTCTTCACGACACCGGAACGCGGTCATTACGAAATCAACCACATAGGGCTCGACTACGTGAATAAGAAGCTTGCCAATGGTGCTGAGTGAATTCGTGAACCAGGTGGCGGGCTTTGACAAGCTGCCACCAAGAGAAAAGATCAAGCTGATCGGTTGGTATCTTCACACATATGAGGGGAAGGAGCACTTCCACTCCGACCACATTCGCGCGTGTTACAAGACGCTTCATCTCGTCACCAAAGAGAACATAGGCCAGTCTCTGATGCGAATGGCCAGCTACAATACGCCAGACTTGGTCCGTGAGAAGCAAGGCTTTAAGCTGACGCGTCCAGTGCGAAGTCAGTTTGATACGAAGTATGGCAATCAACCGAGCATGCAGGCGGTCAGTAAGCTTCTGACCGACCTGCCGGGTAAGGTGCCCAACTCCTCGGAGAAGGTGTTCCTGAGCGAGGCCATCGACTGCTACCGCGTCAAGGCTTACCGCGCTTGCATCGTCATGACCTGGAATCTGGCATTCGACCATCTGTTGAACTGGATACTCAAGGACCCGGCGCGGCTGGATTCCTTCAATGCCGCCATCCCGAAGAAATTCCAGAGCCCTAAAAAGTCAGGCATCGTCATCAAGGATTACGACGACTTCTCCGATGAGCTGAAGGAATCAGAAATCATCGACCTGTGCAAAACCGCTCAGTTGCTTAACGACAATGTCGTCCGAACCCTTAGAGAAAAGCTGGGCAGAAGGAACACCGCGGCGCACCCATCAACCATGGTAGTTCTCCAGCCGCAAGCCGACGATACGATTTCCGATTTGGTCCATAACGTGGTGTTGGCACTCACCTAGCCGAACCGAAGGTGTGGTGGCCAAGGCACCTTCTCGACCGGAGCAGGTTTCTCGCGCTGATCGACGGCATCCAAGGTGATCAAGCTGGCGGCGTCCTTCAACTGGCATCCGGTCTTCATCGTCAACGATGCCTCCGCCTCGATCGCCAATGCGATGGCACCCGCGGGCCTCGAGAACTCGGCCGGCGTGATCTCGGCGGCCTTTCTGAAGGATCCGAGCGACCCCGCCTGGAAGGACGATCCCGCCATGAAGGACTGGTTCGCCTTCATGGACAAATACCATCGGGTCGAAAGCACCAACAACAGCGCCGCACTCTATGGCTACGCCGCGGCCGAGGCGCTGACGCAGGTGTTGAAGCAATGCGGCGACGACTTCTCGCGCGAGAACATCATGCGTCAGGCGGCTTCGCTCAGGGACTATCATCCGTCCGTGGCGCTGCCCGACATCCGGATGAATACTTCGCCCAGCAACTACCTGCCGATCAGGCAGATGCGGCTGGTCCAGTTCGACGGCCGTTCCTGGCAGCCGTTCGGCGAGGTGATCGAGACGGCCTTCACGGAAGGCGCGGCAAGGTGAGCTGACTCACCCGCGCTTGCCGGCCTACCCCCTCGCCAGCCCTCTGTTCACCTTGTCTCCGGTCTGAACACCCTCCCCGCAGCGAGCACCTGAAGTGATCGTTGGGTGCACCGAAGCTTCCAGGGCGTCATGGCCGGGCTTGTCCCGGCCATCCACGTATTTCCTCGCGGCACAAAGAACGTGGATGCCCGGGACAAGCCCGGGCATGACGACCTCCTGTGCCCGCCCTCACGCCGGCTTGAGCGAGGCCAGCGCGTTTTCCAGCAGCGAGCGCACGCGTGCGGCGTCGCCTGACTTCACCACGGCGGGGTCGAGATAGAGCTCGAGGCCCGGGGCGCGCTCGGTGATGATACCGCTGTTCTCCGCAGCAGTGTCGCTCAGCGCGTCCACCGAATAGGGAATGACCTCGCGGCTGATGCCCTTCATGGTGATCGCCGGCAGCGCATGGGCGCGGACGATGTCGCTGACGAGCGCGAAGGTCTCGTAGCTCAGCACGATGCCGCCGGGCTCGGCGATCGATTGCAGGCGCGCGGCGAGGTTCGCCTCCGCACCGATGATGGTGTAGTCCATGCGGTCCGCGCTGCCGAAATTGCCGACATTGCAATAGCCGGAATTGATGCCCATGCGGGAGCGGAACGGCTGCTCGATGCCGGAGGCGCGCCATTTCGCATTGAGCTCGGCAAGCCGCTGCTGCATGCGCCAGGCCATCTGCAGGCAGGCCTGCGCATCGGCGCGGTCGCCCCTGGTCTCGGGATCGCCGAAGAAGATCAGCATGGCGTCGCCGATGAACTTGTCGATGGTGCCGCCATATTCGTGGGCGATCGCCGACATTTCCGTGAAATATTCGTTGAGGAGCTGCGTCAGCTGCTCCGGCTGCAGCCGCTCGGCGGTCGCAGTGAAATTCTGGATGTCCGAGAAGAAGATGGTGAGCTTCTTGCGCTCGGTGTGGATGGTGACGTCCTTCTGGCCGGAGAAGATGCTCTTGTAGACCTGGGGCGGGATGTAGCGCGAGATCTTCATCGAGAGCGAGGCGAGGAAGTCGTTGGCGGATTCGAGCTCCTTGTTCATGCCCTTGATGCGGCGCGCCTGGCGGCGCTGCAGCGAGAGGAACGACAGGCCGCTGCCGGCGGCGATCACGAAATAGGCCAGCAGGAACTTGAACGAGAAGATGTTGGCGGCGATCGGCTGGGCGATGATCACCTCCTGGATGCCGCGGACATCGCCCACCTTCCAGTCCGTCTTCGGGCTTTCGGGGTGGCTGTTGTGGCAGCTCACGCAGGCCGGCCCCATGGTGACGGGGGCGACCAGGCGGACCTTGTCGTTGAACAGCGAGGTCTCGGTCTCGACGATCTTCTGCTCGGGATCCTTCCGCAGCGCATCGAGCGCGTCCTTCTCGAACTTGTCGAGCTGGTGCGGGGCACGGTTCTGGAACGGGAAGTCGGAGACGAAGCGGTAGGTGATGTTCTCCTGCTGCGCGCCGATCACCCGGCCGAGTTCGAGCGACAGCGTTGCCGGAATCGGGATCGCGCCGGGGATGGATTCGTAATTGTGCACCACCCGCGTCGTGCCGTTGGGATTGGCCAGCACCCGCCCGACCACGTTGGTCGCGTAGTAGCTGCGCACGCTCGTGATCACCGAGTTGAGATCGATGGCCTGCCGGCGCAGCGCCGTCTTGCTCAGCTCGGTCAGATCCAGCCACACCGCGAGCGGCAGGGCGAGGAGCAGGAAGGCGATCACGGCGCCCGTGAGAATGCCGCTCTTGCGCTGATCTTCGGCGATCTCTTGTTTCACTCTGTGGCTCCGCTGTGTGCGATTTTGTCGCAAACCCGTCGGGATCTGCGGCAAAGAATGCGGCAGCACAGAGCCAACAATCGCGGGCCTGCGCAACCCCATTTTATGGTGGTCGGGCGAAGCGCCCTTTTCGTTTCATCACGGATGTTTAAGATCGGCCGCGCCTGCATCCGCCCCCGCCGGGAGAAGCCCATGACCGAGACCGTTCGCATCAAACGCTTCCACGCGCGCCCCGTGATCGTGCCGATGAACCTGCCGCTCCAGACCTCGACCGGGGCAATCGCCAGGGCGCCGCTGCTGCTGATCGACTGCGAGACTGACCAGGGCGCGGTGGGCCATGCCTATCTGTTCTCGATCACGCCCTCGGCCTTGAAGCCGCTGACGGCGATGGTCACGGAAATGTCAGACCTGCTCGCCGGCGACGAGTTGCTGCCGGTCGAGATCGAGCGCAAGCTGACCCAGCGCTTCACGCTGCTGGGCCTCGCCGGTCTGCAACGGCTGGCCCAATCCGGCATCGACATGGCGGCATGGGACGCACTGGCCCGCACACGCGGCATGCCGCTGGCCCGCCTGCTCGGTGGCGCGCCGAAGCCGGTCAGGGCCTACAATTCGAAGGGGCTCGGCATCATGCCGGCCGGCGCCGCGGTGGACGAAGCCCACAAGCTGCTGGCCGAGGGCTTTCGGGCAGCGAAGATCCGCGTCGGCCGGCCCGATGCGCGGGAGGACCTCGCCGTCGTCCGCGCGGTGCGCAAGGCCGTCGGCGACGACATCACGCTGATGTGCGACTACAATCAGGCGCTGACGGTGACGGATGCCGTCCGCCGCGGCGAGATGCTCGACGACGAGGGCCTCACCTGGATCGAGGAGCCGATCCGCCACGACGATTATGCCGGCTGCGCCCGCATTGCCGACGCGCTGCATACCCCGGTCCAGATCGGCGAGAATTTCGACAGCGCCTTCTCGATGCAGGCGGCACTCTCGGCGGAAGCCTGCGACTACGTGATGCCCGACGTGCAGCGCATCGGCGGCGTCACCGGCTGGCTCCGCGCCGCCGCGCTGGCGCACGCCGCCGGCATCGAGATGTCGACGCACCTGTTCTCGGAGGTCAGCGCGCATCTGCTCTGCGTGACACCGACCGCGCACTGGCTGGAATATGTCGACTGGGCCGACGCAGTGCTGGCGACGCGGCTGAAGATCAAGGACGGCTTTGCGCTGCCGGGCGAGGAGCCGGGGAATGGCATCAAATGGGATGAGGCGGCGGTGAAGAAATATCTGGCCGGATCTTGATCCGGCAGACGCTCCTTCGCGTGTTCGTCATTGCTGTCGATCTTGTGATGCGTATTTCGGGAGGGGGGTCCTTTCGATCTGCCTTCACTGGATATTGAATCGCGCGCCCGGACATTCGTTGGTGACGGTCGTTGCGACGAGCTGGGCGGCGACCGAGGTCGGCTTCGGGACCGCGACGATTTTCCAACGACCCTGCTTATTGAGCCAGAACCGTCCCGTCGTGGTCGCGATGCGGCGCTCGGTGTATTTCTTCGTCGAGATCAAGGGGACCTTCGACTTCGGCGCAGGGACTTCCTTCCAGCCATCGAACGAATAGAATTCCTGGAAGAAATAGCGCCACTCGATCTTCTGGGATTCATGGTGCGAAACGACGACCCGGACGAGCGAGTTTCCGGTAAGCCATTCCGAACCCATCGGGTCGGGTTCGAGCTGCAGGCATCGCGTGTGTAGCGGCTCCTGGACCTGAAGCAGATTCAATCTCTGACTTTGCGAAAGCATCGCCGAGGTCACCGGCTGCCCCACATTTGGGTCGTTGGCCGGCCCCGAGCAGATCGGCACCGTTGGCGGCCCTTGTCCGGTCCATGGGTTGTTGCTGCAATAGACGTAGCGCGACCAGGACAACCAGCCGGTGGACGCATTTTCCTCCGCCTTGCCCGTCTCGCGGTCCCAGATGCCGGTAAACTTGATCGTCTTGCTCGGCGGGCAGGCCGTTATGGGAGGCCCCGTCCACCAATGGGTGGTTTCGAACTCATAGATGGATTGGTTCGGATAGGGGTACATCACTGCTTTGGCACTGGTCAGCGCGTGGTGCTCCGAACACCCCTCGCCCTTCGTATCGAGCCAACAGACGAGCGGAAAGTTCTCGCTCGGCCAGCAACCCGCGTCCGCCGAGGACGATCCCAGAACAGCGATCACGAGAGCCAACGCAAAGAGACCGGCACGCACTGTCAATCTCCCCATTTGCATCTTCGCGTTGAGATTGCCCCATTTCGTCGCCACCACCTTGATCAACATCAACGCATTGACCCCGGCGACGCAGCGGTGCCGGAGGTACGAAGCCGTCGGACGTCTGCCCTGCCTTTGCGAGCTCATGACTCAAGTGCGCGCAGGTCGTGCGTTGACACGTCGGCCGATGCCTCCGGTCATCAGCGCTTCGTGCTGCGAAGTCGGCGACGAGACCGACACTTTCGCTGGGACAACGGAGAAGATATCGCTGCCCGCTGGTTCGCCCTTGACGCTTTCCACGTGGAGGGCCGCCCGAACCTCTATTTCGAGCGGGCTGAAAAAGGTTGCTGCTCCAGCCGGTGAACAGCCGACCAGCATTCTGCATCCCTCTACGCATCCCTGCATCAAAAGAGTGATGCATGGTGCTGTTTGTCGAGACGTCGGTTGACAAACACGTCGCTCCCAAGCAAAATTTTCATAGGTAGATACCGCCTGCCGCTTGCGCCCTTCGGGGTATGGTGAAGAGTATCGGACCGCCGCAGGCTTCCTTTGCTCACGCGAACGGGTCAGCAACGCAAGCCCTGACATTCTCCGTTCATGCTGCAAAGGAACAGAGTATGCGCGACTTCCGCGACGCCAAAGCCATGGCGCAAACGCTCCGCGAAGCCCTCAACGCCCGTTCGGTCTCCCTCACCGTCAGTGAGAGCCTTGAGCTCGTCGCCAGGATATTCGGGTTGGCCGACTGGAATGTCCTAGCCGCTCGAATCCGCTCCGCGGAGCAAACTGGCTCGGGCCGGAGCAACGAGGGAAGCAACAAGGCCGACGCTGCGGATCAGTTCCGGTCGAGAGCCAAAGAGATTCAGTTACCGCGGGCGGTGCTGGATCGTTATGCCGGAACATACCAATTCCATAGCGCCGTCTTCACCGTGACGCGTGACCAGGACCATTTATCGGGACGGCTCAGCGGTCAAAGCTCGGCGCCCTATTACGCGGTGGGCGAAACCGAATTCATCGGGCGGGGAATCGATGTTGAACTTCGGTTTGCCCTCGGGGCGGATGGGATGCCGACGGCCGTGATCCTGCGCCAGCACGGCAATGATCACACCATGCGACGCATCGACGCGACCGTGGCGCAAGACCTCCAGCGCGCGATCGAGACTCGCATGAGCACCCGGTCCGCCAATCCCGGAACCGCGTCCGCGCTTCGCCGTCTCGTCGAAAGCGTCGCATCGGGCCAGCCCAATTATGGCGAGATGAGTGCGGATTTGGCTGAGGCGACCCGCAAGCAATTGCCGCGCCTGCAGACCGGCCTTGCCGAACTGGGTCCGATCACCTCGATGGAATTCCTCGGTGTAGGCGCGCAGGGACAGGACGTCTATTCCGTCTGGCACCAGGGCGGCGCTTCGCACTGGCACATCACGCTGGGCAATGACGGCACGATCATCTCGGCGTTCGTCACCCCGGGGCCGTGACATTGGACGAGGCCCCGATAATCCGATTAACGATGCGCGATGACCCAGTGGCGCCCGCATCCCCACATCCGCGTCGTCGCGATCGGCCTGCACTGGCGGGACGGGCGCCTGCTCGCGGCCGAGGTCCGCGACGACGCTGGCCGGATCAAGGGTGTGCGACCGCTCGGCGGCGAGATCGAGTTCGGCGAAAGCTGGCGGGCTGCCCTGGTGCGGGAGTTCAACGAAGAGCTCGGCATCGATGTCAGCCTCAAGGGCGAGCCCTTGATGCTGGAGAACATCTTCGTGCACGAGGGAGAAACCGGACACGAGGTGATGTTCATCTCGGAGGTCGAGTTTCCCGATGCCGCCTTCCGCGATCAGGAACGCATCGACTTCAGGGAGGACAATGGCGTCCACATCGTCGCGCGCTGGTTCGACCTCGCCGAGCTCGATGTGGACGGTGCCCCGAGCCTGTTTCCGACCGGGCTGAAGGGCTTGCTGCTGGGCGCGGCAAAGCACGGCAGCATGTAAACGACGCCTTCATTGCCGGAGGCGACAAGTCGCGCGACGGAAGGCCGCCCACAGCCCGGCTGCTACTTCATCAGCCTGAAGCGGCCACCTTCCACCTTGATCAGGAATGCCGAGCGCTCGTCGTAGCCGTTGTGATCGGTTGCGCTCATCGTGGACAGGCCGTTGTTCAGATACACGTCCTTGACCAGCTCGAGCACGTCGCGAGGGGCGGCGCGAAATGCTGCGGTGCCGGGTTTCGCCGTCTTCAATGCGTTCGGTATCGCCTTCTCGTAGGCAGCCGCGAATTGATCTCGAATCCTGCGGAACGGAACGTCCGCCGGCAGGTCGCCCGGCGCGTGTTCATTGCTTTTGCAACACCGCCGGCAACAGCGAACCGTCGTTCAAGATCGAAAAAACTTCCCGGGAGGACAGATGGGCGATGGCCTCCTCGAAAGTATCGCTCGCATCGACCTTGGCACGGCCGACCGCCAGGTTCGCATCGACCGTGTCGGGCCGGACGGCGCGTGGAAGCGGCAGCTGCGCGACGTGGAAGGCTGAAAGCCTGGCGTCTTCGCGCAGCTCCAGCAACGCGGGTCTGATCTCGACATCAGCCGCCTCGCTCAATTGATTCGCTCGACGCAGCACCGAAGGCGGCGCTCCTTCTTCGGGCGTGACGAACAATTTGCCGGGCGCGGGCCTGGCAGTCAGCGCGCCTATGGGAACGGCGAACAGCAGCCCAACGACGACCGGCGACATCCAGAGCAGAAGGGGCAGCGAAACCGCGTACGCGCTTACCGCCATCACAACGCCGCATACGGTTGGGACACCGTATTTCCGATAGAGCTCGCGGCGCTCCACTGTGCCGTCGTCCCGCCTTTGCGTCTGCCAGCCCGCATCGCGGCCGGCCAGAATTTCGACCACCGCGATTGACTGAAAGATCATCATCACGGGCGCCATCAACGCGGATACGACGATCTCTGCGAAAACTCCGGCCGAGGCACGCAATGCGCCGCCGAATTGGCGTCGCACCGGGCGCCGCATCCAAAGCAGGACCAGGCTGAGCAGCTTGGGCAACAGCAGCAGCGCCATGGTGGCGACGAACACCCAGATGGCGAGCACGGGATCCTGGGCCGGCCATGTCGGAAACAGGGAAAAGCCTTTCGGAAAATACTCCGGACGCGCGAAGCGGGCCTGCAGCGAGATCAGCATTCCCAGCAGCAGGAACAGCAGCCACAGCGGCGCCGTCAGATACGCTCCGATTCCCACCATGAAATGCAGGCGCGACACCCAATGGAGGCCCCGCGCGGGCACGACAGCGAGATGCTGAAGATTGCCCTGACACCAGCGTCGGTCGCGCGCGGCGAAGTCGAGCAGCGAGGGCGGCACCTCTTCGTAGCTTCCGTCGAGCATCGGCAGCATGTAGATGCCCCACCCGGCTCGCCGCATCAGCGCGGCTTCGACGAAATCGTGGCTGAGGATGTGTCCGCCGAAGGGCTTGCGCCCGCGCAGCTGCGGCAGCGCCGCCGCTTCGGCAAACGCCCTCACCCGGATGATCGCGTTGTGGCCCCAGTAGTTGCCTTCGGAGCCGTGCCACCAGGCAACGCCGGCGGCGATCATCGGCCCGTACAGGCGGCCCGCGAATTGCTGGACGCGGCTGAACAGACTTCGCGCGTTGACGATCATGGGGAGCGTCTGGACCAGCCCGGCGCTCGGATTGGTCTCAATGGCATGGACCAATCGGACAACGGTCTGACCGCTCATGAGACTGTCGGCGTCGAGCACGATCATGAAGTCGTAGACGCCGCCGAACCGCGTGATCCACTCGGAGATGTTGCCGGCCTTCCGCTCCCTGTTCTCGGCGCGGTGGCGATAATACAGCCGTGTCCCGACGGCCTGTCGCAGCGCGAGGAGCGCTTTTTCCTCGGCGACCCAGATGTCCGGATCGGTGCTGTCGCTCAGAACGAACCAGTCGAACAGCTTTCCCTGCGAGGTCGTCTCCAGGGATTCGATCATCGCCCGGAGCCGCGCCGTCAATCGGTGCGGGTCTTCGTTGTAGGTGGGAAGCAGCATGGCGGTGCGGCTTGCGATGGCTGGCAGTTCCGCGCCGGAGGCCAAGGCAACCTCGTCCGGACGAGGGTTCAGCAACACGACAAAGCCTGCCACGGCGGAGGCGAACGAAAACGCGACCCAGGCAAGCAGGACCAGAAAGAGAGCCAGCACCATGCCTTCGAGGACGGTGACGCCGCCGACCTGCAGCACGCGATACATCTCATAGCCGCCCGCCCCCGTGAGCGCCGCCGTCGAGAGCAGGATGAGGCCGCGCCGCCAAACCATCGTGGGGGTGACCGGCGCTGGAACACGGTTCGATACCCGGCTCCTTCCGAGGTCGCCAGGCGCCATCGGGAGCGGGGACTCGTGCGGCAGCAGGCGTTGGCTCGCGATTTCGCCGGCAACCGGCCGGGGTGCCGTGCTCAAGGGGCCCATCGGTAGACCCAGACTTCCGACAAGGGCTTGTCGCCCTCGGCCAGAAACGCTCGCAGCTCGATCGGCTCGCCCTTCACCTGGCACTGGAAGCTGAGCCGCCAACCGCCGGTGTAGGGATTGGGTTGCGTGACGATATTCTTGATCTCGGATTTCTCCGCCGTCACCACGCCTTTGACGCCCGCAGGATCAATGCCCTTCAGGTTGTCGCCGAGCAGATCGAGCACGAAGAGGCGCGCGTCCTCGCCCCTCGCCCCTATCCCGCTTCGCGTGAATCTGGCGAGCGAATGCGGCTTCGGGCCATCTGGCCCCCAGTGCAGCCGATAGGTGTAGTTGTGTTCGCCCTTGGCCTGCAGCGGGTTTTTAGGCCGCCAGAATGCCGCGATGTTGTCGTGGACTTCCTCCTTGGTCGGAATCTCGAACAACATGACCCCGCCCTCGCCCCAATCGCCGATCGGCTCCATCCAGAGACTTGGGCGTTTTTCGAAGCTGGATTCGATGTCCTGGTAGGCGGAGAAGTTTCTCTCCCGCTGCATCAGGCCGAACCCGCGCGGATTGAGATCCTCGAAAGTGCTGATCTGGAGGTCGCGGGGATTGCTGAGCGGCCGCCAGAGGCTTTCGCCCTTCCCGTTGAAAATCGCAAGACCGTCGGAATCGTGGACCGAGGGGCGGAAATCGTCGATGTCATTGCGGTCGTTCGGACCGTAGAAGAACATGCTGGTCATCGGCGCGAGTCCGGCCCGCTGCATTTCGACACGCGGATAGACCGACATTTCGACGTCGAAGACCGTCGTGTCCCCTGGCCGCACCGTGAATCGATAGCTCGCTGCGCAGCTTTTACTGTCGAGCAGAGCATGGATCACCAACGAGGTCGCACCCGGCGCCGGCCGCTCCAGCCAGAAGGCCTTGAAGAGCGGAAATTCCTCGCCCTTGGCTTCGCCCGTATCGATCGAAAGTCCCCGGGCGGAAAGCCCGTACGTCTGTCCCTTGGCCACGGCGCGGAAGTAGCTCGCGCCCAGGAAGACGCAGACTTCGTCGTAATAGTCGGCGCGGTTGATGGGCGCGTGGATGCGGAAGCCTGCGAACCCAAGATCCACGTCCTCGAACGCCGGAACCTTTTCGCCGAACGAAAAGTCCGCCTTGCGGTACTTGAGTTCGGTTGCCTTTCCGTCCGCGACCTCGAAGATGTTCACTCTGTTCTTGTAGAAGAAGCCGCGATGGAAGAACTGCGCTTCGAAGGGAAGATTCTTGCCGCGCCAGAGCGCGCGCTCGGGCAAATAGCGGATCGAACGATACTGATCGTAGTCGAGATCGTGCAATCCACTCGGCAGCTTCTCGTCCGGCGCCTCGTGCGGCTTACCCGCCAGAATACGGGCAAGGTCCCTCACCGTGGACGACCCGAATGCATCCTCCGACGTGCGAGCGGCGGCGAAACCGCTTCGCGATGCGAGGAGCAACGCCGGCAGCACTGCCGACCCTTGAACAAGCTGGCGTCGGTTCACGCGTTCTCCTCGCTACTGCTGCCGCGGCCAAGCAACGGCCGCCGCGCCCGCGAGTTCCACCGCCCGGCGATCATTGGCGCAGGAGCAAGTGTTGCGACGGCAATGGACCACAGGACGGGCGGAATTTGAGGGCCGCGAACTTCCTCCGCCGGGCCGGAAACGCCGACCGCCCGCGGAAAGTTTTGGCTTCGAACGTGCTGTTGACGAAAGAAGTGCTACGCGCGGACACTGTTCACGCACGCTGTCTCCAGTCGATACGCGCGCGCTCGATGCCGAGACAGGGAAGTGTGCTGTGGCCGATGTGACGATCGAAGAGCAAGCGGCCTTCCGCGTCACCTTCGGAGTGACGCCCGCATTTGGGCACCAGCCCAATCTGGATGGGGCGACCCGCGCCGAAATGGAAATCTCGTGGAAACCACTCCTTCAAGCCTCAAGCGCGGGCGCCTAAATCATTGAAGAAGATGGTGGGCACGACAGGGATCGAACCTGTGACCCCTACCATGTCAAGGTAGTGCTCTCCCGCTGAGCTACGTGCCCTAGAGGTCATTTCATCGGTGGGGTCCCTATAACGGCTCAGGGGACCCGGCGCAAGGACGGAACGGCGCCGATTTAGGCCGCCAGCATCTTGTTCACTTCGCTGACCAATTCGCGCAGGTGCACGGGCTTGGACAGCACCTTGGCGTTCTTGGGTGCGTCCGAATCCGAGTTCAGGGCGACCGCGGCAAAGCCGGTGATGAACATGATCTTGATGTCGGGGTCGAGTTCCGAGGCGCGGCGGGCGAGCTCGATGCCGTCCATCTCCGGCATCACGATGTCGGTGAGCAGCATCTCGAACGGCTCTTCCCGCAGCCGCTGATAGGCGGCCATGCCGTTGTCATGGGACGAGACCTGGAAACCGGCGTTTTCCAGCGCCTTGACCAGGAAACGGCGCATGTCGTTGTCGTCTTCGGCGAGCAGGATTTTTGCCATGGCAGGAAACGTCGAATCCCCAGAGGATATCAGCAGAGGTCACTAAGCCCGACAGAGGGTAAATTTGGGGTGAAAATCTTTACCTTGGGCCGGCTGCGCTGCCGGCTCTTGTGAACCGGAACGGGCTCCGAATCAATCGAGCCGGACCGACCGGTCCCCGCCGCGATGCCCGCAGGGTTAAGACATGTTCCAGCGTCCATCACATCTTTTCGCTTGGCAGAATGGTTGCGATTCCGGACAATGACGACACATAAGAGCCGTTCGACCGGCCGAATCATTGGATCCGGAGCTTTGCCGGATCGTGCGGCGCCAAGGGGGCGAAGCCTGAGCAGGGACGAAGCTTGAGAAGATGACCCGGTTTGACGGCGACATGTCGCCAGCCTTCGAGATCTTCGAGCCCGCCGAATGGCGCGCGCCTGTCATCTTCAACTCGCCCCATTCGGGCTCGACCTATCCGGACGAATTCCTGGCGGCATCGCGGATCGACCTGCCGACGCTGCGGCGGTCGGAAGACTCGTTCATGGACGAACTGATCGGCCATCTGAGCGACCGTGGCTTCCCGACGGTTAGGGTCAACTTTCCCCGCTCCTATGTCGACGTCAATCGCGAGCCGTATGAGCTAGACCCCCGCATGTTCAGCGGACGGCTGCCGAGCTTTGCCAACACCCGATCGATGCGCGTCGCCGGCGGCCTCGGCACCATTCCGCGCGTGGTCGGCGACGGCCAGGAAATCTACCGCGAGCGTATCCTGGTCGACGACGCGCTGGGCCGGATCGAGACGCTGTACAAGCCCTACCACCGCGCGCTGCGCCGGCTGATCAACAAGGTGCACCAGATGTTCGGCACCGTGGTGCTGGTCGACTGCCACTCGATGCCCTCGGTCGGTGTCAGCAGGGACGAGCCGCGACGGCCCGACGTCGTGATCGGCGACCGCTACGGCACGAGCTGCACGCCGTTGCTTTCAGATCGCGTCGAGGAGACGATGACCGGCCTCGGCTATTCGATCGGCCGCAACAAGCCTTATGCTGGCGGCTTCATCACCGAGCATTACGGCAATCCCGCAAGCGGCCTGCACGCGGTACAGCTCGAGCTCAACCGCGCGATCTACATGGACGAGCGGCGGCGCGAGCGGAGCGCACGCTTTGCGCAAGTGGCCTCCGACTTCGGCGTTCTCGCCGACGTGCTGGCCAGCACGATTCCGTTCGCCGATCTCGGCCCGTTCCAGGCCGCGGCGGAATAGGCCCGCGCTTCTTCGCACGATCATGTTGCTTGCGATTGGAGGCGAAAGCGCGCTCGCTTCGCTACGCACCTCGAAGCAAAAAGAGGCGCACAGAAAAAAGGGCCGCTTCTGATGAAGAAGCGGCCCAAGTCTAGGGAGGAAACGCCCAAGGAGGGCAGCGGTAACGCCAAGCGCTACCGCACCGCAACAATATGCGGCCGCGCCGCACAAAGTGCAAGGCCTTTTGAACCGTTTCCCATGCAATTCGCACATGGCTCAGTTGCTTCCAGAGAAACCCAGATTCAGTTTCTTTAATAAGGAAATTCAATGGGTTGATAATCATTTGCATACCAACGAGGCAACATCGGAACGAAGTTTTCAACTCCGTGATCGATATTTGGCCAGCAGATGACCAGGATGAGGCAGCGGGCCTCGGCATCCAAAATACCAGGGAGCAAATCAAGACAGCGCTGCACGCGGGGGAGGAATTGAGCTAGGCAGGAGGCCAGCTTCATCCAACCTTCGCTTCGAGGATTCCCGTGACGGTGATCGACTTCTCCGCCTTCATCGGACGGCTCGCCACCGCCTCCGGCGAAACCATCCTGCCGTTCTTCCGCACCTCCTTGTCGATCGACGACAAGAGCAAGACCAAGGATTTCGACCCCGTGACGGAGGCCGACCGCGCCGCGGAGGCGGTGATGCGGCGGCTGATCAGGGCCAATTTCCCTCAGCACGGCATCGTCGGCGAGGAATTCGGCAATGAGCAGGACAATGCCGACTATGTCTGGGTGCTCGACCCCATCGACGGCACCAAATCCTTCATCGGCGGCTTTCCGATCTGGGGTACGCTGATCGCGCTGCTGCACAAGGGCGCACCGGTCTACGGCATGATGCACCAGCCCTTCATCGGCGAGCGCTTCTCCGGCGACAACGGTTCGGCCAACTATAAAGGGCCCTCCGGCGAGCGCCGGCTCCAGGTCCGCCGCTGCGCTTCGCTGTCGGAAGCCACGACCTACACCACCAGTCCCCTGCTGATGAACGAGAGCGACCGCGCCATCTTCGGCCGCATCGAACAAGGCGCGCGGCTGTCGCGCTATGGCGGCGATTGCTATTCCTACTGCATGCTCGCCGCAGGTCATGTCGATCTCGTGGTCGAGACCGAGCTGAAGCCCTACGACATCGCCGCGCTGATCCCGATCGTGACCGGCGCCGGCGGTGTCGTCACCACCTGGGAAGGCAAGCCGGCCCAGGGCGGCGGCCGCATCATCGCGGCCGGCGACGCGCGGGTTCACGAGGAGGCCTTGAGGCTTCTGAACCAGTAGCAACGCGAGCGGAGGCGAGCGTGATCAAGGACGCCGGAATCGAGACGGCGAAGCAGGTGGTTCTTACCCTCCCCTAGAGGGACCTGGAGGGTAAGAGTCCGCTCACACCGCCTCTGCCCTTAGATGCTCCACCAGCATCTTGGCCGGCCGCGGCAACGCCTTGAAGCTGCGTGCGCAGATCACGAGCCGCCGGTTGGCCCAGGCATCGCGCAGGCGGACCATGGCGAGCGGCATGGTCCTGGCGCAGCGGCGGGCGGCAGCTTCCGGCACCAGCGCAACGCCGACATCGGCCGCGACCATCTGGCAGATCGCGTCGAAATCACGCAGGCGCGCGCGGAAATGCGGGCGCAGGCCGAGCCGCGCGGCGTGCTTGGAGATGTGCACCTGCAGCGCGGTGGCGCTGGTCAGGCCGACGAAGTCGCAGGCCCCGGCCTCCTGAAAGTCGATCCGGCGCCGGCCGGCGAACGGGCCACGGCGCGACGTCACCAGCGTCAGGCGGTCCTCGCTGAAGATGAAGCGCTCGATATGGTCGGGCAGCGCGTGCTCGGCGGCGAAGCCGAGATCGGCGGCACCCGTCGTGATCGCCGCCGCGATGTCGGTGCTCTCGCGCTCCTCGATGTCGACGGCGACGTCGCGATGCGCGCGCAGGAAGCCGGCGAGCGCCTTCGGCAGATGCTCCGAGAGCCCCGAGGTGTTGGCGAGCAAGTGCACGCTGGCGCGCAGACCGCTGGCAAAGCCGGCAAGATCGCCGCGCATGGCGTCGATCTGGTGGATAACCAGCCTTGCATGATCGAGCAGGCTCTCGCCGGCCGCGGTCAGTTCGACGCCGCGTCGCCCGCGCTTCAGCAGCGCGACGCCGAGCGCATCCTCGAGCCCCTTGATGCGCGCGGAGGCGGAGGCCAGCGCCAGGTGCGAGCGCTCGGCACCGCCCGTGATGCTGCGCTGGTCGGCGACCGCGATGAAGAGCTGGAGGTCGACGAGGTCGAAGCGCATGCCGGTGTCTCCAGCCTTCGCTCCAGACGAAGGCTCTCTCCGTAACCTCCAGATTGTGCCGGATCGCAGCTTCGGTCAATGTGCCGACATGATCGACCCGCTTCTCATCGTGATCGCCGCCGTCTTCCTGCTCGCCGGATTCGTCAAGGGCGTGGTCGGGCTCGGCCTGCCGACGGTGTCCATGGGCCTGCTGGCGGTGAGCATGGCGCCGAGCCGCGCCATCGCCATCGTCATCGTGCCCGCCATCATCACGAACATCTGGCAGACCTTCGTCGGCCCCTATCTGCGCGACATCCTGAGGCGGCTGTGGCCGCTGATGATCGGCACCGTGGTCGGATGCTGGCTGAATGCCGGCGCGCTGACCGGGCCGCATGCGCGCTACGGCACGATCGTGCTCGGCGTCCTGCTCGTGATCTACGCGGTGATCGGCCTGAACAAATTCCAGTTCCATGTCGCGCCCAGAAACGAGAAATGGGTCGGCGGCGTGGTCGGGGTCGTCACCGGCGTGATCTCGGCCTCGACCGGCGTGCAGGTGATCCCCTCGATGCCGTTCATGCAAGCGATCGGCATGGAAAAGGACGAGCTGGTGCAGGCGCTCGGCGTGTTCTTCACGACGGCGACGCTGGCGCTCGCCTTCAACCTGACCGCCGTCGGATTGTTGACGCCCGCGAATGTCGTGCCCGGCGCCGTCGGCCTCGCCATGGCCTTTGCCGGCATGTTCATCGGCCAATCGGTGCGGGCGCGGATGCCCGCGGAAGCGTTTCGCCGCTGGTTCCTGATCGCGATGATCCTGCTCGGCCTCTATCTCGCCGGCAGCGCGCTGGCGAAGGAATTGGTCTAGCCGATTCCTGGCGGGCGCCGACGCCAGCGTCGTATCAATTCAGCTGCATCGCCTTTGGACGGCAGCGGCAGGTGAACGAGCGCCAGAGGCCATTTCGGCGCCGCGCGTGCCTCGGCGAGCCGACGAAACGCGACGCCTGGAACGGGCATGTGACGGGACACGCCGGCCGGTACAAGCGCAGCACCCAGACCCGCCGCAACGAGGGTCAGGATCGTCGGCATCCGTGACGCCTCGTGAACGAGGCTTGGTGACAACCCGCGGGAGTGAAACAGCGCAAGAATCGCATCATAAAGGACCGGCCCCTGCGATCTCGGAAACAATATCAGCCGCCGCGCAAGTTGCGCGATCCCGATCGGCTTGTCGTCATCGACATCGCCGGCGGGAAGCGCGGCCATGAGCTCTTCCGCGGCAAGCTCGAATGTCCGGAGGCGCGGCGGCGCGGCAAACGGCGGCGAGACCAGTGCGACATCCAGTTCGCCCTTGGCGAGAAGCGCCAGCTGATCGTCGGTGCCCAGTTCAACGAGATGGATCGCAATGCCCGCTTCGTTTGCCGTCTTCAGCAGTGAGGGAATCGGACCCCACAGCGCGAGTGAGACGAGACCGATGCGCACCACCGCGCGGCGTTCGGCTGCGGCCCGGGCGAGATTCTTGGCGCGGTCCGCAGCTGCCACGGCGACCCGGGCCTCACCGACGAAGGCCTCGCCGGCCGCCGTGAGGCGTGTGCCGCCGCGGCCACGCTCGAACAACCTCACGCCCAGCGAATTCTCCAGCCGTTGGATCGATTGCGACAGCGGCGCCTGCGCCATGCCAAGCCGGGCCGCCGCTCGGCTGAAATTGCGCTCGTCGGCAAGTGCAATCGCATGGCGGAGATGGTGCAGATCCATATCACCACAATATGAAAATTGTCGCCATTCATATTAGACGACGCCAAACGAGATGCCTAGCTTCCGGCGCGTGACGAACCGGAGAGAAGCGGTGTCCAAACCCATAATCTTTGCCAGGCGAGGTGTCGGGCAGAGCCGTCCGGGGCATGCGGTGATAGCTCGAGCAGCTCATCTCCTTGCGCCAATCTTCCTTGTATGGGGCCAGCTCATGACATGCGCGGTTGCGGCCAGCACGGTCGAACGGGAAGACTTCCAGGTCGAGAGCGCCCCAGGCATTTCCATCTTCGTGCGCGAAATCCGCGGCAAGGCACCTGGCACCGCCGCCTCACCACTGCTGCTGGTCCACGGCGGCGGGCCTGGCGGCATCGGCTCCTTCGATCTTCCCGTGCCGGGATATTCCTTTGCGGAGAGCCTCGCGACAGCGGGAGCTGGCCGTACCGTGTACATCATGGATGTTCGCGGCTGGGGCCGGTCGACGCGCCCGGCGGAATTGCAGCAACCTGCCGACGCGAATCCGCCTGCCGTCGCTGTCGATGCGGCCGCGACGGACATTGCAGCAGTCGTGGACGAGATCCGGATGAGGACACACACTTCGCGCGTCGCACTCTTCGGCTGGGCCAGCGGCGGCCACTGGAGTGCGTTCTACGCGGCGCGACACCCGGACAAGGTGAGTCACCTCGTCCTTCTCAACACCATCTATGGCGTCGATGCGCCCTGGCCGTTCGGCGAGGTATTCGCGGACCCCAAATTTCCCGGCCGCTTCCGTGCGAGCGGAGCTTATGCGCTCGCCGATGCGAGCAGACTGCTTGCCCGCTGGGACGCGAGCATCCCGACGCCGGACAAGACCGAATGGCGCGATCCCGCGGTCGCCGAGGCCTATGTCAACGAGACGATCGCCAGCGATCCAACAAGCGGTAGCCGCGAGCCGCGCAGCGTTCGCATTCCGACGGCGTACCGGCGCGAAGCCTTCGAAATGGCGCACGGTCGCAAGTACTGGGATGCTGCCGACCTGCGCGCCGCCGTGCTCGTCATTCGCAGCGAGCTCGATTTCTGGTCACGCCCCGCGGACAGTGCCGCGCTGGAGCGCGAGCTGACCGGCGCAGCCCGCAAGCGCTTCGTCACGCTGGCCCGCGCCACACATTACGTGTTCGATGATCGGCCCGCACGCGGCCGCCGCCGTTTGATCGAGGAGATCGTGTCGTTCATGGACGGGACAAACGTGCCCTCAGGCGACCGATAGGCTTACCGCGTCTCCAGCATGGCGACGCGGACGCCGAGATAGATGAAGAGGCCGCCAAGCGCGCGATTGACCCAGGCGATGGCGCCCTCGGACTGCCGCAGACGGTGCGCGGCCTTGGCCGCGAACGCGGCCAGCACCAGGCACCACAACGTCCCTGTCGAGATGAAGATGAGGCCGAGCGTCAGGAAGGCGAGCGGCTTGTGGGGCGCGTCGGCTGCGACGAATTGCGGCAGGAAGGCCAGGAAAAACAGCGCGACCTTGGGATTGAGCGCGTTGGTGAAGACGCCCTGGAGGAAGACCCGCCGCAATGAGCTCCGCACCGGCTCGTCGATCGCCGACGCCGGCACCGGGCGCGACAACAGCATCTGGAGCCCGGTCACGACGAGATAGGCCGCGCCGACCAGCTTCAGGATCGAGAAGGCGGTCGACGAGGCCAGCAGCAGCGCCGAAAGCCCGATCGCCGCGCCCGCGACATGGACAAAACAGCCGCAACTGATGCCCAAGGCGGCAGCAGCGCCGCCCCGCCAGCCCATTTGCATGCTGCGGCCGATCACATAGACCGAATCCGGCCCCGGCGTGATGTTGAGCAGCACGCCCGACAGGATGAAAAGCCCGATCTCCTGAATGCCCAGCATGCAAGGTCCCCCCGCACGCCCGTCCGGGCGTGTTGGTTCCGCTTAGTCGGTTCGCCCATCCCCGTCCACCGCCGGAATCGCTTAGGATTTGCCTCGAATTTGCAATGCGGATCAGGCTTCCGCTCGGGCTCATCTGCTTTATAAAGGGAGGGTTCTCGAAATGCGGGACTCGAGGCGACTGCCACGCCGTGGCCGGTCCCCTCTCCCTTGGAGCTTCGCGGATATGGAAAGACGTCTGGCCGCCATTGTCTGTGCCGATGTCGCCGGCTATTCGCGCATGATGGGCAGCGACGAGGCCGGCACCCATGCCGCGTTCAAAGCCCATCGCGCGGCGATCCATCCCATCATCCTCAATCACGGCGGCCGCGTCGTGAAGAACACCGGCGACGGCTTCCTGCTCGAGTTCGCCTCGATCGTCGGCGCCACCGAAGCCGCGATCGCGATGCAGACGCTGATGGCGGAGCGCAACCGCCACCTGCCGGCCGACCGCGCCATGCAGTTCCGGCTCGGCATCCACATGGGCGACGTCATCGCCGATGAGGACGAGGTTTTCGGTGACGATGTCAACATTGCCGTCCGCCTGGAATCGGTGGCGAGCCCCGGCGGCTTCGCGATCTCGGCCAAGGCCCACCGGGAGGCGAGCAAGCATCTCACCGTGCCGCTAACCGATGCCGGCAACCATCGCTTCAAGAACATCAAGGACGCGATCGGGGTCTGGACCTGGACGCCCGAGGGCGCGCCGGCGCTTGCCCCCGAGCTCCGGGAAGCCTCCGCCCTCTCGCAGCAGTACCGCACCGCGATCGTCGGCGTGCTGCCCTTTGCCAATCTCAGCGACGCCCAGGATGAATATTTCTCCGATGGCCTCACCGAGGACCTGATCCACGCGCTGTCGCTGCAATCCTTCTATCGGGTGCTGAGCCGCAACTCGACTTTCGCGTTCAAGGGCAAGAACACGAGCACACGCCTGATCGCACGCGAGATCGACGCCACCTACCTGATCCAGGGCTCGGTGCGGCGTGCCGGCGCCAAGATCCGCGTCACCGCCGAGCTGATCGCGCCGGAGACCGGCGAGCAGCTCTGGACCGGCCGCTACGACCGCGACATCGGCGACCTCTTCGCGATGCAGGACGAGATCACGACCAACCTGTCCGCCGCCATCGCCACCGAGATCGTCCGTGCGGAGGCCTCGGCGCCGGCGCGGCTCTCGACCGACGTCTCCGCCTGGGACCGTTTCCTCAAGGGGCTGTCGCATTACTACCGGCAGACCAAGGAGGATCTGGCCGCCGCGGTCGACCTGTTCCGGGAGGCCATCGGGCTCGATCCCAAGCTGTCGATCGCACATGCCTATCTCGCCACGATCCAGATCCAGAGCATTCAGTTCGGCTGGGTCAAGGGCACGCGCGAGATGTGGGCCGAGGCGATGAGCCTCGCCGAAACCAGCGTCCGGCTCGATCCGCGCTCCTCCTTCGCGTTCTCGATCCTGACCTGGGCGCACGCGTTGGAGGGTCATCACGAGGCGGCAATGGACGCCGCCAAGCGCGCGGTCGCGCTCAACCCTTACGACAATGGCGCGCGCGGCGTGCTCGGCATCTGTCATTTCATGATCGGCGAGCACCGCGAGGCGATCGAGCTGTTCTCGATGGCAGCGCAACGCGACAACAGCGACCCACGCTACCAATGGTCGGCGCTGAACGCGTTCAGTCATTATCTTCTGCGCCAATATGACGCGACGCTGTCATGGGCCCGCGAGCAGCTCTACATCAACCCGAATCACATGCAGGCGCTGGCGATCCGCGCCGCGGCGCTGGCGCAACTGGGGCGAAGCGACGAGGCGAGCGAAGCCGCCCGCGTGCTGATGGCAAACTATCCAGCGCTGAACGTCGACAGGCACCTGCGCAATTTCCACTGGAAGCGGCCCGAGGACATCGCCCATTATCGCGAGGGACTGCTGAAGGCCGGCGTGCCGCTCGGCAAGTTGACGCTGGTTCAGAGCGGCGTCAAACTCGCCGCCGAATCCTGAGAAACTGACCGCGCCAGTGCCGTCCGGCACCGGCTTTTATTGACAGGACAGTGAAATCAGCCACACTTCATCACACGCTGAAGTAGTATATTCTGCTGTCGTTTTGGTAGGATTTTCCGCGCTTGATCGGCGCGTCCTTATTTGCGATTCGCCGTTTTCAGGATTTGGGCCATGCATGACCGCGCTTCGAAGCCGCCCTTCGACCCATCGATCCAGGTCTCGCCGAACAATCCCTGCCCCTTCCTGCGCGGACTCGTCGGCGAAGGTTTCGTCGATGGCGGCACCGTCCCACTCCGGACGCTGTCGCAGACCATCGCAAATGCAAGCGGCGAGACCGGGTTGAAGAAGACCTCGGCCCGCATCCAGGTCCGCGGCGTCGCACTGATCGCCAACGGCGCCTGTCATATTCTGCAAAGCATCTTCTGGGGCGCGCAGCTCAACACGCTGCGCGGCGGCCCGCTCGACAAGCTCGGTGCCGGCTCGCGCATCCTCGGCGTCGACGGTCGCGTCAACGAGGACGAGATTGCACGGCTTGCCGGTTTCGGCGGCACCTACGCCGATCCCGATGGCGGCGGCACCGAGACCGGGCTCAACGCCTCGCAAATCCAGACCTTCATGAAGGACAACCTCAAGCGCGCCGGCAATCAAGCGCGCTGGTACTACCCGATCCTCATGAAGTTCGAATGGCCGATCCTGCTCAAGATCATGGGCAAGGATCAGGGCGACGACCGCTATCTCAGCGTGGCCGAGGTGAGGACATTGTTCAACGAGCGCAAATTCCCGGACAGGATCACCCAGCGGGTCGTGAGCCAGCCGGTCACCCCGCCCTCGCTGATCTTGCGCGCTGCCGGCGGACTGGCCGCCGCGCTCCTCATCTTCGGCATCGTGGCGCTGCGCTTTCCGGATCAATTCCAGCCGATGCTGCCCGGCATCCTCGGGGACCTCGTGGCCCCGCCCTTGCCCGCGCACGTCGAACCCCGGGCCGCGTACTGGCTCGAGCAGAACTGGGCGCTGGAGGACCGGCACTGGTTTCATCACGCCAGCCAGGGCACCGCGACCTTCCCGGTGCCCTATCGCTGGTTCATGGCGCTTGAGCAGCCGCGGCTTCATTTCTTCGCAAAGCCCGGGATGCTGCATGACAGCGACCATCTTCAGCGCTTCGGCTTCATCCCGAGCCCGCAGACGATCAACACCGACGACGCCACGCTGCGCCGGTTCGGCTATGCCAACGTCTACGACAAGACGGAGCCGGTGCCGGCGCGGCTCTGGGATCCGCCGGTCAACTGGGGTCCCCAGGCCGAAAACGTCGACGGCCTGCCCGTCGGCTTTGCGCGCATGACCGGCGTCGCCGATCCCGCGACCGGCCAGATCGGCGAGGACCGGATCGGCCTGACCTGCGCCGCCTGCCACACCGGCCAGATCCAATACAAAGGCATCGCCATCCGCTTCGACGGCGGTCCGGCCATGACCGACCTGAGGAAGCTCGAGGTCACGACCGGTCTGTCGATCGCCTACACGCTGCTCGTGCCAGGCCGCTTCACACGCTTCGCCGATCGTGTGCTCGGCACCTCCGCCAGCGCTGAGGATCGCGATGCACTGAAGCAGAAGCTGCGCACGATCAGCACATTCCTGGTCGACTGGGAGAAGACCTACGCGAAAACCATCGCCGGCAAGACGAGGCTCAACCCGAAGACAAAGCGGGAAGAGCCGCAAGAGAACACCGAGGAGGGATATGGTCGTCTCGACGCGCTCAACCGCATCGGCAATCAGGTCTTCGCCCAGGACATGGCGATCAGCGGCCTCAGCGGCTTCGAAAAGAACCTGCATGCCCAGGACGCGCCGGTCAGCTTCCCGCCGATCTGGACCGTGCCCTGGCTCAAATACGCGCAATATGACGCTTCGATCGAACAGCCGCTGATCCGCAATGCCGGCGAAGCGCTGGGCGTGACCGCGCTGCTCAATCTGTCCGACAATACCCCCAAGGACAGGCTGCTTCGCTCCTCGATGGATATCAAGAATCTGATCTGGATCGAGGATCTGCTGAAGGGGTCGCCGCCCTATCCAAAAAAGCAGCTATCCGGACTGACATCGCCGAAATGGCCGTCGGACATCTTTGGCGATGCTGCCTGGAAGATCGATGACGAGCGCGTCAAGCGCGGCCGTAAGCTCTATGCGGAGCTCTGCGCCGAATGCCATCTCGGTCCGGTCGACGACAAGGCGTTCGACGCCGAGTTTCCGGCCCAGAGCATCTGGTCCTCGCCACGCTGGGAGACCATCGGCAACGACAAGTTCCTCAACGAGGTTCAGAAGAGCGTCAAAGGCATGGGTACCGACCCCGCTCAGGCGGGCGTGCTGGCGACGCGAACGGTTCAGGTGCCGGGCTTCCTCAAGCTCGACCCCACGCAGAATCTCAACGCCTGGTGGAACTGCAATCTGCCGGATATTTCGTCGACCGACATGCCGTACTCGCTTGGCCTGATGGTGCTCGTCGACATCGTCAGCCGCAAGGCGATGGATGATGCGAAGATCGACCCGAAGGTTCAGGATGCCTGGTGGGGCAAGCGCAAGAACTGCCCGAATCCCGGTCCGCAGCCGGCCGACAAGAACGAGCCGGGGCCCTGGTATCGCGCGCGCCCGCTCAACGGTGTCTGGGCCACCGCGCCTTACCTGCACAACGGATCGGTGCCCTCGCTCTACTGGATGCTGAGGCCCGCGGCCGAGCGCCCCAAATCGTTCTGCATGGGTGGCGACCGCGACTATGATCCGAAGCAGGTCGGCTTCGCGGTCACCGACGGCGAGAGTTGCAAGACCGGGCAGTCGCGCTTCTCGACGCGAGCGTCTGATGGCACTGACCTGTTCGGCAACAGCAATCTCGGCCATTCGTTCGACGGCACGCCAGGCCCTGGCAAGGACGGCACCATCGGCCGCCCGCTCAAGGAGCAAGAGCGCTACGACCTGATCGAGTATTTGAAGACGCTGTAGCGATTTTCTTACCTCGCCCCGCTTGCGGGGAGAGGTCGGATCGCTCTTGCGATCCGGGTGAGGGGGTCACGGCAGTCTCATCGGCGGAGAGAGGCCCCTCACCCCACCCCTCTCCCCGTAAGAACGGGGCGAGGGAGCGCACCGCCTTTGCGGATGCAGCTCACTTGAACAGCGGTGTGCCCGGGACGAAGGCGTCGAAGGCGGCCCAGAACTGGGAGCGGTAGCGGTCCTGCTCCTGCAGGATCTCGTGCTTGGAGCCGGCGATCACGAGATGGGCGCCGGCGCGCAGGTGATAGGCGAACTCCTCGATCGCCGCGGTCGAGACCACGGTGTCATTGGAGGCCGCCAGCATCAGGATCGGCTGGCGGATCTGGGAGGGGTAGTTCACGCGCTTGAAGGTGTGCATCGCGCGGAAGGCGGTATCGGCCCAGGCGACCGTCGGCGAGGCCAGTCCGAGCGTCGGATCCTCCTCCAGGATCGCGGCATTGCGCGCATAGCGCACGGGATCGCTGGTCAGGGGATTGTTGATGAAGGGTTCGAGCCCGGTGAGGCGGTCGCTGCCGCCGGGAACGTAACGGCCGCCCTGCCCGAGCAGGCGCATCGTCTTGAGCAGCGCACGCACGGGCAATGAGGTGGTACGCCCCGGCAGGTCGATCATCGGCGCCGACAGCACCATGCGGTCGAACCAGCGCTTGCCGGCATGGGCGACCCGCAGCAGCACCGTGCCGCCCATGGAATGGGCGAGCGCGAAGAAGGGCGGCGGGCAATCCGGCAGCACCACCTGCTGCACGAAGGTCTCGACGTCGATCTCGAAATCGGAGAAGTCGCGCACATAGCCCTTGCGCGGATCGCGCAGGCGGCGCGAGGAATGGCCCTGCCCGCGCCAGTCGATCATCGCCACCGCAAAGCCGCGGTCGCGCAAATCGCGCACCGTCTCGAAATATTTCTCGATCTGCTCGCTGCGCCCGGTGAAGACGCAGACGGTGCCCTTGCGGTTCGCCGGCGGCGCCCAGCGCGCAAAGCGCAACTCGGCGCCATCGGGGGTCCTGATAGTGCCGCTGACGACGTTTTCGGGAACCGGATTGGACGGGATCGAGACCAGCGTCATAGGCGGGAAGTACTGCAATCAAGGGGCTAAAGCGCCGAAAAGGCGCAAATGCCGCCCTCTTGAACGCCGTCTCGTTCCACCCATATCATTTTCGTGCAGGCCGCTACCAGTGTTTCGGAACCGGAACATCAGGCTGCACACAGACGAAAGCCCGGCCCGATGGCGGGCGGGTTGCCTAACAGTCGCTCAATGGAGGACTTGACCATGCGTACCTACGATCTCACCCCGTTTTATCGTTCCACCGTCGGCTTCGACCGCCTCTTCAACCTGCTCGACCAGGCCGGTTCGGACGGCAGCCCCGGTTACCCCCCGTACAACATCGAGCGTACCGGCGAGAACGCCTACCGCATCACCGTTGCGGTCTCCGGCTTCTCCAAGGATGAGCTCTCCATCGTCGCGAAGGAAAACACGCTGACGATCAAGGGCGAGAAAGTCGCCAACGAGAACAGCAAGAACGAAGTGCTGTATCGCGGCATCGCCGCGCGTGCCTTCGAGCGCGCCTTCCAGCTTGCCGACTTCGTGCAGGTGAAGGACGCTTCGCTCGAGAACGGGCTGCTTCACGTCGACCTCGTGCGCGAGATTCCCGAGGCCAAGAAGCCGCGCCAGATCGCGATCAACGCCGGCGCCAAGGCGCAGGTGATCGAGAACTCGGCCGCGCAAGCCGCCTAAACAGAACGCGACTTCCAAGTTGCGAGAGCGCCCCGGTGCCCCGGGGCGCTTTTTTTCGTTGTGCATTGCATCACAGAGCGGTGAAGCCGTGTAACGCCGCCATCGCTCCCTCCGTCCCTTGGGCATCGAACTCAAACAAGATGGAGAAGATCATGTCACTCTGGCGCAGCCTTTTCGTCGCTGCGAGCCTTCTGGCGGCTCCCCTCGGCCTTGCTCATGCGCAGACACCTGCGACGGTCAAGGCGAAGAACGTCGTGCTGGTGCACGGCGCCTGGGCCGACGGGTCGAGCTGGTCGGAGGTGATCCCGATCCTGCAGGCTGCAGGCCTGCATGTGACGGCCGTGCAGAATCCGCTGTCGTCGCTTGCGGACTCCGTCGAGGCGACCAGGCGGGCGCTGGCGGAGCAGGACGGGCCGACCGTGCTGGTCGCGCATTCCTGGGGCGGCACTGTGATCAGCCAGATCGGCACCGACCCGAAGGTCACCGGGCTCGTCTACGTCGCCGCCCGCGCGCCCGATGCGAACGAGGATTTCGTGGCGCTGTCGAAGCAGTTTCCGACCGGGCCCGCACGCGCCGGCATCGTCGAGCGCGACGGCACCACCAAGCTCTCGGAAGAGGCCTTCCTGAAATACTTCGCCAATGGCGTGAAGCCGAAGCAGGCCAGGGAGCTCTATGCGGTGCAATGGCCGACCGCGGCCTCGATCTTCGCCGGCCGCACCACGGAAGCGGCGTGGCACTCCAAGCCGAGCTGGTACGCGGTGTCCAAGAACGACTACACCATCAACCCCGATTTCGAGCGCTTCCTCGCCAAGCGCATGAACGCCACCACGATCGAGCTCGATGCCGGCCACCTCTCGCTGGTGTCGCATCCGAAGGAGGTCGCGAATCTGATCCTGGACGCGGCGGGGTATCCGCGAAGCTGAGGTGATAGCGTGAATGCAAAAGCGCCCGGCTGTTCGGGCGCTTTTGTTGTGCTCGGATCTCTCTCCATTGTCGTCCCTGCGGACGCAGGGACCCATAACCCCAGGGAGCAATTTGACGGAGACTGCTCGTCTGGGACTCGCACCTCATCCCCCCGATAGATCACGCGGTATGGGTCCCTGCCTTCGCAGGGACGACACCATTGGTGTAGCTGTCGCCACCGCGCCAAGCTCGCAGCGCTAATCCAACCCCTGCACGGCCGGCATCTCCTGCGTCGGCAGGATGGTCGGGGCAGGCTTGGCTTGGGCGACGGTTGGCGCGGCTGCATCGGCGGGCTTGGCCTGCGCGGCGGCCGCTTGCTGCGGAGGCTGGGCCTGCGGTGCTTGAGCCTGCTGCGCGACCGGCGCGGCCGGCTTCGCGGCAGCGACCGGCGTCTCGGCGCGCCGCGGGGCGGCCTTGGGCAGCGGCACGGCGCGGCTTGCCACATGCGGGATCGGAGCCGGCGGGCGCGGCGGGCCGCCGCGGATCACGGTCGGCGGCGGCAGCGCGCTTTGCGGTCCGTAAGGCGCGACCGCGCGTTCGTCATAGGCGGGCGCCATGCCGTAGGCGTCAGCGGCGGGCATGAAGCGCAAGATTCTTCCGTCGCGGGCGTCGATCACCAGCCGGCCATCGTCGCCGCGGCGGTCGATCGCCGCGATGGTATAGACGCTGCCGCGCAGGCGCGGGATGCCGAGCGGCAAGAAGCCGTTTTCGCGCAGCACCGCGTAAACCTCGGTTGACGGCAACAAGACCGGCGCCGGACCGCGTTCCTCGTAGCCATAGCCGTAACCGTAACGCGGTGGCGGCGGGGCGGCCTCCGGCGCGTAGGGTCCGTCGAAATCCGACACCGCGACGATGGCTCCCCTTGCGATACCGCTGGCGGGAACCTGGGCGTGGCCCGCACTTGCAGCCAACGCCAGCGCGGCGGCGGCCACACATCCTGTGAAAAACTTCATGGTCGAGACGCTCCTGTCAGGCCCCCCGATGGCCGCCCTCTTTCGCTTCTCGCGGCATGGCGCGCCTTCCGAAGGGTTGATCCGAAGCTTCATTGGGGATTCCGGCGCGCACGGGGCCGGATCAGGGCGCGTTTGCTTCAAAACCGGGGCCGCGCAACTTTTGGAAAGCGATTGATTGACATATCGGGAATCGGGACTTTCGCGCGCTTGTGTGCTAGACAAAAATTTGGCAAGGTGATGTTTAGGACAGGAAGACTGTCTCAATTTTGCGTGCGGTTCCGGCACAGGGATTGCAGCGAAAACCGGTGCTCTCGAGCGTCGGCAAGGTACCAGGCAAAGCCGTTCTCGGGGACGAAGAGCGCCTAGGCCTGAATTTAAGAAAATGCGGCTCGCAGCGGACGAGCGGTGGCCCAGGAGCGGGTGCCGCGGGACACCCAAGGTGCGCCGAAGTTGGCGGTGAGGCAGCTTGCCGCATGGAGAGGACAGAGCAATGAACGGGTCGCAATTCGAGCGCGCAAACATCGTGGCAGAAGAGCTGTCGGCGACGGTCGCCTCGAAAACGACCGACCCGATTCAGGAACACAATTCGCGTCCCAAAGCCGAGGGCCTCTACGATCCGAGCCTGGAGAAGGATTCCTGTGGTGTCGGCTTCATCGCCAACATCAAGGGCAAGAAGTCGCACGAGATCGTCTCGGACGCGCTGAGCATCCTCTGCAATCTCGAGCATCGCGGCGCCGTCGGTGCCGACCCGCGCGCCGGTGACGGCGCCGGCATCCTGGTGCAGATTCCGCACGCCTTCTTCGGCCGCAAGGCAAAGGAGCTCGGCTTTGCGCTGCCCAACCCGGGCGAATATGCCATTGGCGCGCTGTTCATGCCGCGCGACACCGCCTGGCGCAACGTCATCAAGAGCATCATCGCCGACCAGATCAAGGAGGAGGGCCTGACCCTGCTCGGCTGGCGCGACGTGCCGACCGACAATTCCTCGCTCGGCGTCACCGTGAAGCCGACCGAGCCCGCCTGCATGCAGGTGTTCATCGGCCGCAACGGCACCGCCAAGACCGAGGACGAGTTCGAGCGCCGGCTCTACATCCTGCGCAAGTCGATCTCGCAGGCGATCTACCAGCGCCGCGACCGCGGCCTTGCGGGCTATTATCCCTGCTCGATGTCCTGCCGCACCGTGATCTACAAGGGCATGTTCCTCGCCGACCAGCTCGGCAAGTACTATCCCGACCTGCACGAGCAGGATTTCGAGAGCGCGCTCGCCCTCGTGCACCAGCGCTTCTCGACCAACACCTTCCCGGCCTGGTCGCTGGCGCATCCCTACCGCATGATCGCGCATAACGGCGAGATCAACACGCTGCGCGGCAACGTCAACTGGATGGCAGCGCGGCAGGCCTCGGTGAGCTCCGAGCTGTACGGCAAGGACATCAACCGGCTCTGGCCGATCTCCTATGAGGGCCAGTCCGACACCGCCTGCTTCGACAACGCGCTCGAATTCCTGGTGCAGGGCGGCTACTCGCTGCCGCACGCGGTGATGATGATGATTCCGGAGGCGTGGGCCGGCAATCCCTTGATGGATGAGAAGCGCCGCGCCTTCTACGAATATCATGCCGCGCTGATGGAGCCGTGGGACGGCCCCGCCGCGATCGCCTTCACCGACGGCCGCCGGATCGGCGCCACGCTCGACCGCAACGGCCTCAGGCCCGCGCGTTATCTCGTCACCAAGGACGACCGCATCGTGATGGCGTCCGAGATGGGCGTGCTGACGATTCCCGAGGACCAGATCATCACCAAGTGGCGCTTGCAGCCGGGCAAGATGCTGCTGGTCGACCTCGAACAGGGCCGCCTGATCCCCGACGACGAGATCAAGGCCGAGCTCGCCAGGAGCCATCCCTACAAGGAGTGGCTTGAGCGGACCCAGATCGTGCTGGAGGAGTTGCCGAAGGTTGCGACCACCGGCGTGCGCTCCAACCTGTCCCTGCTCGATCGCCAGCAGGCGTTCGGCTACAGCCAGGAAGACATTACCATCCTGATGACGCCGATGGCCGCCACCGGCGAGGAAGCTGCGGGCTCAATGGGCAACGACACGCCGATCTCGGCGCTGTCGGACAAGGCCAAGCCGCTGTTCACCTACTTCAAGCAGAACTTCGCGCAGGTCACCAACCCGCCGATCGACCCGATCCGCGAGGAGCTGGTGATGAGCCTCGTCTCGATCATCGGACCGCGGCCGAACCTGTTCGACCTCCAGGGCATGGCCACGACCAAGCGCCTCGAAGTGCGCCAGCCGATCCTGACCGATGCGGACCTGGAAAAGATCCGCTCGATCTCGGAAGTGGCGGAGTCTCACTTCAAGTCGCGCACGCTGGACACCACCTTCCACGCCGGCCTCGGCGCGGCCGGCATGGACCAGGTGCTGGACGAGCTCTGCGCACGCGCCGAAAGCGCGGTGCGCGAGGGCGTCAACATCATCATCCTGTCCGACCGCATGGTCGGCACCGACCGCGTGCCGATCCCCTCGCTGCTGGCCTGCGCCGCCGTGCATCATCACCTGATCCGCACCGGCCTGCGCACCTCGGTCGGCCTCGTCGTCGAATCCGGCGAGCCGCGCGAAGTGCATCACTTTGCGTGCCTCGCCGGCTACGGCGCCGAAGCGATCAATCCCTATCTCGCGTTCGAAACCATCATCGCGATGAAGGACCGCCTGCCCGGCTCGCTCGACGACTATGAGATCGTCAAGCGCTACATCAAGTCGATCGGCAAGGGCCTGCTCAAGGTGATGTCCAAGATGGGCATCTCGACCTACCAGTCCTATTGCGGCGCGCAGATCTTCGACGCGGTCGGTCTCAAGGCCGACTTCGTCGGCAAGTTCTTCGCCGGCACGCATACCCGCGTCGAGGGCGTGGGTCTGGCCGAAATCGCGGAAGAGGCGGTGCGCCGCCATGCCGACGCGTTCGGCGAGGCGCTCGTCTACAAGAGCGCGCTCGATGTCGGCGGCGAATACGCCTATCGCAGCCGCGGCGAGGACCATGCCTGGACCGCCGAATCCGTGTCGCTGCTCCAGCACGCCGCGCGCGGCAATTCGCAGGAGCGCTATCGCGCCTTCGCCAAGATCCTCAACGAGCAGTCGGAGCGGCTGCTGACGCTGCGCGGCCTGTTCCGGATCAAGAACGCAGAGGAAGAGAAGCGAAAGCCTGTGCCGCTCGACCAGGTCGAGCCGGCCAAGGACATCGTCAAGCGCTTCGCCACGGGCGCGATGAGCTTCGGCTCGATCTCGCGCGAGGCGCACACCACGCTCGCGATCGCCATGAACCGGATCGGCGGCAAGTCGAACACCGGTGAAGGCGGCGAGGAAGCCGACCGCTTCAAGCCGATGCCGAACGGCGATTCCATGCGCTCGGCGATCAAGCAGGTCGCCTCCGGCCGCTTCGGCGTCACCACGGAGTATCTCGTCAACTCCGACATGATGCAGATCAAGATGGCGCAGGGCGCCAAGCCCGGCGAGGGCGGCCAGCTGCCCGGCCACAAGGTCGACGCGACCATCGCCAGGGTCCGGCATTCGACGCCGGGCGTCGGCCTGATCTCGCCGCCGCCGCACCACGACATCTACTCGATCGAGGACCTGGCGCAGCTGATCTACGACCTCAAGAACGTCAACCCGACGGGCGACGTCTCGGTCAAGCTCGTCTCCGAGATCGGCGTCGGCACGGTGGCGGCGGGCGTTGCCAAGGCGCGCGCCGACCATGTCACCATCGCGGGCTTCGAGGGCGGCACCGGCGCTTCGCCGCTGACCTCGATCAAGCACGCCGGCTCGCCCTGGGAGATCGGTCTCGCCGAAACCCATCAGACGCTGGTGCGCGAACGGTTGCGCAGCCGTATCGTGGTCCAGGTCGACGGTGGCTTCCGCACCGGCCGTGACGTCGTGATCGGCGCGCTGCTGGGCGCCGACGAGTTCGGCTTTGCCACTGCGCCCTTGATCGCGGCCGGCTGCATCATGATGCGCAAGTGCCATCTCAACACCTGCCCGGTCGGCGTCGCGACCCAGGACCCCGTCCTGCGCAAGCGCTTCACCGGCCAGCCCGAGCACGTGATCAACTACTTCTTCTTCGTCGCCGAGGAAGTCCGCGAGATCATGGCAAGCCTCGGCTTCCGGACCTTCAACGAGATGGTCGGCCAGGTGCAGCTGCTCGACCAGACCAAGCTGGTCGCGCACTGGAAGGCCAAGGGCCTCGATTTCTCCAAGCTCTTCGTCAAGCAGAAGGAAGAGAAGGGCCAGAAGATCTATCACTCCGAGCGCCAGAACCATCATCTCGAGGCGGTGCTCGACCGCACGCTGATCGAGCGGGCGCAGCCCGCGCTCGACCGCGGCGCGCCGGTGAAGATCGAGGCTGCGATCAACAGCACCAACCGCTCCGCCGGCGCCATGCTGTCGGGCGCGGTGGCCAAGATCTACGGCCATGCCGGCCTGCCGCACGACACGATCCATGTCAGCCTCAAGGGCACCGCCGGACAGGCCTTCGGCGCGTGGCTCGCCCACGGCGTCACCTTCGAGCTCGAGGGTGAAGGCAACGACTATGTCGGCAAGGGCCTCTCGGGCGGCAAGATCATCGTCAAGCCGCCGAAGAACTCCGCGATCGTGCCGGAAGAGAGCATCATCGTCGGCAACACCGTAATGTACGGCGCGATCGAGGGCGAATGCTACTTCCGCGGCATCGCCGGCGAACGTTTTGCCGTGCGTAACTCGGGCGCGGTCGCGGTGGTCGAAGGCGCGGGCGATCATTGCTGCGAATACATGACCGGCGGCATCGTGGTCGTGCTCGGCAAGACCGGGCGCAACTTCGCGGCCGGCATGTCCGGCGGCATTGCGTACGTGCTGGACGAGAGCGGCGACTTCGACCGGCTGTGCAACATGGCGATGGTCGAGCTCGAGCCGGTGCTGTCGGAGGAGATGATCAACGCCGACACCTATCACGCCTCGGGCGACCTCGAGGCGCACGGCCGGGTCGACGTGTTCAGGAACCTGCTCGCCTCCGACGTCGAGCGCCTGCACGTGCTGATCTCGCGCCATGCCAAGGCGACCGGTTCCAAGCGCGCCGCCGACATCCTTGCCAACTGGAAGGAATGGCTGCCCAAATTCCGCAAGGTGATGCCGGTCGAATACCGGCGCGCGCTGCGCGAGATGGCCGCCAACGCGGACGCCGAACCGAAAATCGCGATCGGGGCGTAATGAAAGCCCTCATGGTGAGGAGCGCGATAGCTGCGTCTCGAACCATGAGGTCACCATGTGGGCCTCCATCCTTCGAGACGCGGCGCGAAAGGCGCGCCGCTCCTCAGGATGAGGAGTGAGAGAACAAACGAATTTAAGCGGCAGGGACTTCGGGTTTAATGGGCAAGATCACGGGTTTTCTGGAAATCGAACGGCACGACCGCAAGTACACCCCGGTCGCCGATCGCGTGAAGCATTACAAGGAATTCGTCGTTCCGCTGTCCGAGAAGGAAGTGCGCGACCAGGCCGCGCGCTGCATGAATTGCGGCATCCCCTATTGCCACGGCACCGGCTCGGTGGCGCCCGGCACGCCAGGCTGCCCGGTCAACAACCAGATCCCGGACTGGAACGACCTCGTCTACCAGGGCAATTGGGAAGAGGCCTCGCGCAATCTGCACTCCACCAACAATTTCCCGGAGTTCACGGGGCGCATTTGTCCTGCGCCGTGCGAGGCGTCCTGCACGCTCAACATCGACGACAACCCCGTCACCATCAAGACCATCGAATGCGCGATCGTCGACCGCGCCTGGGACAATGGCTGGCTGAAGCCGGAAGTGGCGACTGAAAAGACCGGCAAGAAGGTCGCCGTGATCGGCTCGGGTCCCGCCGGCATGGCCTGCGCACAGCAGCTCGCCCGCGCCGGCCACGACGTGCACCTGTTCGAGAAGTACGCCAAGGCCGGCGGCCTGCTGCGTTACGGCATCCCCGACTTCAAGATGGAGAAGAGCGTCATCGACCGCCGCGTGGCGCAGATGGAAGCCGAAGGCGTCACCTTCCACTACAACAGCCATGTCGGCGCCGAGGGCAATGTCGATCCGCGCGAGATGCTCAACGAGTACGACGCGGTGGCGCTGACCGGCGGCGCCGAAGCCCCGCGCGACCTGCCGATCCCCGGCCGCGAGCTGTCGGGCATCCACTACGCCATGGACTTCCTGCCGCAGCAGAACCGCCGCGTCTCCGAGGAGCCGCTCGGCGGCGTCCAGGAGATTTTGGCCGGCGGCAAGCATGTCGTCGTCATCGGCGGCGGCGACACCGGATCCGACTGCATCGGCACCTCGCTGCGCCAGGGCGCGCTCTCGGTGACCCAGCTCGAGATCATGCCCGCCCCGCCCGAGCGCGAGGACAAGGGCCTGACCTGGCCGAACTGGCCGCTGAAGATGCGGACGTCCTCCAGCCAGGCCGAAGGCGCGGTGCGCGAATACGCCGTGCTGACGCAGAAGTTTTCGGGCGAGAACGGCCAAGTCAAGAAGCTGCACTGCGTGCGCGTCGACGACAAGTTCAAGCCGATTGCGGGCACCGAGTTCGAGCTCGATGCCGATCTCGTGCTGCTCGCCATGGGCTTCGTCCACCCCGTGCACGAAGGCCTCTTGAAGCTGCTCGCGGTCGAGCTCGACCCCCGCGGCAACGTCAAGGCCAACACGCTCGACTACCAGACCTCGCGCCCGAACGTGTTTTCGGCGGGCGACATGCGGAGAGGCCAGTCGCTCGTGGTCTGGGCCATCCGCGAGGGCCGGCTCTGCGCGCGGTCGATCGACACGTTCCTGATGGGGAAGACGGATCTGCCGCGCTGAGTGAGACACGCGCTGGCCGCTACAACTAAGACTGTCATCGCCCGGCTTGACCGGGCGATCCAGTATTCCAGAGAAAATTGTCATTGAAATGAGAGGCCGCGGCGTACTGGATGCCCCGGTCAAGCCGGGCCATGACAGCGGAGTGAGTGGAGAGAGCGATCGGCTTCACTCCAATACGTGCGGAAAGTAGCGCGCATCCCACTCGTCAAGCCGGAACAGCACCTTGCCGTGTTCGAGAAGCTTGTCGCTCGGCCGATAGGGGCGCGTCGAAACTTCAACGTCCGACGGGACTTCACTTGGCATCAAGTGAAAATGCTCGTTGGTCTCGCTCAGAGCCAATAGTTTCTTGACGAGAAGGTCTCGACCCTCCGGATTCAGCCATAGCTCGAATTCGCCGGCCGAATTGATATTGAGGGTAATCCGAGCTGCCATAGTGGCCCCTCAGTTCTGCAACCTCACGCCCAGCAGCACCACCGTGCCCTGCGAGCTGGCCGAGGCGATGTTCGAATCCAGGATGTCGTGGCGCAGCGTGCCCTTGACCCAGATGTTGCGGCTGAGCTTGTAGATCAGATTGCCTTCGAGCGAGTAGGTTTTGTCGTTGCGACCCTGGTTCTGGTAATCGTACGTGCCGTAGGTGAACTTGCCGACGGCGGTGAGCCAGCGGCGGAAGTCGTGGTCGACTTCGGCGGCGTAGGTGCGCACCAGGACGCCGGAGGAGCCGGGGATCGTGGTCTCGTTGATCTGCGTGTCGGTGAAGAATTTCACCGTGGTGAGGCCGCTGGCGTTCCAGATCAGCGAGCCCGTCGTGAGGAAGCCGGCGAGCTGACTGAGGCGCGGGTCGGTGTAGTTGCGCGCGGAATAGCCGACCGAGATCTCGCCGGTGAGAATGCGCGAGAACTCGAAGGACGAGCCGACCTTGGCGTAGCCGCCGTTCGAGTCGCGGAAGTAGCCGTTGCGGTCGGCGGCCTGGTCGTGGACGCGGGTGTCGCCCTCGATTTCGACGAACGGCTTCAGGCCGGGCTTGAGATCATAGGAGAAGCGCCCGACGCCGCCATACTGGTTGAAGTCGCGGTCGGTGTTGGGGAAGACCGAGCCATCGGTGAGTTTCGAATCCGTGTATGCCGTGCGATCGATCGTGGCGCCGGCGGAGACCTGGAAGCGGTTGAAGGTCTGGTCGAAGCCGATGGTCGTGCCGTAGGCGGCATAGACGGGGTATTTCTGCAGGCCGGCCTGCACGTTCGGGCTGCCGGGATTGTCGGTGGCGAGCCGCAGGCGGAGCTGCGAGAGAAGCTTGAAGTCGCGGGTGACGTCGAGCCGGCCATCGACATGGCCGGTGAAGTCGGGACGGTTGGCCTCGACCGGCGACGGCGAGGCGAGGCCGTTGATCGTCGCCGGCATGTCGTTGGTGTAGCCCGAGAACGAGCCGCGCAGATCGGCGACCAGCGCATGGCGCTCCCAATCGGACACCACGAGCAGATCGGGCGCGATCACATAGGCCGGCGAACCGACAGGCTTGTTGAGGCGCGTCGGATTGGTGTCGTAGCCCGCGGAGAGCTCGAGCCCGCCCTTGATCAGGAAGCTGCCGGCATAATCGCCGACGGCACCGAACGGATCCTCATCGGCCCTCAGGCGGCGGCGCAGCGGCTGGCCAGGCACGTTGCCCGCCATCGCCGGCGGCACCGGGACCTTGTGCGCGGTCTCGGAGGGCGGCGGCGCGATACGCGGCGGAGTGAGCGTGCGCTCCGGTGTTGCCGGCGGGGCCTTCGAGCCCGGACCGGCCGCGCGCTTCGGCTTCGGCTGGCCGGGATAGAGCTTCGGCTGCTGCCGCTTGCGGTTCAGCGAGTCGTAGCCGGAGCTGCTCGCGCCGGTCGCGGCGGGCAGGCCGTAGGTCGGGACCTGACCGATGCGCGAGGTCGCCGGCGTCTCGCGGGCCTTGCGCGGATCGGCATTGGGATCGGGCAGCGCCGGCAATGAATCCGATGGCGCCTGCGGCACGCCCGCGGTGCGGCGCGTCGGCAGCGCGTCGGGCGAGGCAAAGCCGCCGCGGTTGGGATTGAACAGGTCGGGCGTGAGGCTCTGGGCGGCCGCCGGAGCGCTTCCGAGGGCCGTCAGCGCGAGGCACGGCAAAGCTGCGCGCAGGAAATGCGCGCGTTTGCTCCGGCCATTGCCTGGAGACGGCACCACGATGGAATAACCCCAACGAAATCAAACACTTTCACGATCATCCCCACCGGCTGGCAGGAACCATCGTTAATGGAGTTAAAACAATTATGGTTAATGACCGGTTGAGGGTATCGGGGCGCTCGTCGCCTCGCTGGTCGGGGCGTGCTAAGCAGGCGCCAACGGGCGAACGCCCCTCCTCCCTGGACCAAAGCATGCCGAGTTCGAAACCGCTGATGACCGCATCATCCGGCCCCATCCCTACAAGCGTCGAATCCGCGCTCCGCACGCTGGAGACCGAGAGCGGCGGCATCAACGCGCTCGCCGCAGCCCTGCGCGGCCCACTGGGCGCGACCTTCGCGAAGGCCGTCGACCTGATCCGCAACGCCAAGGGCCGTGTCATCGTGACCGGGCTCGGCAAGTCCGGACACATGGGCCGCAAGATCGCGGCGACGCTGGCCTCGACCGGCACGCCCGCCTTCTTCGTGCACGCCGCCGAAGCCGGCCATGGCGACCTCGGCATGATCACCACCGACGACGTCATCATGGCGCTGTCCTGGTCCGGCGAGCAGCCGGAGATGAAGAACCTCGTGAACTATTCGGCGCGCTTTGCGATTCCCATGATCGCGGTGACGTCGAACGCCGCATCGTCGCTCGGACAGGCCGCCGACCTCGTCATCGAGCTGCCGAAGGCCCGCGAGGCCTGTCCGCACAATCTTGCGCCGACCACCTCGACCCTGATGCAGGCCGCGATCGGCGACGCGCTCGCGATCGCGCTGCTCGAAGGCCGCGGCTTCACGGCGCTGGAATTCGCGCATTTCCACCCCGGCGGCAAGCTGGGCGCGATGCTGAAATTCGTCCGCGACTACATGCGCACCGGCGCGGAGATTCCGGTCAAGCCCGAAGGCACCAAGATGTCGGAGGCTGTGGTCGAGATGTCGGCCAAGGGGCTCGGCTGCGTCTGCATCGTCAACGCTGCGGGCGAGGCCGTCGGCATCATCACCGATGGCGATCTGCGCCGCCACATGCGGCCCGACCTTTTGACGGTGACGGTCGATGAGATCATGACGAAGCAGCCCAAATCCGTGCCGCCCTCGATGCTCGCAACCGAGATGATCGAGGTGCTGAACACCCGCAAGATCACGACGCTGCTGGTGACGGAGGCGGGCAAGGTGGTCGGCATCGTGCATCTGCACGACCTGCTGCGCGCGGGGGTGGCGTAGGGTTTGCGCGTCATCCCGGGGCATCGCGAAGCGATGAGCCCGGGATCCATCGTGCCGCAGAGTTTGTCTCGCATGGATTCCGGGCTCGCGCCAAGTGGCGCGCCCCGGAATGACAGTGAGAGTGTGGCCCGTACCTGCCTCCCCCTCGTCATTGCGCTAGAGCGGCGCCGGAAACCGCGCCGCGTTCTCCTCCAGGGGCAGTCGCAGCCCGTTCGCCAGATACGACACGGTGCGATAGAAGCCGCACAGGAGCATGATCTCCAGGATCTGTGCCTCGTCGTAGTGCGCCGAGAGTGCGACGAATTCCTCGTCGCTCAACGTCGCGCGGTGATGTAGCGCGTCGACGGCTGCGATCAGCGCCTGCTCGCCAACTGACCAGCATGGCGATGCCGCGTCGCCCTGCACCGTCGCACGCACTTCGTCCTCGGTGAGCCTTGCCGGCCCGGCAAAGATCGCGACATGCACGCCCCATTCGTATTCGCATCCGTTCAGCAGGTGCGGTCAATGACGATCTCGCGTTGGCGCAAGGACAGCGGGCCGGGATCAAGCAGGCCGCCGGCACAAAACTTGTCCCAGGCGCGGCTGTGGCCCGCCATCACCCGGAACAGCACCAGCGGCGGCGCGCCGCGCATGATGCGGTCGAACTGCGCCTGGATCTCCGGGGGATAAGGCGGCGCGAGCGGGGCGATGCGCGGTGCGGCTTCGGACATCGCAGCAGACATGGGCCGGCTCCTATGCTACATTTATAGTAGCAATACGCTACATTATTTGTAGCACGACGCAAGAGGCGACGATGGCGAAACAGGCCGGCTCGAAGACACGCAGCGTCCGCGGCTCGCGCACCGGGCGGCCGATCATGGCGTTGCTCGACCTGCTCGGCCGGCGCTGGACCTTGCGAATATTGTGGGAGTTGCGGCACGGCCCCCTCACCTCGCGCGCGCTGCGCAGCGCCTGCGACGAGGCCTCGCCGACGGTGCTGCAAGCGCGGCTGACGGAGCTGCGCGAGGCTGGGTTCGTGGAGTTGGGTGACGGCGGCGGTTACGGGCTGACGCCGCTGGGACGGGATTTGTGCGAGACGTTCATGCCGCTGCACAGATTTGCGGAGCGGTGGAAGAACTCTTCCCCCTCTCCCCGCTTGCGGGGAGAGGGTCGGGGTGAGGGGGAGCCTCCGCGCAGACGGTGAAAGATGGACTCGCGGAGAGTCCCCCTCACCCGGATTGCATCTGCGATGCAATCCGGCCTCTCCCCGCGCGCGGGGAGAGGCGAAGAATCCTCACGCCGCAGCCACCGTCAGGTTCGCACCGTCGACCTGCACCACCTTGACCCGCGTTCCGGCCGGCGTATCGGGACCCGCAACGCGCCACACCGTGTCGCCGATACGCATGGTACCGCTGCCGTCGACGATCGGCTTCTCCAGCGTGAACTCGCGCCCCAGCAGCGCCTCGGAGCGCTTGTTGAGGAACGGGCTGGCGCTCGCATCCGGCTTCGGCCTGGCGAGGCGGCGCCACACCGGCACCGCGGCGGCGGCGAAGACCGCGAACATCACGAGCTGTAGCTGCCATGACACGACGACCGCGAACGAGATCAGGCCGACCAGCAGGGCAGCGAGCCCGAGCCAGAACAGGAAGATGCCCGGCGCCAGCACCTCCAGCGCCATCAGGAGAAAGCCGAGAATCAGCCAGTTCCAGGTTCCGAGCGAGACGAACATGTCGGTCATGATACGGCCTCTGTGGGTGATCCCGTCACTGCGGCGGCACGGTCGGCGGCGTCGGACGGGACGACGGCACCGAGCCACGGCGGGCGGCCGCGGACACCGCGCCTTCGCCGAACGTCGCCTTGGCAATCTCGCCGATGCCGGCGAGCGAGCCCAGCATGCTCATCGCTTCGACCGGAAGCATGATGACCTTCTGGTTCGGCGAGTCCGCGAGTTGCCCGAACGCCTTGATATATTTGTCGGCGATGAAATAGTTCAATGCGGCAACGTCGCCCTTGGAAATCGCCTCGCTCACCATCTGGGTGGCCTTCGCCTCGGCCTCGGCCGACCGCTCGCGTGCCTCGGCGTCGCGGAACGCCGCTTCCTTGCGGCCTTCCGCCTGGAGGATCTGGCCCTGCTTGGCGCCCTCGGCGCGCAGGATCTCCGACTGGCGCTGGCCTTCGGCGGCGAGGATGTCAGCGCGCTTGACCCGCTCGGCCTTCATCTGCCGGCCCATGGCCTCGACCAGGTCAGCGGGAGGCACGATGTCCTTGATCTCGATGCGGTTGACCTTGACGCCCCAGGGCGAGACCGCGGCGTCGACGACGCGCAAGAGGCGCTCGTTGATCTCGTCGCGATGCGACAGCACCTGGTCGAGGTCCATCGAACCCATCACCGACCGGATGTTGGTCATGGTGAGGACCGTGATCCCCTGGTTGAGGTTGGAAACCTCGTAGCTGGCTTTCGCGGCATCGAACACCTGGTAGAAGGCGACGCCGTCGACCGTCACGGTGGCGTTGTCCTTGGTGATCACCTCCTGCTCTGGAATGTCGATCACCTGCTCCATCATGTTGATCTTGCGCCCGACGCGATCGAAATAGGGCACGATCAGATTGAGGCCGGGGCTCAGCGTCTGCGTGTATTTGCCGAACCGCTCGATGGTCCAGTCATAGCCCTGCGGCACCGTCTTCACGCCGGCCACCAGCGTGACGATGACGAGCAACACCAGAACAATAGCGAAAATGTCGAAACCGCTCATATCTCCTCCAAGCCGGGAAAAAGCCCTTTCCGGCGCTGTCATTGGTCGGCATCACGATCCTACCGGTTCAGCGGTCGCGCGTAACGTCGATATGGGCGCGATTCTGCACAAGTGGCGCGGAGAGGGAATGCTCGCGAGATGTATTTGCGACAGGCTCTTGAAAGCGAGCGGCGCCCCCACCGACAGATAGCAACGCATCCGGCCATGCCGTTCGCAGTGGGCGGCGTCATTCGATGACGTCGTTCGCGATTGCCAGGAGGCCTTCAGAAAGCGTGATGCCAAGCTCATTGGCCGCCTTCAGGTTGATCGTCAGCTCGAACTTTGTGGGGTTCTGGACCGGGAGGTCGGCCGCCTGCGCACCCCTGAGGATGCGGTCGATGTAGTCCGCCGCGCGCCGGAGCTGCTCGGCGCTGTCGGTGCTGTAGGACATCAGCCCGCCCTCGTCCACGAAGGTCCGGCTCCAGAATACCGCGGGTACGCGCGCCTGTGCGATCGCCGAGAGCAGCTGCGCACGGTTGGCCATGGTGAAGAAGTCCGGCAGGACCAGGATGGCGTCGTCCTTCCGCGAAGCCAGCGCCCCGATCGAGGCGGCGTCATGGACCGGCGCGGGCTCGACCGTCACGTGCAGCGTCCGTGCGGCATCCTCGATGGTGCGGAGCATCAGGGGCGCGAACGGCGCGGTGGCGGGATTGTAGACGACGAGCACGCGGCGGACGGGTGGCGTGACCTGGGTCAGCATCTCCAGCCATTTGCCGGCGAGCGGACCGTCATAATCGGTGAAGCCGGTGATGTTGCCGCCGGGATGCGCGAGATTTTCGACAAAGCCCTGGCTGACGGGATCGGTGACGACGGCGAACACGATCGGGATCGTCGTGGTGCGCCGGCGCAGCTCCTCGACCGAGGGCGTGCCGACCGCGAGCATGATGTCGGGCTTGAGCGCGATCAGCTCGTCCGCAAGCTGCGCGATGCGGGCGCGGTCGCCGCCGCCGCTGCGCCAGTCGATCTTGAGGTCGCGCTCCTTCCAGCCGAGGCCGGCGAGCGCCTCGACCAGGATCGTGCTGCGGGCCTGCCCGATCGCGTCGGCGGCGGCCGTGACCGAGAGCACGCCGAGCCGCCGCGTCGCGCGCGGCTGCCCCAGCACCGGGGCCGGCAGCGCCACGATCATCCCGAGAAGCGCCAGGAACTCACGGCGGTTCATGGGGCGCCCATCAGATCCAGCCCTGAAGCTCGCGCAGCACCAGGGTGCGGATCACGTCCATGCCGGGTTCGCTATCGTTGAGGCACGGGATCGTGGAAAACTGCTCGCCGCCATTGTGCTTGAAGATCTCGGCATTCTCCTGCGCGATCTCCTCCAGCGTCTCCAGGCAATCGGCGGAAAAGCCCGGCGTCACCACTGCGATGCGGCGCACGCCTTCCCTGGCGAGCCGCTCCATGGTCTTGTCGGTGTAGGGCTGGAGCCACTCGTCATTGCCGAAGCGCGACTGGAAGGTCAGCAGCAGCTTCGTGTCGTCCATGCCGAGCCGGCGGCGCAGCGCCTCTGTCGTGGCAATGCAGTGCTGCTGATAGGGATCGCCCTTCTCGACATAGGATTTCGGCATGCCGTGGAAGGACGCCACGATCAGCTCCGGCTTGAAGGACAGCGTCGCCAGATGCGCTTCGATCGAGGTCGCGAGCGCCTCGATATAGGCCGCATCTTCATAGTAGGGCGGCGTCACCCGCAGCGTCGGCTGGTTGCGCAGGCGGGCCAGCACGCGGAACACTTCGTCGCAGACGGTCGCCGAGGTCGAGGCGGAATATTGCGGATAGAGCGGCACGGCCAGAATGCGCTCGCACCCCTTCGCGATCAGCGCGTCGATGCCCGCTTTGATCGAGGGATTGCCGTAGCGCATCGCCCAGTCGACAACGACGTGGCCGCGGTCCGACAAGGCGGCTGCAAGCTTGTCGCTTTGCGAGCGCGTGATGGTTTTCAGCGGCGACTCGTTCCGCTCGGTGTTCCAGATCTTCTGATAGTCCAACGCCTTGGTGCGGGGACGGCTGCGCAGGATGATCCCGTTCAGCACCAGCTTCCAGATCAGGCCCTGGTCCTCGATGACGCGGGCGTCACTGAGGAACTCCTTGAGGTAGACCCGTACGCCCGGCGCATCGGCGGTGTCAGGCGTTCCGAGATTGATCAGGAGCACGCCAACACGCGGCAAGGTGGACTGGGTGGCCGGTCTCGCGGTCTCGATGGGGACGACACTGGTCATGGCTCTGTGGGTCGCGCGTTGGTCCGAACTTGTCAAGATGAGCCGGGGTTCGCTAGGGTCGCACCCAAGCGGGGGAGGCAAGATGACGCTCGCGGAATGGTGCGTATTCGGAGCGCTGCTGCTGTATCTGGCAACGATCGCCTCGGTCAAATGGATCAGGTTTCGCCGCTTCGACAATTCCCGGCCGCGCGATCCCGCCTTTTATGAGGACGCCCTCTCGCAGCGCGCACTCGGGGCGCACCAGAACGGTATCGAGAGCTTTCCGTTTTTCGCCTTCGCGGTGCTGCTTGCCGAATACCGGGACTCGCCGCAGCGCCTGATCGACGAGCTCGCGGCGCTGTTCCTGATCGTGCGCCTCGCCTATGTGCTGACCTATCTCGGCAACCGCCCGACCCTCGATCCTCTGGAGCATCGGCTTTGCGATCAACCTCGGGATCTTCTTCATGCCTGCGTTGAAGCGGTTCCTGCCGGTGTGAGCTTCTCTTCTTCCTTCTTCCTGTGGGAGAGGGGAAGAACTCAGAAACAGGTGGTCCGTTCGGCGGCGATGTAGCCGAACAGCAGGCCGACACCGAACAGCAGCACGAGGCCGGCGGCGCCGAACTCGATGCCGCGCATGAAGAGCGCACCGCCGCCGTCACGCCCGGCGCTGAGGCGGGCGGCGATGTCCTTGGCGGAGACGGCGACGATTGCGATGGCCGCGACCGTGATCGCGGTGCCGAGACCCATCAGAAAGGTTGCGGCGACGCCGGCCCAGAACAGGCCCTGGGCCAGTGCGAACACCAGGACCAGGATCGCACCCGAGCACGGGCGGATGCCGACGGTCAGGATCGCGGCGAACCCGCGCCGCCAGCCACCGGGGCCAGCCAGCTCGCTGGGGGTGGGGCCGTGGGAATGGCCGCAATGCTCGTCATGGACGTGACCATGGCCGTGGTCATGGTGAGCGTGGCTGTGGCCATGGTGGTGATCATGCCCGTGATCGTGGTCATGATGAGCATGGGCCTCACGATGATGGTGATGATCGTGATCATGATGGTGCGGCACGCCCGCAATCGCCGGCACCGGCTGGGCGGCCTGAAGCGCGCGGATGAAAGTGCCGCCCTTGACCCAGACCAGGCGCAGGCCGAACAGCGCGATCAGGGCGTAGCTTGCGATCTCGATCACCCCTTCCGCCTTGCACATGGTCTTTGCGGTCGCATTCAGGATCCAGGCCGAAATGCCGACGATGAGGATCGCCACCAGCGACTGCATCAGGGCCGAGGCAAAGGACAGCGCAATGCCGCGCCGCGCGGTCTCGCGGTTGGCGACCAGGTAGGAGGCGATCACCGCCTTGCCGTGGCCGGGACCGGCGGCGTGAAAGATGCCATAGGCAAACGAGATGAACAGCAGCGTCCACACCGCCGATCCGTCCGACTTCGCGGCCCGGATGGTCGCCGACATCTGCCGATAGAATTCCGACTGCTTTGCCAGCAGCCAGCCGATGACGCCGCCGGCTTCAGGCTGGGCCGCCTGCGCCGGTCGCGGCGCGCCGAACGGATTTTGCGCGAGCAGATCATGGAGCGCGGCATCGGCCACGCCCACGACCAGCAGAACGGCGGTGCAGGCGAGCAGCCCGCGCGCGAGCGGAGAGAGTTGCGGCTTCAAGGGCAATCCACCGTGATCTTGTTGGCGAACATCATGCCGAAATTCGAGTTCTCGCCGTTCAGGAAGGTCTGCTCGTTCAGCTTCTGCGCGCTCGCGGTGCCGTCGTTCGGCCGCTCCAGCTTCATCTGGCAGCCCGCAGGCGCGCCGACCAGCTTGACCGGATTGTCCTTGGCCATCTGGAAGTCGATGAAGAAGGAGCGGTCGAACACTTCGAGCACCAATTGCTTGGGCTTGACCGGGTTCTTCAGCGGCAGCGTGAAGTGCAGGGTCAGCACCGTGTCCTTGTAGTCGAGGAAGTAGTCGACCGGCTCCTGGAATCTTTCCTTCTTGCCGTCGGCTCGCGCAAAGGTGAAGTAGGCGTATTCCTTCAGCGACTCGACATTGGTCTGCGCCAGCGGCGTCAGCTCCTCGCGCGTATAGGTGCCCTTGGTCTTGCTCTCGAGCCCCTGCACCGCATAGGCCGAGAACATGTCGTCGAAGGTCCATGCATGGCGCACGCCGGTGATGCTGCCGTCCGCCGCGTAGAGCAGCTCGCTGGTCGCGGTGATCCAGACATGCGGATGCGCCTGCGCCGCTCCCGCCGCAAGCGTGAGAATGGCGGCGAGCAGCCATCCGAACAGGCGGCGCATGCCCATCAGGCCGCCTTTGCGTCGTCGAGCAGGCCGCGCCGGCGGAGCAGCGCGTCGGGCTCGGGCGGGCGGCCGCGGAAGGCCTCGTAGGCAGCTTCGGGATCGACCGATCCGCCGCTCGAATAGATGTCGTCGTGCAGGCGTTTGGCCACGGCAGGATCGAAGATGTCGCCGGCCTCCTCGAAGGCGCCGAAGGCGTCGGCGTCCATCACCTCCGACCACATGTAGCTGTAATAGCCCGCGGCATAATGATCGCCGGTGAAGATGTGGCCGAACTGCGTCGGCCGGTGCCGCAGCGCGATCTCCTCGGGCATCCCGATCTTCTCCAGCTCGCGTCTCTCGAAGGCGCGGACATCCTGCGCGGCAGCGGCCGGCTGGGTGTGGAATTCGAGGTCGACCAGCGCCGAGGACACGAACTCGACCGTGGCAAAGCCCTGATTGAATTTTCGCGCGGCAAGGAACCGTTGCAGCAGCTCGTCCGGCAGCGGCTCGCCGGTCTGGTAATGGCGGGCGAACTTCTGCAGCACCTCGGGCCGCTCCTGCCAGTGCTCGTAGAGCTGCGACGGCAGCTCGACGAAGTCGGTGAAAACGGACGTGCCCGACAGCGAGGGGTAGGTCACGTTGGAGAGCATGCCGTGCAGGCCGTGGCCGAACTCGTGGAACAGGGTGCGGGCATCGTCGGGCGACAGCAGCGAAGGCTCGCCGCCGGCCCCCTTGGCAAAATTACAGATGTTGAGAACGAGCGGCGCGACATCGCCGTCGAGCTTCTGCTGGTCGCGCAGCGACGTCATCCAGGCGCCGGAGCGCTTCGAGGGCCGGGCGAAGTAGTCGCCATAGAACAGCGCCTTGTGCTTGCCGTCCCTGCCCTTCATCTCCCAGACCCGGACATCCGGGTGCCAGACCGGAACATCCTTGCGCTCCTCGAAGGTGACGCCGAACAGGCGTGTGGCGCAGTCGAAGGCGGCGGCGATCATGTTGTCGAGCGCAAGATAAGGCTTGATCGCGGCGTCGTCGAAATTGGCGCGCTGAAGGCGCAGCTTCTCGGCATAGAAGCGCCAGTCCCAGGGCGCGAGCTTGAAATTGCCGCCCTCTTCCGTGATCAGCGCCTGCATCTCGTCGCGGTCCGCGAGCGCGCGGGCCCGCGCCGGCTTCCACACCCGCTCCAACAGGCTCCGCACCGCATCCGGCGTCTTGGCCATGGAGTCCTCGAGCCGGTAGGCGGCGTAGGTCGGGTAGCCCAGGAGCCTGGCGCTCTCCTCGCGCAGCCTCAGGATCTCGACGATGGTCGCGTTGTTGTCGTTGGCGTTGCCGTTGTCGCCGCGCGCGATGAAGGCCTTGTAGACCTTCTCGCGGAGGTCACGCCGCGCCGAGCTCTTCAGGAACTGCTCGACCGAGGAGCGCGACAGCGTGACGATGGCCTTGCCCTGCATGCCGCGCTCTTCTGCCGCGGCCTTGGCGCTGGCGACAAAGCTCTCCGGCAGGCCCTGGCGGTCGGCCTCCGCCAACTCCATGAACCACTCCTGCTCGTCCCCGAGCAGATGGTGGCTGAAGCCGGTGCCGAGCTGGGCCAGCCTCTCGTTGATCTCGGCCATCCGCGCCTTGGCCTCCTCCGAGAGACCGGCGCCAGAGCGGTGGAAGCGGGTGTAGGTGCGCTCGAGCAGGCGAAGCTGCTCGGGCATGAGCCCAAGATTGGCGCGGTTCTCGTGCAGCTGGGCGATGCGGCCGAACAGCACGGCGTTCATCATGATCGGATTCCAGTGCCGCGCCATCCGCAACGAGACCTCCTTGTCGATCTCCAGGATGGCCGGGTTGGAATGCGCCGAGACGAGGTCGTAGAAGACCGCCGCGACCTTGCTCAGCAGCTTGCCCGAACGCTCCAGCGCCGTGATGGTGTTGGCGAAGTCGGGCACCGCCGGATCGTTGATGATCGCCGCGATCTCGGCGGAGTGGTCGGCGAAGGCCTGCTCGAACGCCGGAAGGAAGTGCTCCGGCTTGATCTCGTCGAAGGGCGGGGTCGCAAACGGCGTCGTCCAGGCCTTCAGGAGCGGGTTGGTCTCGGCGTCCGTAGTTTGGCGGGTTTCTGACATCACAAGTCCCGAATTCGTGGCTCGATTGTTGCGGCCAGCTATAGCACGCGATGGGGCTTTTTTGGGCCATTTGCCCTTGCTCCCGGCCTCCTTTTCGGGGAGATTGCGCCCCTTCGAAGCTACGGACCCTGAGCTCATGAACGCGCCTTCCTCATCTTCCCGTCAGATCGCCTGGCCGAGCGTCATCACCGTCATCAGCGCTGCCATCCTGATCGGCGCCGAGGTGTTCGGCGGGGCCTTTGCCGGCGGCTGGGCGCTGGCGATCCTGTTCGGGCTCGGCGACCAGGGCGCCCACATCCTCCAGGCCGTGCTGTTCGCTCTCGGCGTGCTCGTGATGACCGCCTTCGTCCGCGGCGCTCGACGCATCGAGCCCTTCACGAAGCGCCGCTGAAGCTTCTCTCGCGCCAGCAACACGCGCAGGGCCTGCGAAAACTTAACGCGCATTCATCTTCCGCGTCGCTCGCGCCACACTGCGCAAGCAGATGTTAGGCAATTCTGTTTTCAGCCTAAAAAAATTCTTGCGAACCAGAGTCAAAACACTTATGTGCGGACTTGCCCAATTTCGCACGTGCCTGTGGTCGTGTGTCAGTCGGTAGGTATCCGGACAAGAGGCCGGACAGCCGCCAAGGGGTGAAGAAGCCGAGGGGCTCTTCGGAAGTGCGGAAGTCCGGACCGAAAGGTCGAGCGACCGAAGCAAACCCGAAGCGCCCAGCATCTCTCTCAAAGGGATGCCATGTCGAAGGTGACTTCGCTCTTTGCAACCGTGACTGGCAGCCGGAGGCGAACCGGCGCACCCCGCTCTCAACGGGGGACGCGACTTAAAGCAACGACGGATCGGGCTTTTTTGGTCTCTACCGGCAGTCCAACGCCGGCGCGGGCTACTGAAAAGGCTTGTCCTTCATTGCCAGGTGTGCGGGCGGGAACACTCCCAACCAATCCACGGCAGCACAGTCTGGTTTGAGTCTTTTGGCTTCGTCGCGCCTCCATCGCGCGATCCGGCCAGAGCACTCCTATCCGACGTCATGTTTTGAACGGGCCCGTCGCTGGGCCGTTTGGAGAGTGCCATGACCGAACGTATCCAGGAATTCCTGCGCAACCGCCGCAAGGATGGCCTCGACACCGAGCCGTGCCTCGTCGTCGACCTCGAGGTCGTGCGCGACAATTATCAGAGCTTCGCCAAGGCGCTGCCCGACAGCCGCGTGTTCTACGCCGTCAAGGCGAACCCGGCGCCGGAAGTGCTGGCCCTGCTCGCCTCCATGGGCTCCTGCTTCGACACCGCGACCGTCGCCGAGATCGAGATGGCGCTGGCCGCGGGTGCGACGCCCGACCGCATCTCCTTCGGCAACACGATCAAGAAGGAGCGCGACATCGCGCGCGCCTTCGCGCTCGGCATCCGGCTGTTCGCCGTGGACTGCGCCGCCGAGGTCGAGAAGGTCGCACGTGCCGCCCCGGGCGCGAAGGTGTTCTGCCGCATCCTCTATGACTGCGCCGGCGCCGAGTGGCCGCTGTCGCGCAAGTTCGGCTGCGACCCGGAGATGGCCGTCGAGGTGCTCGACCTCGCCAAGCGCCAGGGGCTGGAGCCGTGCGGCATCTCGTTCCATGTCGGCTCGCAGCAGCGCAAGGTGAAGGCGTGGGACCGCGCGCTGGCGATGGCCTCGCAGGTGTTCCGCGACTGCGCCGAGCGCGGCATCAACCTGTCCATGGTCAACATGGGCGGCGGCTTCCCGACCAGGTACCTGAAGGACGTGCCGCCGGTGGTGACCTACGGCCGCTCGATCTTCCGCGCGCTGCGCAAGCACTTCGGCAACCAGATCCCGGAGACCATCATCGAGCCGGGCCGCGGCATGGTGGGCAACGCCGGCATCATCGAATCCGAGGTCGTGCTCATCTCGAAGAAGAGCGACGAGGACGAGGTCCGCTGGGTGTACCTGGACATCGGCAAGTTCGGCGGTCTCGCCGAGACCATGGACGAGTCGATCCGCTACGCCATCCGCACCCGTCACGACGGCGCGGACATGACGCCGTGCGTGCTCGCAGGTCCGACCTGCGACAGCGCCGACGTGCTGTACGAGAAGAACCCGTATCCGCTTCCCGTCACGCTCGAGATCGGCGACAAGGTGCTGATCGAAGGAACCGGGGCCTATACGTCGACCTACTCGTCGGTGGCGTTCAACGGCATCCCGCCGCTGAGGACGTACCACATCTGATCCGCCTCTCTGTTCTAGAGGCCTGACGAACCCGGGAGCCGGTCCGCCGGCTCCTTTCCTGACATTGCCATTCTGACGACGCGCGAATCCGCGTGCCCCTGGCGCACGGATTCGAGCGAGGACTGACGTGCCATGACTGCTCCTCGAAAGCCACAGATCGCCCTCACCTCGAAAGCCGCTCCGTTCGTGATCCGTGCGGAACGTGCTGGAGACGTCGCGATGCGTGAGGCGCTGCTCGATGCCTGCTTTGGCGAGAACCGCCACGGCCGCACCTGCCAGCGCCTGCGCGACGGGCGCGCACCCGCCTCAGGCCTTGCCCTGACGGCGGTGCGCGAGGGCAAGCTCGTGGGAACCGTGCGGCTGTGGCATGTCAGCGCCGGAGGCAGGCCCGCTCTGGTCCTCGGACCGCTGGCGGTGGACCCTGCCTGCCGCGAGCTCGGGATTGGCGCCGCGCTGATGCATCAAGCGCTGGCCGCCGCCCGGGCGCGCGGGCATGGCGCCGTGATCCTGCTCGGCGACGCGCCCTATTACGCTCGCTTCGGCTTCTCGGGGGAGAAGACGGCCGAACTCGCGCTGCCCGGCCCGTTCGAGCGCGACCGCCTGCTGGCGATCGAGTTCGACGACGGTGCGCTGGACGGCGCCGCCGGGATGATCGTGCCGACCGGCGCGGCGCTGCCCAAACGGAGGTCGGTTCGTGCAGCGGTGGCACACGCGGCCTAAGGGACCGCCTTCATCGCGACGACCCAAGCCGCATTGAGCGGCAGCGCCCGGCCGCGCCTGCGCCAAGCCCCTTCCTTGGGGGTTGCGCAGGCGCCGGAAACGCCCTTTAACCCCACGAAAATCCCCTTTCAGTCGAGGCCCATGACCATGTCCCGTCGCCTGATTTCCACCGGCTCTCCGTTCGAGAAGACCGCCGGCTATAGCCGCGCGGTGATCGACGGCGACTTCGCCTTCGTCGCGGGCACCACTGGCTATGACTACGCCACGATGACCATGCCCGCCGATGTCACGAGCCAGTCACGCAACTGCTTCAAGACCATCGCAGCCGCCCTGAAGGAGGGCGGATTCGAGATGGCCGATATCGTTCGTGCAACCTACTACGTCACCGACGCCAGCACCATCGATGCCCACTTCGCCGTCTGCGGCGAGGTTCTCGGCGAGATCAGGCCGGCCGCGACCTTGCTGGTCGTCAGCGCCCTCGCCAAGCCCGAGATGAAGGTCGAGATCGAAGTCACCGCCAAGCGCCGCGGCGTCTAAAAAGCGCCGCAGCGCCTGATCCACCCCACCCTTTTGTCTGCCAGCACTTTCCGGAGAAACCATCCCATGAGCCCCGCCTCGCAGATCTACGCGAAGATCACCGGTCCCATCGTCATGGTCGGCTTCGGCTCCATCGGCAAAGGCACATTGCCGTTGATCGAGCGGCACCTCGACTACGACAAGTCGCGCATCACCGTGCTCGATCCCAAGGACGAGGGTCGCAAGGCGCTTTGCGAGAAGCACAATGTCAGGTTCATCCAGAAGGGCCTGACCAAGGACAATTATCGCGAGGTGCTGACCCCGCTGCTCACCGAGGGCGGCGGCCAGGGTTTTTGCGTCAATCTGTCGGTCGACACCGGCTCGACCGACATCATGGAGCTCTGCAACGAACTCGGCGCTCTCTATATCGACACCGTCAACGAGCCTTGGCTCGGCTTCTACTTCGATGCGTCGAAGGGCCCGGAAGCGCGCTCGAACTACGCCCTTCGCGAAGTGACGCTGGCCGCCAAGAAGGCGCGCCCGGCGGGCTCGACGACGGCCGTCTCCTGCTGCGGCGCCAATCCCGGCATGGTCTCATTCTTCGTCAAGCAGGCGCTGCTCAATGTTGCCGCCGACCTGAAGCTCAATGCCCCCCGGCCGAAGACCAAGGGAGAATGGGCGGATCTGATGCGGCAGGCCGGTATCAAGGGCATCCATATTGCCGAACGCGACACCCAGCGCTCCAAGTCGCCGAAAGAGCCTGATGTCTTCGTCAACACCTGGTCGGTGGAAGGTTTCCTGTCGGAAGGCGTGCAGCCGTCCGAGCTCGGTTGGGGCACCCATGAAAAATGGATGCCCGAGAATGCACATGGCCACGAGGTCGGCTGTGGCGCCGCCATCTACCTGATGCAGCCCGGCGCCAACACGCGCGTGCGCACCTGGTGCCCGACCCGCGGCGCGCAATATGGCTTCCTCGTCACCCACAACGAGTCGATCTCGATCGCGGACTACTTCACCGTGCGCGATGCATCCGGTACGGCGGTCTATCGGCCGACCTGCCACTACGCCTACCATCCGGCTGACGATGCCGTGCTGTCGCTGCATGAAATGTTCGGCCGCGCCGGGAAGATGCAGGAAAAGCACCATATCCTCGACGAGAACGAGATCGTCGACGGCATCGACGAGCTCGGCGTGCTGCTATTCGGCCATGACAAGAACGCCTACTGGTTCGGCTCGCAGCTCTCCATCGAAGAGACCCGCAAGCTCGCGCCCTATCAGAACGCCACCGGCCTGCAAGTGACCTCCGCCGTGCTCGGCGGCATGGTGTGGGCGCTGGAGAACCCGAACGAAGGCATCGTCGAAGCCGACGAGATGGATTTCGATCGCCTGCTCGAAATCCAGATGCCCTATCTCGGCCCGGTGAAGGGCTTCTACACCGACTGGACGCCGCTGACGGATCGTCCGGGACTGTTTCCGGAGGACATCGACACCAGTGATCCCTGGCAGTTCCGGAACGTTCTGGTGCGGTGAGGGGCGACGCGTCCCGCCTCGCCCACAACTGTCATGCCACGCGAAGGCGGGCATCCAGTACGCCGCAGCTTCTCGGCTCTATCACAGCCGTCTCTGGAATACTGGATCACCCGCCTTTCGCGGGTGATGACACCATTTGTGTAGCCTATTTCTTCTCGATCGGCGGCGCGATCTTTTCCGGCGGAGCCGGCGGCAGAGCCGGCTGGGTCGCCGCGCCTTGCGTCTGCGGATCGGGGCGCGCGGGCTCAGGGGCCGGCGTGGTCGGCCGGTCGCCGCCGGGCTTGGACTCCGCGGGCGTCCTGTTCTGTTCGTCGGACGGAGTGCCTTGGAGTGGTGGCGTTGCCTGGACCAGATCCATCCGGCTTTCGGCGCGGATTTGCGCGAGGGACATCACCGACACCACGACGCCTGCTGCGAACAGCGCGCCGGCAATTGTCAGATCGAGCTTCAGTCTGCGCTTCTCATCTTGGCCAGGCATATCGATCACCGCGTTTGTCCGCGGAATCAACGAAACCGCGGCGCGCCGGTTCCAGGGCCAAAGAAGCGGGAACCCGCCCCTTGCGGGCCAAAACGCCGCACTCAGTCGGTGGTGCTGACCTCCCAGGTGGCGTGGCGCACGCCTGGCAAATGCTGGAGATCTGTCGCCACCGCGTTCAGCTCGTTCGGATCGACCGCGGTCGCAACCAGTCGTGCGGCGATCTCGAGAACGTCCTCGCCGATTTCGGCCACGTCGATATCGGCCACCGAATATTTCGCGGCCTCGAGCTTCTCGACGAGCCGGTCGCGCATATCCGGAAGAGCGTCGGCCGCGACCGCGAGCTTGAAATAGTAGCTCGCCTCCAGCGCCTTCTCGTTCAGCGGGATGCGGTTGATGGCATTGACCAGCGGGCGCAGCATGGTGTTGCCGGCGATGACGAAGACCGTCAACGCGGCCGCCTGCGCGACCATGTCCGCGCCGGCGCAGGAGCCGACCGCGGCCGAAGCCCACAGCGTCGCCGCGGTGTTGAGGCCGCGCACGTCCATGCCCTGCTTCATGATGACGCCGGCGCCCAGGAAGCCGATGCCCGAGACGACATAGGCGATCACCCGCACCGCGCCATCGGCGCCGTCCAGTTGCATGGCGAGATCGACGAAGGCGGCCGCGCCGACCGCGACCAGCACGTTGGTGCGCAGGCCCGCGGTGCGCTGGCGGTACTGCCGCTCGGCGCCGATCAGCGTTCCCAGCACGAAGGCCGTGGTCAGGCTGATCAGCGTGTCGCCGAAGTCGGCAAGCTGGAAGGTCGTCAGAAACCGCATGGTCCCCTATACGGCGGGAACCATGACGAATTAAAGCTCGAGAAGCCCGCCATCCCCATTTTCATCGGCGAAAGCCAGCAGCGTGCCCTTCGCATTCCAGCCGATCGCGGCGACAGGGGGCGTGCCGTTGCGGCGGACCAGGATCTCGGCGCCATCCTCCAGGCGCACCATCAGCACGGTGCCGTCGCTGTAGCCGGCAGCGAGGATGTCGTTCTTCGGATGGCAGGCGACGACCGACACGCGCGCCTGCAGCGGGGCGAGCATCGCGGGCTCCTTGCCCATCGGGCCGTCCTTGCTGCCGAACGGCCAGACGATGACGGTGTCGGCCCCCGAGGTCGCGAGCCCCTTGCCGCCCGCGCTCCAGGACATCGAGCGGACCCGGCCGGGGTAGCCGGTCATGCGCATGTGCCTGTTGTCGGCCAGCCGCCAGCCATGCAGCGCCGGCTCGTGCATCGCGGTAACCAGGAATTTGTTGTCCGGGCTGAAGCTGACGCCATGATGCGAGCCGGCCCAGGGCAGGAATTCGGCTGATCCCGCCATGTTCGGAAACCACAACGTCACGCCGTTGTAATGCGCGATCGCGAGCCGCAGGCCCTTCGGCGCGAAGGCGAGGCCGCCGACGGTCGAGGGCACCTCGAGCGACTTCTCCTCGGCCTTGCCGCTCTTGACGGTTGCCGTCTTGCCGGCCGACCAGGCGACGGCACCGTCGGCGTGCAGCGCCACCGCATCGATCCAGCGCCGCTTCGGGTCGGTGGCGAGCAGCGTCACCTCGCCCTTGGCATCGAGCGAGACGACCTTGCCGTCGTCGCCGCCCATCACGAGGCGCTTGCCGTCGGAAGCGGTCGAGAGAATGCCGCCGCCATGCACGGCGACCGTGGTGATCTCGCAATTGGCATCGACGAATGCGACGTTCTCCTCGCCGCCGACGAAGGCGGCGCGATCCCTCAGGAAATGCACCGAGGTCACGGCCATGCCGAGCGCAATGGGCTTGACGCGCTCGGTGACGGAAACGATCGAAGCGGACTCGGGCGCCGGCGTAAACTCTTTCATCACGAGACGATGCAGCTCTCGAAACCCTTGCGGATCGCGTCTTCCGGCAATTCTCGGCCGATGAAGACGAGACGACTCTCGCGCGGCTCACCCTCCTTCCACTTCCGCTGGTGGTTGCCCTCCAGCATCATGTGGACGCCCTGGAAAACATAGCGGTCGTCATCGTCGTGGAAGGCGAGGATGCCCTTCGAGCGCAGGATCTTGCCGCCCTCGACCTGCACCAGGTTCTGGAGCCAGGGCATGAACACGTTCGGATCGAGCGGCTTGTCGGTCTTGAGCGAGAGCGACTGCATCTCCTCGTCGTGATAGTGCTTCAGGCCGTGACCGTGATCATGGTGGTGATCGTCATGGCCGTGATGGTGATGATCATGGTCGTGGTCATGATCGTCGGCCTCCAGGAAATCCGGCTCGATGTCGAGGATGCGGTCGAGGTCGAACGCGCCGCGGTCGAGCACGTCGGCCAGCGCGACCGAGCAGCGCTCGGTGCGGTGGAGTTTCGCATAGGGGTTGATGCCGCGAATGCGGGCCTCGACCTCGGCGAGCTCGCCCTTGGAGACGAGGTCGGTCTTGTTCAGCACGATCACGTCGGCAAAGGCGATCTGGTTCTTGGCCTCGGGTGCATCCTTCAAACGATCGGACAGCCATTTGGCGTCGGCGACCGTGACGACCGCGTCGAGCCGCGCGTTCTTCTGTACGTCCTCGTCGACGAAGAATGTCTGGGCGACCGGCGCCGGATCGGCGAGGCCAGTGGTCTCGACGATGATGGCGTCGAACTTGCCCTTGCGCTTCATCAGGCCGTCCATGATGCGGACGAGGTCGCCGCGCACGGTGCAGCAGATGCAGCCATTGTTCATCTCGAACACTTCCTCATCGGCGCCGATGATGAGGTCGTTGTCGATGCCGATTTCGCCGAATTCGTTGACGATGACGGCGTACTTCTTGCCGTGGTTTTCGGACAGGATGCGGTTCAGGAGCGTGGTCTTGCCGGCCCCGAGATAGCCGGTCAGGACAGTCACGGGAATCTTTTGGGAGGTCGCTTCAGACATAACAACTCCGGACTTCGGGCTTGTCGCGCGACGCGAGGCGAGGTGGCCCCTGCCCTAATGGTCAAGCGCGCTGGTCAGGGCCTTTATATTGTGCCTGACCATGTCAATGTAAGTGGGTGCAGGCCCCTTTTCGCCGGTCAAACCGTCCGAAATCAGGGTCCCGCCGACCTTGGCGCCGCTCTCGGCCGCGATCCGGCGGATCAGGCGGTCGTCGCTGATATTTTCCAGGAATACGGCCGGAATTTTCTGGGCCTTGACCTGGCTGATGATGGCCGCGATGTCGCGCGCGCTGGGTTCGGTTTCCGTGGAGACGCCCAGGGGGGCGATGAACCGGATACCGTACTCGGCGGAAAAATAGCCGAAAGCGTCGTGGGTGGAGATCACCTTGCGCCGGCCCGGCGGGATCTTCGCCACGGCGTCACGGATATCGCGGTCCAGCGTTTCGAGCTTTTCCAGATAGGCCTTGGCCTGGGTGCGGAAGAAGTCCGCCTGATCCGGGACGGCGGCGGCCAACGCATTGGCGATGTCGGTCACATAGATCCTGGCGTTCGGGACAGACTGCCAGGCATGGGGATCCGCAGCTGAGCCAAGCTTCAGAGGTACGATTCCGGCACTGGCAACGACGACCGTTGCCTTGCTGCCGGAGGATTGGACGAGACGCGGCAGCCAGCCCTCGAGGCCGAGTCCATTGACGATGACGAGCCTTGCATCCGCGACCCGCTTCGCATCGGCCGGGGCCGGCGTGTAGACGTGGACGTCGCCGTCCGCGCCGACCAGCGTCGTCAGATTGATGCGGTCACCACCGACGTTGCGGACGAAATCGCCGAGAATCGAGAAGCTGGCGACGACGTTGAGCCGATCCGCGGCATGCAGCGGCGCGGCGATCAGTAACAGCGCACAAAACAGGATGAGCCGCATCGTCATGCTTCCAGATGCCGGCCGGGAAGCAGTTGCCGGACGATGCCGCCAACACGGCCGAACAGCACGGAGACGATGTAGAGCATCGTCGCCACGAGAATGATGGCGGGACCTGACGGCACACGGGTCTGGAACGACAGCACCAGCCCCGCATAGCCCGAGACCGCGGCAGCAACGACGGCGATGCAGATCATCTTGGTCAGATCGCGCGACCAGAACCGGGCAATGCCCGCGGGCAGGATCATGAGGCCGACCGCGAGCAGCGTGCCGAGCGCCTGAAAGCCGTTGACGAGGTTGATGACGACGAGTGCGAGGAAGGCGAGATGCGCGGGGCCGCCGGCGCGGCTCACGGTTCGCAAGAACAAGGGATCGACGCTCTCGATCACCAGCGGGCGATAGATCACCGCGAGCACCAGCAGCGTCACGGTGGCATTGAAGGCGACGACCAGCAGCGTCTGATCGTCCATTGCGAGGATGTTGCCGAACAGCACGTGCAGCAGGTCGATATTCGTGCCCTTGATCGAGACGATGGTGACGCCGAGCGCGAGCGAGGCCAGATAGAAAGTCGCAAGCGACGCGTCCTCCTTCAGCCCGGTCGAGCGCGCGACCACGCCGGCGAGGATCGCGACTGCAAAGCCGGCGATCAGGCCGCCGGCCGTCATCGCGAACAGACTGAGGCCGGAGAGCAGGAATCCGACGGCCGCGCCGGGCAGGATGGCGTGCGCCATGGCATCGCCGACGAGGCTCATCCGCCGCAGCATCAGGAATACGCCGATCGGCGCACCCGCCAGCGCCAGCGCGATCACGGCGGCGAGCGCCCGCCGCATGAACTCGAATTCGGTGAACGGACCGATCAGCGCGTCATAGATCATCGGACATCAAGCCGCCCGCGAGCTGACATCATCGGCCGCGCAGGCCGCGGCGCTGTCGTCGAAGGCCTCGCACATCCGCATCGCGACGATCAGGTTTTCCGGCGTCAGCACCTCCGCGGTCGGGCCCCACGCCACAGGGCCGCGCGCCAGCACCAGCGTCTCGCTGAAATGGTTGCGCACCATCTCCATGTCGTGCAGCGCGGCGAGCACGGTGCGGCCTTCGCCTTGCCATCGTTTCACCAGCGCGAGCAGGTCGGCCGTGGTCTTGCTGTCGATGGCGTTGAAGGGCTCGTCGAGCACGATCAGGCTCGCATCCTGGAGCAGCACGCGCGCGAACAGCACGCGCTGCATCTGGCCGCCCGAGAGCGTGCCGATCGGGCGGTTCTCGAATCCATTGAGGCCGACGGATGCGATCGCGCCGAGGATCTTCTCGCGGGCGGCCTTGCCGATGCCGCCGAACAGGCCGGTCGCGCGCCACAGCCCGGTGCCGACGAAGTCGAACACCGAGATCGGGAAGCTGCGGTCGATCTCCGCGCTCTGCGGCAGATAGGCGATGTCGCGGGCATCGAGGCCGCCGAGTTGGATGCTGCCATCGAGCGGTTTGAGGATGCCGACGATGCCGCGCAGCAGGGTCGACTTGCCCGCGCCGTTCGGGCCGATCACGGCGACAAGTGCGCCCGCGGCGACCTCGCCGCTGAGATGGTGCACCGCCGGATGACGGTCATAGCCCAGCGTGACGTTGTGGAAATGCAGCGCCGCCATGCTCACCTCATCGCCAGAAAAACGACGCCCCAGAGCACGGCACAAACGGCGGCGGCAGCCGCGAGGCGGCCTGCCATGGTCATGCGCAGGATCGACCAGGGCGCCGCCTGGGCCGGATGCGGAGACGTCGCATCATGAACATGGGCATGGCTGTGGTCGTGCCCATGCGAATGCCCGTGGCCAAGGGCGTGGCCCTGGACATGGTCATGATGCTGGGCGCGGGATGCGGCGGGAACCATGCCAATAATGTTATATTATAACATCCCCTCTGTCCACGCCGGCCTCAGGGCTTGCCGATCACCATCGCGATGGCGGCGGCCACGAACGGGAATGGCACGGATACGGCGCAGCGGAACCAGACGAAACGAGCCGGCATGAACGGGATCTCCCACAAAATCACACGCTGAAAGGCGAACAAGGCCCAGGCGACGACATAAGCGACCACCTGCGGCACCCCGCCGCCGGATTTCAGCGCCACGGTGCCGATGGAGAAGCCGATCACCGGGCCGCCCGGCGTGGCGGCGCCGGCGACCACGGCGGCCGCGACCCCGAACCAGCCGCTGTCCGGGCCGAGCCAGCCGGTGATGACCTCCTGCGGGATGATGGCGGCGATGTAGCCGGAGCCGATCACACCCAGCGCGATCCGCGGCACGATGTTGATGAAGTCCATCGAGCCTTCGCGGAGCGAGGCCTTGAACACGGGAGGGCCGCGGCGGAACGCGATCAGGCCGACGCCCAGCACAGAGCCCCACAACAGGATGTCGATCAGAAGCGCCGCACTCAATTCTCGTCTTCCTTCGCGAGCGGCTTCGGATAGAGCCTGACATAGACGAAGCGGCCGAGGGCACCCGCCAGCACCGGCAGCGGCAGCGAGATCACGATCCGCCACAGCGTGAAATCGGTGCCCATGATCGGGATCTCCCAGGCGACCGCCCGGCCGTAGCCGATCAGGGTCCAGCTCACGACCATGGCGATGGTGGCGCCGAAATCGGCGCCGACCGCGAGCAGCGCGCTCGCGACCGGATAGGCGGTGAAGGGACCACCAGGCAGGATCGCGCCGAAGGCGGTGCCGATCAGAAGGCCCCTCAAGCCCGATTTCGGCCCCAGCGAGCGCGAGACCTTTTCGTGAGGCAGGATCTCGGAGATGAAGGCCCCGAGCAGGCAGCCCGCGAGCACGCGCGGCAGGATGCCTGAGAACAACGAGAGATCGTGGGTCAGGATGTCGAGAACGCCGTCGGTGCCGTCACGCCGCCAGACCAGCGCTGCGCTCACCGCCACCAGAACTGCGATGATGATGGTCGACCAGCCGATCGGCTTGCGCACACGCCCCGGCCGCGGCTCGGAGTCTGCGTCCTCGGCAGGCGCCGGGTCTTTCGGGGAAGGTTCTGACAACGGGCTCGGGTCGGATCGAGGGGATGCCCGTTCTGATTAGAAGCGCCGGCCGGGCGATGCAAACGGAACGATCACAGGCCGGTACGCGCACCGTGCAGGGCAATTCCGCACAGCAAAAAGGCGGCCGCTGATGCGACCGCCTCTTTGTCATTCCGGGGCGGCGCATCAGCGCCGAGCCCGGAATCCATCGGGCGTCACCCGAACGGATAAATGGATTCCGGGCTCGCGCTTCGCGCGCCCCGGAATGACACTCACGCCTTCTCGAACAGGGACTCCACGTACTCCCAGTTCACGAGGTTCTCGACGAACGCCTTGAGGTAGTCGGGGCGACGGTTGCGATAGTCGATGTAGTAGGAGTGCTCCCAGACGTCGCAGCCGAGAATCGGGGTGGCGCCGTGCACCAGCGGATTCTCGCCATTCGGGGTCTTGGAGATTTCGAGCTTGCCGTTCTTGACCTGGAGCCAGCACCAGCCTGAGCCGAACTGGCCGACGCCGGCCGCCTGGAAGTCCGTCTTGAACTTCTCGAAGCCGCCGAGGTCCTCGTTGATCTTCTTCTCGAGCTTGCCCGGCAGCTTGGTGCCGCCGCCATTTGGTTTCATCCAGCTCCAGAAGTGGATGTGGTTGTAGTGCTGGCCGGCATTGTTGAACACCGCAGGGTTCTTGCCGAACGAGCCCTTGACGATCTCTTCAAGGGACTTGCCTTCCCATTCGGTTCCCTTGAGCGCGTTGTTGCCGTTGGTGACGTAGGCCTGATGATGCTTGTCGTGATGATATTCCAGCGTCTCCTTCGACATATACTGGCCGAGGGCGTCATAGGCGTAAGGGAGTGGGGGCAGCGTAAAGGTCATGGGTTCTTGTCCGCAACTGGTGGGGAACGAGTTCTAACGGTCACCCCTTATAGAAGGTTCCGCCGCCATTAAATACCTCAGAATTTGCGAAAAGGCGTGACCTGGCGCGTCCTGCCTGAATGCACAAATTCGTCGCAACCGGCCGCCGTCGATCAGACCTACGGTTCGCTGTAAAATATCATTGCCTTTGAGGCGCTTAAGACAGAACAAACGCGCCACGAAGCGGAGCTGTGAAGGACGACGCCATGAGCATCGAGATCGACATATTGAACGGCGACGCCTCGTGGCCGATTGCCGAGCCGCTGCATCAGGCGGTCTGGGGACCGCAATTGATTACGGGCAAGCCCTGGGCTCATGTCAAATGGGCCAATGCCGATCTTCGCGTGCTGATCGAGACGCCCAAGGACGGTCTCGTCTGCCATGTCGGCATCTACTTCCGCACCATCACCTGGAACGGACAGAAGGTTCACGTCGGCGGCATCGGCGGCGTCTGCACGCGGGAAGACCAGCGCGGCCGTGGCTATGCAACCACGGCTATCGAGGCGGCGGTGCATACGATCCGCGCCAACGAGGCAGTCCGTTTCGCGCTGCTGGTCTGCGAACCGCACAACGCTGCCTTCTACGCGGCCCGGAGCTGGCTGCCCTTCAACGGCGAGGTCTATTGCGAGCAGCCGGAAGGACGGATCCGGTTCACCTACATGGCGCCCTATGTCTTCCACATCGTGCGCGCGCCGACGCTGGGCACCATCGACCTATGCGGCCTGCCGTGGTGAGCCCTGCGTGAGCGAGGGCTGCGCCGGCCGCCGCAGGCCCTATAATATGTCGGTCATCATTTAATATTCCGCCCGGTGAACATGACGATCGACGCCACAGCAGACGCCGTCCCGCCGGTTGCGCCGGTCGCCTCCCCCATCGCCAGCCTCCTGACCGCGCCGATCCTGCCGACGCTGCTGCGGCTCGCGATTCCCAACATGATCGCGATGGTTGGCAGCACGCTGGTTGCCATTGCCGAGACCTCCTATATCGGCCGGCTCGGCACCATTCCGCTCGCCGCAATCGCACTGGTGTTTCCGTTCGCGATGCTGACGCAGATGATGAGCGCGGGCGCGATGGGCGGCGGCGTCTCCTCCGCGATCAGCCGCGCGCTCGGTGCGGGGGATCGCGACCGCGCCGCGACGCTGGCGCTGCATGCCGCCATCATCGGCCTCTGCGGCGGGCTGTTCTTCACGGTGACGATGCTCGTCTTCGGCCGCTCCTTCTTCGCGCTGCTCGGCGGGCGCGAGCAGGTGCTCGAGGAAGCCAGCGGCTATTCGCAGGTGCTGTTCTCCGGCGCAGTCGCGATCTGGCTCGTCAACACGCTGGCCTCGGTGATCCGCGGCACCGGCGACATGCGCCTGCCTTCGATGATTCTGATCGGCGCGAGCGTGCTGCAGATCGCGCTCGGCGGCACGCTCGGGCTCGGGCTGTTCGGCGTGCCGCAATTCGGCATGCCGGGTGTCGCGAGCGGCCAGCTGATCGCGTTCAGCTGCGCGGCGATCTTCTTGCTCTGGTGTCTGTTGTCCGGGCGCAGCCGGCTGCCGCTCGATCTCCGGGCGTTTCATTTCGAGCGCGCGATGTTCCTGGACATCCTCAAGGTCGGCGCGGTGGCCTGTTTGTCGCCGCTCCAGACCGTGCTCACCATCCTGATCTTCACGAAGATTCTCGCGACCTTCGGCACCGAGATGCTGGCAGGCTATGGCATCGGATCGCGGCTGGAATTTCTGCTGATTCCGATCACCTTCGCCTTCGGCATCGCCTCGGTGCCGATGGTCGGCATGGCGATCGGCGCCGGGCATGTGAAGCGCGCGCGGCGTGTGGCCTGGACCGCGGCTGCGGCCTCCGGACTCACGGTCGGCCTGATCGGCCTCACTGTTGCGCTCGCTCCGTCGCTGTGGGTCGGGCTCTTCACGCGGGATCCCGGCGTCACCGCCGCCGCTCACAGCTATTTCCACTGGGCAGGTCCGGCCTTCGTGTTCTTCGGCATAGGCGTATCGCTATACTTCTCGTCACAGGGCGCGGCGCGTGTCGGCGGGCCCGTGCTCGCCTCGACGGCGCGGCTCCTGATCGTCGCGATCGGCGGCGTCGGACTCATGACCGCGCAAGCTCCGGCCTGGACCCTGTTCGCGCTGGTCGGCGGCGCCATGGTCGTGTTCGGACTTTCGACCGCGGCCTCGGTCGCGTTCGTGCGCTGGGGCAAATGAGCGCAGGTAGAACATTCAGGCAGTTGAACGCAGGAATGTGATTCCAGCCGGCGTTGCACTATCCCGCCGGGCTGCTATGGAGGCGCTCCATTTTCGAGGCCTTCCATGACGTCCAGATTCGCAGCTCTCATCGTCCTCTTCGCCGCGTTGCTTGGCACGTCTGCCGCTCGTGCACAGAGCGCCGATGGGACCTGGCTCACGCAGGCGGGCGATGCGCGCGTGAAGATCAGCAAATGCGGCGGCGGCATCTGCGGCCACATCGTCTGGCTGCGCGAGCCCTACGACACCTCGACCGGTCAGCCCGCCACCGACAGCAAGAATCCAAATCCCGCGCTCGCAAGACGCCCGATGATCGGCCTGCCATTGTTCAGCGACATGCAGTCCGCAGGTCCGAACAAATGGTCGGGGCAGATCTACAACGCCGACGACGGCAGCACCTATGCGAGCAACATCAGCCTGACGGGCGCGGACTCGCTGCGGGTCGAAGGCTGCCTCGGGGCGCTCTGTGGCGGCGAGACCTGGACACGCGCGGGACGGTAGTCTCGTGTCCCGGACGCGATCTTCTCACCCCATCATCGCTTTCAGCGCTGTCGCCGCCAAGGCGTAGCCACCTTGGGCGCCGTCGATGAAGTGCACGTGATCGCTGCGTAGCACCGACGGCGTGAAGCAGGTCATCATGGCGGCGTCCTGCCGATGGAGACCGAAGCGCACGATGCCCTCGCGCGCTGCCGCCGCCAGGCGATCGCTCAACGCGCTTTCGAGCTGCGGCGTGCAGTCGAGGATCATGCGCAGACCGTCGTCATATTTCCGGAAGTCCGAGTTCTCGACGACCTGGCGCCTGTAGAGATTTGGCACGAAGCCGCCGACCCCGAGGTCGAAGCGCATGACCAGATAGATGAACAAGGCATATGCCAGCACGCTGACCCTGCGAACGAACAGCGGACCGCCGCGCTTGGTGCGGGCTTCGAACTCCAGCCCCTGCGGCGGCCATTTCAGCGACGGCCCCTGCGGCGGCACCGGGCGGCCACCGTCAGGGCTGCGCTCGACCAGATGGATGACGTCTTCGATCACCTTGCGGAAGGCCTGCGGATCGACGCCGCGCACCGGCATCACCAGCACCGACAGGATCAGGCCGCGCGCCGCCGGCATCACCTCGAAGCGGCACGACAAGCCCGAGAGATCCGGCTGCGTGCCGGCAGGCGCCTCCTCGACGGCAAACTCGCCGCGCTTCATCGCGGCGTCGGCCCAGGCGAGCCCGCCGCCCGAAAACATCGCATAGGACAGGTTGGCCGACGGCCCGAACCGGGCGACGCGCACGTCGAGCCCCTGCGCGCGGATGGCGCTGGCCGGCACTAGTGCGACGCGCATGGTCAGATCGAGATCTTCCCGCACCCAGGTCGCGGTCGCGGCCAGCGCCTCGCGGGCAAGTTCGACATCCTTCGGCGCAACCGCGAAGCTCGCGCCGTCGCCGCCGAACACGAAGGGAAATTCGCGTCCCCCCAACGCATTCGTCACCGCCGCGATCACGGCGGCTCCGGCCATGTTGACTGCCTTGTAGCGCTGCGCTGCGATCGCCCTGGTCGAATCGACGATGTCGGCGACACCGATGCTCCAGTCCTCCGGCAGCGGCGAATACAGCGTCGGGTCCATCAGGCTGGTGAAGCCTCGGAAGACGGGAATGCCGCCATAGAAGGATTCGCCTGAGGTCATCGGGGTTGCCGGATGGTTGGAGTACGAAGCAAATACGTGGCAGGATCGATCCGGGTTCGCCAAACGGCGCCCCCAAATTCAATCATTGGCCGAAACCGACCCGGACAACAAGATACGGCCCCGCTGCAATGCCGCGCCGGAGTCATTGATCGGCATCAAACGACGGCCAGCGGAGAACGGCTATCGTCGATCGGCTCCAAGGGTTGCATGGGATGATCGAGGTGCCCGACTTCGGCAACAAGGACTCCACCTCTCCGGTCAGGCGGCGCACGGGCATCGACCCGATCAGCGCCGTGAAGATGCCCGAAGGATTGACGGCGGCCGTCGATGCCTGGGCCGAATCTCATCAGATGACCCGCTCGGATGCGATCTGCAAGCTGATCGAGCTGGGCCTGAAAGCCGCATCCCCGGTCCTCACGCCGGTGCACCCGTTCGAATCGGACGCCACCAGGATCGAAGAGATCGCAGTCCATGAGATCGAGACGCTGCTCGATCCCGCATTGCCAGCGGACGAACGCGAGCGCCGCATCCGCCGCCTCACCGAAGGCCCGCCGGAATTCTCACACGAGCGAATTGACCTTCCGAAGGACTCGCCGAAGCTGCGGACGTGAGCGGCTTAGTGCAGCCTCTCGTCCTGACGCTTGCGCAAGGCATCGAGAGACGCATCATGGCAGCCGACCAGGCGGACGAATTGCTGCGGGTACATTTCATGGCCGTGACTGCCGGAATTCTGATGTGTCATTGGCGGGCAGTGGACATCGTCCGGTTTCGCGGGGGATTGCTCCGCGCGGACCTGATTTGAAGCGGTCATGTTTGATGTCGTCATGGACTGCTCCCTGTCGATTAGGGCAGATCGATTGACGTAACCCAACCGATTGCGGGGCATCTTACGACCAAATCCGGCTGAATGTCATTGTGCCGGATCAACACGATCATGGCGTCAGAGTTCCGCTTACGCCGTATTCCCCGCGTCGATGGTGAACACCGTCCCGGTGACGTTGCGGCCGCCTTCGCCCAGCAGGTATTCCACCATGCGTGCGACGTCGTCCGCCTCCGGCAGGCGGCGCAGCGCGCTGCGGCCGGCGATGCGTTTGCGTCCCTCGTCGGACAGATTGTGCGTCAACTCGGTGTCGATGAAGCCCGGAGCGATCGCATTCACGGTGATGCCGAGCTTGCCGACCTCGCGCGCGAGCGAGCGGGTGAAGCCGGTGGCGGCGGCCTTGGTCGCGCCGTAGACGGACAGGCCATTGTAACCGGTGGTCGCGATGATCGAGGAGATGTTGACGATGCGGCCGGCACCATCGGCCATCATCTGCCGCGCGACATATTTGGTGAGGACGATCGGCGACAGCACGTTGAGCTGCACCAGGGCCGCGATCTCGGAATTGTGCATCGTAGCAAGCAGGCCTTCGGTGCCGAGGCCGGCATTGTTGACGAGGCCGTAGATCGGGCCGAATTCGTCGCGAACGAGTTTTGCGAAGGCCGGGATCGCATCGATCACAGCAAGATCGCAGGCGCGGAAATGCAGCCGCCCCTCGGACCGGACAATCGCCGCCTTGAGTTCGTCGCTCTCGCGCCGCGCGGCCGCGATCACGTTGAAGCCACCTCCGACGAGGCGCGTTGCAATGGCAAGACCGATACCGCGGCTGCCGCCGGTGACGAGAACGTTATGCATCGGTGCGCGCCAGTTTGCCGGCCGGGGTGACGTCGAGCGCCTCGACGAAACGGATCACCGCCGGCACCTTGTGGGACGCGAGTTGGGCGCGGCACTGATCCAGAATCTGGTCGCGAGTCTCCTTCGCGCGCGCCGCATCGGTGCCCTCAGTGAGGATCACATCGGCGACGACGATGCCGCCGGTGATCGGGCTGCGGCGCGACTTGGCGCGCGACATCCGCACGTCGGGATGGCGATTGATCACCGCCTCGATCTCCTCGGGATGGACCTTCAGCCCGCCGATATTGATGATGCCGCCGCGACGGCCGACGAAGTAGTAACGGTCACCGCGCAGCTCGACGATGTCGCCGCTGTCGACGAAGCCGTCGGCACCGGTAAGCGCCGCCGCGTCGCGGCCGACATAGGCATGCGCCGTGCGTGCCGAGCGAATCCGCAGCGAGCCGTCGACGACCTTCATCTCGACGCCGTTGCGGTTGCCGAGATAGTCGGCCGGAAAGCCCTCCAGCCCGTCATTGACGGCGAAACCGACGCCGGCCTCGGTCGAGGCATAGGCGTGGCCGACGGAGGCATTGGGGAATGCCGCCTTCAAGCCGTCGAGCACGGCCTGGTCGGCGATCTCGCCGGAGAGACGGACGTAAGCCGGGGCGAATTGCGCGGCCGCGCCGCTCATCAGGAGCTTGCGCCAGTGCGAGGGCGTGCCGGACATGTGCGAGACCCCGCGCGCATTCAACCGCGCGATGTGATCGCCGAGCGCTTCATGCGGATCAGACAGCACCATCGAGCCGCCGGAGAGGATGGAACGGAGAAAGATCTGCAGGCCGCCATAGCGGCGGATGTCGTAGAACGTCGCCCACACCGGCGCAGGTCCGCGTGCGGGGCCTTCGGCGACGATCGCACCGGTCAAGGCTTCCAGCGTGTGGCCGGCGATCTTTGGCACGCCCGAGGTACCCGAAGTCAACATCAACCATTCGGTCGCACGCTCGCTCGTGGCCGGCGCGGTGGCTTGAAGCGGCAAATGGGCGGTGACGACCAGCGGAACGCCGGTGCCACCCCAGCGATCGGGCTCGTCGGTGACGACGGCATCGATGCCGGCATCAGCGATCAACGAGTCAAGATGCGCCGGGTTGAGATCCGGCGGACACAGCAGCATGCGGCGGGCGATGCCGTCGAGCTCGATCATGGCAAGGCCGGACCGGAGCTGGTCCGACAGTTTCAGCAGCACCGCGCGGCCGGACAGCTCGCGCAGGCGGCCGCCAAGAACCGTGTGCGACAGGACGTCGGTCAGCGACACGACATCGTGCGCATCGGAGATCGTGCGGCCTTTCAGCTCCGCGCCGAGATGGTCGCGAAGCGCAAAGATCTCACGCGGGGACATTTTCGTAGGCCCGCACGAAATCGCCTACCGTGGCGGGGAACGCAGCGTCCTCGGAAATGGTGAATGGGTCGACGCCGGTCTCGTCCTCGAGGCGCGCCACAAGAATGGCAAAGGCGAGCGAGTCGAAACCCGTCTCGTGCAGGGACAGATCGTCCGAGAGTGCGGGAAGCGCGACGTGCTGCTCTCTGGCGATCTGCTGGATCGCTTCGATGACCTTTGACCTTACCGACATGGCTGGCTCGCTTTTCGCTATCATTCGTGTTGCGGCGGCTCTCGATGACCGCCTCCCAATGACCCTCTGTTTACCCGACAGAAGTAAATGGCCTCTTGGACAATTCAGATAAAATTGGACCCATCTTGCGGATTTTGTTGCCGTTACAACCGGATCGTGCCGTCTGCGATCCCGGCAAATGTGCTGGAATCGAGCGCGACATAGGCGCCGGATTTCGGGTCGAGCATGAATAACGGATCGGAGATCGCAGCCGGGTCAAATCCCTCGCGCGCGAGATCGCCCTTCTTCTGCTTGAACGTCTCGGTCGCATCGAGCTCGCGCGAGATGCGAATGAAGACTGGCCGGGCGTAAGCCGGCAGGCGCTGCGCGAGATGCGCAGGCAGCGCGGCGATGTCAAAGCCCTCGTTCACGACGATCGCGCTCATGCCGGCGCGGCCGTCGGCGCCGGGGATGGCGACGCCGTAGGTGGTGGCGTCAACCACGCCGGCGAAATCGCGCACGGCGTCGTTCACCTCCGAGGTCGCGACGTTCTCGCCCTTCCAGCGGAAGGTGTCGCCGATGCGGTCGACGAAATGGAAAAAGCCCTTGTCGTCGATCCGCATCAGATCGCCGGTGCGGAACCAGGCATCGCCTCTGGCAAAGACGTTGCGCAGGACCTTCTTCTCGGTCTCGCCCGCATCGGTGTAGCCTTCGAAGCGGCCGCCGCCCTCGTCCGCGGTGCCGATGCGGCCGATGGCTTCGCCGGCCTCGCCGCGGGCGCACGCGATGCAAAATCCCTCGTCATTGCGCAGCGGCACGCCGCTGCCGGGGTCGAGCTTGACGAGACTGGCGGGAAAGCGATGTGCCAGCAGCGGCGGAATGCGCCCGATCGCGCCCGGTTGCCCCTCGACATTGAACAGCGAAAAATTGCCTTCGGTCGCCGCGTAGAATTCGAGGATGCGCGGAATGGAAAAGCGCGCCTGGAAATCTTCCCAGATGTCGCCGCGCAGACCGTTGCCGCAGACGAGCCGCAGGCGGTGCCGGGTCTCGTATTCCGACGGCGCCGCCTTCAGCAGATAGCGGCAGAGCTCGCCGATATACTGGAACAACGTGCAGTCATGCTGGACGACGTCGAACCAGAAATGCGAGGCCGAGAATTTTTCCGCAATGGCGACCGAGCCGCCGGCAGCCAGCATGCTGCACGGCGCGACAATGCCGCCGACCGAGTGGAACAGCGGGAGACAATCGTAGAGCCGGTCCTGCGGAGTCGCGCCGGTGAGGCCGGCGAACCAGAAGCCCCAGTTGAGGATACGGCGGTGGCTGATGCTGGCCGCTTTCGGCAGGCCCGTGGTGCCCGAGGTGTAGATCAGCAGCGCGCGGTCATCGATCGTGACGTCGCCATGTTCGTCCGACGAGAGCGGGCCGTCGTCGAGGACGGCGAGAGCGACATCGATCGCGCGCTGGCTGCGGGCATCGCCGTGGGTCCAGACTTTGGGCTGCGCCTTCAGATGCGGCGTTGCGCCGTCCAGCATCTCCGTCAGCTCGTGCGCCAGGATAATGTGCGCCGGTCTTGCGACGTCGATGCAATGCGCCAGCGACTGTCCCACCAGCTTTGTATTGAGCAGCGCCACCACGCCTCCGACGCGGCTGATGCCGAGCCAGGCCGCGAGATAGTCGATGCCGTTCGGCATGATGAGGGCCACGGTGTCGCCCTTGGCTACTCCGGCCGAGCGCGCCCAGCGCGCGTAGCGATTGATGCGCTTCGACAGCCCTTGATAGTCGAGACTTGTGTCAGCCGTAACCAGCGCGACGCGGCCGGGCTGGCGTTGCGCCCAATCGTCGATGACGTCCGCAAACAGACGCCCGGGCAACGCCTCGATCCGCGCAGTGAGCTCGATTGCCTTCAGCCAGATCTTCGAAGCCGACGGTGCGTGTACGGTTTTCGGCTGCTCGATGACGCCGGTGGTCATATTGTTCACTCTTTCGGGCCGTCTGCTTGTGTCCGGCAGCTTAGCCCGCGCGCGCTGCCCAGGTGTTAAGAGACAAGGTAAAACTCCGTTAGTGCAGGATTAACTCTAGCGATCCTTTACCAGGCCGGCGGGATTGGCGTGCAGCCCGGTGCCATTCTTGCGACAGCGAAGTAAGCGAAGCCGAGCGGGAAGCCTCCCCTCTCCCTCGACGCCGGGATCAAGGCCCGCATCGCCGACCTCGGCGCGATCCCGCTACACGGCAATGCCCATGAGTTCGGCAGCATGCTGACGGCGGAAGCCGATCGCTGGCGCAAAGTGGTCGAGCTATCTGGCGTGAGGAGGGAGTGGCGGGAGGCGCTAGGCGGCCTTCGCCAAGCAGGAAATTCCTTGCTCTACCATCCCTTGTGCTGACCGCTTCGCCTGTGACGCGGGTGCGGCGGCGCGGTGACCGGGTAGTACGGGTTGAGGTCACAGGTCGCAGCGCGTCCCGAGGCGGTCGCGCGGCACTGCGGCAGCGAAGTGAAGGAGCAGTCGTACCAGTCCCCGCCACCGCCATTCGCACCGGAGTAGACGTGCATGCAGACGGGATAGCGGGGATCGAAGGTTTGCCCATGCGACGGCGCGGCGGCGAGCGAGACACCGACGGCCATGGCCAGGCCGAGCCAACCACGCGAGGCGAATATCCGAGGAGACCGCATCGCAGACCGCTAATGCTGTTTCTTGTGGCGCCGGCGCGGCGGCGGGGGCGGTTCGTTGAAGGCGTAATAGGGGTTGAGGTCGCAGCTCGCCGAGCGGCCCGACGCGGTCGCACGGCACTGCGGCAGCGAGGTGAAAGAGCAGTCGAAATAGTCCCCGCCGCCACCGCCGAAGCCGCCGGGCGTATAGACGTGCATGCACACCGGATAGCGTGGATCATAGGTCTGGGCACTGGCATCTGCCGCGACGAACAGCGTGGCAATCGCGGTGAGGGTCAAGATCGGCAAGCGCATGGACGCATCCTCGAGTCGGTGGCCGCCGGCGGATCGGGGGCCGACGGTTCCATATGGCATAACATCACGGCGGACGCGACTGTTCCTGCAAATAGATGACAGCAAGGTGAGTAGGGTGGGGCTGCGGCGCTAGGCGCCGAGCCCCTGCAGCACGAGCCGATTCAGCCTTGCCGCGAACGCGGCCGGGTCTTCCGGCAATTCGCCGTCCAGGATCTGCGCCTGTTCGAGCAGCAGCAGGCTGAGATCGTCGACGACCTTCGAGCCGGCTTGCGCCTTGGTGACCGCGGTGACCAGCGGATGGCGCAAATTGATCTCGAGGATCGGCCTGGTCTTCATGCCGCGGTTCTGCTGCGACAGGATGCGCTCGAGCTCGCGGCTGGGCCCCTGGCTGTCGGCGACGAGGCAGGAGGCCGAGCTCGTGAGGCGCGTTGAGGCCTTGACATCGCTGACGCGCTCTCCGAGCGCGGCCTTGATCACGGCAATGGTGGCCGCTTCGTCCGCGGCCGGCTCATCCTTCTTCGCCTCGTCCGCCTCGTCGACGCGCGGAATCAGGTCGAGATTGAGATCGCCCTGGCTCAGCGACTTCAGCGGCTTGCCGTCGAACTCCGACGGCATCGAGGTCCAGAAGGCATCGACCGGATCGGACAGCAGCAGAACCTCGATGCCGCGCGCGGTCGCAGCTTCCAGCCGGGGATTGGATTTCAACCGCTCGATGCTGTCGCCGACGAGATAATAGATCTCGGTCTGGTTCGGCTTGAAATCGGCGATGACCTGCTTCAGCGAGCGCTTCTCGCCCGACGTGGTGGTGAAGCGCGACAGCGAGAGCAGCTTTTCGCGCCGCTCGAAATCCTCGTAGATGCCTTCCTTGAGCACCGCGCCGAAGGCGTCCCAGATCTTGGCAAAATTCTCCGGGTCCTTGTCGGCAAGACTTTCGAGCTCGGACACAACCCGGGTCGCCACGGCTTTGCGGATCTGCGCAAGCTGCGGATTGTTCTGAAGCATCTCGCGCGAGATGTTGAGCGGGAGATCCTCGCTGTCGACGACGCCGCGGATGAAGCGCAGATAGCCCGGCAACAGATCGGCATCGTCGGTGATGAAGACGCGCCGGACATAGAGCTTCACGCGCCCCTTGCGGTTAGGCTCGAACAGGTCGAACGGCTTGGTCGAGGGCGCGAACAGCAGCACGGCGTAGGAGTAGCGGCCCTCGGCGCGGTAGTGCAGCGTCATCGCGGGATCGTCGAAGGCGGAGGCGATCTGCTGATAGGCCTTCTTGTAGTCGTCCGCCGTCAGCTCGGATTTCGCGCGCTGCCACAGCGCGCTGGCCGAATTGATCTGGCGCGGCTCGCCCTCTTCGGGCACGAGCTCGATGGGGAACAGGATGTTGTCGGAATAGGCCGTGACGATGCGCTCGATCTCGTAGGTCTCGAGATACTTCTTGGCGTCGTCCTTCAGGTGCAGGACGATTTCGGTGCCGCGCGTCACGCGCGCCGCGTCCTCCTCGCTGGCACGGGCGATTTCGAAGCCGGAGCCACCGGACGACGTCCAGGTCCAGACGTCGCTTTCGCCGGCGCGACGGCTGATCACGACGATCTTCTCGGCGACCATGAAGGCTGAATAGAAGCCGACGCCGAACTGGCCGATCAAGCCGAGGCCGTCCTTGGCCTCCTTCAGCTTGGACACGAACGCCTTGGTACCGGAGCGGGCGATGGTGCCGAGATGATCGATCAGCTCCTGCCGCTCCATGCCGATGCCGTTGTCGGCGATCGCAAGCGTCTTGGCCGTCTTGTTCGGGATGATGCGGATCTTGAGCGCGTCGCCCTCGCCCAGCAGGGCGGGACTTGCGATGGCCTCGTAGCGCAGCTTGTCGCAGGCATCGGAGGCATTGGAAATGAGTTCGCGGAGGAAGATATCGGTTTCCGAATAAACGGAATGCACCATCAGGTGCAGCAGTTCGGAAACTTCGGCCTGGAAAGGCTGCGTATGCACAGCCGTATCTGACGTCGTCATGCGCTTACCCGGTCAAAACAAAGGGAGGAACCCGGATATAGCGCGAGGCAACGGCGGATCAAGAGGATGTGAAGCATCCGCCCGGAAGGCTCCCGTCAGGGGAGGCGCGGATCAGGTCACGCAACGGCCGGGCTGGAGCAGCTTCGCGACCTCGGTCAGGGAGCTGACCATCGGCTCACAGGCGATCGTCGGCCGGGTGCGAACCTTCTGCTGGTTCAGGAGCAGCACCGGCGGCTTGGCGTTGCCGGTCTCGATCACCGCCGGGACCCGCAGCAGCACCGACGTATCGGCGAGGTCGTTCAGCCGCATCGACACCGTGCGGGTCGCAGCCGGCGCCGGCTTGATCTCGGCGAGCCGGTCCGCCTTTGCGGTGCGATTGACGTTGTGGCTCGGGGCGAGGTTCGCGCTGCGGCTGGAGGTGTCGGCGAGAGCCTGCCAGCGACCAGCCAGGTCATGGCCGGAGGCCAATTGCACAGCACCGAGCGTGGCGACGGTCGCAATGGCGCCTAAAAATACCTTTTGAATCTGTGACATGGCTGTCGATCCCTCGCCCCATGGCGATCACGGGAACAACGCCGCCACAGGATCGGCGGTTCTCAGCCGTTACGATCACTTAACCGTGTGCGAAAAATGCCGCAGGTCGGCGAAATATTTCGCAAGCCATGGAACGACTCCGACGGTCGGGAGTCGTCTCAGCAGCCGGCTATTCCCCCCTGCCCCATAAGCCGGCGACGTAGGGCGCGACTGTGGTGATGCCGGTCGCGCCTTACTTTTGTCCGCAAGCCCCCCCCCGGGAGATTCCGCTGAAAGCGCCAGAGCACGCTCGGCGGAAGCCGGCAATGCGCGCATTTCGCTGCACCATCGCGGCGTGGGGAATTTCCTGACTGCCCGGGGAGTCAGCCCGACTAGCCCGGAGGCCATTTGAACTCCAGCTTTACGGAGCACCGCTGCCATCCCGGGAGACTGGATATGACATTGTTCGTGCGATCGAAAATCGGCAGCTGGCTATCCACCGGCCGAGGTGACGGCCCCCGCGTTCTGTTGCCCGGACCGGGAGCCCCCCGGGCCGCGCGCAACATCCCGGCGCACGCCGGGAAATCATGGCGTCGGACGACCATCTTCCAAACTATCCTCGACCGGGTTTGGGAAGCGGTCTTGGCGCGCTACGTGTCATCCCGCACATCGAAGGCACGCGAATGATCGGAATTGTGGTCGCCTGCATGATGTTCTTCAGCGCCAGCATTCTGGTGGCGCACCTGATCGACGCCATCAACGGTCCGGCCGAGGATTCGTCTTAGGCGTTACCGCTTCGTATCGCTACGTAGAGGCAAGCGATCAAGGACGCGAGGAGCACAGCAAGCCGACGTCGGAAGAGCCGAGGTACCACTCACGAACTTCTTGCGGTGGGGCGAAACGGCATCCTGGCCAGATCCGCGCGGCGCAAAGCGTGTTCGGCCGCCTCATTCCGCAATATCTCAATATGCCGAATGGGTCGACGGGCCGAAGGTCGGTCAGACGACCGCTTTCAATCGTGCACGCAGCTTCAGCCGCTCCGCGGCACGCGCGACAGCCGGATCATAAATTACGAACTCGATCATATTCAGGAGCTCGTGCTGCTCGGACCTGCATGTCGGGCCGGCAGCTCCGGCCGACGCAAGCAGGCGCTTGGTCTCCTCAAGCGCCTCTACAAGAATTTCCGCATCAGACTGCAATTTACCATTTCCAACGATCGTGGACGCCAGACTCATGCCGCATGCCCTCCTTTTGCACAAGCCCCACGCAAAACCCTGAGGTCAAGGATGCGCGACGCGCAACGCGATCGGTCCCAACAAAGAATTCTCGTGGGCGGATCGAATGACGCGGAAGCAGTCGCAGGATGCCTGCTCCAGGCGGGTCTCATCGACGATTACCGTTCGCCCGCGGCTCCGCCGGATCAGACCGTTTGCCTCCATGTCCCCCACCGCGGTCGTAATGCCGGCACGGCGTACGCCGAGAGCTTGCGCCATGCATTTGTGAGTCAATGCGACCTCGTTGTCTCCGATCCGATCGCGTGCGACCAGCAGCCATCGGGCCAGCCGCTGGGACAGATTGTGCCGCGAGTTGCATGCGACCAGCTGAGCGCTGTGTATCAGCGTTGCCTGGACGTAGCGCAGCAACAGTTTTTCCACCTCTGTGTCCGTCTTGATCAACGCGATCAAGGCGTCGGTTTGGATCCGCAGCGCCTTTCCAGGGACGTGAACGGTGCACCGGTGCGGAGAGACCCGCATTCCCAGCACCAGGGGGACGCCGACGAAGTCCTTTTTCCCCAGGGTATGGATCTCAACAGGCGGGCAATCTCCGGCCCGGGTCGTGAGCGACGCCGCGCCGGACTCGATGAAGTATGCGAATTGCAGGGGAAGACCTCGCTCCTGCAGCACCTGTCGTGCCGTCAAGCGGATCGAATCGCAGCGGTCCAGGAGCGATCGACGCGACCGAGGCGAGAGGTGCGCGATGAGGTCGTTGCCCAAGGAGGGAGGCGATGCGTCGCGCGCCTGGGGAGCGATCCTCGACACGATCGACGAAGCAGTCCCCGAATTTCGCGCGTCTTTCTTTACAAGATCCAATTCGAGCATGTGCCATCTTTCGGTTGCCGTTTGACCAATCATGGGGAGCGGCTCACGTTTGGCCCAGTCGGGCTGAAGGACGGTTCCCGTCAGGAAAAACCTGACAAGCGGCTTTGGCGGGTTGCCGCGGTTTTCGAACCGCGCCTATGCTAACGTGAGGCACCGAGAGTGAGAGCAGTTGTCCAACCAGGTTCGGCACGGGCCGCACAACGTCCGCTGATCCTGCTCGTCATGGCAGCGGCCATTCCGCTCGTTCTGTTCGCGGGCTGGGTCGTTTTCCTGAATGCCCGCCAAGAGCGGACCGACTCGCGCCTCGCCGCTCTCGAAACGCTCGACCGTGTCGTGACGCGAATCTCTTCGGATCTAGCGCTTCAGGTCCAGATCGCCGAGACGCTTGCGGCCTCAGCCAGCCTCGATACTTCGGATCTCTCGTCGTTTTATGTCGAGGCTCTACGCGTCAAGGAAACCAGGCCTCTCTGGGAAACGATTGAGCTGGTCGACCCCAAGGGCAATCAAGTGCTCAATCTGCTACGCCCCATTGGAGCCGATCTCGGGGCAACTGCAGATCGGGAGAATTTCGAGAGAATCCTGACGACCCGCAAGGCGGCGATCGGTGGAATTGGACCTCTGGGTCCGATTTCGGGCAAACGCCTCGTCGCCTTGCGAGCCCCCGTCGAACGGAACGGCGACCTCAGATTCGTCCTGACCGTCGCGCTGGTGCCCGACGCGGTCAGCCAGATTCTGAAGAGCGCGGGGGCGCCGCCTGGATGGGTCGGCGTCGTCGTCGATCGCAAGGGCAACATCGTCGCGCGCACCGTCGCCGAGCAATTTGAACTCGGCCGTCCAGCCAGCGCATCTGTGCGGGAAGCAATCGCCCAGGGGTCCCAAGGCAGCTATGTCGGGACGACGCTCGAAGGGGCCAAGGTCGACTCCATCTACAAGGGACTGCCTGGCACAGGCGGTTGGTCGGTTCACCTCGCCATCCCGACGGACCAGCTCGATGCCCCGGTCCGCCGGTCGGCGATTTTTCTCGCCAGTGGAGGTGCCGTGAGCCTGGCCCTCGGGCTCGCGCTCGTCTGGTTCACGGCGCGCGACATATCGCAGCGACGCGTCGAGCAAGAGGCCCAGGCCGCGCTGGCCCTGAGACAGAGCGAGGAAAGACGACGGCTCATGGTCGATGCGGCGGATCTCGGAGTATTCAGCTGGAACGTGCCGACTGGCGAAGTCATCGCCTCGCAACGGGCCTTGGACATGCTCAAGATCACCAAGAGCGCCGCCACCGGCGACGTGAGCCTGCCCTTCGAGACGCTCCTGACCGGCATCGACCCGGCGGATCGCGCCTCATTCGAGAAAATATTGCTGCAATCCCGCAAGAGCGACGCCGTTGCCGCAGAGTTCCGCACCGCTCCTCCGGACGGCCGCTGGCTGCGCGCCAGCGGGCGCAGTTCGCGGATCGACGGACACAACGCCGAAGTCGTCATCGGCGTGCTCCTGGACATTGACGAGATGAAGCGGGCGGAGTTCGATCGCCAGCGCCTGCTGCGGCGGCTCGGCGACGCCGAGGAGAACGAACGCCGGCGAATCTCCCGTGAATTGCATGATCAGATCGGTCAGACGGTGACCGGGCTGCTGCTGGGGTTGAAGAATCTCGAACAATCGCTCGCGACGACGTCCTCCGATCCGACTCAGGTCGATAAGTTGCACTGGCTGCAGGGGCTCGCCAGCGGCATCGGACGAGACATTCACCAGATCGCTGCAGACCTTCGTCCTACGGCCCTCGACGATCTTGGACTGCACAGAGCCATCGAAGCATTCTGTGTGGAGTGGACCCGGCGCTTCGGAATCAGTACCGACGTCCAGTTGATCGGACCGGCAGACCGCCTCCCGCTCGAAGTCGAGATCGCCCTTTACCGTGCGATTCAGGAAGCTCTCAACAATGTGGCCAAGCACGGCAATGCGCGCAACGTCAGTCTCGTCTTCGACCGGCGAAAGAACGAACTTCGCGTCATCGTCGAAGACGACGGGATCGGCTTCGATCCATCGAAACTGTCGGGCCTCAACGCTTCCAGACTCGGCCTTTCCGTCATGGAGGAGCGGCTGGCGCTGCTCGGCGGATCGCTTACCGTCGAATCCGCGCCCAATATCGGGACGACACTCTTCATGACGGTACCTCTTTCCGGACAGGATGCAGGCTCGTGAAACCGATCCGAATCACGCTGGCTGACGATCATCCGCTTGTCCTGGCAGGCATGAAGGCCTTGCTCGAGCCCGTTCAGGACATCTCCATCGTTGGCGAGGCGACCGACGGGCAGAACGCGATCGACGTCATCGGCAGGGAGCGACCGGATATTGCCGTGCTGGATATCTCGCTTCCGATCATTAGCGGCATCGAACTGGCGCAACGAATTGCGATCGAGTTTCCCAACGTTCGATTGCTGGCACTCACGGTGCACGAGGATCGTGCTTACGTTCAGCCGATGTTGCAGGCCGGCGCACGTGGATATCTGCTCAAGCGATCCGCAGCGGATGAACTGGTGCGTGCCATCCGCGCGATCGCCGAGGGCGGGATCTATCTGGACCCGGCGATCGCGGAGAAAGCGCTGCCATCTCCACCCGGCGATCACGCACCTTCCGAAAGCGCAACTCAGCTGGAGCTCACGCCGCGCGAGGCCGAGGTCCTCCGCTTCATTGCCCAGGGATTTAGCAACAAGGAAATCGCTGCGCGTCTGGACGTCAGCATCAAGACCATCGAAACCCATAAATCGCGAGCCGTCGAGAAACTGGGGCTGCATAAGCGCGCCGACATCGTACGCTACGGCGTCTCGCACGGCTGGCTCGATCATCTATCCAAGGAATGACGACGTGACGATGCCGTGGCAGTCCTCGTCCGCGGCAACGTCCCGGCGCGCGCTCGCATGTCGAAGGGCGCAGCGCTGCGCTTCTCGCGGGACAGACGTCGGCTGGACGGCGGTTCAAGAAGATACGAGTGGGCGAACTTTTCAGCCCGACAGAAAACGGCTCCGGCATAAGCGCCGGAGCCGCACTTGCTTCTGGAAGTAATTCTGTCGGCTCGAATTCTTGTCTTCACCGCGACGACATCCTACGACGGAGCTTCGCAGATGTCAGTGCATATCGGCTCGCAACGTACGCTTCGGTACGGACTCTTGCAGGATCCGACGATGACAGCTTGCTTCGGTACGTGTCCGTACCCGCCTTGACTGAACCTCGGGCCAGTCAATGAATTTACCTGGCGCAGAACGAAACCAACGGAGATTGAAATGCGACATTTGCAAGGGCTAACTGCTGCAGGCGCGCTGCTTGCGGCCACTCTTTGCGTCAATGGCGCGATCGCGGCGCCTCTCGCGATGCGGAGTAAGCCCGGCGCGTCCTCCGACATCGTCGCCGTTCAATGGCGGGGAGGTTGGGATCATCGTTATCATCATCGAGGATGGCGATATGGGTATCCGCACCGCTACGGTTGGGGCCCGGCGCTAGGCGGATTTGCGGCCGGCGCCGCCATTGGGGGAGCGATCGCGAACAGCCGCGCCCAGGCTGCGGAGAACGCAGCATATTGCTCGCAACGCTTCAAATCCTACGATCCGGCTTCGGGCACGTATCTTGGATACGACGGGCGGCGGCATCCCTGTCCGTGATTTGTGCCTCGCGCGGGCGACGGACCTCGAGCAACCGTTCCAACCCCGATCGGAACGTGGTGCTCGACCGGAACGGGATCGATCCGATAGGCGGTTTCCGTCGCTCTCTTGCCACGTCGACATTCGCGCGCGTCGGCGCGCGACCGTGTCAATCGAGAGAGAAAACGACCTGAGCCGTACCGATCGCGATGAACACGAGGATCAGGGGCGGATACAGGACAGACGCGGCCTCGAAACGCAGGAAACGTGGACTGCCGCCCTGCCGGTCGGGCAGCCCGACGTAAATCAGCGCCACGGCAATCACAAGCATAGCCAAGCCGATCGCGAATTCCATGATCTCCTCCTCGACGGTCCCGGTTGAACTTTGCGTGACCTGCTGTCCCGTCGTCAGTCAGGTAAGGTCCATCTGATGTCAGGAAATTCCCGACCCGCAAGCGGCCGCATCCGGCCGTCGGGGATCGTGGCCGATCGTCCGACGCTTAGTTCGCGGTCCCCGCCAGCCAGCCCCGCCCTTCGCCATAGAGCTTCTCGACTTCCGCGCCGGTGAGGCCCGGCATGTCGCGCTTGACCTTGTAGCCGATCAGCTCCTGCATGTAGGCGAGGTGGCGGTAGCCTTCGGGCAGCGCAGCGAGCGCCTCCTGGTCGAGGCGCAGCGTCGCGGCGGGATCGACCGGATCGATCCGGTCCTTCTCGTAGATCGGCTGGCGGCGGACGATGCCCCATTTACCCTGCCGCTTCTCCAGGAAATCGTAGAAGCGTCCCGTGCAGACGACGTCGCAGAGCACGTCGTGCACCAGGGCGCGCTGCGAGATCGTCATCTTGGTCTGGGCGATGGCCCGCTCGCCGGCAAGATCGATGCTGGTGCCGCCGAGGAAATGCAGGATGCGCACGCCCTTCGCGAATCCCTCCTGGCTGACCCGCATGAAATCCCGCGCCGTCCCCTGAAACCAGGTGGCGGACATCCAGCCCTCGTCATGCCAGACCGAGGCAAAGCGCTCCCAGTCGCCGGCGTCGCGCCACACCGCCCAGTTCTCGACGAGGTCGCGGATGGCGAGGCGATCGAGGAGTTGCTGGTCCATGGGGACATCTCCGGGCTTGAGGCTGCGATGAATGCCACCGGTCCGAGATATCAACGGGGCAATTTGGTTGCGGTCAAGCGGATCGGCCTCGCGGTCGTTCCAGCTGGCCACACCGGGGTGAGCGCGATGCGAGCAACGAGCCTTGAAATCAACGTGGCGGCGATTAATATCCGCGACGATGCAGATGAAATTCCTCTTACTCTTGGCTGGACTTCTCGGATTGCTGGCTGCTTTCCCCGCGCATGCGCAGACTGATACACAAACAGAACGCGTGACGGCCTGGAAGGCAAGATTGACCGAACACATTGTCGGTAACAGGTTGTTTCCGATTGAAGCGCCGAGGCAGCCCGGCCATGCCAAGATCAAATTCGTGATCGGCCGCTCCGGCCAGTTGATATCGCGGACGTTGGTTGAGGACACCGGCTCACGGCAGCTCGATGCCGCCGTGCTGGCGATCTTCGATCGCGCCCAACCGTTTCCCGAACCACCGGCCGAGCTGAAGGGAGACAAGTTTTCTTTCACGGTGCCGATCGTCTTCAGCCTCCGTTACTTCCAAGTCCCGCCTTACGGGTTGGCAGCGAGCGAGCCGACGCCCGCCTTCGCATTGTCCGACGCCTTGGACGCCTGGCGCAAAGCAGTCACGGAGCATGTCTGGCGCAATAGGGTGTTCCCTCCGGAGGCCATAGAACGAAAAGGCGATGCCGGAGTCACATTCGTAGTCGATCGCTCGGGCAAATTGATTTCAAACGCTTTGGTGGAAAGCACAGGCTTCGCGCCGCTGGATGCCGCCACGCTCGCCATGGTCGAGCGATCCGTGCCGTTCCCAAAACCGCCGGCTGAAGCGAAGGACGACCTGCAAAGAATATCCGTCTTCATGACTTTCGATGGGATGGGCGGGCCGTGGGCAGACGAAGCCAAGGTGAAGGCCAAGCTCAACGGCCTCTGCCGAGGCTGCTGAATAGAGTACCAGCAAACTAAAAATGGCGCACCTTGCGGCGCGCCATCTTCCGTTCCGATGGAAACTTCCTTACGCCGCCGGCGCCTTCGGCGCGCGATTGCGCGAATTGCGCTGGAAGAACAGGGCCTGGCTCGCCACCGCCGATACCATTGCCGGCTGGAACGGCTTCGAGATCAGGAACGCCGGCTCGGGGCGCTCGCCGGTGAGGAAGCGCTCAGGGTAGGCCGTGATGAACACCACGGGCACCTCGAAGGTGCGCAGCAGTTCGTTGACCGCATCCAGGCCCGACGAGCCGTCGGCGAGCTGGATGTCGGCGAGGATTAGGCCGGGCCGCTTGTTCTTGGCCAGCGCCACTGCATCGGCATGGGTGCGCGCGACGCCGACGACGTTGTGGCCGAGATTCTTCACCAGGCTCTCGAGGTCCATGGCGATGAAGGTCTCGTCCTCGATGATCAGCACGTCGGTGGCAATCTCGGCCGCCATCTCGCGTCCGGCAGCGTCTGCAAGGCGCCGCGTCTCCGCGACGTCGGTGCCGAGAACGAAGGCGACTTCCTCTTCCGAGAAGCCCTCGAGCGAGAGCAGCAGGAAGGCCTGACGCGGCAGCGGCGTGATGTTCGACAGCCGCCGCTCCGGCGGCATCGGCAGGGTCGTCACCTCGGCATCCTCGTTGACCGAGACCGAATTCCAGATCTGTGTGAACAGCCGGAACAGGCCGGCCCGAGGCCCATGGCTCTCATCGAGCACCGACGGGTCTCCCAGCATGGCTTCCAACATGGCTGCGACATAGGCGTCACCGGAGGCCTGGCTGCCGGTCAGGGCGCGCGCGTACCGGCGCAACAACGGCAAGTGTTCAGCAACAAGCTGTGAACGGGACATCCCCACTCCATTCGTCTTCGGGCCAGCCTTGAGGTCAGGAGACACGCGGGGGGCCCGGGTTCCCCTGCTGGACTGACTACGCATCAGCTCAAGAAAAGTTCCGCAGAGCTGGGAACTTTTTCGCGGACCTGGAATTGAGCCTATCCAGGGAACGGCTCCCGGTTGAGAAAACCTCTCGAATTTGCAGTCACTTAACTCGGGGAAACGTGGAACAGGTCATGAAAGATCTCAAGTCTCAAGCCAGCAGAAGCACGACCCCCGGCAAGGGAGGCCTCACTCCGGAGATCCAATCCCGGATCGGGCATCAGTTGCGCGCCATGTACGACGATGTCGTGCGGCAGGGGGTTCCGGATCGGTTCGCAGAACTGATCAAGAAGCTTGATGCGCCGGGAGCGACTCCCCACGTGGAAAATGAGGGTGGATCCAACGACAACAACAATGGGAGGGATTAATGCCTCTCACGGACTCCCTTCGTAACGACATCCTGGCGGCCGTGCCCAGTTTGCGCGCCTTCGCCATCTCGCTCAGCGGCAATGCGGACCGGGCCGACGACCTGGTCCAGGAGACGCTGCTGCGTGCGCTCGCCAACATCGACTCGTTCCAGCCGGGCTCCAACCTCCCCGCTTGGCTGTTCACGATTCTCCGCAACCTGTTCCGCTCCGACTATCGCAAGCGGCGGCGCGAGGTCGAGGATGCCGAGGGCAACTACGCCAAGACGCTGAAGACACAGCCTTCGCAGAACGCGCATCTCGAGTTCGAGGAGTTCCGCACGGCGCTCGACAAGCTTCCGCAGGATCAGCGTGAAGCGCTGATCCTGGTCGGCGCGTCCGGCTTCTCCTACGAAGACGCAGCCTCGATCTGCGGCTGCGCGGTCGGCACGATCAAGAGCCGCGTGAACCGCGCCCGCTCGAAGCTCGCCGCGCTGCTCTATGTCGACGGCGCCGAGGATTTCGGGCCCGACGAGACGGTGCGGGCCGTGATCGGCGGCAGCGGCGGCTGATAGCCGACGCCAATCGGACTCGGACGAGACGAAGACGGCCGTTTCCACGGCCGTCTTCGTGCGCGCCCGATGCGGGTGGCGCCGGGTTCACGGCGCTCGATCACTCGTCAACAAAGGTCACGGTATCGGCCACGCTCGCACGCGAGGTGCGGTAGCTGTTGACCTTGTGCGCATGGTCCGCATAGCCGAACGAAATGCCGCAGACGACGCGGCGGTCGTCGGGCAGATTGAAATGCCGGCGGATCAGCCCGGAATGCCGCGCGAGCGCCGCCTGCGGTATCGTGCCGAGCCCCAGCGCCTGCGCGGCCAGCATGAAATTGCTGACATAGGCGCCGCAATCGATCGCGCCATAAATGCCGAGCGGCTCGTTGGTGTGAATGATCGCCACATGTGGCGCACCGAAGAAATTGTAATTCTCGAGCGCCTGCCTGGCATAGGCCATCTTGTCGCCACGGGCGATGCCGAGCGTGTTGTAGAGCTGGAAGCCGCTTTCGCGGCGGCGCTCCAGATAGACCCCGACATATTCGCGCGGCGGCGTGAAATCGTAGTCATCGCCAAGGCCCTTTGAGGCCTCCGCGTAGATCGCCTTGCGAAAGCGCTCCTTGGCCTCGCCGCTGGCGATGATGACCTGCCAGGGCTGGCTGTTGCACCAGGACGCCGTGCGCTGCGCGGTGGTCAGCACATGCTCGATGGTCGCGCGATCGACGTCCTTGGGAAGAAACGCGCGGACGGAGTAGCGCTCGTTGAGGAGCTCCTCGAGCACGCCGATGCGGTCGGTTTGTTTGACGGGTGCGTCCATGGATCAACTCGCTCTTCGTAGGGTGGGTATGCCGAAGGCGTAACCCACCTCTTTGGTTTCCGCATCGGCGGAGATGGTGGGTTACGCCGAGCAGATGGGCTTCGCCCACCTGCTCGTCTAACCCACCCTACAAGACTGGTATCACCGCCCCTTGGTCGGGATCTTGTTATACGGCACGTCCTTGTCGACGCGAATGTCGCCAGGCAGGCCCAGCACGCGTTCGGCGATGATGTTGCGCAGGATTTCGTCGGTCCCGCCGGCAATGCGCATCGAGGGCGAGGACAGCAGCATCTGCTGAAACTGGCCCTGCACCGTCTCCTCGTCGTTGCCGGTGAGAACACCGGCCGCGCCCTGCAGGTCCATGGCGCAGGTCGCGATGTCCTGGAGCATCAGGCCCGACACGAGCTTGCCGATCGAATTCTCCGGGCCCGGCCGCTCCCCCTTCGACAGCGCCGAGATCGTGCGGTAGCTGGTGTATTTCAGCCCGTTCGACTTCGCCGCCCAGCTCGCAAGCTTCGAGCGCACGGCGGGATCGTCGATGGCGAGGCCATCTTCCAGCATCAGGCTGGAGCAGAACTCGAACATCTCAGGGACGCCGGTCGCCAGCCGCGCGCCGATCGACATGCGCTCGTTCATCAGCGTCGTCAGCGACACGCTCCAGCCCTCGCCGACGGCCCCCAGCCGCTGGCTGTCGGGGATCACGACGTCGGTGAAATAGACTTCGTTGAACTCCTGCATGCCATTCGCCTGCTTGATCGGCCGCACCTCGACGCCCGGGCTCTTCATGTCCAGGAAGAACATGGTGAGGCCTTTGTGCTTGGGCACGTTCGGATCCGTGCGCGCGATCAGGAGTCCGTAATCGGAGTAATGCGCGCCCGAGGTCCAGATCTTCTGGCCGTTGACGACCCAGCTATCGCCCTTCTTCTCGGCGCGCGTGCGCAGGCCTGCAACGTCCGAGCCGGCCGATGGCTCGGAGAACAGCTGACACCAGATCTCCTCACCCGAGGCGAGCTTGGGCAGATAGCGGCGCTTGGCCTCTTCGCTGCCGAAAGCCATCACGGTCGGGCCGCACATGCCCTCGCCGATCTGGAACGGCTGCGTCAGCTTGCCGTAGACGCCCTCCTCCTGCTGCCAGATCACCCGCTCGATCGGCGTGGCGCCGCGGCCGCCATAGTCCTTCGGCCAGTGCAGGCAGGCCCAATTGCCTTCGAACTTCTTCTTCTGCCAGGCCTTGCCGACATCGACGATGTCGCGATTGGCAAGGCGGATGCGGCCGAGCGAAGATTTCGACAGCTCGGCATGGAGCTCCTTCGGCGCGTTGGCATCGATCCATTTGCGCGCGGTCTCGCGGAATGCGGCTTCCTGTGGCGTGTCGTCGAAATTCATGGCGGACCTCTACCCTCTTCCCTTCGTCGGGATCTTGTTGAACGGCACGTCCTTGTCGACCCGGATGTCGCCGGGCAAGCCCAGCACCCGCTCGGCGATGATGTTGCGCATGATCTCGTCGGTGCCGCCTTCGACGCGGGTGCCGGGCGCACGCAGCAGCATGGCCTGGAAACGACCGGCCAGCTCGGCATCCTCGCCGCTGACGACGCCGGCTGCGCCCTGCAGATCGAGCGCGTAGGTCGCAACGTCCTGGATCATCGAGCCGGCGACCAGCTTGCCGATGGAGTTTTCCGGCCCCGGGCGTTCGCCCCTCGACAGCGCCGAGATCGCGCGCATGCTGGTGTATTTCAGCCCGCTCGCCTTCACCGCCCAGTTCGCCAGCTTCGAGCGCACCGCGCGATCCTCGATCGCCGGACCGTCATCGAGCATCAGGCTGGAGCAGTACTCGAACAATTCAGGGAAGCCGGTCGAGACGGCCGCGCCGATCGCGCTGCGCTCGTTCATCAGTGTGGTCAGTGAGACATTCCAGCCGTCGCCGACCTCGCCGAGGCGCTGGTGGTCGGGGATTCGGACATTGGTGAAATAGACCTCGTTGAAGTCGGAGGCGCCGCTCGCCTGCTTGATCGGCCGTACCTCGACGCCAGGGCTCTTCATGTCCAGGAAGAACATGGTGAGCCCCTTGTGCTTGGGCACGGTCGGATCGGTGCGGGTGAGCAAAATGCCGTAGTCGGAATAATGCGCGCCGGAGGTCCAGATCTTCTGGCCGTTGATGACCCATTCGTCGCCGTCCTTCTCGGCACGCGTGCGCAGGCCCGCGACATCCGAGCCGCCGGCCGGCTCGGAGAACAGCTGGCACCAGACCTTCTCGCCGGAGGCGAGCGGCGGCAGATAGGTCCGCTTATGCTCCTCGCGCGCGAACGCCATCATGGTCGGCCCGCACATGCCGTGGCCGATGATGAACATGCGCGAGAGCTGGCCGAATGGCCCCTCTTCCTGCGACCAGATCACGCGCTCGATCGGCGAGGCGCCGCGGCCGCCATACTCCTTCGGCCAGTGCAGGCAGGCCCAGCCGGCGTCGGCCTTTTTCTTTTGCCAGGCTTTTGCCACTTCGAGAATGTTGGCGTTCTTGAGGACGGTGCGACCGAGCGAGGATTTGCGCAGCTCTTCCTCGTACTGCTTTGGCGCATTCGCACTGATCCAAGCGCGCGCTGTGGCGCGGAACTCGGCTTCCTGCGGGGTGTCGTCGAAGTTCATGGCTTTTTCTCTGTTGTCCGTAGGGTGGATTAGCCGAAGGCGTAATCCACCTCTTTGGTTTCCTCTTCGACAGAAGAGGTGGGTTACGCCGAGCGGCTCGCGCTTCGCGCAACCCGCTCCGCTAACCCACCCTACGCACCTGTCATCAGGCCGCGTTCTTCTTCCGCATCCGTTCAATCAACTGGTCTTCCCAATAGCTGAGGCTGCCGAGCCCGAGCGCCATCGCGTTGGCGCGGCGGTAGTACATGTGGCAGTCGAACTCCCAGGTGAAGCCCATGCCGCCGTGAACCTGAATGTTGTTCTTGGCGCAATGCTGGAACGCCTGCGTCGCGCTGATGCGCGCGGCAGCCGCGGCTTCCGGCAGCTCGGCGGCATTGGTCGAGAGCGCCCAGGCGCCGTAATAGCTGTTGGAACGCGCCAGGGTCGCCGAGACGTACATGTCGGCCAGCATGTGCTTGACCGCCTGGAAGGAGCCGATCTGGCGACCGAAGGCGATGCGGTCGAGCGCGTAGTCTCGGCCCATCTCCAGCGCGCGATCGGCACCACCGACCTGCTCGAACGCGCACAGCACCGCGGCGCGGTCGAGCACCTGGGTCAGAATGCTCCGGCCTTCGCCCGCTGCGCCGAGCGGCTCGGCTTTGGCATCCTTAAACGTTAGCTCTGCCTGCCCGCGGGTCGGATCGAGATTGGTGAGGCTCTTCACCTCGACACCGCCGGCCTTGAGGTCGACGAGGAACAGCGAGATGTCATTCTCGCGTCCGCTCGGTCCCGTGCGCGCGGCAACCACGGCGAAATCAGCGATTGCCCCGTCGGCCACCGGCTTCTTGACACCATTGAGCACACCGTTCGCTGCGGTGAGCTTGACGTTCTTCGGCGACGGATTGCCCTTGCCCTCGAACAGCGCAAGCGTGCCGATCGCCTCTCCCGCGGCGATCGCCGGCAACCATTTCTTCTTCTGCGCGTCGCTGCCGGCGATCAGCAGCGCTTCGGCAGCGAGGTAGACCGTCGAGGAGAACGGCACCGGCGCGTTGGCCCGGCCCATCTCCTCCGCGATCACGCAGAGCTCGAGATGGCCGGCGCCCGCACCACCGAATTCCTCGGGAATCGCGACGCCGAGGAAGCCCATCTCGGCAAGACCTTTCCACAGCTCCCTGTCGTAAGGCGCCTTGCCGTCGAGCACGACACGTACCGCCTTGGGCGGGCACTTCTCACTGAGGAACTTCCGCGCCTGGTCGCGGAGCTGCTTCTGGTCGTCGGAGAAATCGAAGTTCATGGCGGGCTACCTTTTTCTTGCTGTCATTCCGGGGCGCGACGAAGTCGCGAGCCCGGAATCCATTTCGCCGCACGTTTGTGGCCCGATGGATTCCGGGTTCGCGCTGCGCGCGCCCCGGAATGACGATTGGAGAGAGTATTCATTCATCGCAGCACGATCACATCCTGATCCGGCCGATCGGCATAGAGCCGCTCCACCAGCGCGGCGCGGCGTTCGAGGCCGGCGCGCTGGTTGATGTAGCCCTTGTCGGTGAGTTCGTTGCCGTCGATCGAGGGCGGCTCGACCATCAGCATCGCGCGCGCAATCATGCGGCTGCTGGCGCCCTCGCATTCCCGGTTGTGAGCTTCCAGGCCACGCCTGAAGCAGGCGATCACCTCGGGATGCCTCACGGCATCGGCAAAGCTCAGATCGGGATTGCCGACGAGCTGGCGGCAGGCATGCAAATTGGGCCAGGCCAGCAAACCGATGAAGGCGCGATCCTGCCCCGCGACCAGCGCGTCGTGCACCACAGGGGTCGCCGCGGCGATCGCGTCAGTGCGGAGCGAGCCGACATGCACGAAAGTGCCGGTGGTGAGCTTGAAGTCCTCCACCACGCGGCCGGCGAAGATGATGCCTTGTACCGGATCGGTGTCGTCGACGAAGATGCCGGCATCGCCGATGCAGTAGAATCCTTCCTCGTCGAACATCTTCTTCGTGAGATCCGACTGGCCGAAATAGCCGGGCGTGACGTTGACGCCGCGCAGGCGCAATTCGTATTTCGAGCCGCACGGCACCATCTTCAATTCGACGCCGGGGAACGGCAGGCCGATCAGGCCGACGCGCTCGGTGTCCCAGTAAGTGCCGGTCGAGGTCGGCGCGGTCTCGGTCGAACCCCAGCCCGTGTAGAACACGATGCGCTCGCCGGTGGTCTTCACCGCCAGCACCTGCATGCGATAGTAGAGATCGTCCGGCAACCGCGCGCCGCCGTAGGCCATGATCGAGAGATTCTTGAAGAAGGAGCGGCAGAGGGCATCGTCCTTCTCCATGGCGGCGGCCAGCGCGGCGTAGCCGGCCGGCACGTTGGCGTAGTAGGTCGGCGAGATCTCGCGCAAATTGCGCAGCGTCTCGTCGAACTGGCCCGGCATCGGCCGGCCGTCGTCGATATAGAGCGTGCCGCCGTCGACCAGGATCGGGTGGAACGCGGCATTGCCGCCCATCGTGTGGTTCCAGGGCATCCAGTCCAGCATGGTCGAGATCGGCCCGCTCGGGTCGCGTGGACGAACCTGCATCATCATCGCCGCATTGGCGCACATCATCTCCTGCGTGTTGATGACAGCCTTGGGCATGCCGGTCGAGCCTGACGTGAACAGCAGCTTGCCGACGGTCTGGGGTGTGATCTCTGCAATCGACGCTTCGACATCCGCCGTCACTGGCGTTACCGCGAGCTCGGCAAAGCTGACGCTTGCGATGCCGTCGCAGGGTCGCGCGACGTGAACCACGGTGACGCCGGTGAGGTCGAGTGCCTTCAGCGCTTTCTCAAAAGTCGGGCCGTCCTGCACCATCACGACGGCCGGCTTGATCAGGTCGAAGAGGTATTTCAGCTTGACGTGATCGTGGCTCATCAGCGAGTAGGCCGGCGAGACCGGCGCAGCGGGCGAGCGCGCCTGCATCGCGGCCTGCGTCATCAGCGCGTGCTCGATCGAATTGCCGGAGAGGATCGCGACCGGACGTCCCTCGAGCTTGAGATTGAGCAAGCCTTGCGTCAGCGCATCCACGATGCGCTTGGCTTCGCCATAAGACACCTTGCGCCATTCGCGGTTGGGCCCGCCGCGCTGCGCCAGCCAGGTGCGCTCGGGTGCTTCCTTCGCCCATTTCGCCAGCGAGGCCGGGATGTGCTTCTCGTAAGGCTGCAGCGGAATGCGCGACTTCAGCACCATCGTGCCGTCATCTCGACGCGCGACATCTATGTCGCGAGCGAGCCACGCGACCTTGCGAAAGGCGGGCCTCGTCATCACCGCTGCCGCACTTCCACTCATTTTGCGTCTCCCGGAATTATTGTCCTTCGCGGATCTTCGTCATTCAGCGCTTGATATAGACAGGCTTTCGCTTCTCGAGGAAGGCCCTGATGCCTTCCGAAAACTCTTCCGAGCGGCTGCAAAGGACCTGGTTGCGATCCTCCATCGCGATCGCAGCCTCCAGCGATCCGGCATCGACGCTCATGTTGAGGCATTCCTTTGATAGACGGAGCCCCACCGGCGAGGCGGTCATCATCGCCTCGACATAAGGCTCAGCCGCGTCGTCGAGCGTGTCCTCGTCCACAACCTGCGAGACGAGGCCGACCGCGAGCGCGCGCTCCACTCCGATGAAGCGCCCAGTGAGGATCAGCTCGGATGCGACCGACACGCCGACGAGACGAGGCAGGAAATAGCTGGTGCCGATATCGCAGCCGCCGAGCCCGAGCTTGATGAAGGCGCAGTTCATCCGTGCCGATCTCGTCGCAATGCGGATGTCGGACGCCAGCGCCAGCGCGAAGCCGCCACCAGCAGCCGCGCCCTGCACAAGCGCCAGGATCGGCTGCGGACAGCGCCGCATCAGCATCACGATGTCTGCAATGCGCCTCTGCGAGTCCAGCGACTCCGTGACCCCAGGCGGCTCCTGCTGCCCGGCCCGGCGCGCCATTGCGGCTTTGAGATCGAGGCCCGCACAGAAATTCTTGCCGGCGCCCTTCAATACCACCACGCGGGTATCGCGGTTGCGTTGCAGGCCCTGGAAATAGTCGTTGAGTGCATCGATCAGCGCGGGATCGAGCGCGTTGAGGTGCTCGGGCCGATTGAGCGTCACCCGGTCGACGCCGTCGTTATGCTCGATCAGCAATGGTTGGGACATGGGCGCTCCTGAGTACCGCTGATCGCGGTGCCAATTGCTGCGCCCTCTCCCCATGTGGGAGAGGGCAAGTCGCTGTGAGCCCAGAGTTCGCTCGGGTGAGGGGTCTGTCTCCACAGATGAGATCGCGGAGAGAACACCTCATCCGACGCTTCGCGCCACCTTCTCCCGCAAGGGGAGAAGGAAGAACCCACCGCCTACCGCGGCGCCATGCGGATGGCGCCGTCGAGGCGGATGGTCTCGCCGTTGAGCATCGGGTTCTCGACGATGTGCACCGCGAGCATGCCATATTCATTGGCGTCGCCGAGACGCGAGGGGTGCGGCACCTGGGCGCCCAGGCTCTTGCGCGCCTCTTCGTTCAAGCCCATCAGCAGCGGTGTGAAGAACAGGCCGGGCGCGATGGTGTTGACGCGGATCTTCTGGCTGGCGAGATCGCGCGCGGCCGGCAGCGTGAGGCCGACGACACCACCTTTCGAGGCCGAATAGGCGATCTGGCCGATCTGGCCTTCATAAGCGGCAACCGAAGCGGTGTTGATGATGACGCCGCGCTCTTCGCCGATGGGCTCCGCAGTGACGAGGCGCTCGGCGAACAGCCGCAGGCAGTTGAACGTGCCGATCAGGTTGACGTTGATGATGCGCGCGAACTTTTCCAGCGGGTAGACGCCGTCACGGCCGACGATGCGCTGCGAGCCGCCGATGCCGGCGCAGTTCATCAGCACGCGGGCGACGCCGTGCGCAGCTTCCGCCTTGGCGATTGCGGCCTTGATCTGCTCCTCACTGGTGACGTCGGCATGCAGCGCGACGCCCTTCACTTCGGCAGCGACCTTCTCGGCGTTTTCCTTGCTCTGGTCGATCACGCCGATCTTGGCGCCCTTGGCAGCCATGGCTCGGGCGGTCGCGGCACCAAGGCCCGAGCCACCACCCGTGATGAGAACGGCTACGTCTTTCAACTGCATCGTGTGTACCTTTCCTTGGGCGTTTCTTCTCTAGACTTGTGAACCATCGGCTGGACTATCCGGCAGCGACAGCTTCCCCGGCTTGCGTGAGGATGCCGCCGCAGATCAGCGTTTCCATGTGCTTGATGTATTGCCGGCAGACATCATCGGTAACCGGGCCGACGCCGGTCGCGCGGGACATCGCATGCCGGCCGAAGAACAGATGATCGCAGGCCCCGATCAGGCTGGTGTAGAACAGCACCGGATCGGTCTGCCGGAATTCGCCGCGGCTGACGCCTTCGGCGAGCAGGCGGCGGTGAAAGTCCAGCAGCGGCGCAACGAAGAATTTCGAGACCTCATCGGCTGAGCCCGCGCTGGTCTCGTGCAGCAGATAGTGGATCAGCCGGTTCATGTAGGGGAACCGGTGATAGGCGCGGATGATGCCGGCGATATGCAGCTTCAGCTTCGCCGTCGACGTGATCGGCTGCGCCAGCAGATATTCGAGATTCGACATCTCGGTCGCCGCATCCCGTGCAAGCAGCGCCAGCAGCAGGCCGTCCTTGTTGCCGAAGTGATATTTGACCAGCGCGGCGTTGGCGCCGGACTTCTGCGCGATGTCGGAGAGCGAGATCTCGATCGAGGAGCGTTCGATCATCAGCTCGCTCGCGGCCACCAGCAATTTCTGTGCCGTGGAATTTTTCCCGCCGGGGAGCCTGTTCGGTACGCTGATAGCCACGGAGATCCCTGTTTTCGCCGCTTGAAGCGGGCGCAGATAAGCCCAAGCAGCGCCTCATCACAAGAGTTAATTGATCGATTGACTAAACGATCTCTCGTCCCTTAAATCCGACCTCGACAACCAACCCAGTCAAAAATTCAGGGAGAGACCGACATGGCCGAGGCTTACATCGTCGCCGCTGCGCGCACCGCGGGCGGGCGCAAGGGGGGCCGCCTTGCCGGCTGGCATCCGGCCGATCTCGCCGCCAAGGTGCTGGACGAGCTGGTCGACCGCACCAAGGCCGATCCCGCCCTGGTCGAGGACGTGATCATGGGCTGCGTGATGCAGGTCGGCGAGCAGTCCAACAACGTCGCGCGCAACGCGATCATGGCCTCGAAGCTGCCGGAGAGTGTGCCTGGCACCTCGATCGACCGCCAGTGCGGCTCCTCGCAGCAGGCGCTGCACTTCGCCGCGCAAGCCGTGATGTCGGGCGCGATGGACGTCGTGATCGCGGCCGGCGTGGAATCGATGACGCGGGTTCCGATGGGCCTGTCCTCGCAACTTCCGGCCAAGAACGGCTTTGGCAACTACAAGAGCCCGGGCATCGAAAAGAAGTATCCGAACATCGTGTTCAGCCAGTTCACCGGCGCGGAGATGATGGCGGAGAAGTACGGCCTCTCCAAGGATGAGCTCGACGAGTACTCCTACAACAGTCACCAGCGCGCGATCGCGGCGACGCAAGGAGGCCACTTCAAGAAGGAGATCGTGCCGCTCGAGATCACCCGTGCCGACGGCAGCAAGGACACCCACCACATCGACGAGGGCATCCGCTTCGACGTCAGCCTCGACGGCATCAAGGGCGTCAAGCTGATCGCCGAGAACGGCAGGCTCTCCGCCGCCAGCGCCAGCCAGATCTGCGACGGCGCTTCCGGCGTGATGGTCGTGAACGAGCGCGGCCTGAAGCAACTCGGCGTCAAGCCGCTCGCGCGGGTCCACCACATGACCATGACGGGCGGCGATCCCGTCATCATGCTGGACGCGCCGCTGCACGCCACCAAGCGCGCGCTGGAGAAAGCCGGCATGAAGATCGGCGACATCGACCTGTTCGAGGTCAACGAGGCCTTCGCCTCGGTGCCGACCGCATGGCTGAAGACCACCGGCGCCGATCCGGAACGCCTCAACGTCAACGGCGGCGCCATCGCGCTGGGCCATCCGCTCGGCGGCTCCGGCACCAAGCTGATGACGACGCTGGTCCACGCCCTACACCAGCGCGGCAAGCGCTACGGCCTCCAGACCATGTGCGAAGGCGGCGGCATGGCCAACGTGACGATCGTGGAACGGCTATAAGTCGCGGCCACACAAACGGTGTCGTCCCGGACAAGCGCGCCTCAAGCGCGCGCCGATCCGGGACCCATAACCACGGGATGCCGTGGTTATGCTGCGCCGGAGCTCCATCTCGTTTCAACAGTCGAGGCCTGTGGTTATGGATCCCCGGCCTTCGCCGGGATGACACTTTTTTTGTTGCGAGATCTCGACCATGACCCACCCCTCCATCCACGCCCGTAATACGCCCGACAAGATCGCCTACCAGATGGCGGGGACCGGCAAGGCGATCACCTATCGCGAGCTCGACGAGCTCTCGAACCAGGGCGCGCAGCTGTTCCGCTCGCTGGGACTTAAAGCCGGCGACCACATCGCGCTTCTGATGGAGAACCGCCTCGCCTTCATGGAGATCTGCTGGGCGGCACAGCGCAGCGGGCTCTATTACACAGCCATCAGCCGCTATCTGAAGCAGGACGAGATCGACTACATCATCGCCGATTGCGGCGCCAAGGTCGTGATCACCACGCCGAAATGCGCCGACCAGATCAAAGGCCTGATCAAGGGCACGCCCGGCGAGCCGATCTTCTACATGATGGACGAGCCGCTGCCCGGCTTCCGCTCCTACGACAAGGAAGCCGCGTCGCAGCCGACCACGCCGATTGCCGACGAGGTCGCGGGCTACGACATGCTGTATTCGTCGGGCACCACCGGTCGGCCGAAGGGAATCAAGAAGGCTTTCGAAGGCAACAGGATCGACGCGCCGAACGCCTTCCTGCGCGTGCTCTGCGCCGACATGTGCGGCATGAACGCGGAGAGCACCTATCTGTCGCCGGCGCCGCTGTATCACGCGGCTCCCCTGCGCTTCAACATGATGGCGATCGTGCTCGGCGGCACCTCCATCATCATGGAGCACTTTGACGCCGAAGAGTTCCTGAAGCTGGTCGAGAAGTACAAGGTGACGCAGTCGCAGCTCGTGCCGACCATGTTCGTGCGCATGCTGAAGCTGCCGGACGAGGTGCGGACGAAGTACGATGTTTCAACGCTGAAAGGCGCGATTCACGCAGCGGCGCCCTGCCCGGTCGACGTCAAGGCGAAGATGATCGAATGGTGGGGACCGATCCTGATCGAGTATTACGCGGGCTCGGAAGGCAACGGCGTCACGGTCTGCAACTCGCAACAATGGCTGGAGCACCGCGGCAGCGTCGGCCGCGCCGTGGTCGGCAAGATCAAGATTCTGGACGAGAACGACGAGGAGCAACCGACAGGCGAGATCGGCACGGTCTATTTCGCCGACGCGCCCGCCTTCACCTATCACAACGATCCCGAGAAGACGAAGAAGGCCTACAACGCCAAGGGCTGGTCGACGCTCGGCGACGTCGGCTATCTCGACAAGGACGGCTTCCTCTATCTCACCGACCGCAAGTCCTACATGATCATCTCGGGCGGGGTGAACATCTACCCGCAGGAGACCGAGGACGTGCTGATCACGCATCCCGAGGTCGCCGACGTCGCCGTGTTCGGCGTGCCGAACGAAGAGATGGGCGAGGAGGTGAAGGCGGTGGTCCAGCCGCACGACATGGCGCGCGCCGGCAAGGCTCTGGAGGCCGATCTGATCGCCTACTGCAAGACCCGCCTCTCCGCCATCAAGTGCCCGCGCTCGATCGATTTCGAAGCCGAGCTGCCGCGCACGCCGACCGGCAAGCTGGTGAAGCGGCATTTGCGGGATCGGTATTGGCCGAAGACGGCGGCGAAGATTTAGGACGAGCGCCTGCTCCCAACACCGTCGTGCCCGGGCTTGTCCCGGGCATCCACGTTCTTTGTACTGCGAAGGAAGACGTGGATGGCCGGGACAAGCCCGGCCATGACGCCGAGCAAGCTTTCGCAACCTCAATCAAACAAACTCGGCGTGTGGTTCACCAGCGCGCCTTCGATCTCCAGCATCTTCAGCTTGGTCACCACGCCGCCATTGGCCGAGAAGCCGCCGGGCTTGTTGCCGGCCGCCAGCACGCGATGGCAGGGCACGACGATCGGGCAGGGGTTGCGGCCGAGCGCCTGGCCGACGTCGCGCGACAGCTGGACGCCGCCGAGCTGCTTGGCGATGTCGCCATAGGTGATCGTCTTGCCGGGCGGAATGGTGCGGGCGATGTCGTAGACGCCGCGGTTGAATTCGGGCACGCCATCGAGGTCGAGTGGGATATCGGTGAGATCATCCGGCTCGCCCGCGAGCAGTTTCGTGATGCGGTCGATCGCCTGCTGCACCGCGGCGGTCGGCTCGGCTTCGCTGGCATCGGCATGGCGCTGCTGGATGCGGGTGCGGATCTTCTGCTCGCCGCCCATCGGCAATTGCGTGCCGTTGATGCCGTGCGGGCCCCAGGCGATGGCGCACAGGCCGATCCGGGTGTCGAACAGGGCAAAATGCTGGTCGGTCATGGCTAGGTTCCTGGCTTGCGTCTCGTGCAGGCCCCCACTTTCATCTCGCGGCAAATCTAGGCTTGGAAATAGTTGCGATCCACCCGGTTTCCGGGAATCTTGCACAGGAGTTCCAATTCCTCACGAGCCCTGAATGCAAAGCGTCCACGTCAACGGATACGACATGCCCTATCTCGACGTGGGCGAGGACAGAGGCCGTCCGCCGCTGGTCTGCGTGCACGGATCGCTCAACGACTTCCGTGTCTGGGGCTGCGTGCTCGGGCCGCTGTCGCAGCGACATCGGGTGATCGCCGTCAGCCTGCGGCACTTCTTCCCCGAGCGCTGGGACGGGCTTGGTGACACCTATTCGATCGCCCAGCATGTCCAAGACGTCATCGCTTTCATCGACGAGCTCGATCTCGGACCGGTCGACCTGATGGGCCATTCCCGTGGCGGGCACATTTGCTTCCGCGTGGCGCAGCGGCGGTCGGATCTGCTGCGGCGGCTGATCCTGGCCGAGCCTGGTGGCGAGCTCGATGCGAGCCTTGATCCGGATTACGTCGGCGGCCCCTCGCCGCTGCTCGCGCGCTTCACGGCTTCCGCAGCGAAGATCGCAGCCGGCGATGTCGACGGCGGCCTTGCCGTCTTCGTCGACACGCTGGAGGGGCCCGGCACCTGGCCGCGACTGCCGGCGATGGTGAAGCAAAATCTGCGCGACAACGCCATGACGCTGATCGGCCAGGTCCGCGACAATCGCCCGCCGTTCTCGAAGGCGGACGCGGAGTCCATCAAGATACCGACACTGTTCATCCTGGGCGCGCGGACCAAGGGCCTGCTGCCGAAGGTGCTGCACGCGCTGGCCGCACATGTGCCCTATTCGAAGACGGCGATCATCCCGAACGCGACGCACCCGATGTTCGAGCAGGCGCCGCAGAAATATTCCGAAGTGGTGCTGGATTTCTTAGCAGGTTGATTTTGGCGAGCTGACCCATGCAGACAATTCGCGTCAACGGTTACGACATGGCCTATCTGGAAGTCGGAAGCGGCCCGCCGCTGGTCTGCGTGCACGGCACGCTCGGTGATTTCCGCACCTGGTATTCGGTGCTGGGCCCGCTGTCGAAAGCACACCGGGTGATCTCGGTGAGCCTGCGCCATTTCTTCCCCGAGCATTGGGATGCGGTCGGCGACGACTACAAGATGGCGCAACATGTCGCCGACGTGATCGCTTTCATCGAGCAGGTTGAGCCCGGGCCTGTCGATCTCATGGGTCATTCGCGCGGCGGGCATGTCGCCTTTCGCGTGGCGCAGGCGAGGCCTGATCTGTTGCGCAAGCTGGTGCTGGCCGAGCCCGGCGGCGATCTCGACGCATCCCTGCCGGTGCCGGAAGGCACGCCCGCGCATCCGCCGCTGGCGGCCCGCACCGTGCGATCGGTCGAGATGATCCGCGCCGGCGATATCGAGGGCGCGCTACAGAATTTCTACGACGGCATCGAGGGTGACGGCTCCTGGCGGCGCGTGCCCGCCGCGGCCAAGCAGCAACTGCGCGACAACGCGATGACCTTTCTCGGCCAGATCAACGAGCAGCGCCGGCCCTACACGCTCAGCGACGCGCAGGCGATCAGGACGCCGACGCTGCTGATCGGCGGCGGCGCCACCACCGGCAGCCTGTCGGTGATGTGGCGCGTGCTGGCCGCGCACATCGCGGGCAGCACGACAGCGGTGGTCGAGAATGCCGGCCACTGGATGTTCGAGCAGGCGCCGCTGGAGTTCGGTGAAGTCGTGAACAGGTTCCTGGCGGAGTAGGGGTGGCTGCCCGCCTTACAAACTTCGAAAACAACCCCATGCACAGTAGATGGACCTAGTGATATCAATGGCTTAGCGGAGGCAGAGAAGCCGCTTGAGCGGGACCTCGAAGTCCGCCTTGACGCCTCTCCCCTCCCGGCATACCGTCCGATATGGAATTCCGTATTCCATAATAGGAGCTGCCGGCGTGATCCCTCTCGACCCGCTCCCGAACCTGATCGACCAGGTCTATGCGCGGATCCTGGAAGCGATCTCCGATCGCACGCTGCGCCCCGGCCAGCGCATCCGTCAGAACGAGCTGGCCGACAGGCTCGGCGTATCGCGCCAGCCGGTCTCGCATGCGCTGCATCTGTTGCACCGCCAGGGCCTGGTCGCCGAAAGCGGCCGCCGGGGATTTGAAGTCACCCAGCTCGACCCCGCGCGCATCCGCCAGCTCTACGAGGTACGCGGCGCCATCGACGCGCTGGCGGCCCGACTTGCCGCGGCGCGCGCAGGCAGTGACGCGGCCGGACGCGCGCGGCTGGACGCGGCACTCGCGGCCGGACGCCGCAGCGACCGCAACACGACGCTGGCCGAGCTCATCGGGCTCGATGTCGATTTTCACCGCGCGATCTATCAGCTCGCCGGCAATCCCGTGATCGAGGAGACTATCGCGCCACAATGGCCGCATATGCGGCGCTCGATGGCGACGGTGCTGTCCGAGCTCGATTATCGCGATAGCGCCTGGGCCGAGCATGCCGATATTGCCGGACACATTCTCGCTGGGAATGCGAGCGCCGCTGAGCGCGCGGCGCTGGCGCATGCGCAGACGGCGGGACGGATGACCGAGGAGAGATTGAGGGCAACGGACGCGGCGGCGGCGTAGCGACGAACGCCGTCATTCCGGGGCGCGCCAATTGGTGCGAGCCCGGAATCCATCGGGCGGCAGCGATGGCGGATGAATGGATTCCAGGCTCGCGACTTCGTCGCGCCCCGGAATGACGACAACAAACAGAATAACAAGACCAAGGAGGACGACCCGATGAAACTGTCCCAGGCGCAATTGGAGTTCTTCCACCGCGAGGGCTGGCTGTTTTTGCCCGAGCTGTTCGCCCAGGAGGAGGTCGATCTGCTCGCGCGCGAGGCGGTCGGCATCTACGACGCCAACCGGCCGGAGGTCTGGCGCGAGAAGAGCGGCGCGCCGCGCACGGCCTTTGCCGCACACCTCTACAACGAGGCCTTCGGACTCCTCGGCGCGCATCCGCGCATGATCGAGCCGGTCGAGCAGCTGTTCGGCGAGCCCGTCTACATGCACCAGTTCAAGATCAACGCGAAATCGGCCTTCACGGGCGACGTTTGGCAGTGGCACCAGGACTATGGCACCTGGAAGCGCGACGACGGGATGCCGGAGCCGCGTGCGATGAACATCGCGATCTTCCTCGACGAGGTGATGCCGATCAACGGCCCCCTGATGCTGGTGCCGCGCAGCCAGAATGCCGGCGACCTCGAGGCCTCGCATGACCTCGCCACCACCTCCTATCCGTTGTGGACGCTGGACGAGGAGACCGTGACACGCCTCGTCGAGCAAGGCGGCATCGTGGCGCCCACCGGCAAGCCCGGCGGCATGCTGATGTTCCACGGCAATCTCGTGCATGGATCTGCCGGCAACATCACGCCCTACCCGCGCAAGATCGTGTACCTGACGCTGAACGCGGTCTCGAACCACATTCGCACGCCGACCCGGCCGGACTACATCGCGCATCGCGACTTCACGCCGATCAAGACCGTGGACGACGACGCGCTGCTGCGGCTCGCCCGTGCACCGCGTCAGGCGGCGGAGTAAGAGTAGGATCCGATCCCGTGCCCCGGACGCAGCGCAGCACTCCCGGCGATGCGGAGCATCGTCCGGTGTGATGCGCTGCTGAGCCGGGGCCTACGCCGCCACGTCTTCTCTGTCTGGGTCCCGGCTCTGCCGAGCAGCGTTCCACGCTGCACCGCGTCCAGGACACGACCATTGCCAGGATATTCCCATGAACCTCTTCCGCCTTCTCCAGGCCCGCGCCAGCGCCGGCAAGCCGGTCCGCGTCGCGCTGATCGGCGCGGGCAAATTCGGCTCGATGTTCCTGGCGCAGGTGCCGCACACGCCTGGGCTGGAGGTGCCCATCATCGTCGACATCGACCGCGACCGCGCGCGTGAGGCCTGCCGCACAGTCGGCTGGAGCGCCGAGCGGATCGCCGCAACCATGTTCACCGATGACGGCGCGCGCGCCATTGCCGGCGGCGTGATGGACGTGGTGGTGGAGGCGACCGGCAATCCTGCGGTCGGCATCAAGCATGCGCGCGCCGCGATCGCGGCCGGCAAGCATATCGTGATGGTGAATGTCGAGGCCGATGTGCTGGCAGGCCCCCTGCTCGCCGAGGAAGCGCGCAAGGCCGGCGTGGTCTATTCGCTCGCCTATGGCGACCAGCCGGCGCTGACCGCGGAGATGGTGGATTGGGCACGGGCCACCGGCTTCCGCGTCGTCGCTGCCGGCAAAGGCACGAAATATCTGCCGGCCTATCACGACGTGACGCCCGACGGCGTCTGGCAGCATTACGGCCTGACTGCGGGCGAGGCGCAATCGGCCGGCATGAATCCGCAGATGTTCAATTCCTTTCTCGACGGCACCAAATCGGCGATCGAGATGGCCGCGATTGCGAACGCCTGCAGCCTCGACGTGCCCGCGGACGGCCTGCTGTTTCCGCCCTGTGGCGTCGACGACCTGCCGCACATCATGCGGCCGCGCTCGCGCGGCGGCGTGCTGGAGCGGTCGGGCGTCGTCGAGGTCGTCTCCTCGCTCGAGCGCGACGGTCGGCCGGTGTTTCGCGACTTGCGCTGGGGCGTCTATGTCGTGCTGGAAACACTGAGCGACTATGCCTCCGACTGCTTCAGGCAATATGGCCTGAAAACCGACGCCAGCGGACGCTTCGCCGCAATGTACAAGCCCTATCATCTGATCGGGCTCGAGCTGAACATCTCGGTGCTGTCGGCCGCGTTGCGGGGCGAACCGACCGGGCAGGCCACCGGCTTCCGCGGCGACGTCGCAGCGGTGGCCAAGCGCAATCTGCGCGCCGGCGAGATGCTCGACGGCGAAGGGGGCTATACGGTGTGGGGCAAGCTGTTACCGGCGGCTGCGAGCCTGAGGGCGGGCGCCCTGCCCATCGGACTAGCACATCGCGTGAAGCTGAAACATGACGTCGCCCATGGCGCGGTGGTGCGCTGGAGCGATGTCGAATTCGACCCGGGCAACGAAACGGTGAAAACGCGCAAGACCATGGAAGCCGCGTTCGCAGCGCAGCATTGACCGGCCTGCCGGCGTCACAACCAAAGTGCGCTTGATTTGCGGTTCCCCTTTGGTCATGCTGACTGCGATCCGGGAATACTGAATTTCGGACATAAGGAAACGTCGGCCACCGGCGAAGACGAAAGCGGCGCCAAGACCGCGATCCCTCGTCGAGGACACGACATCACAGGAGGGAAACGCATGGAACGTCGTAAATTCCTGACGGCAGGCGGATTGGGCCTGGCCGCAAGTGCCGTTGCTTCGCCGGCTATCGCGCAGTCGATGCCCGAGGTGAAATGGCGGCTGGCGGCGAGCTGGCCGAAGTCGCTCGATACGCTCTATGGCGGCTGCGAATATTTCTGCAAGCGCGTCGCCGAGGTCACCGACAACAGATTCCAGATCCAACCCTTTGCGGCCGGCGAAATCGTCCCGGGCCTTCAAGTGCTCGACGCCGTGTCGAACGGCACGGTCGAGATGGGCAATACTGCGCTCTACTATTACTGGGGCAAGAATCCGGCCTTCACCTTCGGGACATCGTTGCCGTTCGGCCTCAATACGCGGCAGCATATTTCCTGGCTGATCTGGGCGGGCGGTCAGGAGATGCTGAACGATCTCCTGAAGGAGCACAACGCGATCGGCGTCCCCACGGGCTCGACCGGAGCTCAGATGGGCGGCTGGTTCCGCAAGGAGATCAAGTCCGTCGATGATCTCAAGGGCCTGAAATTCCGCGTCGGCGGCTTCGCCGGCACCATCATCTCGAAGCTGGGCGGCGTGCCGCAACAGATCGCGGCCGGCGACATCTATCCCGCGCTGGAGAAGGGGACGATCGACGCCGCCGAGTGGGTCGGACCGTATGACGACGAGAAGCTCGGCTTCGTCAAGGTGGCGAAGTACTATTACTATCCCGGCTGGTGGGAAGGCACCGGCCAGGGCCACAACATCATGAACCTCGAGAAGTGGAATGCGCTGCCGAAGCACTACCAGGCCGCGATCAGCACGGCGTCGATGGACACCTTCACCTGGGTGACAGGCAAGTACGATTCGGTGAATCCGCCCGCGCTGAAGCGGCTGCTGGCGGCCGGCGCGATCCTGAAGCCGTTCCCGCAGGAGGTGCTCGAAGCCTGCTATGGCGCAGCCAACGAGATCTACGCTGGTCTCGCCAAGAGCAACCCGCATTTCGCCAAGATGTATGCGAGCCTCACCGCCTTCC
>NZ_SMBR01000004.1:535000-648266 GCF_004346455.1 Bradyrhizobium sp. R2.2-H
CACGCATCTTGCTGTCTATCCAGACTAGCAGGATGCGAAGTGATGTTTCGCGGACGACGGTACAAGATCTCGATGATCAAACCATCTGGTGGAGCCAGACGGGATCGAACCGACGACCTCATGCTTGCAAAGCACGCGCTCTCCCAGCTGAGCTATGGCCCCGTAACCAGAAGACGAATGCTCGCTCGATGAAAGTGGTGGGCCTGGGAAGACTTGAACTTCCGACCTCACGCTTATCAAGCGCGCGCTCTAACCAACTGAGCTACAAGCCCCTAACGCATATCCAGTCAAGGACCAAGGATCTGCAAGCCTGCAGCCCCAGCGCGTGTTCGTCCGCGAAGAAAGAGAAACGAAGACGGCGAAATCCCGCCAATGCAGCTCAACGATCTGGCGATCTGTTGGCCACTGATGTTTCTAAAACGGTTCGATAGAAGCAAGCTTCTGAAGAACCATCCTTAGAAAGGAGGTGATCCAGCCGCAGGTTCCCCTACGGCTACCTTGTTACGACTTCACCCCAGTCGCTGACCCTACCGTGGCCGGCTGCCTCCCTTGCGGGTTAGCGCACCGTCTTCAGGTAAAACCAACTCCCATGGTGTGACGGGCGGTGTGTACAAGGCCCGGGAACGTATTCACCGTGGCGTGCTGATCCACGATTACTAGCGATTCCAACTTCATGGGCTCGAGTTGCAGAGCCCAATCCGAACTGAGACGGCTTTTTGAGATTTGCGAAGGGTCGCCCCTTAGCATCCCATTGTCACCGCCATTGTAGCACGTGTGTAGCCCAGCCCGTAAGGGCCATGAGGACTTGACGTCATCCCCACCTTCCTCGCGGCTTATCACCGGCAGTCTCCTTAGAGTGCTCAACTAAATGGTAGCAACTAAGGACGGGGGTTGCGCTCGTTGCGGGACTTAACCCAACATCTCACGACACGAGCTGACGACAGCCATGCAGCACCTGTGTTCCAGGCTCCGAAGAGAAGGTCACATCTCTGCGACCGGTCCTGGACATGTCAAGGGCTGGTAAGGTTCTGCGCGTTGCGTCGAATTAAACCACATGCTCCACCGCTTGTGCGGGCCCCCGTCAATTCCTTTGAGTTTTAATCTTGCGACCGTACTCCCCAGGCGGAATGCTTAAAGCGTTAGCTGCGCCACTAGTGAGTAAACCCACTAACGGCTGGCATTCATCGTTTACGGCGTGGACTACCAGGGTATCTAATCCTGTTTGCTCCCCACGCTTTCGTGCCTCAGCGTCAGTATCGGGCCAGTGAGCCGCCTTCGCCACTGGTGTTCTTGCGAATATCTACGAATTTCACCTCTACACTCGCAGTTCCACTCACCTCTCCCGAACTCAAGATCTTCAGTATCAAAGGCAGTTCTGGAGTTGAGCTCCAGGATTTCACCCCTGACTTAAAGACCCGCCTACGCACCCTTTACGCCCAGTGATTCCGAGCAACGCTAGCCCCCTTCGTATTACCGCGGCTGCTGGCACGAAGTTAGCCGGGGCTTATTCTTGCGGTACCGTCATTATCTTCCCGCACAAAAGAGCTTTACAACCCTAGGGCCTTCATCACTCACGCGGCATGGCTGGATCAGGGTTGCCCCCATTGTCCAATATTCCCCACTGCTGCCTCCCGTAGGAGTTTGGGCCGTGTCTCAGTCCCAATGTGGCTGATCATCCTCTCAGACCAGCTACTGATCGTCGCCTTGGTGAGCCATTACCTCACCAACTAGCTAATCAGACGCGGGCCGATCTTTCGGCGATAAATCTTTCCCCGTAAGGGCTTATCCGGTATTAGCACAAGTTTCCCTGTGTTGTTCCGAACCAAAAGGTACGTTCCCACGCGTTACTCACCCGTCTGCCGCTGACGTATTGCTACGCCCGCTCGACTTGCATGTGTTAAGCCTGCCGCCAGCGTTCGCTCTGAGCCAGGATCAAACTCTCAAGTTGGACTTGAACTTTGAACCGGCTGATCACAACGTTTGACGAGGTCCCACCATTTTTCATCGACCGAAGTCGACGAGCTGCCCGCGATTCACATCGCTGGCAACGATGGTGTAACCTTTGAAACGTGTACCGCCGAAGTCTTTCGTCCGGTCTCGATCAGAAAAGCCGAAGCTTTCCAGAAGCGAGACCCGCAAGGACTCCGCCGTCCACGTTTCTCTTTCTTCATCTTCACTTGTCAAACAGCCCGGGACCGCGGAGGCCCCAACCTTCCAGAGTGGAAGGGTTCCGATACCCTTACCGACGAAAAATGACTCCAACCGACTGGTGTCGATTGTTGTGTCACTCAACAAGGTGAGGAGCATCAGTGGCGCGTTCGCTCGCCTTGGTCAGTGACCCGGCGGCGCCGCGCTCAGTGGTTGGGGTTATAGGCCCCACCTTCCGGGCTGTCAACGCCAATCGTCAACAAATCGTCGCACAGCGGGACATCAGAAAAAATCACACGATTCCAGACGCTTAGAGGAACGTAGAGCGGGCGAGCGGGGCCCGCGCGAAGAAAAAACTGAAAAAAGTTTGCGGCCCTGGAGGCTCCGGAGGGGCTCCAGAGGCGGCTTGCGGCGCCGTTCCGGCGAGGCCCCTCGCGCCGGCGCCTTGAGGAAGTTTTTTCCATATTTGGCGCCGTACTTGAGCCACAATCCCGCGGCGTTCTGGTAAGAGACGAGCTTGAATCGCGGGGATGCCGATGGGGGCTGCCGGCGATTTTCATGGGGTCAGGGGAAGGCATCTTGCAGATGACGCGGCCTTCCTTCGACGTTCGAAAGACATCGAGAGAGTTTCATCCGTCCAGTTGTTCGTAATTTCGGCCAGCCCTGTTCCGGGGCTTTCTGAGCGCGGGCGTCTGTGCGGCTTGCCTTTTCCGGCGATCCCCGTTCAAGAGGGCGGCCAGGGACAAGGTTCGAAGCGGGCTTTCTTGGGTCGTTGATTGGGGGACTTGGGTTGAACCACAGGACGTCACGCGGCACCTACGGGCGTGAGACCGGGATCATCGATCTCGGCCACGAGCCGCCGCTGTCCGTCGATGGTTCTGAAGCCGCCGTGATCGACCGCCGCCGCGTCTCGGTGCAATGGTTCAGCGGCACAATTCTGACCGGACTCTGCGGCGCGGCCCTGATCGGCGGCGCCGTTTTCGCGTCGCTCGACGGCGAGATGACCTTCGCCAAGGTGCCGGAGCGGGTCGAAGGCACCTTGCGCGGCGCGTTCGGCGCGGCCGATCGCGCCGCCACGCTGCACAAGAGCGACCGGCTGCCGCCGCCGAGCGAATCCACGGCGTCGCGCAACATCGTGCGCATCTCGACGGTCGCCCGCGTCGGCAACCGCGACGTGATGCGGGTGCGCCCCTTCGTCCGGATCGCCGGCAATTTGTCGATGACGACGAGCGACCTGTCGGCGAAGATCCCGCCGTTCAATGCCCAGCGCCTGCTCACCGACGTCGGCTCCGATCCGAAGACGGCGTCCGACGATCCCAACAATCCGGAGGCCGTCGAGCCCGACGCGGAGGTGTCCTTCGTCACCAAGGACCTGTCGTCGGTGCTGCCGAAGGCGAAGATTTCCGCGGTGGTGGCGCTCGACGACATCCTGATGCGGGTCCGCGATGCCGCCAACTGGCGCGGCAATGGCGGGGTGCGCTACGCCTCGCTCGCCAATGCCACAGCCGACGTCTCCGGCACGACCGGCCCGTCCGACATCAAGATGGCCTACGCCGCCGAGGCGTCGTCCTCCGATCCCTATGCCGGTTTCGAGACGCGCGTGGTGCCGGAGAACGTCACGCTGCTGCCCAAGACCAAGGAGCAGATCACCGGCGGCAATCCCAACGGCGAGCGCGTCCATCTGGTCAGGAAGGGCGACAGCGTCGGCTCGGTGCTGCGCGATCTCGGCGCGACGGCTGACGAGATCAAGGCGATCACCGCAACGCTCGGCCCGCGCGGCCGCGACGGCGGCCTCAAGGAAGGCGAAAAGCTCCGCATCCTGATGGCGCCCGCCAGCCCCGGCGCCCGGCTCCAGCCCTATCGCGTCGTGGTTGCAAACGACACCATGGTGGAGGCGGTCGCGGCGCTGTCCGATCTCGGCAAATACGTCGCCGTCGACGTCTCCAGCATGAACACCGTCGCAGACGCCGCGGCCAACGCCGACAGCGACGACGATGAGGAGGATGACGGCGGCGGCGTGCGGCTCTACCAGAGCGTCTACGAGACGGCGATGCGCAACAAGGTCCCGATGCCCGTCATCGAGGACATGATCAAGATCTACTCCTACGACGTCGATTTCCAGCGCAAGGTGCAGCCCGGGGATTCCTTCGACGTGTTCTACGCCGGCGAGGACGAGGGCGTGACGTCGAGCGAAAAGAACGAGGTGCTGTTCGCCTCCCTCACCGTCGGCGGCGAGACCAAGAAATACTACCGCTACCAGAGCCCCGACGACGGCGTCGTCGACTACTACGACGAGACCGGCAAGAGCGCGAAGAAGTTCCTGGTCCGGAAGCCCGTCAACAACGCCATCATGCGCTCCGGCTTCGGCGGCCGCCGCCACCCGATCCTGGGCTACGTCAAGATGCATACCGGCGTCGACTGGGCCACCGCCTACGGCACGCCGATCTTCGCCTCCGGCAACGGCATGATCGAGAAGGCCGGCCCCGAGGGCGGCTACGGCAAGTACATCCGCATCAAGCATTCCAACGGCTACGAGACCGCCTACGGCCATATGTCGGCCTTCGCCAAGGGCATGGAGCCCGGCAAGAAGGTGCGGCAGGGCCAGGTGATCGGCTTCGTCGGCTCATCGGGCCTGTCGACCGGCCCGCACGTCCATTACGAGATCCTGGTCAACGGCCGCTTCGTCGACCCGATGCGCGTGAAGCTGCCGCGCGGTCGGTCCCTGGAAGGCCCGATGCTGGCCAGCTTCGAGAAGGAGCGCGACCGGCTCGACGGCATGATGAGCGGCCGCGGCGGCGCCATCGCCCGGATGTCGGACGCCACCGGCGGGCCACTGCAGGTCACCAACCGCTAAGTCGGGAACTGGCCGCCCCGGCGAACATCTCCAAACACGATCCGAATTCGACGTCGTCGCGAGGCCGCTTTGCGGCGTCACAACGTCAAGTTTCGTTTGCCAAAGCGGCATGAGGAGCGAATACTTCCCAAAAAACGGGAGGTCTCGCCATGAACAACAGGCTCGCCTGCGCAGCCTTCGTCGCTGCGCTGTTTTCCGTCACGAGCCTGTCGGCAGAGACCGTGCCGGCAACCTGGGAAGTCACCAAGCTCGTCCCCGGCTCGGCATTCCACGGCGTGCACGGGCTCGCTGTCGACAAGGCCGGCCATCTGTTTGCCGGCAGCGTCGCAGGCGCGGCGCTCTACGAGGTTGCGGGCAGTAGCGCCAAGGTTGCAATCCCGGCACCGGTCGGAATGGCCGATGACATCGCGTTCGCGCCCGACGGCACCATGGCCTGGACCGGATTCCTCGCCGGCGACCTCTATGCGCGCAAGGGCGACGGTCCGATCAAGAAGCTCGCTTCCGGCCTTCCCGGCATCAACTCGCTGGCCTTCCGCAAGGACGGCAGGCTCTACGCCACCACCGTCTTCCTCGGCGACGCGCTCTACGAGATCGACGTCGAGGGCGTCAAACCGCCGCGCCAGATCATGGAGAAGATGGGCGGCCTCAACGGCTTCGAGTTCGGTCCCGACGACAAGCTCTATGGTCCGCTCTGGTTCAAGGGCCAGGTCGCCAGGGTCGACGTCGACAAGGCCGAGCTGACCGTCGTTGCCGACGGCTTCAAGGTCCCGGCCGCCGTGAACTTCGATTCCAAGGGCAATCTCTTCGTGGTCGACACCGCGCTCGGCCAGCTCGTCCGGGTCGATCCCAAATCGGGCGCCAAGACCATGGTCGCGCAGCTGAAGCCCTCGCTGGACAATCTCGCCATCGACGACAAAGACCGCATCTACATCTCCAACATGGCTGACAACGGCATCCAGGAGGTCGATCCGGCGACCGGCCAGGCCAGGCAGATCATCATCGGCAAGCTCGCTCTGCCCGGCGGCATCGGCGTCACCTCGGAGAACGGCAGGGACACGATCCACGTCGCCGACGTATTCGCCTATCGCACGGTGAATGGAGCGACCGGCGAGGTCACCGAGAAGGCGCGCATGCATGCCGCCGGCGTCACGCTCGAATATCCCATGAGCGCGACGGCGAAGGGCAACGACGTGGTCCTGTCGAGCTGGTTCACCGGCACCGTGCAGGTGATCGACGGCAAGACCGGCGCGACGCGGGACATGCTGCACGACTTCAAGGCGCCGCATGACGCGGTGGTGCTTGCCGACGGCAGCATCCTGGTGGCCGAGCTCGGCACCAAATCGCTGGTCAAGGTGAGCGGCGAGCATGGCAAGGATCGCACCACGCTGATCGGCGACCTCGAGGGCCCGGTCGGGCTTGTCGGTGGACCTGGCGGCGAGGTCTACGTCACCGAAGCCTTTGCCGGCGCCGTCTCCCGGATCGACACGAACGGCAAAAAGACCGTGGTCGCCAAGGACCTGAAAATGCCCGAAGGTATCGCGCGCGGAAGCGACGGCAAGCTCATCGTGGCGGAGGTCGGCGCCAAACGGCTGATCGAGATCGCGCCGGACAGCGGCAAAATCACCGAGATCGCCGCCAATCTCCCGATCGGCCTGACAGGCGCACCCGGCGGCCTGCCGACGCATATTCCGACGGGTGTCGCGGTCGGGGCGAGCGGCGTCATCTACTTCAGCTCGGACATCGAGAATGCGATCTACAAGGTGGTGAGAAAGTAGAGGGAGCGACCTCGAATCGCCAAGCGCCTACCGGCAGCGAGCTTGGTCACCGGACGTTCTTGAAGAACAAGTGACTCCCGATCTGAGTCGTCTGCTTGGCGGGGGGGTTCGCCCAAGGTGGCGGCCGGCGCATAGTCTCCGAGTAATAGTGCGTTGCGCCTCCCGTATTGTCGTCCAGCTGACCGTTGGCGACTTGTTCGGCGAATGCATAGCATTGATCGAATACTGGATTGATGCCGCGATTGGCGGCTTCGATGACCCTCTTGTTTGGATCACCGCTATTCCAGCAAGAGAATTGCCTCTTGGCCCGGCAAACATCTGTGATAGTTTTCGCATTCCGGAACTTCTTTGCCAAGCGTGTCATCACAACGTGAGCGACCGCCTCGCGTCCGGCGGCAGGTTCTCTTTGAGACCGGGCTTCTCCATAGATCGTTCGCGCCAGGGTTAGCAGGTCGTCATCCTGCGGAGGATCACCGACCGCGGGTTTGATTCTTGCGCTCCCGTTGCCCACCGAGGTGCCTCCACTCTTGTCAACCCGAGTTGCGCCGGAAGCCAACGTCAACAACAGCATCGTGGGATTGAGAAGCTTTGGTGGCCTCGGTTGACCTCTGAGCCACCGCGAATTCTGCACTGCTCCTGGCATATAGGTTTCAAAGTGAATCATGTCGGTGCCACTCACCCGCGCGATCCGCTGGCCAGCAGTCACATCGTCGCCAATTTTCCACCCAAACTCTTCGCGAGCGCTCCTGCGCACCTCACCATAATTGATCACCACGCCGTCATGCGCGACAAACAACGCGAACGTGTCCTCGCCGGTCGTCGGGCGTCTATAGAAGCTGTAAAATGCGACAATCTTACCGGGAGCGCATGAGACGACGACATCCCCCTCCCTGCAAAAAATGTCCATACCGACATGATGACGCTCGCCATTTCGGCGGTCAGCGAAAAAGCGGCGTCCTGAAGATCCGATAACTTGCCCGGCATCATTCAGATAAGACACCACCATGGCCTGGGAGTCATCGGTTATGACCGGCCAGAACATCTGGTTGAGTGGAGTATTGATCGTGGCAAAGGGAGCGGGATTCACGTTCGGAACCGGAGCCACATCGGTTGGAACCTTGGCGACGCGCTTTATTGCTGGCGGGTCGGGTTGAGACGGCAATTCGTCCGGCGCGTGCTGGCCGATAAGGTCAAGGGCGACCTTCAGCGCTCCTCGCAATTCGAGTTCTGTCGACTGAATAAATTCAGTCACTGTCTTCGCGACGCCCGGCCCGCCGAGATACTTGGCGCGCGTCGAAAGCAGAGTATTGATGTCCGCGGCCGACAGAATCCCACTAAGCAGCACATCCATATGTCGGTCTTTTGCCGCATCGTCATTTCGCGCGTTCAACACAGCCACTGCGGCTTTCGCGCTGTCGAACAAATAGGTATGGAAAATATCGAGATAGGTCGGCAGGAAGGCACTGCTTTCGGCCGCAACATTGCTCTCCTTCTGAACGTCGCTAAACGCCTTGGCGTGTGCGAACATGGTGAATGCAGCGCATTTGACCTGCGTGAGCCAACGATCGTAGTCGTCGTCCTTGAGGCCTTTGGCCGGTTCACCGCCTTCTGCAAGAAATCGTCTCCACTCCTTGGGGGTGACCAGCATCGGCCCGGCCGCGAGCGAGTTGGGCTGGGGCGCCATGTTGGCTATCGTCGTCTCGATCAGGGCGCGAGCAATCAGGAAATCCGCAGCAACGAACCAGGGACCTGTTCCTACGATTTCATTCCTCTCTCGCTCGCGAACGAGGCATTCCACCACGAAAGAGGCACGGTCAGCGGCAATTCGTGCAGCAGGATCAACCGGCTTTAAATCATCTCCCTTTATCCAAACATGAGTTTGATCGCTCAGTTCGACCTCAACAAAGTCGCCCTGGGTGGCTCCGGTCGACGTCACCAGTTCCCCAATGCTGACGCCAGCGATCAAGCTGCCATCGGGCTTATCAAATCCGTCGGTGGAATGAACGACTATCAATTTCATCAGGGCACCTTTGGCTTTCGCAAAAATTCGGCAAAGTCCGGCGTCACTTGGCCCGCCAGGGCGTCGGGCAACCTTGATACTTTCGAGTCACTGGGCAAACCGGCGCGCACCACCTTGATGGTGGATCGTGCGGCATCCAGCGTCGTTGTCAGGGGCAGAGAGGCTCCCGCCGTCGTCCTACGGAGGCCGGTGATCAATTCCTGGAGAGCGGCAGCACTAACCTGCGGATTATCGTAGATCTTTCTTTCATAGTAGTTCTGCCCCCCTGAAGGCTTGCAGCCTACCTGCTCACGTATCTGCGTGGCCTCGTCATCGTTCAATTTGTCGCCAGTTTTTCTTTCCGATTCTTTGTAGATCTTGATCATCGCCTTCGTAAGAGTAAGCGTCCCTTTCTTTTCGATCTCACTAACGGGTACGCAAAGCGCGGTCTGAAGTTGGACGACGTACGTGTTCGTATGCTTCGTTGGTATGTAGGGATCGAAGATTTGAGCATACCTCTCATCAGTCCGCGGTGCGGCCGTATTTCGAGCTGGCCTCTGCACAAAGTCCCTTGGCGCCAGAGGCACCGCCGCCGTAATGCGTGCGACGGTAGGCGGCTGGGTCAGCAGGGGCTCCGTGCGAAGCGCATCTGGTCCACCTCGGCTGTAAACCGTCATGGTGTTATTGATGCTCATCTCGATCGAGAATGGCATGCAGATCCGCAGGTAGTTGCGGAGCAGATAGATAGCAGCCGGCCTGTTGTCGACCGGAGTGCCGGCAACCTTCATCCGAAACTGATTCTGATTGTCGAGCACTACCGATTGGACAACGGATTGATCTATCTCGGTTATGAGACGAGAGTTGATGTTGACGAACGTGTCTTGCGCGAATCCAAATGCAGTACCCACGATGGCGATCGGTGCAGCCCCGACGCCCGTGAGTCCCATAATGGCGCCAGTCGTCGCCGCAGTGGTATGAAGCTGCTTGAGAATTGGTTCTCGCCAGCGCCTCTTGTTGTCGAGCCAGCCCAGGTAAGCGTCGCAGCGCCGGTCGATATCATTCATTCCAGCCTGTACAAACGTCCTCCATTCGGACGGCCTCATGCTCACCTCCTCGCAAAGGAGGAAGTCGCCTTGGCGTACGACCCTTAGTCCGGCCTGATGGCAAATCTCTCCGACGTAGATATCCTGCACCCGACTTGCCTCGGGTAGATCGGCGGCCGCCAGACCGGTCCCAATACCTTCGCGAATGAGAACAGCGTCACTGCAGGCCGACATTGTCAGTGCCAGCGCCAGCCCCGCGCACGCAACGACTACGGTCCTGACACGCATCGCACGCCCCCATATCTCCTGCGCAAATACACTGCAATCGGAAGCTCGAGTACTGCGGCAAAGGCAAAAACTGCCGCGTGGCGCACGATGGCAATCAGCCCATCGTGACAAGCGCGAGCGAAGTCGCGGCCCAGCGAGGCTTTCGCTCGCGGCGGTTGGTTTTTGCTGGTTGGGTGATCGGCTCCGCGCACGCGATATCTCTCAATGCTCAGGTTTTGATGGTTCAATGTCCAAACGCTCCTGCCCGTCATGCTCGCCGGCGGCTGCATTCAAATTGGAGGCGACAATCGCAAAGGCGCGCTGCACATCGTCGACCACGTCGCGACGGCGGGTGTTGATGTTGCGGACCTGAACCCGCCAACGCGCGTGTTCGCTGGCATCGGCGCTTTCACGCCAGAAGCGCAGAATGAAAACCTGATCGGTCAGTGGTCGTTGTGAGTCCATGCGCCGACGGTCGCATGACCTGAACTCGGGAGAATCCTGCGATCGTTCGGGAATTGTCGTCGTGCGCTCACGGCCGGTCCACGGTTCGCTGCCTGGTGGATCGGCTACGGATCACGGCAAGATCACGGCGCGCCCTTGGAAAGCGACGGGCTTCGCCCAGTCCGGACTTTGTCCAGGGTGTGAGTGCGCGGTTTGCGGGATAAGGCTGCGGCCCCGGGGCCGTGCGGCCAGCGCCTAAATTGCAAAAATCTGCTTCTCGTCGCGGCCGATCAGGCGCGCGCGCAGATGCTGGCCGTTTTCGGCATTATGCAGGTCCCTGATCTCTTCGATGATGGCACGTGTCGCCGGGAGCGGCGAAATGCCGAGTTCCTTCCGGATCAGGCCGATCCAATGATCATAGTACTTGATGGCATCGATTCGTCTTTCATCGAGCGCCAGCAGGGTCAACAGATGTCGAACCAGCTCTTCGCGATAGGGATCGAAGCGCAGCGCATGACGGGCGAGCCGTATCGCATCGTGGTAGTAACCACAAAGCCCGAGATGACGAACCATCATCATGGCCGACTGGATGAAAAGGGAGTGAAGGCGCTCGCGTTCTTCCAGGATCCATTCGGCATCTTCGCCGTCCAGAAACGGCCCCTCGTACCGATACAGAATTGCGAGAATCTCCTTCATTCTCGATGATTCCGGCTGGGCCTCAGGCCCGCCGAGCGTGCACCGTGCGGCGTGAAGCAACGCCCAGGTGTCAACGTCCAGCCACGGCGTCTTCTCAAGAATGGTCTCGGGACCAACCGTCCTCAAACCGCGGCCGTCCTGGTAGTCGGGAGACGACGCAAGCAGCTTCCGTAGCCGCCAGACCGCAGAGTTCATGGCTCGGCGCCCTCTCTCATTATCCAGCTCCGGCCAAAACAAGTCGATAAGCCGCTCGCGGCGATGCGGGCGATCCGGAAACGTGAGGAGGAATCCAGCCAATCGTCGCCCGGCTGGACCGAGATCAGACCAAATCTGTTCGTTATTGCTGGTAACCCGACTGGCGCCGAATAAACTAACGCTCAACACGGCTGTCCTCCCGCGCGAACACGAATAAAACGCACACCTAAAAATGTCGTTTTGGCTTTCCGCCCTTCCAGAGCAAAATTGCAGCCTCAAATTTAAACGCAGATTCTACAAACGGCGCGCGAGATCGAGGCTCCCCCAATACTACCCACGCATCGCACGCCCGCCTCCCCTTCAGAGATTGTGGTGATCGGGCGCGAAGTTGTTCAAGAAGAATCTTACAGCCCTTACGAGATGACGCGATGCGTGCGACTTTTCAACAACACTCTTTCTCCGTGCGGTAACCTCACACTCGGCAAGATTGCGGTATCAGGGGATGCTTGGTCGGGCATCAACGGATTCGCTTTCCATTTCCACCCGCCTCCAATTTTCCATTGGCTGCCGCGGAACGGAACAGGAGCTGACTAATTTGATGGGAATCGGCAAACCCTCAATGGAGGAATGTCATGGCAAGCCTGTCGGGATCGGAGCGCATTACCCGGGACGATCTTATCAAGGCGACCGGCGCCGTCGACGACGTCACCATCGCCCAACTCATAGCGACCGGTGCGACCGTCGACGAACTGGCGGAAGCTCTGGCCTGGCTGGCCAATGACGAGCCGATGATGAATTCAGGCCGGCCACTGGCGACGGGGCGGGTGCGTGAACTCGTCGACATTCTCGTCGAACTCGAACCTGACGAGGACGACGATGGCCGGGGAGCGCCCGCGGCCGTCAATCAGGAATGAGACGCCCCGGCACGCATCATGCGCGCCGGAGCACCGCGTATTGGCTCAATTCAGCTTCCGCTTCGCCGCCGGCGCCTCGAACTGGGTGATCTCGGCGGTTTGCGGCGCCTTGCCGTTGAAGGTCAGCACGTTGCCTTCGGACGAGATCGCGACATTGTCGCCGTCCCTGACGTCGCCGGCCAGGATCATCTCGGCGAGCGGATCCTGGAGGTAGCGCTGGATCACCCGCTTCAGCGGCCTTGCGCCATAGGCGGGATCCCAGCCCTTGGCAGCGAGCCAGTCGCGGCCTGCGGCATCGAGCGTCAGCACGATCTTGCGATCGGTCAGCAGCTTCTGGAGACGAGCGAACTGGATCTCGACGATGCGGCCCATCTCGCTCCGCTGCAGGCGGTGGAACAGGATGATCTCGTCGACGCGGTTGAGGAATTCGGGGCGGAAATGCGCCCGCACCATTCCCATCACCTGCTCGCGCACGGCCGAGGTGTCCTCGCCCTCGGGCTGGTTCACCAGGAATTCCGAACCGAGATTCGAGGTCATGATGATCAGCGTGTTGCGGAAGTCGACGGTGCGGCCCTGGCCGTCGGTCAAGCGGCCGTCGTCGAGCACCTGCAGCAGGACGTTGAAGACGTCAGGGTGCGCCTTCTCGATCTCGTCGAACAGCACCACCTGATAAGGCCGGCGCCGCACCGCTTCGGTGAGCGCACCGCCCTCGTCATAACCGACATAACCCGGAGGCGCGCCGATCAGCCGCGAGACCGAGTGCTTCTCCATGTATTCGGACATGTCGAGGCGGACCATCGCGGTCTCGTCGTTGAACAGGTACTCGGCCAAGGCTTTCGTCAGCTCGGTCTTGCCGACGCCGGTGGGCCCCAGGAACATGAACGAGCCCGTGGGGCGGTTCGGGTCCTGCAAGCCCGCGCGCGAGCGGCGCACGGCGGTTGCGACCGCACGCACGGCCTCGGCCTGGCCGACGACACGCTTGCCGAGCTGCTCCTCCATCTTCAGGAGCTTCTCCTTCTCGCCTTCCAGCATCTTGTCGACGGGCACGCCGGTCCAGCGCGAGACCACCTGCGCGATGTGGTTGGCGGTGACCGCCTCCTCCATCATCTCGCCGGAGCCTTCGCGCGCCTCGATATCCGCCAGCTGCTTCTCCAGCTCCGGGATACGGCCGTAGGCCAGCTCGCCGGCCTTCTGGAATTCGCCGCGCCGCTGCGCGTTGGCGAGCTCGACACGCAGGCCGTCGAGCTCGGCCTTCAGCTTCTGGGCATCGGAGAGCTTGTTCTTCTCCGCGCTCCAGCGCGCCGTCAGCCCAGCAGACTTCTCCTCGAGTTCGGCAAGGTCCTTCTCCAGGGTCTGGAGCCGGGTCCTGGAGCCGGGATCGCTTTCCTTCTTCAGCGCCTCCTGCTCGATCTTGAGCCGGATGATCTCGCGGTCGAGCGAATCCAGCTCTTCCGGCTTGGAATCGACCTGCATCTTCAGCCGCGCCGCGGCCTCGTCCATGAGGTCGATCGCCTTGTCGGGCAGGAAGCGGTCGGTGATGTAGCGGTTGGACAGCGTCGTGGCGGCGACGAGCGCGGAATCGGTGATCCGCACGCCATGGTGCTGCTCATACTTGTCCTTCAGGCCGCGCAGGATCGAGATGGTGTCCTCGACCGAGGGCTCGCTGACGAAGATCGGCTGGAAGCGCCGCGCCAGCGCGGCGTCCTTCTCGACATGCTTCTGGTATTCGTCGAGCGTGGTCGCGCCGATGCAGTGCAGCTCGCCGCGGGCGAGCGCCGGCTTGAGCAGGTTGGACGCGTCCATCGCGCCGTCGCCCTTGCCGGCACCGATCAGCGTGTGCATCTCGTCGATGAAGAGGATGAAGGTGCCTTCGCTCCCGGTCACTTCCTGGAGCACGGCCTTCAGCCGCTCCTCGAACTCACCGCGATATTTCGCGCCGGCGATCAGCGCGCCGAGGTCGAGCGAGAGCAGTTTCTTGTCCTTGAGGCTCTCCGGCACGTCGCCGTTGACGATGCGCAGCGCCAACCCTTCCGCGATCGCGGTCTTGCCGACACCGGGCTCGCCGATCAGAACGGGGTTGTTCTTGGTCCGGCGCGAGAGCACCTGGATGGTGCGACGGATCTCCTCGTCGCGGCCGATGACCGGATCGAGCTTGCCGTCGCGCGCGGCCTGGGTCAGGTCGCGGGCATATTTCTTCAGCGCGTCATACGCGTTCTCGGCGGTCGCGGAATCCGCGGTGCGGCCCTTGCGCAGCGCCTCGATCGCCGCGTTGAGGTTCTGCGGGGTGACGCCGCCCTTGTTGAGGATGGTGCCGGCTTCGCTGGTCTTCTCCAGCGTGAGCCCGAGCAGCAGCCGCTCGACGGTGACGAAGCTGTCGCCGGCCTTCTCGCCGGCCTTTTCGGCGGCGTCGAAGGTGCGGGCGAGCTCGGGCGCCAGGTAGATCTGGCCGGCGCCACCGCCGGAAACCTTCGGCACCTTGCCGAGGGCGTCCTCGGTCGCCTTCAGGATTGCACGGGAATTGCCGCCGGCGCGGTCGATTAGGCCGGCAGCGAGCCCCTCATTGTCGTCCAGGATGACTTTCAGGAGGTGCAGGGTGGAAAACTGCTGGTGCCCCTCGCGCATCGCGAGCGACTGCGCAGACTGGATGAAGCCCCTGGAGCGTTCGGTATACTTCTCGATGTTCATCTTTTTCTGTCCCTCGGCCTGCCCTTGGGGCCCTCTCAGGCACCCCAATACGGCATCTTCATTGGGTTTCCGCTCGCCGCATTGAGGTTTCTCAAGCGGGAACGGTCGTGTTTTTGCCGACGTTGCCGCCGGCCTGCGGGAGATGTGGGAAGCAGATTGCGGATGCGAAAGAGGCGAGTTCACAAATTCGTGCGCTCCTGGGCGGGCTTGGCGCTGGCGGGCCGAATCCCTTAAGTAGCGGCATGACAGCCAGCCACACTGCCGAGATCACCGGCCTCTACCGCTACCCGATCAAGGGCCTGACGCCGGAACACCTGTCGCGCGTCGCTTTGCGGGTCGGCCAGACCCTGCCAGCCGACCGCCGCTACGCCATCGAGAACGGCCCGAGCGGGTTCGACCCCGAGGCACCCGAGTGGAAACCGAAGATCCAGTTCCTGATGCTCGCGCGCAATGAGCGGCTGGCCGAGCTCGACAGCCGATTCGACGACGCGAGCAATGTCCTGACCATCCGCAAGCGCGGCCAGATCGTGGCCAGCGGCGATCTTGAGACCGCCGCCGGGCGCGCCGCGATCGAGGCCTATTTCAGCGAGAACTTCCAACCGGAGCTGAAGGGCCCGCCCAAGGTTCTGTCCGGCCGCGACCACAGCTTCTCCGACGTCGCCCGCAAGGTCGTCTCGATCATCAATCTCGGCAGCGTCCGCGCGATCGAGACCATGCTCGGCGGCGCCGCCGTGCATCCGCTGCGCTTCCGCGCCAATCTCTACGTCAAGGGCTGGCCGGCCTGGTCGGAGCTCGATCTCGTGGGCCAGACACTTGCGGTCGGGCCGGCGCGGCTGAAGGTGATCAAGCGCATCGTCCGCTGCCCCGCCACCAATGTCGATCCTGAAACCGCCAAGCGCGATCTCGAAATCCCGCCCACGCTCTCGCGCCATCTCGGCCACATGGATTGCGGCATCTACGCCGAGGTGATCGCCGACGGTGACGTCGGCGTCGGCGATGTGGTGGCAGTGGAAGAGCCGAGATTGGTGTGAGCTCTCTCTCGTCGTCCCGGACAAGCGCGCCCCTCAAGCGCGCGCCGATCCGGGACCCATAGCCACAGGGAGTGTTTGGCGAAGACTCGTGGTCACCGGCTCGCGCGACGGCACGCGCCTGTGGTTATGGGTCCCGGATCGGCGCTAACGCTTGTCCGGGACGACAACTTCACATGACGCGAGGGTCCACCCGCCCCACGCACCGTCACCTCAATTCGGCATCACATACGCATAGATCCTGCCGCGCGAGACCGGAGCTTCGCGGACCCGGTTGCCGTTGTTGCCGGAGATCATGATCGGATTGCCCTGCGCATCGATGCCGGTGATGATGCCGACATGACCGCCGCGGCGGCCGCGCGACATCACCGCGATGGCGCCGACTTGCGGACCGGACACGCGCGTCCCGTAGCGCGCGAACGAGCTCGCCATGTCGGATCCGGTGCCCTGATGGCCGGTCTTCTGCAGCACCATGTTCATGAAGCGCGCGCACCACAGACTGCCGCGGCCGGTCGGATTGCCGCCGATATAGCGCCGCGCCTCGGACACGAGGTTCGATCCGCCACTGAAGCCGCCGCTCATGCCCGCACCGCCGGCGTTGGCATTGGGGTCATAGCTGGCCTGGGTGTTGCCGAACCCGCTCGCCTGCAGCTGCGCCGCGCTGCGCTCGAAGCGCGAGCTGCGGGCATGGTGCCGATAATGACGGGAGTGATGATGCCTGGCGTGATGCACGTAAGCGTGCCGCTCTGCGCTATGACGATGATGCGGTCGTGCCGAGGCCGGAGAAACGAATACGGCGACCGCCGAAAAGAACAACGCCAGCGCGACAACACAACGCGACAGGCGGAACGCAAACAACTCAACCATTCTTCATCCTTCGTTACACCCCTACTTTCCAATCGGCCGGTGAAGTGGCCGACATAGGTCAGGCCGTTAAGCCGCCCGATGTGGCGAGAAAAAGACACCGCGTCGGCGAATAGCTGCGATGATTTTGTATCGGTGCTGGTTCGATGCTGCCGCATTGCGGACAACAGCGTTAACTGCGATCCTGCAAAGACGGCTTGACAGAGGGAAAGAGTTAATGCCCCACGCCACGACAAGGGACGACGTCCGCATCTATTTCGAAGAGGCGGGTCAGGGAACGCCGATACTTTTTCTGCACGAGTTCGCGGCCGACTACACCAATTGGGAGCCGCAGATGCGCTACTTTTCGCGCGGCCATCGCTGCATCGCCTATTCGGCGCGCGGCTACACGCCTTCGGACGTACCCGAAGGTGACGTCTACACCTACACGCATTTCTACACCGATGCGCTCGCGGTGCTCGACCATCTCGGCATCGAGCGCGCGCATCTCGTCGGCCTGTCGATGGGCGCCTATTCGTCGCTCCAGATCGGGCTCAACGCCCCGCAGCGCGCGTTGTCGATGGCGCTCGCCGGCGTCGGCTCCGGCTCGGAGATCGAAAATCTGGAGGCCTGGCGCCAGCAATGCCGCGCCAATGCCGAGCAGTTCGAGACATCGGGCTCCGCCGAAGTCGCAAAGGTCACGCGCGAGGCGCCGAGCCGGATTCCCTTCCTGGTGAAAGACCCGCGCGGCCACGCCGATTTCTATGCCGCGCTGGCACGGCACGACGCCAAGGGTTCGGCGCGCACGATGCGCGGCTTCCAGGGCGGACGTCCCTCGATCTACACGATGATGGACGCGATCGCGAAGGTGGCAACGCCCGCGCTGATCATCTGCGGCGACGAGGATGATCCCTGCATCGGGCCCAGCCTGTTCCTGAAGAAGCACCTGCCGGCCGCGGGCCTCGCGATGTTTCCGAAGTCGGGCCACGTGCTAAACCTCGAAGAGCCTGCGCTGTTCAACGAGAGCGTGGAGCGGTTCGTCACGCTGGTGGAAGCCGGACGGTGGCCGGTGCGCGATCCGCGGTCTTTAGCTCCACACTAGCCGTCATTCCGGGATGCGCCGAAGGCGCAGGCCCGGAATGACGGAGAGAGATTATTTCCCCCCGCCCCTGCTCAGCAAGAACACCGCCTGTTCGCCGAACATGTTCCATACCCACCAGGGCAGGTTCAGCGGCACCGGGCGGCCGTAGAGATCGAGCGCGACCGAGCGCTCCATCTTGACGTTGATCTCGTCGCAGAGCTCGACGAAATCCTTGATGGTGCAGAAATGGATGTTGGCGGTGTCGTACCAGGTTGCCGGCAGGTTCTCCGTGCGCGGCATGTGGCCGCCGATCAGGAGCTGCAGCCGCATCTTCCAGAAGCCGAAATTCGGGAACGAGACGATGGCCCGGCGGCCGATGCGCAGCAGATTCTCCAGCACCACGCGCGGCTGCCGCGTCGCCTGCAGCGTCTGCGACAGGATCACGTAGTCGAAGGCGTCGTCGGGATAGTTGACGAGGTCGGTGTCGGCGTCGCCCTGCACCACCGCAAGCCCCTTGGCAACGCAGCGGTTGACGCCCTCGCGCGACAGCTCGATGCCGCGGCCGTCGACGCCGCGGGTCTCCAGGAGCTGAAGCAGATCGCCCTCGCCGCAGCCGACGTCGAGCACCTTGGAGCCCGGCTTGACCATCTCGGCCACCAGCCGATGATCGGCGCGGTAATCACCGGACGGCCTGGCCGCAACGCCGTCCAGCGGCAATACTTCCTGCACGGACATGTCAGCTACCCTTCAAGCCGCGGGCCTTGCCTGCCGATTGCAGGAAGGCGCGGGAGATGTCGAAGAATTCGGGGACGTCGAGCAGGAAGGCGTCGTGGCCGCGATCGGTTTCAATCTCCGCGAACGACACCCGCGCGCTCGACGCGTTCAGCGCGTGCACCAGCGCGCGCGATTCCGAGGTCGGGAACAGCCAGTCGCTGGTGAAGGAGACCACGCAGAAGCGGGTCTGGATTCCCGCAAACGCCTTCGCCAGCACGCCGCCATGGTCGGCCGCGATATCGAAATAGTCCATCGCGCGCGTCAGATAGAGATAGGAGTTGGCGTCGAAGCGCTCGACGAAGGACGAGCCCTGGTAACGCAGATAGCTTTCGACCTGGAAATCCGCGTCGAACGAGAAGGTCGGCAGCTCGCGGTCCTGCATGCGCCGGCCGAACTTGCGATGCAGTGCCGCGTCCGAGAGATAGGTGATGTGCGCGGCCATCCGCGCCACCGCGAGCCCGCGATGCGGATGGATGCCGTGATCGGCATAGCCGCCGCCATGCCAATCGGGGTCGGCCATCACGGCCTGGCGCCCGAGTTCGTGGAAGGCGATGTTCTGCGCCGAGTGCCGCGTCGCGCAGGCAATCGCCAGCGCGGAGAACACGCGGGCAGGATAGGCCGAGGTCCATTGCAGCACCTGCATGCCGCCCATCGAGCCGCCAACGACGGCGAACAGCGTGTCGATGCCGAGCCGGTCGATCAGCATCGCCTGCGCGCGCACCATGTCGGGGATGGTGATGACGGGGAAATCCAGGCCCCAGACCTTGCCGGTGGCGGGATTGATCGACGCCGGCCCGGTCGAGCCCATGCAGCCGCCGATCACGTTGGAGCAGATGATGAAGTAGTGCTTGGGATCGATGGGCCGGCCGGGGCCGACCAGCGTCTCCCACCAGCCGGGCTTGCCGGTGACGGGATGCACATTGGCGACGTGCTGGTCGCCGGTCAGCGCATGGCAGATCAGAACGGCGTTGGAGCGATCGGCGTTGAGCTCGCCATAGGTCTGGTAGGCGATCTGGAACGGGGTGAGATCGACGCCGCAATCGAGCCGCAGCGGCTGCTCGGTGCCGAAATGAGCGACCTGCGAGCTCGGGTGATCCACCTCGTGCGACCGTTCGTCGGCGCTGATCGCAGGACTGGGTACTGACTTGACGCCAACCATCATCGACCTCGTTTGCGACTGCCGTCAGACCGCCGCTGGAATCAGGCCATGAAAAACCCGGCCTGAACGATAGGTTCGGCCGGGATCGGAAGCGTCCCCGGCCTGTTTAGCGAGTTTTTTAACGTGGCTGCAAGCCGGCCGGCTCAAATGACCACGGAACGGGCAAAAGTTACCGTCTTGGGCGGTTTTCGTCAAGTCGCGGCCCGGATCGACTGAATTCGTCTGTCTCGCATCGACCGAAAAGGACCTCATTTCTCTTTGCTTTCGCCGCCCCGACTGCCTAATCAGGACATCCCCCATCGCAACGATCGACGACCAGACATGTCCCAACGTCCGCCCGCGCCACCATCGCTCCAGGAATTGCGCAAGGAGATCGACGCGATCGACGAGAGCATGCATCGCCTGCTGATGCAGCGCGGCGACATCATCGACCGCCTGATCCAGGTGAAGCAGACCCAGGAGGTCGGCTCGGCATTTCGGCCTGCGCGCGAGGCCTCCATGATGCGCGAGATCGTGCAGCGCCATCGCGGCATCCTGCCGCTCGACACGGTCGAGAGCATCTGGCGCGTCATCATCTCGACGTTCACCTATGTGCAGGCGCCGTTCTCCGTGCATGCCGACATCTCGGTGAGCGAGCCGGCGATGCGCGATTCCGCGCGCTTCCATTTCGGCTTCACGGTGCCTTACGTCGCCCATTTCAGCGCGCAGGCCGCGGTCGAGGCGGTGGCGAAATCCAAGGGCGACCTCGCGCTGGTCTCGGCGACCTCCAGCCGCACGCCGTGGTGGCTCTCGCTGGAGGAAGCTGGCGCGCCGAAGATCATCGCGCGGATGCCCTTCGTCGAACGTGCCGATCATCCGGCGGCGATGCCGGTGTTCGCGGTCTCGCGCGTCCCCGACAGCGCCCTGGTGACGGAGGTCGAGACCTTCAGCGTGCGCGTCTCCGGGTGGAACGCCGAGGTCGCGCGCGCCCTGTCGCCGCTCGCCGAGATCGTGGCGGTGCCCGATACCGCCTTCGATGGGGCGGCGCTGCTGGTCTCGGTCACCAGCGCGACCAGCATCGACAAGATCAGGGCTGCCCTGATCGAGGCGGGGGCCTCGGTACGCTCCACGGCTCTCGTCGGCAGCCACGCAACGCGCTATACGGTGCCCCCGACCGGGGCGAAATCGTAAATCGCGCGCCTCGCCATTTCGGAGTTGAAGATGTCCCGCCCCGTGCCGAATCCCGGCATTCTCGATATTGCGCCCTACACCCCCGGCAAGAGCCCGGTGCCGGAGCCGGGCCGCAAGGTGTTCAAGCTCTCGGCCAACGAGACGCCGTTCGGCCCCTCGCCCAAGGCGATCGAGGCGTTCAAGCGCGTGGCGGATCATCTGGAGGACTATCCGGAAGGCACCTCGCGCGTGCTGCGCGAGGCGATCGGCCGTTCTTTCGGGCTCGATCCCAACCGCATCATCTGCGGCGCCGGTTCGGACGAGATCCTCAACCTGCTCGCCCACACCTATCTCAGCCATGGCGACGAGGCGATCTCCACCACGCACGGCTTCCTGGTCTACCCGATCGCGACCATGGCGGTCGGCGCCAGGAACGTGATCGCCGAGGAGACCAACCTCACCTGCAACGTCGACGCCATCCTCAAGGCGGTAACGCCGAAGACGAAGCTGGTCTGGCTCGCCAATCCGAACAACCCGACCGGCACCTATATTCCGTTCGACGAGGTCAAGCGGCTGCGCGCCGGCCTGCCCTCGCACGTGCTGCTGGTGCTCGACGCCGCCTATTCCGACTACGTCTCGCGCAACGATTACGAGATGGGAATCGAGCTCGTCGCCACCACCGAGAACACGGTGGTGACGCACACCTTCTCCAAGATCCACGGCCTGGCTGCGCTGCGCATCGGCTGGATGTTCGGCCCCGAGCACATCATCGACGCCGTCAACCGCATCCGCGGTCCCTTCAACGTGTCGACGCCGGCGATGTATGCCGCGGTCGCCGCGATCGAGGACACCGCGCACCAGGCGATGTCGAAGCAGTTCACCGAGACCTGGCGCAACCGGCTCACCGAGGAGATCGGCAAGCTCGGACTGAAGGTGACGCCGAGCGTCGCCAATTTCGTGCTGATCCACTTCCCGACCGACAAGGGCAAGACCGCTGACGAGGCCGACGCCTTCCTGACCAAGCGGGGCCTCGTGCTGCGCGCGCTGAAGAATTACGGCCTTCCGCATGCGCTGCGCATGACCATCGGCACCGAGGAGGCCAACCGTCTCGTGATCGAGGCCTTGCACGACTTCATAGGCGGCAAATGAATGCTGATCCGCACTTCCGGCGCGTCGCGCTGATCGGCTTCGGCCTGATCGGCGGCTCGATTGCGCGCGCTGCGAAGCTCCAGGGCCTGGCCGGCGAGATCGTCACCACCGCACGCTCGGAGAAGACGCGCGCACGCGTCGCCGAGCTCGGCATCGTCGATGAGGTCGTGGCGACCAATGCAGAGGCCGTGAAGGATGCCGATCTCGTCATCCTCTGCATTCCGGTCGGCGCCTGCGGAGCGGTGGCGCAGGAGATCGCCGCGCATCTGCAGCCGGGCGCGATCATCTCCGACGTCGGCTCGGTCAAGGGCGCGGTGGTCAGGGACATGGCCCCGCATCTGCCGAAAGGCATTCATTTCGTGCCGGCGCATCCGGTCGCAGGCACCGAGCATTCGGGCCCGGATTCGGGATTTGCCGAGCTCTTCATCAACCGCTGGTGCATCCTGACGCCGCCGGAAGGCACCGACATGGCCGCCACGGAGCATCTGCGCGCGTTCTGGGCGGCGATGGGCGCCAAGGTCGAGATCATGACGCCGGATCATCACGATCTCGTGCTCGCGATCACCAGCCATTTGCCGCATCTGATCGCCTACACCATCGTCGGCACCGCGGACGAGCTGGCGCAGGTGACGGAATCCGAGGTGATCAAATTCTCCGCCGGCGGCTTTCGCGATTTCACCCGTATCGCCGCGTCCGACCCGACGATGTGGCGCGACGTCTTCCTCGCCAACAAGGAAGCCGTGCTGGAGATGCTCGGCACCTTCACCGAGGATCTCGCCAAGCTCACCCGCGCGATCCGGCGCGGCGACGGCGAGGCGCTGTTCGATCACTTCACCCGCACCCGCGCCATCCGCCGCGGCATCGTCGAGATCGGCCAGGATTCGGCCGCGCCCGATTTCGGCCGCCAGCATGGCGCGCTGAAGCAGCCGTAGCTTGGGCCGTCATTCCGGGGCGCCCGAAGGGCGAGCCCGGAATCCATCGGGCCACAGCGCACGCGGTGAAATGGATTCCGGGTTCGATGCTGCGCATCGCCCCGGAATGACGAGAGAGGCTTCAATACAGCGGCGGGATCTGGCCGACCTTGACCGGGCCGAGCAGCACGGCGCCGTCGACGAACTTCAGCGGGAAGCTTCGCGCCTTCTTGCCTTCCAGCGTGCTCTCGGTGCCGATCGAATTGATGCCGGCGGCGACGCCGGCATTGGCGTTCTGCTTGATGACCTTGCCGAGCCCGGGCACGGCGCGGTCGAGCGCGCCGAACAGATTGTTGAGGTCCTGCGACTTCACGCCGGGGGCGACGCGGTCGAGCGTTGCCTGTGGCACGCCCTCCTCCAGCATCTTCTCGATACCGAGCGCCGGGATCACGCGCTCGAGGCCCGTCACCGTCATCTGCAATTCGCCGTCGAGCCGGCCGTTGGCCGAAAGGCCGAGCGTGCCGGCCGCGACCGCGATCATCTCGCCCTGCTGGATCCGCGACTGCACGATCTCGATATGGCCGCCGGCAGCCTGGATTTCGCGGAAGCGCTGCGGCCAGGGCTTTGGCGTGAGGTCGGAGAGACCGGTGATCTTGGCGCGGGTGTCCGCCTCGAACGGCTCGGCGAGCAGGGGATGAACGCCCTGGATGCTCCCCTGCGCGACATGGACCACGGTCTCGATCACGGGGTGATCGGAGGGTGATCCATCCGCGAGGCGGCCGTGCAGCTCGATCTGCTTGGCGCGCGCGAGCGGCACCTGCACGCTGCCGTCGACGCGGTTGAGGCTGGGATCGTCGAACACGATGGAGGCGCGATCCGGCACGGCAGGCAGGCCGGCCACGCTGGCGCGGCCCTTGCTCCAGTTCACCACGAAGGTGTTTTGCGTGATGCCGTCGGTCAGCGTCGCAGGCGCGGAGAATTCGGCGATGACGCGCTTGGGATCGTAGACCTGGGCGACGACCAGGATGTTGTCGAGCTTCGCCGTGAACGGCGTCCTGCTCGCGTTCTGCGACACCAGGGCGACGCTGGCGCCGGAGCACTGGACCTCGAAGCGGAACGGGAAGCCCGCGATCGAGCGCTTGGCGCAATCATAGATGCGGCCGGACTTGGCCTCCTGCGCCCGCCAGGCGTCTGCGGCGATTTCGGCCTGCGACGCCGCGTAGAACCAGAAACCGCTCCACGCGACCGCGAGGATCAGGACGAGAACGGGTGCGATGAAAAGGCCCCAACGGGAGCGACGGCCTGCGGCAACGGTCATATTGGACATGCGGCGACCCTTTGATCCCGGATTTTGGCAAATGTAAGCGGGGACGGCCTGCGACGAAAGGCGGAGAATTCGCTTCGCTTCGGGGCATGGTTCTGGTAGCCGTGCCCGAAATGTCGGAAATCACCGTCCCTTCCGTCACCACCGCCAAGGGCGACCTCTGGGTGTTCGGCTACGGCTCGCTGATGTGGCGGCCGGGCTTCGAGTTCGAGGAACGCATCCCGGCGCGGCTGGTCGGCGAGCACCGCGCGCTCTGCGTCTATTCCTTCGTGCATCGCGGCACGCCGGAAAAGCCTGGCCTGGTGCTCGGGCTCGACCGCGGCGGCGCCTGCCGCGGCATCGCCTTCCGCGTCGCCGAGAAGAACCGTGCCGAGGTCGTCGCGTACTTGCGCGCACGCGAGCAGGTCACGTCGGTCTATCGCGAGGTGATGCGTTCGGTGTGGCTGGAGAACGATGCGCGCCAGCGCGTCTCTGCACTCGCTTACGTCGTCGACCGTGGCCACGCGCAATATGCCGGCCGGCTGTCGCTCGCCGAGCAGCACCGCCATGTCGTTCAGGGCCACGGCCAGTCCGGCGCCAATCGCGACTACGTGACCGCGACGGTGAAGGCGATCGAGGCCGAAGGCTTTCGCGACATGCAGCTGCATCAGCTCGTATTGATGCTGCATGGTGATGCGCATTCGCTGCACGCCGCGGCTCCGAACGAAGATCGCTAGCCGCCCGTTGGCGCGTAGCTCGGCGCCGAGCCGATCGATTGCTCCTGCTCCCTGCGGCCGGCCTCGACGAGGCGGCCGGTCGCGTCCTCGATCGCGGCTTGCACGCGGGAGAGAAACTCGTCCTTCGGCAGGCCCGGCGGCAACGGTTCGAGAAATTCCACAACCAGCGTGCCGGGATAGCGCATGAAGGTGCGGCGGGGCCAGAACAGGCCGGAGTTGAGCGCGACCGGCAGGCACGGCACGCCGCACGACGAATAGATCTGTGCAAAGCCGGTCTTGTAGTCGGGCGGCGCGCCCGGCGCGCGCCGCGTACCTTCCGGAAAGATGACAAGTTGCTTTCCGCTGCGCACGGCCTCGCGCGCCCGCCGCGTCATCTCCAGCAGCGCCTTCACGCCGGCATTGCGGTCGATCGCAATCATCCCGGTCTTGACCAGAAACTGGCCGAACACCGGGATCTGCATGAGCTGGCGCTTGAGGATGAAGATCGGCCGGTTGAAGAAGCCCGGCAGCACGAAGGTCTCCCAGAACGACTGATGCTTTGCCACGATCAGCAGCGGGCCTTTCGGGATGTTCCCGACACCGCGGAATTCCACCTTGATGTTGCAGACCACGCGCATCAGGAACAGCGTTGCCTTGGCCCACCATTCCGCCACCGTCAGCATGGCGCGCGGCGGCAATGCGAAGGTCGGCAGCGCCACGATCGCAAGGCACACCAGCACGGCGTAGAACAACACGTTGAACACGAGCGAGCGTAGAAAAATTGGGAACATCGATGGTCCGATCAATTGGCCTGTGCGGTAGCGGGCCGCTTCGGCTGCTGACCTGCAGGCTGCTCCGATATCTCGGGCCAGAGGTCAATCCCGAAATGCTCCAGCCGCACCCTGAGCTCGGCCGCGATGTACTTGACATATTCCGACAGGAGCAGCCGCAGCGTCGATCCCGAGGTCCACCACGGCTCCTCGCGCCATTTTTCGCCGACCACCGCGAACGGGATCAGCGTCATCTGTGGCATTGCATGCGAGAATTCCACCAGCGCGCGCGGCATGTGATAGTTGGAGGTGACCACGATCAGCGATTTGAACCGGCGCCCCTCGGCCCAGCGCCGCGCTTCCGCTGCGTTGCCGCGGGTCGAGAGCGCGGTGCGGTCGAGGTCCACGCAGCAGGTCATGAAGGACTGGTTCTCCGGCAAGGTCCGGGAGATGTCGCTCGCCCTCGAGGTCGGATGCACGCCGGAGATCAGGAGCCGCCTGCCGTAGCCCGCAGCGAGCAGCTCCATCGCGTCCGATACCCGCGAGGAGCCGCCGGTCAGCACGACGATGCCGTCGGCTTTGCGGTCGGGCACCGTCTCGGCGCCGCGCAAATGCGACAGGAATGCAACGAAGCCTGCGGCCGCGGCAACGAAGGCAAGCGCGATCGTCGACACGATTGTCGCGCGCAGCCAGCCGCGCGGCAGTTTCGGCGATCGATCGTCGGTCGGCGAGCTCATGCGATATCAGTGATCCCTTCCCTGAAGCGATTTTAAGACGTTTTGAGGCGAAGTGGAGTCCGGTTTCTTCACCCTCTCCCCTTGCGAGAGACGGGTGAGGGATCTCTCTCCGCGCATTCACTTCGACATTTGTACGCGTGGACAGACCCCCTCATCCGGCGCTTCGCGCCATCTTCTCCCACAAGGGGAGAAGGAAGAAAGCAACTCAATCAACATCGTTCAGCGTCGCGAACAGCGTCTGGCGTGAGGCCACCGCGGTGATGCCGCCGATCAGCACGGCCTGAACCGCGAGCACGATGTAGCCGGACGGCCGCAGCGAGAAGGTGCCGAGCAGCGCGGCAAACTGGTCGCCGACGGGAGTACCGGAAAACCAGCCTGCGATGGACTCTGAGAAGCCGAACATCAGCATGGCGGCGCCGCCGCCGATCACGCCACCCTCGAGGCCCAGCCTGAGGAAGTGGCGCAGGAAGTGATTGGCGATGTAACGGTCGCCGGCGCCGACGAAATGCAGGACCTCGACGATCGGACGATTCGCCGCCATGGCGCCGCGGGTCGCGAACGAAACCGAGATGATGGTGGCGATGATGACGAGCGCGAGAATGCCGAGGCCGGCCAGCACGATGGCGTTGGTCATCGAGCGCATGCGCTCGATCCAGGCGCGGTGATCGTCGACGCTGGCGCCCGGCGCGACCTGCGTCACGTGCGCCCGCAGGGCGCCGAGATCGAGCGGCGTGCCCGGCTGCACGCGCGCGATGATCATGCGCGGCACCGGCAGATCGTCCATGGACAGGCCGGTTCCGAGCCAGGGCTCGAGCAGCTTGCCACTCTCCTCCTTGGTGAACGGCCTGACCTCGACGATGCCGGCTTGCGTGCGCATCGCCTCCGTCACGGCCGTGGTGTCACGATCGAGATCACGGCCGGCCTGCGGACGAACCTGGATGGTGATTTCGCTCGCGACGTCCGACTGCCATTCGGCGGCGGAGGCACTCACCAGCAGCACCGTACCCGTGGCCATCGAGGCGAGGAAGCTCATGATGGCGACGACGGCGACCAGCGCTCTGCCATGGATCGAGGCGCGCGGCACGATCGGCGACATGTTGCGTGCCCTGGCCGGAAGCTGCGGACGCTCCTGCCCGAGATCGACCAGCACGCCGCGCTCGTCGGTCCTACTCATAGACGTGCAGCCGTCCCTGGTGCAGCACCAGCCGCCGTGCTTCGTACTGGTCCATCAGGCCGATGTCGTGAGTGGCGATGATGACGGCGGTGCCTGATTTGTTGAGCTCGATGAAGAGCCGCAGCAGGCGGCGGCCGAGCGTCGGGTCGACGCTGCCCGTCGGCTCGTCCGCGAGCAGCAGCTGCGGCCGCGAGATCACGGCGCGCGCGATCGCCGCGCGCTGCTTCTCGCCGCCCGACAGGATCGGCGGCAGCGCATCCATGCGGTCGCCGAGGCCGACCCAGCGCAGGAGATCGATCACCTCCTTGCGGTAGCTCGACTCGCTGCGGCCCATGACGCGGAACGGCAGCGCGACATTCTCGTAGGTCGTCATGTGGTCGAGCAGGCGGAAATCCTGGAGCACGATACCGATGCGCTTGCGCAGGTCCGCGATCTCGTCCTTGCCGAGCTGCGAGATGTCGTGGCCGAACAGAGTGACGAGGCCCCGCGTCGGCCGATGCGACAGAAACAGCAGGCGCAGCAGAGACGTCTTGCCGGCGCCGGACGGTCCGGTGAGAAACTGGAAGGAATGCGCCGGGATCTGGAAGCTGAGATCGCGCAGGATCTCCGGCCCCAGACCGTAACGCAATCCGACATTTTCGAACCGAACCAAGCTCAGCTCCGTTCGAGAGGGGGCGCGGGTCGCACTGCGGCGCTCCGCCACGCGCGATCAACGGGTTTTGCCGCCGTTATGGTTTCCGGTTCGTTAACGGTCGGCCAGTAGCATAGTTGGCGGCATCCCTGCCGCCCGGTTCGCCGCGACCGGCTGATCGTCAAGATTCGTCCAAGACCTCGTTCATGCATCAAGGCTCGTCCATGCATATCGTCTGCCCCCATTGTATGACATCCTACGCCATCAAGCTCGCGAGCCTTGGGGCCAACGGACGGGCGGTCCGCTGCTCCCGTTGCAAGGAGACCTGGATCGCCCATGCCGAGGATGCCATCGAGGAGGCGTCCGTTCCGGCCATGGCCGCTGCCAGCCGAGCCGACGACCAGTCCGACCTCGCCGAGCAATGGAACTCCTATGCCAAGGACGACGGCGCCGCGAATGCGCCCGTCGTCGACAGCCCATCGATCGCCAGCGACTGGCCGGATGAAGAGGTCCGCGAGACCGAGGACGAGTGGTCAGCGGCAGCCCGTCAGGTCGAAGAGGAGACTGCCGGCGCGCAGCACCAGTCCTGGTTCCGCGGCCTGTTCCGCCGCCGCGGCGCCAGGGTGAGCCGCCCGGCCCCCACCACGGCACCGCGGAGATCCTATTTTGGCCTGCCGACCGTCTGCACCGCGATGGGCGCGCTGGTGCTGGCCCTTGTGGTCTGGCGCGGCGACGTGGTGCGGCTGCTGCCCCAGACCGCGGCATTCTACAAGATGGTCGGGCTCGAGGTGAATCTGCGGGGCCTGGCCTTCAAGGACGTCAAGCTCTCCAGCGAGACCGTAGACGGTAAGCAGGTGCTGGTGATCGAGGGCGTGATCGTCGGGGAGGGCAAGAAGCCGCACGACATCCCGCGGCTGCGCTTTGCCGTGCGCGACGCCCAAGGAGCCGAGATCTACGCCTGGAATACGGTGCTGGAACAGACCGTGCTGCGGCCCGGCGAGCGCGCCTTCTTCCGCTCGCGCCTGGCCTCGCCGCCGCCGGAGGGCCGCAATATCGACGTTCGCTTCTTCAACCGGCGCGACATTGCCGGCGGCAGCGTATAGCCGATCAGGCTATTGTTGGAGCATGATCTTTGCGGGAAGACGCTACGCATTTGTCCGGATCATGCTCGAGGTCCGGCACGGAAGGTTGATCCCAAGGTTGGTCTCATGCCGAAAATCCTGATCGCCGACGACGAGGATTCGATGCGCCAGCTGGTGGCGCGCGCCATCGCCATGGACGGCCACGAGACCGTCACCGCCCAGGACGGCGCCGAGGCGCTGGAGATCCTGATCCGCGAGGACGGCGCTTTCGATCTGTTGCTCACCGACATCCAGATGCCGGTCATGGACGGCATCGCGCTGGCACTCTCCGCCGCCCGCGATTTCCCTGATCTGACCATTTTGCTGATGACCGGCTTTGCCGACCAGCGCGAGCGCGCCTCGAACCTGAATGCGCTGGTGCATGATGTCGTGACCAAGCCGTTCTCGGTCGCGGATATCCGCACGGCCGTGGCGGATGCGCTGGCGGCAAAGAAGGGTTAGCGGCCAGCAATAGCCACACATGCCGCTGTCATGCTCCGCGAAAGCGGAGCATCCAGTACGCCGCGGCTTCTCGATTCAATCGCTACCGTCTCGGAGTACTGGATCGCCCGCCTGCGCAGGCGATGACACCGAGTGTGGAGTTAAAACTCCTTCAGCAGCCGCTCGAGATAGTCGAGCTCGATCTGCGGGCGCGAGGGATCGCCGAGACGACGGCGGAGCTCTTCGAGAATGCGGCGGACACGCTGGGTGTCGATCTCGCCGGGAATCTTGACCGTGTAATCGTCGCCATATTCGCGCCCATGCAGCGGACGACCCAGCGGGTCGGTCTGGTTGCCGCCGCTCTGCTGACGACCGGCGCGCTGGCCGGGGCCGTCGCCCTGACCATCACCATCGCCCTGCTGCATCGCCTCGGCCATCTTCTGCGCGCCCTTGCGCATCGCGTCGAGCGCCTTGCCCTGCGAGTCCACGGCGCCGTCGGCATTGCCCTCGCCGAGCTTTGATCCCGCATCGCCCATGGCGCCGTCGGCGGCGTCCAGACTGCCGTCGTCATCGCCCTGGTCGCCGTCCTGATCGCCGTTCTGGCCGGGCTGGCCCTGGTCCCCCTGCTGACCCTTCTGTCCCTGTTGGCCTTTCTGCCCTTTTTCGCCCTTCTGCGTGAGGCCGCGCTTGGCAAGCTCGTCCTGCAGCTTCTTCAGGCGGTCGCGCAGTCCCTGCTGGTCCTGCTGCAGCTCCGACATGGACTGATCACCCTGCTTGCCGCGCGAGCGGTCGCGCCGGGAATCCTGGCCCTGCTTGAAGGTCTTGTCGCGCAATTGCTGCTGCTTGCGGATCATGTCGCCGAGCTCGTTGAGCGCCTGCTCCATGTCGCTCTCGCCGGACTGCCCCGGCTGCGCCATCTGCAGGCCCTCCAGCATCTGCTGGAGCTGATCGAGCAACTGCTTGGCGGCATCCTTGTCGCCGGAGCGCGACAGGCGCTCCATCCGGTCGATCATGTTCTGCAGGTCCTGCTGGCGCAGGACCTTGGTGTTCGGATCGAGCGGCCGCGCCAGTTGCTGCGGATCATTGTTGTTGCGGAACTGCTCGGCGAGCTGGCGCATGAAGTCGTTCAGCGCCTGACGCAGGTCCTGCGTCAGCTTCTTGATCTCTTCGTCGCTCGCGCCGCGCTCCAGCGCCTGCTTCAGCGCGTCCTGAGCCGCCCGCAGCGCCTTCTCGACATCGGAGATCTTGCCGTCCTCAATCGTCACCGCAAGCGCCCACAGGCTCGCCACGACCTCGCGCAGGGCATCATCGGTGCGCGCGGCCTCGAGCTGCCGGGCCACGCTGTGCAGGCCGAGATATTGTCCGGGCTCCGGCGTGAACATCTCGGGCGCGATCATCAGCGCGTCGAGCGCGGCATACACGTCGGAGTTCTTGTTGGCGTCGAGCGCGAGGATACGGCGCTGCTCGATCAACGCACGCGCCAGCGGCTTGGTGAAGAGCCGTTCGGGCAGGCGCATGTTGAACGGTTCGCTCATGGCCTCATTGCCGGCCTCGTCCTTGGCCGTAAGGGTGAGCGTGACCTCGGCGCCGGCATATGGATCCTCGCTCAGATCCTTCACCGACTGTCCGACGCCGTTGCGGGTCCGCGCATTCGGCAGCGCGAGCGGGAAGTGCGGCGGCTGGAACAGCGGACGCGGAGCCGTCCTGGTGTCGCCAGCGCCGGCGGCAGCCTTCGGACCATCCTCGGCAATATCTTTGGCGTCGGTGGACCGCGGCGCGAATTTCGCCTCGGCGCCGGTGACGCCGTAATCGTCCTCGATCTTATAGGAGAGCTGGAGCGCGCCGCGCGCCTGGCGCTCCGGATCCTTGGCCAGAGCGATCGTCGGCGGACGATCCGGCGTGGCCGCAAAGGCCCATTGCGGCTGGCCGGAGGGCGCCCGGACATGCGCGGTGCCGTCGCCGGAAATCGCAAAATGCTTTTCGTTGGTCCCCTTGGGGCTGGCTTCAGTCGGGGCGACCTCCTTGAGGCCGCCCGAGACGGCGACATCCAGGTTGCCGCCGGAGGAGCGCACGATCAGTGTCGAGCCGGCGGGAACGGCGAGCGGACCGCTGGCGGGCAGGGCCGCAGCTTCCTTGTTGGCGGCCGACAGAATGACCGGAGGCCTGCCGGTGTACAGCGGCGGCGTGACCCAGGCATCGACGCGAACGTTGCTCGGCGCCAGCACCCCGTTCCAGTCGAAGGCGGCGCCAAGCCGCATCGCACGCTCGTCGCCGGCGGCGAAGAAGGTCGCAACCAGCATCACCATGACCAGCGCGCGCAGCGCCCAGGGGTCGTGAAGCGCGAGCCGCGGGTGCGGCAGACCGGCGCGGATGCGCTTGAGGGAAGCCAGCGTCCGCTCACGCTGCGCCTGCCACAGCGCCTGCGCGACCGGATCTTGCGAGGTCAGCGTGTCCGTGAGCGTGGTGGCCGGGCGGTGACGGATGCCGGAGCCACGGTCGAGCCGGGCGAGCGCTTCCGCGCGGCTCGGCCAGCGGAAGCCGAGCAACGGGAACAGGGCGGCGACCGCGATCGCGGCGAAGAGCGCGAGACCAATGGCCCGGGCCATGAACGGCAGTGCCAGCCAGAGACCGGCCCAGGACACCACCAGGAACAGGCCGGCGACGGTCAGAAAGCGCGCCGCGTTAGGCCAGGCACGCTCCCACGCGATGGCATAAATAGCCCGATCAAGGGCCTGCGCCAGCTTCAGCCGCGACAGCGCATCACTGCTGCGGATCGGGTCTGACGGGTCGGGGGTGACGCCGTTCAATCAACTCTCCAGGTTGCCCGGTAGAGCAGACCCTATCACAACGGCAGCACTGAGGCATCCGTTCCTGTACGGGAGAACCCCCTTTTCCCGCATAACACGAGGACGTGACTGGCCCGGTGCAACCCCGTAACTTCCGCGCGCCATCCCTGAGGGAAACGAAGGAAACGCCATGGACAAGAAGATGCACGACAAGGGCCTGGAAGTCCGCAAAGCGGTGCTGGGCGAAGCCTATGTCAACAACGCCCTGAAGAACGTCGACGATTTCAACCGCCCGTTCCAGGAGATGCTCAATGAATATTGCTGGGGCACGGTGTGGGGCCGCGAGGAGCTGCCGCGCAAGACCCGCAGCATGCTCAACATCGCCATGATCGCGATCCTCAACCGCCAGCACGAGTTTCGCGCGCATCTCAAGGGCGCGCTGACCAATGGCGTGACGCGCGAGGAGATCCGCGAGATCCTGATGCAGGTCGCGATCTACGGCGGCATGCCGGCCGCGGTCGACAGCTTCCGGATCGCGCGCGAAGTGTTCGCGGAGATCGACGGGAAGGCGTGAGACATAGCGCCAATCTCCGCTGTCGTCCCGGACAAGCGAAGTGAAGCGGAGCGTAGATCCGGGACCCATATCCACAGGAGGACGTGGTTACGGGGACTCGTAGTGACCGCTTTCGCGCAACGACTCCTCCCTGGGGTTATGGGTCCCGGATCGGCGCGCGCCTGAGGCGCGCTTGTCCGGACGACACCGAGGATGGAGTGCGCATCTTTCACAACAACGAAAACCAAACAAGGAAACACCATGGACATCGGATTCATCGGGCTCGGAAACATGGGCTTCCCGATGGCGCGGCGGCTGATCGAGGCGGGACACAAGCTCGTCGTGTTCGACACGCGCAAGGACGTCGCAGGCAGGCTCGTGGCGCTTGGCGCGACTGCGGCGGCGTCGCCAAAGGACGTCGCCGATCAGGTCGAGACCGTGATGGCGAGTTTGCCTTCGCTGCAGGCTTCACTCGACGTCGCAACGGGAGCGAACGGTGTGATCGAGGGCAGGCGCGCAAAACGCTTCGTCGATCTCTCCACCGTCGGCTCGACGATGGCAGCGAGGATTCACGGCCTGCTCGCCAAGCGCAACATCGTGCAGGTCGACTGCCCCGTCTCCGGCGGCGTCGGCGGCGCCGAGAAGGGCACGCTGGCGGTGATGGTGTCAGGCCCGAAGGCCGAGTTCGAGCTGCTCAAGCCCGCGCTCGAGGTGATCGGAAAAGTGTTCTTCATCGGCGAGAAGCCCGGCGCGGCCCAGACCATGAAGCTCGCCAACAATTTCCTGTCGGCCACCGCGATCGTGGCGACCTCGGAAGCCGTGGTGATGGGCGTGAAGGCCGGCCTCGATCCCGCCGTGATGATCGACGTCATCAATGCGGGCTCCGGCATGAACACCGCGAGCCGCGACAAGTTTCCGCGCGCGGTGCTGCCGCGCACGTTCGACTTCGGCTTCGCCACGGGGCTGATGGTGAAGGACGTGCGGCTGGCACTGGAGGAGATGAAGCAGCTCGGCCTGTCGATGGAGGTTGCCGATGCGGTCGGGCGGCTATGGGAGACGATCATCAGCGCGGAGGGCGCCGAATCCGACTTCACCGCGGCGATCAAGCCGATCGAGAAGAAGGCCGGAGTCGTCGTCGGCGGACAAAAATAGCGCTCACGGGGGTGGGCACGGTTGCCGCTTGATCTGCCTTCCAAATCAAGCGGTTCGATCCGACGGGCAACCGTTCTGCCGACAACCCCGGGCTACTGTGCATGGGGTTGTTTTGCGGGTTTTGAGTGCGCCCTCACAGCCAGGGCGCAGGCCGATCCATCGCAATGAGCTGTTCCACCTCGATGCGCGGGCGCACCACGGCGTATTGATCGCCCTTCACCAGCACCTCGGGCACCAGCGGGCGCGTGTTGTAGGTGCCGGCCTGGACGGCGCCATAGGCACCCGCCGTCATGATGGCGAGGAGATCGCCGGCCTTCGGCGCCGGCAGCGTGCGGTCGAGCGCGAGATAGTCGCCGGTCTCGCAGACCGGGCCGACGACGTCGGCCATGATCGTCGCCGCGTCCTTGGCCGGCTGCTTCACCGGCAGGATGTCGTGATAAGCCTCATACAGCGTCGGGCGGATCAGATCGTTCATCGCGGCGTCGATGATCACGAAGTTCTTGCCGTCGCCGTGCTTCACATAGATGACCTTGGCGACCAGGATGCCGGCATTGCCGACGATCATGCGGCCGGGCTCGAACATCAGCGTGCAGCCGAGATTGTGGCTGACGCGCCTGACCATGGCGGCATAGGCGGCGGGCGCCGGCGGCGCCTCACGGTCCATTTCATAGGGGATACCGAGACCGCCGCCGAAATCGACGTGGCTGATGTTGTGGCCGTCGGCGCGCAGCGTCTGCACGAATTCGGCGAGGATGCGGAACGCGGTCTCCATGTTGGAGAGGTCGGTGATCTGGCTACCGATATGCACATCGGTGCCGGTCACTTCGATACCGGGCAGCCTGGCGGCGCGCACATAGACCTCGCGCGCATGCGCGATCGGGATGCCGAACTTGTTCTCGGACTTGCCGGTCGAAATCTTGGCATGCGTGCCGGCATCGACGTCCGGATTGACACGGAGCGAGATCCGCGCGGTCTTGCCCATCGCGGTCGCAAGGCGCGAGAGCGATTCGAGCTCGGGCTCGGATTCCACGTTGAGGCAGAGGATGTCGGCGGCAAGCGCGGCGCGCAGCTCCTCTTCCGTCTTGCCGACGCCGGAGAACACGATCTTGCTGGCCGGGAAACCGGCGGCCAGCGCGCGTTTCAATTCACCGCCGGAGACGACGTCGGCGCCGGCGCCGAGCTTAGCCAGCGTGCGCAGCACCGACTGGTTGGAGTTCGCCTTCATGGCGTAGCAGACCAGCGCCTTCTCGCCAGCGAAGGCCTCGGCGAAGACGCGGTAGTGCCGCTCCAGCGTCGCGGTCGAATAGCAATAGAACGGCGTGCCGACGGTGGCGGCCAGCTCGGACAGGTTCACCGCCTCGGCGTGCAGCACGCCGTTGCGATAGTCGAAATGGTTCATGGCTTTAGGCTCGCTTGTCCCGGCTTATTTCCTGCCGGAAGGTTCGTCCAGGAGCGGGTCGAGAATAAACGGTTTCTTCCGGCCCTTGGCCGCCGCGGGCGCGGCATCCGCGCTGGAGGTAGGGTCGAACAGACTCGGCGTCTTCTGGGCCGCGGTCTCGGTATCGACGGGCCCGGCGCCGGTGGCTGCAGGCGCGTTGGAGGCGGTCGGCGGCAGATCCAGCGGGCCCTTGCGGCCACAACCGGCAAGCGCGAGCGCCGTCAGGCTCAAGATAATGATGGCCCACCCCGAGCCGGCCGGGCGAAACTTTGACGTCACGACGAAATCCCCACTACGCGGCGCACCATACAGAGATTGGCGCGCTCTGGCGAGAGCCGGATGACCATGAAACATAAGCGAAATTTTGCCCTCAGCCCGATTTTCGCTCTTTTTCCAGCCGCTTCGCCCAGGCCTTGGCCTGGGACGCGACGTTCTTCGGCGCGGTGCCGCCGAAGCTGGTGCGGCTCTTCACCGACGATTCGACCGAGAGCACGCCGAACACGTCCTTGGTGATTTTGGGCTCGATCGCCTGCATCTCGCTCAGAGGCACCTCGTGCAGCGCGACGCCGCCCTCGGCGGCCTTGGCGACGATGCGGCCGGTGACGTGATGGGCCTCGCGGAACGGCATTTTCAGCGTCCGCACCAGCCAGTCGGCGAGGTCGGTCGCGGTGGCGTAGCCCTCGCCCGCCGCCGCTTTCATCTGGGCTTCATCCGGAATGAGGTCGCGGACCATGCCGGTCATGGCGCGGATCGCCAGCGACAGCGCGGCAAAGCCCTCCATGGCACCCTGCTTGTCCTCCTGCATGTCCTTTTGATAGGCGAGCGGCAGGCCTTTCATCACGATCAGAAGACCATTGAGCGCGCCGATAACGCGGCCGGTCTTGGCGCGCACGAGCTCGGCGGCGTCCGGATTGCGCTTCTGCGGCATGATCGAGGAGCCGGTGGTGAACTTGTCGCTGAGCCTGACAAGACCGACCAGCGGCGAGGTCCAGATCACGATCTCCTCGGCAAAGCGCGACATGTGCACGGCGCAGATCGAGGCCGCCGACAGCGTCTCCAGCACGAAATCGCGGTCGGAGACCGCGTCGAGCGAGTTCGCCATCGGGCGGTCGAACAGGAGCGCCTTGGCGGTGGCGTGGCGGTCGATCGGGAACGAGGTCCCGGCGAGCGCGGCCGCGCCGAGCGGGGATTCGTTCAGCCGCTTGCGCGCATCCTGGAAGCGCCCGCGGTCGCGCGCCGCCATCTCGACATAGGCAAGCAAATGGTGGCCGAAGGTGACGGGCTGCGCGGTCTGCAGATGCGTGAAGCCGGGCATCACGGTGCCGGCATGCTCCAGGGCACGCTCGACCAGCGCCTGCTGGAACGCGGCGAGCGCGGCATCGGTCTCGTCGATGACGTCGCGGACGAACAGGCGGAAATCCGTCGCGACCTGGTCGTTGCGCGAACGCGCGGTATGCAGGCGGCCGGCGGCGGGGCCGATCAGCTCCGACAGGCGGCTCTCGACATTCATATGGATGTCCTCAAGCGCGCGCTTGAACGCGAAGCCGCCCTTGCCGATCTCTGACAAAATCGTGTCTAGACCCTTGCCGATATTTTTCGCATCAGAGGCCGTAATGATGCCCTGCGTGGCCAGCATGGCAGCGTGGGCCTTGGACGCGGCAATGTCCTGGGCGAAGAGGTGACGATCGACGTCGATGGAGACGTTGATCTCTTCCATGATCTCGTCGGGACGTTCCGAGAACCGGCCGCCCCACATCTTGTTGCTCATGATCCCCTGCTCACGCCTTGCCTGTCGCTAGCCACGTTTGCTGGCCTCGGCCAGCCGTATTAAGAGGCCCCTGATAGCCATATCTGCGACCGGATGACAAACGATATGCTCGACAAGAAGCCCTCCGCCACGCGCCGCATCCCCCTCGTCATCGCCACCGTGGCGATCGGAGGGCTGGCCGGCTTCGCCGCGTTGTACGGGCTCGGCCTGAGCCGGGCTCCGTCAGGCGATCCGACCTGCAAGGCGGCGGTCGCGACGGCGCAGAAGATCGCCCCGCTCGCCCATGGCGAGGTGGCGGCGCTGACCATGGCGAGCGCCCCGCTGAAGCTGCCCGACCTCGCCTTCGAGGATTCCGACGGCAAGCCGAAAAAGCTGTCCGACTTCCGCGGCAAGACGCTGCTGGTAAATCTCTGGGCCACCTGGTGCGTGCCCTGCCGGAAAGAGATGCCGGCGCTGGACGAGCTCCAGGGCAAGCTGGCGGGCCCGAATTTCGAGGTGGTGGCGATCAATATCGACACCCGCGACCCTGACAAGCCCAAGAGCTTCCTGAAAGAGGCCAATTTGACCCGGCTCGGCTATTTCAGCGATCCGAAAGCCAAGGTGTTCCAGGACCTTAAGGCCATAGGCCGGGCGCTGGGCATGCCGACCTCGGTGCTGGTCGATCCTCAGGGCTGCGAGATCGCGACGATCGCGGGGCCGGCGGAATGGGCGAGCGAGGACGCGCTCAAGCTGCTCCGCGCCGCGACCGGCAAGGCCGCCGCATCGCTTTAGGAATTCAGGCGGTGACGTTGAGATTGCCGCCGACGCCGGGGCCGACATTGGCCAGCGAGGGCTGGCCCGCGCCCATCAGGGTCAGGACGGTCGACTTCTCCATGTCCATGTTCTGCTTCGTCAGCGTCGCCGCGATATTCGATTGCAGCGCGCCTTGCTGAGCGGCCAGCATGGTGCTGACCATCGCCATCATGTCCATTACGCGAACCCTCTTACCGGCCGTAACCTAGGCGCGAGAGGTTAACGCGACATGAATTGACACGAAGCGGATCAGCGCGTCGGCACCGGCTTGGCGCCACGGTAGTCGTAGAAACCGCGCTGGGTCTTGCGGCCGAGCCAGCCGGCCTCGACGTATTTCACCAGCAGCGGGCACGGGCGGTATTTGGAGTCGGCCAAGCCCTCATGCAGCACCTGCATGATGGAGAGGCAGGTATCGAGGCCGATGAAATCGGCGAGCTCGAGCGGACCCATGGGATGGTGAGCCCCGAGCTTCATCGCGGCGTCGATCGCCTCGACATTGCCTACGCCTTCATACAGCGTGTAGATCGCCTCGTTGATCATCGGCAGCAGGATGCGGTTGACGATGAAGGCCGGGAAATCCTCGGAGACCGCGACCTGCTTTCCGAGCTTGCCGACGAATTCCTTGGCGGTCTCGAAGGTGGAGTCGTCGGTGGCGATGCCGCGGATCAGCTCGACCAGCTCCATCAGCGGCACTGGATTCATGAAGTGAATGCCGATGAACCGCTCCGGGCGGTCGGTGGCGGCGGCAAGCCGCGTGATCGAGATCGAGGACGTGTCGGAGGCGACGATCGCCTCCGGCTTCAACACCGCGCAGAGCTCGTGGAAGATCTTGCGCTTGACCTCTTCCTTCTCGACCGCGGTCTCGATGACGAGGTCGCAATCGGCGAGATCGTCCAGTTTTTCGGCGGGCGTGATGCGCGCCATCGCCTTGACCTTGTCGTCCTCGGTGACGGCCTTCTTGGAGACCTGACGCGCCAGATTGCCGTTGATGGTGGCCATGCCCGACTTGAGGCGGTCGGGCGAGACGTCGTTGAGCACCACGTCGAAGCCGGCGAGCGCCGCGACATGTGCGATGCCATTGCCCATCTGACCCGCGCCGATCACGCCGACCTTCTTGATCACTGCCGCCATCATGTCATCCACCGGAACGGCGCGCGACGAGCGCACCCTGCCTATCCCCTTGAGCCGGGAGGTCCGATTTAATCAGAACCTTGGCTCGAAACCTAGATTGGATCGCTTCGAAGGCGCGCCCACGCCAAAGAAAACGCCTCAGAAATGCAACACCGGCCGGAGTGTATACCTCCGGCCGGTGTTTTCGATGCCTTTTACTTACCGAGCTTGCCGAGTTCGGCCGTCAGCTCCGGAACCGCCTGGTAGAGATCGGCGACCAGGCCGTAATCGGCAACCTGGAAGATCGGTGCGTCCTCGTCCTTGTTGATCGCAACGATCACCTTGGAGTCCTTCATGCCGGCCAGATGCTGGATGGCGCCGGAAATGCCGACCGCCACATAGAGCTCGGGCGCCACGACCTTGCCGGTCTGCCCGACCTGCCAGTCGTTCGGCGCATAACCCGCATCGACCGCCGCGCGCGAGGCACCGACGCCGGCGCCGAGCTTGTCGGCGAGCGGCTCGATGTATTTGGCGAAGTTCTCGCGGCTCTGCATGGCACGGCCACCGGAGACGATGATCTTGGCCGAGGTCAGCTCGGGACGATCGCTCTTGGCAACCTCCTCGCCGACGAACGACGACAAGCCTGGATCGGCGGCCGCCGCCACGTCCTCGACCGCGGCGCTGCCACCCTCACCCGCTGCGGCGAAGGTCGAGGTCCGCACCGTGATGACCTTCTTGGCGTCCTTCGACTTCACCGTCTGGATCGCGTTGCCGGCATAGATCGGGCGCTCGAAGGTATCGGGCGCGACCACCTTGATGATCTCGGACACCTGCATCACGTCGAGCAGAGCGGCGACGCGGGGCATCACGTTCTTGAAGCGCGAGGTCGCCGGTGCAACGATCGCGTCATAGCCCGAAGCCAGCGAGACGATCAGCGCAGCCAGCGGCTCGGCGAGATCGTGCGCGTAGAGGTCGCCATCGGCGAGCAGCACCTTCTTGACGCCAGCGAGCTTTGCGGCGGCATCCGCCGCGCCCTTGGCGTTCTGGCCGGCGACCAGCACCTCGACATCCGCACCGAGCGCGCTAGCTGCGGTCAGGGCCTTGTTGGTCGCATCCTTGAGCGACGCATTGTCGTGTTCGGCAATCAGAAGCGTCGTCATCAGAGCACCCCGGCTTCGTTCTTGAGTTTCGACACCAGCTCGGCGACGTCCTTGACCTTGACGCCTGCCTTGCGGCCCGCCGGCTCCGTCGTCTTGAGAACCTCGAGACGCGCAGCGACGTCGACGCCGTAGTCGGCGACGGTCTTCTCCGCGATCGGCTTTTTCTTGGCCTTCATGATGTTGGGCAGCGAGGCGTAGCGCGGCTCGTTGAGGCGGAGATCGGTGGTGACGATCGCCGGCCCCTTCAGCTTCACGGTCTGGAGGCCGCCGTCGACTTCGCGCGTGACCTTGAAGTCGGACCCTTCGACCTCGAGCTTCGAAGCGAACGTCGCCTGCGACCAGCCGAGCAGCGCGGCCAGCATCTGGCCGGTCTGGTTCGAGTCGTCGTCGATCGCCTGCTTGCCGAGGATGATCAGGCCCGGCTGCTCTTCGTCGGCAACCTTCTTCAGGATCTTGGCGACGGCGAGCGGCTCGACGGCGCCTTCGGCCTTCACCAGGATGCCGCGGTCGGCGCCCATGGCGAGGCCGGTGCGGATCGTCTCCGATGCCTGCGCAGGTCCAATGGAGACCACCACAACCTCGGTGGCCTTGCCGCCTTCCTTCAGGCGCAGCGCTTCCTCGACTGCGATTTCGTCGAACGGGTTCATGGACATCTTGACGTTGGCGAGTTCAACGCCCGATCCATCGCCCTTGACGCGGACCTTGACGTTGTAATCGACCACCCGCTTTACCGGCACTAAGACCTTCATCGATCCTCTTTCACTCAATCTGGGAGGGGGGTTATCAACTGGCGCGGAACCTAAAGGCCTGATCTGCCCCGGTCAACGCGCGAACGGGTCTAATTTTGGCCTTCTGAAATGCGGGGGCGCGATGGGTCAGCGGTTCTGGCCGGGAACCCAAAGCACGTCGCCGGCGCCATTGTCGTTAGCCGTCCGGCTCGCCACGAACAGGAAGTCGGACAGGCGATTCATATATTGGATGCCAGCCGCGCTGACCGGTTCGCCCGGCCGGGCCGCCAGTTCCACGATCACGCGTTCCGCCCTGCGGCATATCGTGCGCGCCACATGCAGATGGGCTGCGACCGGCGTGCCGCCGGGAAGCACGAAGGAGGTCAGCGGCGCGAGCTTTTCGTTCAGCGTGTCGATGTCGCGCTCGAGCCGCTCGACCTGGCTCGTCACCACCCGCAGCCGCTCAGCCTTGCCCTCCCGTTCGGGCACGGCGAGATCGGCGCCGAGATCGAACAGATCATTCTGGATGCGGCCGAGCATCGCATCGAGTTCGGGCGTGTCCCGGGTATGGAGCCTGACCACGCCGATCGCGGCATTGGTCTCGTCGACGGTGCCGTAGGCCTCGATGCGCAGATCGTATTTCGGACGCCGCTCGCCGGTTCCGAGCGCCGTCGTGCCGTCGTCACCGGTCTTGGTGTAGATACGGTTCAACGTGACCATTTAGCGCCCCATCGCCCAGACCGCGAGCATCGCGATGATGATCGCCACGAACTGAAGCAGCACGCGCCAGCGCATCAGCTTCTGCGAGGTATTGGGCGAGCCGCCGCGCATCATGTTGACGAGCCCGAGCAGCAGCACCAACGCGACGGCGCCGGCGGCCGCCGGCAGGATGAAAGTACTCAGGAGAGATGCCATCTGAGGGTAGATAACACCGTGCGCGGCGGTTCGCTATGGCGTTCCCGATCTGGCTTTTATGCCAATAATATCAGAAGCTAGCCGGATGAATGTCGATCTGCGATCATTGCCGGCGTTCTTCGCCTCTCCCCGCTTGCGGGGAGAGGACGACGTGCGGAACGCACGGCGGGTGAGGGGGACTCTCCGCGAGTATAGTGACAGTGGGATTCGCGGAGACTCCCCCTCACCCGGAATCCGCGCTGCGCGCGCATTCCGGCCTCTCCCCGCAAGCGGGGAGAGGCGAAGCTGGGGCAAGCCGTGAAAGCGATCCGCTACATCTACGTCGTCGTGATGGATGCGTTCTACACCTTCCTCGCCGATGACGGCTGGGCGATCGCAAGCCACATCGCGCTGTCGACGCTGATGGCGCTGTTCCCGTTCCTGATCGTGCTGACCTCGCTCGCCGGCGTCTTCGGCTCCAAAGAACTCGCCGACCAGGCGGCCAGCCTGATGCTCCAGGTCTGGCCCAAGCAGGTCGCCGATTCGATCTCGGGCGAGGTGCATGACGTGCTGACCACGACCCGCACCGGCATTCTCACCATTGGCGCGGCGCTGTCGGTCTATTTCGCCTCCAACGGCGTCGAGGCGCTGCGGGTCGCGCTCAACCGCGCCTATGCGGTGGTGGAGATGCGGCGCTGGTACTGGCTGCGGCTGGAATCGATTGCCTACACGCTGATTGCCGCCTTCACTGCCCTCGCGATGGCGTTCCTGATCGTGCTCGGTCCGCTGATCATCGAGGCGGCGCGGCGCCACATTCCGCTGTTCGTCGAATCGAACGAAAGCATCCTCACCTGGCTGCGCTACGGAATCACCATCGGCGCGCTCGTGGTTGCGCTGTTCATCCTGCACGCCTGGCTGCCGGCGGGACGGCGCAGCTTCCTCCAGATCATGCCAGGCATCATATTCACGGTGGCGGCGTCGCTGGTCTCCGGCGTCGTCTTCGGACAGTATCTGGCGCGCTTCGCCAACAACTACGTGACCATGTATGCGGGGCTCGCCTCGGTGATCATTGCGCTGGTGTTCCTGTATTTCATTGCCGCGATCTTCGTTTACGGCGGTGAGCTCAACGCCGCGATCATCAAGTCGCGGCTTCCTCATGGCGTGTCGCTTCAAGCAGCGCAGTCGCTAAAGCCCGCGGAGACACAGGCTTGACCAGGAACGCGTCGGCGCCGGCCGCGCGCGATGCTGCCTCGTCCTCGCCGCGGCCGGACACGCCGATGATCGGGATCCGAGCCAGCGGCGTCGACAGCGCGCGGATCCGCCTGATGGCCTCGATACCGTCGATGCCCGGCAGCACCATGTCCATCAGCACCGCGTCGAACGCGCCCTGCTCCAGCCGGCCGACCGCGTCCTCGCCGCGCCCGATGAACTCGGCTTGATGGCCGAGCTCGGTCAGGATCGTGTTGAGCACGACGCGGCCGAACGGATTGTCCTCGACGCTGAGCACGCGAAGGCCCGCGACCGCCTCGGGCCCGCTACCCTTCGCCTCGCTGCTCTTGTCCGATCCCGAGGCGTCCAGCGACACCGTCAACGTGAAGGTGGCGCCACCACCGCGGCGCGGAGCGACGGTGATGTCGCCGCCCATCGCACGCGCCAATTGCTTGACCGAAGAGAGCCCCAAGCCGGCGCCGCCGAAGCGCGAGGCGATGGTGACATTGGCCTGGGTGAACGGGCGGAACAGCCGCTTGATCTCCGCCATGGTGAGGCCGATGCCGCTGTCGGACACCGCAAAGGAGACACCGACCCTGCCCTTGCGCTTTGCTTCGGCTTCGGCTTTGGCTTTGGCTTTGGCGGGACGCCACGGCTCGACTGCGAGCGCCACGCCGCCCTGGTCTGTGAACTTCACGGCATTGTCGATGAGGTTCTCGAGCGCCGCGCGCAGGCGGACGGGATCACCGACCACGAGTCCAGGCAGCTTGTCGGAGAGCTCGACCTCGGCCTGGAGACCTTTGGCCGCGGCACGGCCGGCCAGTGAATCGCCGGCGCTGCGGGCGAGCGTCCGTAGATCGAACAGGTCCTGGCGCAGCGTGCTACCGCCCCTCCCCGTTCCCTTGCCGGTTCTGGCGGCATCCACGAACAGCGTAGCAAGGCTCGCCAGATGCTCGGCACCGGCCTTGATGGTATCCGCCCACCGCCGTTCCCGTTCGCCGAGATCGGAAGTCGCGAGCAGATCGCTGATCGCCAGAATGCCGGTCAGGGGGGTGCGGACCTCATGGGCAAAGGCGGCCAGCGCCGCCTGGACCACGTCGGGCGCGACCACCTTGGTGCTGCGCTTGCGCACCTTTCCGGCCGTCCCGGACCGCTTCCGAGGCAGCCGCCTGGACGTCCGCGTGGTGCGCACTGGACGCGTTTTCGCCGCCATGAATCCCCTTCGAAGTACTCTCTTCGAACCCCGCGCAGACCGAGCATGGCACGGAGGAACCCTCGGAGTCACGGCGACGTTTTGCTAACCCCCAGAGAAACTTAACCTAATCCCACCAGCTGGCGGACGCGGGCCGGCGTGATGCCAGCCGCGCGCAAGCCGCGCAGACCGGTCGACCGGCTCGATTTCGACAGCTTCCGGCCCGCCTCATCGCGAATCAGTGGGTGATGGCGGTAGGCAGGCTCGGGCAGGCCAAGCAGGGCCTGGAGTAGGCGGTGCACCGAGGTGGCGTAAAACAGGTCCTGGCCCCGCACGATCTCGCTGACGCCCTGGAGCGCGTCGTCGACGACCACCGACAGATGATAGCTGGTCGGCGTCTCCTTGCGGGCCAGGATCACGTCGCCCCACGCCTCCGGCCGCACCGGCATGATGCCGCGCTCGCCGTCCGGTCCCTCGCCGTGCTCATTCCAGCTCAGGCGGGCGGCACGGCGGCAGGCGGCCTGCATGTCGAGCCGCAGCGCATAAGGCGCGCCTGATGCGATCAAATGCGACCGTTCGTCAGCCGACAATGATCTGGCGTCGCCGGGATAAAGCGGCGCACCGTCGGGATCGCGCGGCCACGGCCCGTCCACCTCGCGCGCAGCGATGAGCCTTGCGATCTCGGCCCGGCTTTCGAAAGCCGGATAGACGAGACCGAGCGCGGAGAGCCTTTCCAGCGCGGCGCGATAGTCGGCAAGATGCTCGGACTGCCGTCGCACCGGCGTTTCCCAGGCAATTCCGAGCCAGGCGAGATCCTCGTAGATCGCCGTCTCGTATTCCGGCCGGCAGCGCGTCGCGTCGATATCCTCGATCCGCAGCAACAGCCGCCCGCCGGTCTCCCGCGCGCGATCGAAGTTGAGCAGCGCGGAATAGGCGTGGCCGAGATGCAGGTGGCCGTTGGGGCTGGGGGCAAATCGGAAAACGGGTGGCATCAGTCGACATATCTCGTCATGGCCGGGCTTGTCCCGGCCATCCACGTTCTTCGATGCCGCCTGCCGATCATGTCAAGGTGCCGGACAAACACCACAACCACCGCTCATGCTAGACAATACGTCACGGTTAGAAAGACGTGGATGGCCGGGACAAGCCCGGCCATGACGTCGGAGAGCTTGTCGGACCATCATGACCATCCACCTCGAAACCCAGTCCGATCTCGAAGAGGCCGTTCACGCGCTGATCAAGCGCGATCCGCGCCTCAAGCCCGTGCTCGAGATCGCGGGCATGCCGGCGCTGCGGCGGCGCGAGCCGGGCTTTACCGGCCTTGCGCACATCGTCTGCGGACAGCAGCTCTCAACCGCGAGCGCCGCGGCGATATGGGGGCGGCTGTCGGCCGCGTTCGATCCGTTCGACCATGACGCTGTGCGCCGCGCCCGCACCGACCGGCTGGGGCGGCTCGGCCTCTCCGCCGCGAAGATCAAGACGCTGAAGCATCTGGCGCGCGAGATCGCCGCCGAGCGGCTGAACCTCGACGTGCTCGCGGAGGAAGATGCCGATGCCGCCCATCACACGCTGATCGCGCTGCCCGGTATCGGCCCCTGGACCGCCGACGTCTATCTCCTGTTTTGCCTCGGCCATGGCGATGCCTGGCCGGCCGGCGACCTCGCCGTGCAGGAGGGCATCCGTATCGGGCTCGGTCTGAAGGCGCGGCCGACCGAGAAGCAGATGGCGCCGCTCGCCGAACCCTGGCGTCCGCTGCGCGGCGCGGCCGCGCATCTGTGGTGGGGCTACTATCGTGCAGTGAAGAAGCGCGAGGGCGTGCTCGCGGGATCGGGCTAACCGCGCAGCCTCGCGCGGTCGGCCCGGGCGCATTCGGCGACGAAGTCGACCACGGCGCGCACCGCCGGAAGCTCGACGAGGTCGGGATGGGCCAGCAGCCATAGATCCGCGACGCTGGCGAGCTTCTGCGGGGCGACGCGCACGAGATCGGAATAGGCTTCGGCGACGAAGCACGAGAGCGCGGAAATTCCGATCCCGGCGCGGACCGCCGCCAGCATGTCCCCCTGGGATGAGCAGCGCATCACCACCCTCGCCTGCCGCGTGACGACGTCGCTCCAGCGCGCAAGCTGCGCATTGGATGCCTGGTCGGCGAAGCCGATGACGCTGTGCTCCTTCCAATCGCCGCGCCGTTCAGGCAAGGGCCGCCCGGCGGCATAATCGCGCGAGGCATAGAATCCCGTGCCGAGACGGCCGATCTTGCGACCGACCAGGTTTTCCTCGCCGCTGTCGAAGGGCCGCAGCACCACATCCGCCTCACGCCGGCGGACGCTCGCCGGAAACGGATGGGTGATGATCTCCAGCTGGATATGATCGTGCGCACGCAGGAAGGCCGGCAAGCGCGGCATCAGCCAATGCGAGGCCAGCGTCGCGCCGATCGACAGCTTGACGATGCCGCGCGCCTTGTGTCCTCCCGCCGCGACCGCGGTCTCGGCCCGTAGCGCTGCGGCCGCCATTGCCTCGGCGTGCTCGCGCAGCGTCCGTCCATCCGCGGTCAGCGCCAGGCCGTCGGCGGCGCGCGCCACCAGTCGGGTGCCGAGCTGAGCTTCCAGCGCCGCGATCTTGCGGCTGACGGTGGGATGGCTGGTGTGCAGCCGGCGGGCGGCGGCGGTGAAGCTGCCTGTATCGGCCACTGCGACGAAGGTCTTGCAAAAGTCCCAGTCCATCGGGCGCCCTGTTCATATCTGAATGATGATCCGTTCATTATTGAACGGCCGGAGCGCGCCGTCCAACCTTATAGTGGGATCAAATCCGCGAACGCGGGCGGCAATCCGCCCGCGCGACAATCAACAGGGAAACGCCTCGCATCCGCCCGCCGGCGGGCTCGCGTTTCAGGAGGACATGATGGCGCTGCCCACTCTCTTGAAGGATTCACTCGAGCTGCCCGTGGTCGGCTCGCCCCTCTTCATCGTGTCCGGACCGGAACTGGTGATCGCCCAGTGCAAGGCGGGCGTTGTCGGCTCGTTTCCCGCGCTCAATGCCCGTCCTGTCGAGAAGCTGGACGAGTGGCTGAGCCGCATCGAGGACGAGCTCGGCGAATACAGATCGCGCAATCCCGGCAAGAAGGTTGCGCCCTACGCCGTCAACCAGATCTGCCATGCCTCCAACGACCGGCTGATGAAGGACATGGAGATCTGCGTAAAGCACAAGGCGCCCATCATCATCACCTCGTTGCGGCCGCCGGCGGAGATCGTCGAGGCCGCGCACTCCTATGGCGGTCTGGTGTTCCACGACGTCATCAACGTCAAGCACGCGCGCAAGGCCGCCGAGCAGGGCGTCGACGGGCTGATCCTGGTCTGCGCCGGTGCGGGCGGACACGCCGGCACGCTGTCGCCCTTCGCGCTGGTGCGCGAGGTCAAGCAATGGTTCGGCGGCGCGATCCTTCTCTCGGGCGCGATCAGCGACGGATTCGGCATCGCCTCCGCGCTGACGCTGGGCGCCGACCTCGCCTATATGGGCACCCGCTTCATCGCGACGCAGGAAGCCAACGCGGACGAGGCCTACAAGTCCGCGCTGACGCAGCATGCCGCGCACGACATCGTCTACACCAACCTGTTCACCGGCGTGCACGGCAACTATCTCGGCCCTTCCATCGCCGCCGCCGGACTGGACCCGGACAATCTCCCCGCCGCCGACAAGTCGAAGATGAATTTCGGCTCCGGCGGCAACATGAAATCGAAGGCATGGCGCGACATCTGGGGATCGGGCCAGGGCATCGGCCAGATCACCGACGTCCCCCCGGTCGCCGAGCTCGTCGACCGCATGAAGGGTGAATTCGATCAGGCGAGGCACGAATTTCTGATGCGCGCGAGCGCGTGACGTTTCGGACTTGCAATAAAACACGGGAGGACATCATGAAGCTGGCAGCCGCATTGATTGGTCTGTCCCTGCTGGCCCTCGCCAGCGGGAGCGCCCATGCCGAGGGAACCGACGAGATCCGGATCGGGCAGACCCTGCCCTATAGCGGTCCGGCATCCGGCTTCGGGGCGATCGGACGGACCCAGGAGGCGTTCTTCGAGAAGATCAATGCCGAGGGCGGCATCAACGGCCGCAAGGTCAAGTTCATCACGCTGGACGACGCCTACTCGCCGCCGAAGACGGTGGAGCAGACCCGCAAGCTGGTCGAGCAGGACGAGGTGCTGATGATGTTCGGCTCGCTCGGCACCGCCACCAACAGCGCCGTGCAGCGCTACCTCAACGGCAAGAAGGTGCCGCAGCTGTTCGTGCTCTCCGGCGCGACGAAATGGGCCGAACCGCAGAAATATCCGTGGACCATGCCCGGCATGGCCGCTTACGAGTCCGAGGGCGTGGTCTATGCCAAGCACGTGCTGCGCACCAAGCCGGGCGCCAAGATCGCCATCCTGTCCCAGAACGACGATTTCGGCCGCGACTATGTCGCCGGCTTCAAGCGCGCGCTCGGCGACAAGGCCGCCAGCATGATCATCGCCGAGCAGACCTACGAGACCAGCGCACCGACGATCAGCTCGCAGCTCTCGACCCTGAAGGCATCGGGCGCCGACGTGCTGTTCGGCGTCGTGCTCGGCAAGTTCACTTCGCAGATGATCAAGGGCGTCGCCGAGATCGGTTGGAAGCCCGAGCTGTTCTTCGTGCCGACGTCGGCCTCGTCGATCTCATTCCTGGAGCCGGCGGGGCTCGACAACGCCGTCGGCCTGATCTCGTCGAGCAACCAGAAGGACACGATGGACCCGCAATGGGCCAACGATCCCGGCGTGAAGGAGTACTTCGCCTTCATGAAGCAATACATGCCGAACGCCGACCTCTCCAACTCCAATTACGGGGCCGGCTACCACTACGCAACGCTGCTCATGACCGTGCTGAAGGCCTGCAAGGGTGATTTCAGCCGCGAAAACATCATGCGCCAGGCGGCCTCGTTGAAGGACGTGAAGCTGCCGCTGCTGCTGCCGGGCATCACCGTTTCGACCGGGCCAGACGACTATCTGCCGTTCCAGCAGCTTCAGCTCCGGCGCTTCAACGGCAAGAGCTGGGTGGGCTTCGGCGACGTGCTCGACGATCGCTGACTCCAGTGCAACAGGGACGGACCATGATCATCAGCGGCGAACGCCGGATCGGCTATGACGAGATCCAGGCGCGCATCAAACGCGCCGCGAGCGGCCTGCACACGCTCGGCGTTGCCGAAGGCGCGCCGGTCGCGATGATGCTGCGCAACGACTTCGCCCTGTTCGAGGTGGTTGCGGCCTCGGCCGCGTTGGGCAGCCCGGTGGTGCCGATCAACTGGCACCTCAAGGCCGAGGAGGTCCGTTACATCCTGACCGACAGCGGCGCCAGGATCCTGGTCTGCCACGCCGATCTGCTGCCGCAGATTCGCGGCGGCATTCCGGACGATGTCCGCCTGCTCGTCGTCGCAACCCCGCCCGAGCTCGCGGCGACCTTCGCAATTCCCCCCGATCTGACGGACGTCCCGACGGGATCGATGGATTGGGACCGCTGGCGCGACGGCCATCCGGAATCGCAGGAGCCGCCGCGCCGGGCCGCGGCAATGATCTACACCTCGGGGACGACGGGTATGCCGAAGGGCGTGCGGCGCATGCCGATGCGGCCCGAGCAGGCCGCCGCTTCCGAAAGGGTCGGCGGGATCACCTACGGCATCAAGCCGCGCGAGGGCCAGGTCGTGCTGATCAACGGGCCGATGTATCACTCGGCGCCGCATTCCTATGGCATGATGGCCTTTCGCAACGGCTGCACCATCGTGCTCCAGCCGCGATTCGACGCCGAGGAACTGCTGGCTCTGATCGAACGCCACCGTGTGACGCACATCCACATGGTGCCGACCATGTTCGTCCGCCTGTTGCGCCTGCCCGAGGCCGTCAGGCAGCGTTACGACCTGTCGTCGCTGCGCTTCGTCGTGCACGGCGCGGCGCCCTGCCCGCCCGAGGTGAAGCGGGCCATGATCGAGTGGTGGGGACCGGTCATCAACGAATATTTCGGCTCGACCGAGACCGGCATCCCGGTCTGGCACTCGGCCGAAGAGGCGCTGAGGAAGCCCGGCACGGTCGGCCGCGCCATCGAAGGCGGCATCGTCAGGATCTTCCGCGAGGACGGCAGCCTCTGCGGCGCCAATGAGATCGGCGAGATCTACATGCGCCAGAGCGCGGTGCCCGATTTCGACTATCACGGCAAGGCGCAGGCGCGCGCCGAGGCCGGGCGCGACGGTCTCGTCAGCGTCGGCGATGTCGGCTATCTCGACGAGGACGGCTATCTGTTCCTGTGCGACCGCAAGCGCGACATGGTGATCTCGGGCGGCGTCAACATCTATCCTGCCGAGATCGAGAACGTGCTGATCACCATGCCCGGCGTCCGCGATTGCGCCGTGTTCGGCATCCCGGACGCGGAATATGGCGAGCGACTGTGCGCCTGCATCGAGCCCGACTTGCCCGAAAAGCTCTCCGCCACCGCGGTGCAGGCTTTTCTGCGCGAACGATTGGCCAATTTCAAGGTACCGAAGGAGATCCAGTTCCTGGAAGCGCTGCCCCGCGAGGCGACCGGAAAGATCTTCAAGCGCAAGCTGCGCGATCCCTATTGGGCGGACCGCACCTAGCGGGACGCTGACAAACAACGTTTAAAACTATGTTGCGGTTGCAAACGACGCCATAACCGATGAGATGCCGGCACGGACACGAGCCGGGATCGACATCATGACAGCCACCGATTTCATCGTTGCGCGCGACGATTTCGAAAATTGCAGGACGGTCGCGGCCGCGCTTCCGGATGCGCTGCCGCAGGACGCCCTGCTGGTGAAGGTCGACCGCTTTGCGCTGACCGCCAACAACATCACCTATGCCGTGCTCGGCGACGAGCTGAAATACTGGCAGCTGTTTCCGGCGCCGACTGGCTTCGGCAACATTCCGGTATGGGGCTTTGGCGAGGTCATCGCCTCAACACATCCGAACGTACCCTTCGGCGATCGCCTGTTCGGCTATTTTCCGATGGCGACGCATCTCGTCATCGAGGCGACCGACGTCAGCAAGCGCGGCTTGCGCGACGGTGCCGCCCACCGGCAGGGCGTAGCGCCGGTCTACAACGCCTATGCGCGCGTCGGCGGCGATCCCGCCTACGCCGGGCGGCAGGGCGATTACCAGGCGCTGCTGCGGCCGCTGTTCATGCTGTCGTTCCTGGTCGACGACTTTTTCACCGAGAACGACGACTTCAGTGCGCGAACCGTGCTGCTGTCGAGCGCCTCGAGCAAGACCGCGTTCGGGCTCGCGCATCTGCTGCACACGCGCGGGCGCAAAGTGGTCGGGCTGACATCGGCTGGAAACACGGGCTTCGTGACGTCGCTCGGCTGTTATGACGAGGTCATCACCTATGACCGCGTGACGTCGTTGCCAACGGAGGCCCCGGTGGCCTTCGTCGACATGGCCGGCAACAGCGCACTGCGGGCCGCGCTGCACCGGCATTTCGGCGCGCAGATGAAATGCTCGGTGCGCGTCGGTTTGACGCATCGTGCCGCCGAGGCCGACGAAGGCGAGCTGCCCGGTGCAAAACCGCGCTGGTTCTTCGCGCCCGACCAGATCCGCAAGCGTGCCAAGGAATGGGGCCCGGGTGGTATCGAGCAGCCTTTTGGCGCGGCATGGTCCGGCTTCGCGCCGCTGTTGGAGAGATGCCTGACCGTCGTCGAGAGCCGCGGATCCGAGGCGGTGCGGCAGGTCTATCTCGACACTCTGAAGGGCCGCATTCCGCCGGAGCAGGGCCACATGCTCTCACTGCTCGGGTAAGGCGCTTTCGACGACCTGAGAACCGGTATAGCGTTTGCCCCTCCGAGGAAACGCCGCGAAGGCGGCCATGAGGTCGCGCATGCTGGACCGGACGCAGGATATTTCCATCGCCGCGCAAGGCTGGCTCGACGAATTCGAGCGCATCCTGGGCAGACCTGATCCCGCGACGCTGGACCCGCTCTTCCTCGCCGACGGCTTCTGGCGCGACGTGCTGGCGCTGAGCTGGAACCTGCAGACAATCGCGGGCCGCGATGCGATCACGCAGGAGCTGACGGCGCGCGCACCCAAGGCGGCGCCGACTGGTTTGAATATCGCTCCGAACCGGGCGCCGCCGCGCTGGGTGACGCGGGCCGGCACCAACACCATCGAAGCGATCTTCCACTTCGAGACCGCGATCGGTCGCGGCAGCGGCATCGTGAGGCTCGTCCCTGACACGGCCGACGGCGACCGCCTGAAGGCGTGGACGTTGTTGACCGCGCTCGACGAGCTCAAAGGCTTCGAGGAACAGCTCGGCATCTCGCGCCCGCGCGGCCAGGCCTATTCGCGCGACTTTCGCGGGCCGAACTGGCTCGACCTGCGCAATGCCTCGCGCGACTATGCCGACCGCGATCCAGCCGTGCTGGTGGTCGGCGGCGGCCAGGCCGGGCTCGCGATCGCGGCGCGGCTGAAACAGTTACAGGTCGACACGCTGATCGTCGATCGCGAGGCACGAATCGGCGACAATTGGCGCAAGCGTTACCACGCGCTGACGCTGCACAATCAGGTGCAGGTCAATCATCTGCCCTACATGCCGTTCCCGCCGAGCTGGCCGACCTATATTCCAAAGGACAAGCTCGCCAACTGGTTCGAAGCCTATGTCGATGCCATGGAGTTGAACTTCTGGACCGGCACCGAGTTCGAGGGCGGCGCCTATGATGAGGCGAAGGGCTACTGGACCGTGACGCTGCGCCGCTCCGACGGCAGCAAGCGCACCATGCATCCTCGTCACGTGGTGATGGCGACCGGCGTCAGCGGCATCGCCAATGTGCCTGACATTCCGACCCTCGACAATTTCAAGGGCACGCTGGTGCATTCCAGCCGCTACGAGGACGGCGAGAACTGGACAGGCAAGCGCGCCATCGTCATCGGCACCGGCAACAGCGGCCACGACGTCGCCCAGGATCTTCATTCCAGCGGCGCCGAGGTGATGCTGGTGCAGCGGTCGCCGACGCTGGTCACCAATATCGAACCGTCTGCGCAACTCGCCTATGCGACCTATAACGAAGGGACGCTCGAGGACAACGACCTGATCGCGGCCTCGATGCCGACGCCTCTTGCGAAGAAGACGCATGTGATGCTGACCGAGCAATCGAAGCAGCTCGACAAGGAGCTGCTCGACGGCCTCGCGCGCGTCGGCTTCAAGCTCGACTTCGGCGAAGCCGGCACCGGCTGGCAGTTCAAATACCTCACCCGCGGCGGCGGCTATTATTTCAATGTCGGCTGCTCCAACCTGATCGTCGAGGGCAAGATCGGGCTCAGGCAGTTTTCCGACATAGAAAGCTTCGTTGCCGAGGGCGCGCGGATCAAGGACGGCTCGATCATTGCCGCCGACCTGATCGTGCTCTCGACCGGCTACAAGCCGCAGGAATATCTGGTGCACCAGCTGTTCGGCGATGCCGTCGCCGACCGGGTCGGTCCGATCTGGGGCTTTGGCGAGGGCTTCGAGCTCCGCAACATGTATGCGCGCACGAAGCAGCCCGGCCTCTGGTTCATCGCCGGCAGCCTGGCGCAATGCCGGATCAACTCGAAATATCTCGCGCTCCAGATCAAGGGGGTCGAGGAAGGGATTTTGGGGCGGACGTAGACACGATCGTCATTCCGGGGCGCGCGTCAGCGCGAACCCGGAATCCATGGAAACTCCGGGACCCGCGGCCGAATGGATTCCGGGCTCGCGACTTCGTCGCGCCCCGGAACGACAAGAGGAGAGACCACCCATGCCAGCCATTCTCGGCAGCGGCGAGCATCGCTACCGCGTCGTCGAAAACTTCGCGAAACTTCCCGACGGCTGGCAGCTCACCGACGTCGCCTCGGTCGCGGTCGACAGCAAGGATCGCGTCTACGTCTTCAACCGCGGCGCCCATCCGATGGTGGTGCTGGACCGCGACGGCAATTTCCTGCGCAGCTGGGGCGAGGGACTGTTCTCCCGTGCGCATGGTCTGCACATTGATGCCGACGACAACCTCTATTGCACCGATGACGGCGATCACACGGTGCGCAAATGCACCACCGACGGCAAGGTGCTGCTGACGATCGGCATCCCCGCAAAGCCGGCACCGTTCATGAGCGGAGAGCCGTTCCACCGCTGCACCCACACCGCACTGTCGCCGAAGGGCGAGATCTACGTCTCCGACGGCTACGGCAATGCGCGCGTGCACAAATTCACCCCCGACGGCAAGCTGATCAAAAGCTGGGGCGAGCCGGGCACCGATCCCGGCCAGTTCAACATCGTGCACAATATCGCCACCGATGCCGACGGCTGGGTCTATGTCGCCGACCGCGAGAACCACCGCGTGCAGGTGTTCAATGGCGAGGGCAAGTATGAGGCGCAGTGGAACAACCTGCACCGCCCTTGTGCGCTGTGCTGCTGCGGCGGGCCCAAGAACCCGACCTTCGTCATCGGCGAGCTCGGCCCCGGCCTGGCCATCAACCGCAAGGTGCCCAATCTCGGCCCGCGGCTGTCGATCGTGGACGCCAGGGGTAAGCGCATCGCGCGGCTCGGCGGCGAGGAGGGCCCGGGTGTTGCCAGCGGCAAATTCCTCGCCCCACATGGTATCGCGCTGGACTCGAAGGGCGACATCTATGTCGGCGAGGTCGGCGTCACCAACTGGGAGACCAGCTCTCCAGACGAGGAGATGCCGGCCGAGGTGCGCACGACGCGGTGCCTGCAGAAGCTGGAGCGGGTACGGGAGTAGCTGCCGCGGGAGGCGGTCACGACGCGGGGCTGGCGGTTCCGAGCGTCCCCCGGATCGCGGCATTTTGAGCGCTTTTGCCACCCCGCCGCCGCATTGCTTGCGCCTGAATAAGTCGCTCAACGGGCTTCACAATCCCGTCACGCTGCATGTAGTATGTCAACACATGCTGCTTCGCAGCGTATATTGGAGGCCGGGAGCGTTACTTGAACGCACATGTCTCGCAAGGCAGTTGGCCGGTGTTGGTGCTGAATGCGGACTTCCGGCCGCTGAGTTACTACCCACTGTCGTTGTGGTCGTGGCAGGACGCGATCAAGGCGGTGTTCCTCGACCGCGTCAATATCGTCGCTCACTACGATCAGGCGGTCCACAGTCCCACGCTGCAGATGCAGCTGCCGAGCGTCGTCTCGCTCAAATCCTTCGTCAAGCCGACCACCCACCCCGCCTTCACCCGGTTCAACGTCTTCCTGCGCGATCGTTTCGCCTGCCAATATTGCGGCTCGCCCGAAGACCTCACCTTCGATCACATCATCCCGCGCAGCAAAGGCGGCCAGACCACCTGGGAGAACGTGGTCGCGGCGTGCTCGCCGTGTAACCTTCGCAAGGGCAATCTCACCCCGGCGCAGGCCAAGATGTTTCCGCGCCAGAGCGCGTTCGCCCCCACCGTGCACCAGCTGCACCGCAACGGCCGTCTCTTCCCGCCGAACTACCTGCACGACAGCTGGCTCGACTATCTGTACTGGGATACGGAGCTGGATCCGTAGGGGCGAGCCGCGGGGACAAGTCGTAAGAGCCGATGGCGACGCGCACTTTGGTCGCGACGTTTGGGACGGTTTGGCTTGCGCGGACGCACGCTCGAATCTAGTTGCCTTATTCCAATCGATGTATACAACATCGTTCGGGTGTTCGCTGTATGCAACAGCGACAGGTCAAGCGATGGTCGGGCCGCCACGCGGAAAGCGCGCCCCCGTGAGCCATCAACCACCAGCCGAAGACCTGCCTCGAGCTCAACTCATTGCCGAACAGGCGTTCGCCACGTTGCAGCGCTTCTTGCACGTCGAGGCCGTCAGCGGCGTCATGCTCCTGATCGCGGCGGCCGCCGCGCTGGTGTGGGCCAATTCCCCCTTCGCACATGGATATCATGCTCTCTGGGATCAGTCGCTCTCGATAGGGCTGGGGAACTTCGTCTTCTCCCGGTCGCTGCATCACTGGATCAACGATGCACTGATGGCGATCTTCTTCCTTGTCGTAGGCATGGAGATCAAGCGTGAAATTCACGAAGGTACGCTGAGCAAGATTGATCAGGCGATCTTGCCGGTCGTCGCAGCTTTCGGCGGAGTCATTGTCCCCGCAATCATTTTCATCAGCTTCAATATGGATCCGGTGCGCAGACTCGGCTGGGCTGTACCGACCGCGACAGACATCGCCTTTGCCGTGGGCGTGCTCGCGCTGCTTGGGCGATCAATCCCCGTCAATGTACGAGTTTTCCTGCTGGCTCTGGCCATCATCGACGACGTCATCGCGGTGCTGATCATTGCCTTCTTCTACTCCGAGGGTCTCCAATACGCCGGGTTCATCGTTGTGTTGCTGGGCATCCTGATGGTTCTGGGGCTGCAGCGGATCGGGGTTGGTTCCGCCCCCGCCTATCTCTTGCCGGGCGCGATCGTCTGGAGCGGGCTTCTCATAGCGGGCGCCCATCCGACTCTCGCAGGCGTGATACTCGGCCTGATGACGCCCGTACGGTCCCTCCCGATGCGGGAGCATCCGCTGAAAGTGGTGTCTCGCGTGGCTGAGGAACTGCGTAGCAGCGATGCCGTCAGAACCAAGGATGCACATCGACTGGAGTCGCCTCTGCGACAGCTTCGAATCGCTCATCGTGAGATTTTGCCGCCCGTCGTGCGCGTTCAAACGGCGCTGCATCCTTGGGTGGCCTACGGCGTCATGCCTCTGTTCGCTTTGGCGAATGCCGGCATCACGCTCACCGACGCCAAGCTTCCCGCCGGAGCCTGGTTCGCAACGCTGGGCGTGGTACTGGCCTTGTGCATTGGCAAACCGCTCGGCGTGATCGGTGCGAGCTGGATTGCAGTACGCCTGGGCTGGTGTCGGCTGGCACCCGGCGTTTCTTGGGCTGGCGTCTGTCTGGTCGGCCTGCTGGCCGGCATCGGGTTCACCATGTCCATCTTCATCGCCACGCTCGCCTTTGCCGATGCAGATCTCCTAAACGCGACCAAATTCGGTGTTCTCATCGGCTCGGTCATTTCCGCCGTTCTCGGTCTCGCTTGGGGGCTTGAATATGCTCGGCGCTTGCGCAGAAAGAACGATCGCGGTCGCCTCACATAGTTTGATATCTCGTCGCTCGAAAGACCAGACATGCAGATCCGCTTAATCTGCCGATTGCTCCATACACAATGCCCGCTCAAGGCAGCACAGAGAGGCCGAGCCGCCTGCGATCTGAGGCTCGACGCGACCATTTGTAGAGTTCCATGACGGCCAGCGCGCCGAGCCCCCCAACAGCCAACTGGAGTGCGTCCGCCCACGTCATCGCCTGGAGCGAGAGCATCTCTCGCAAGGGCGGGATCGCCAGCACTACCAGCTGCAGAACTTGTGTTCCAATCACGGCGGCAACGAGAAACGGATTGGCAGCAATCGGAATTCGAAAAACCGAACGCACCTCCGAGCGACAATTGAAAGCGTGCGCGTTCTCACACCAGACCAAGAGCCACAGGATGGCACCTTGAGCCGCCACATGCGATACGCCATTGCGCAGCATCAGCGCGTATGCCGCGAAAGCAGTGAGCCCGATGGCGGCCCCGCTGAGCACAACTTGTTCTATCATCCGGGCGTCGAAAATCGCTGCGTTCGCGTCGCGTGGCCTGCGCTGCAGGACGTCTGGCTCCGCCTTCTCGAAAGCAAGCGCAACATCCTGCAATCCGTTCGTGATCAAGTTGAGCCAAAGGAGCTGTACTGCGGTGAGCGGGGGCGGCAAACCAAAACTTGTCGAGAGCAGCATCAGCAGAATCTCAGCGGCGCCGGTCGAAATGAGGAGCGTAATGACCTTGCGAACGTTGTCGTAGGCGATCCGTCCCTCCTCGACGCCTGCAACAATGGAGGCGAAATTGTCGTCTGTGAGAATGAGATCGGCTGCATCTCGCGCCACGTCTGTACCGCCCTTTCCCATCGCGATGCCGATATCTGCCGCGTGAAGGGCTGGCGCATCGTTGATGCCGTCGCCGGTAACGGCTACGACATGGTTCTGCCGGCGCAAGCTTTCGATGATCGTCAGCTTTTGAAGCGGCTCCGTTCTTGCGAATACACGCGCGGCCGCAATCGTATCATCGAGTGCCTTATCCCGAAGCCGAGCAAGATCGGCCCCGGTCACGACCTCTTCCGGCTCATGCGCCAAGCCGAGTTGCCGCGCGATGGCGAGCGCCGTTAAGGGGTGATCACCTGTAACCATGACAATTCGGATGCCGGCGCGCTGCGCGGCGCCGATGGCCTCTCTGGCCTCCGGGCGCAGCGGGTCGATGAGGCCCGCGAAACCGAGCAGCCGCAATCCGGTCAGGCCGTGTTCCGCTCGCAGTGCAACGCGCCCTGCTGCGACAGCTATCACGCGATACCCATCGGCTGACATGCGTTCTGCCGCGGCCAATGCCTCGGTGTCGGCGTTCCCACAGAAGGAGGCGACGGTCTCGGGCGCTCCCTTTACATAGGCGACCAGTGCGTTCCCATCCTCATGGAAGGAGGCGGCAAACCGCTTCTCCGGTTCGTAAGGAAGCCGATCGACGGACGCTGAGGGTCCGACGGCGGCCGAGCCAGAACTCGTCATTGCAGCAAAGAATGCAAGATCGACGGCATCACCGATGAGCACTTCGCCGCTTCCTGCCGGCATTTCGCTGGCATATGCGCCCGCGCTCAGCATCGCTCGAGCGGATTCATCGGACGTTGAGACCTCGCCCCGCTCCGCGGTCCAGACCCGCTCAATGGTGAGCCGATTGAGCGTCAGCGTGCCGGTCTTGTCCGTGGCAATGAGAGTGCAGGCGCCCAAACCCTCTACTGCGGGCAAATGGCGGACGACCACGTTGCGCAGTCCCATGCGATGCATGGCGATCGATAGAGCAACGGTCATTGCAACCGGAAGGCCCTCGGGAATGGCCGAGACGATCAATGCAATCGACAGCAACAAGATATCGGTGGCAGGTACGCCGCGCAGTGCCTCCATCGTGGCAATGAGGGCCACCACCGCGACCATCACAAATCCAAGCTGGCGAGTGAACTGCGCCATCCTCCGGATGAGCGGGGGCTGCGGTTCGGGCCTGTCGAGCGACGCCGCCAACTGGCCAACGACCGTGCCGCTCCCGGTGCCTACAACGACTCCGAGCCCACGTCCGGTCTGCACCGTGGTGCCGGCATGCAGCATCGTCACGCGATCTGACAGGCCTGCATCGGCGGCAACGTGGGCCATCGGCCGCTTGACCACGGCAAGCGATTCCCCGGTAAGCAGGCTTTCATCGACGCTCAGATTCTGACCTTCGATGAGGCGAAGGTCGGCCGCGATCCTTTCGCCACTCTCGACTTGCGTGATGTCGCCGGGGACCAGAGCTTCGCTGGGCAATCGCTGTAACGTCCCGCCTCGCCAGACGCTGACGCTCGCCTTGATGAGAGCCTTGAGCGCGCGCGCTCGCGTCTCGGCCCTCCATTCCTGGAATGTGCCGATCCCGGCGTTGAGCACCAGCACCGCAGCGATGAATGCGGCGTCCGTGACATGGCCGATGCTCAGCGCTACCGCACCCGCAGCGAACAGAAGGTAGATGAACGGGCTTCGGAACTGCGCGACGAAAACCGCCAGCAGCGTATTGTATGCCGGTTCCGGCAGACGATTTGGCCCATGGTGACGGAGCCGCTCGGCGGCTTCAGCTTCGCTAAGCCCCTCCCGCTCAACGCTTAGTTCTCTCAGAACCTCGTCCGCCGGCAGATGATGAAAGGAGCCCACTTCTGGCCTCGTTCAGGCACGAATCGCGTTCGGAGCTACGCCTGCTACGGCATTTGGACGATGCCGCTTGGTTCGGGAAGAATGTGATTGTGTCGAGGAAGTCGGGATCGTTCTACCGAATCGCTAGTGGTAAAGAAACACCACGCATTGCGGACTTTCCATCAAGAAGCCGGTGGTCGAACCGAACAGAGCCTCCCGAAACCCACGATGCCCATAGGCGCCCATGACCAGCGATTCTATTCTCCTGTCCGCGATTTCAATATTGATGACCTCTGCAGGATGCGTCCGGGAGCTGATCGGATTCGCGTCTGCCTCGTATCCATGACTTCGAAGGTACCCCGCCGCTGCAGCCGCCCGACGGGCAGCCAGCTCCTGACTTGCGTCGATCGAAGTTACGCAGATGCGCTTCCCGTACCCGATTCCAAGAAGTACAAACATCTGGACTGCCCGCATGGCGGGGAAGCTGCCGTCGTAAGCGATCAGAATATCGCTGCCCCCTGGCAGCTCGTCCGGACAGACAATTACCGGTCGCGGAGTTATCAGCAACAATCTGGCAATCACTTCAGATAGCCGCATGTTGGCGGTGCCGCAGAACGCCGTGTCATGGCCGGTGATCACCAAGTCTCTCGTCTCGGTCGCGAGGAGGAGCGTAGCCGCCGGATCGCCTTCGAACGAGAGCCATTCAAAAGGCAGCTGGTGACCTCGGCACTCCAGCTCGAACGCGTCATGCAACCGCTGGCGGGCGTCAACGGCCTGCCTGGTGAACCGCTCCTCCAGTCGGGCCTTATAGGCCGAGGTGCCGATGCCTCCGAGCATTGGCGCTTCGATCGAAGTCAGGTCGACGCCGGCAAGTCCAGCCAGTTCGGCGCCCGTTTGCTTCGCCAAGCGGAAGCCATAGCGACGCGCGGCTTCGGAGGATGGGGTTTCACCCAACAGGACCAAGGCTCGTTTGAGCATTGAAGCTTGCGACATGAATATAGTGTGTCGGCTCTATGATCTGATGCGTTGACCGAGATCAAAGAGAGAGCTTCTTGTTTCCCCGCTGCAGGGCGAGCGTCACGCCGCCGAGCGTGAGCGCCATCGCCATCCATTCACGCAGGCCCAGCGGCTCGCCCAGGATGATGGCGGCGGAGACCACGCCGATCACGGGAACGATCAGCATGCCGGTCGAGGCCGTGGTCGGTGGCAGGCGGCGCAGCGTCTCGAACCAGGTGACGTAGCAGATGCCCATCGGCACCAGCGTCATATAGACGAAGCAGCCGAGCCCCAGCGGGGTCATCGCGGTGACATCAGGACGCTCGAACAGGACGCCGAGGATCAGCATCGCGGCGCAGCCGAGACCGACCTGCCAGGCGACGACGACCAGCGGCGGCATCGGCAGCGGCTTGCGGTTGAGCACGTTGCCGAGCGCGAACAGGATGGCGCAGAGCAGCGCCAGCACGATGCCCAGCAGCTTGTCGGCGCCGAACGCAAAGCCGTTGCCGCTCAGAAGCAGCGTGACACCGGCAACGCCAAGGACCAGCCCGAAAATATCCCTTGCGGCCGGCCGCGTATGCAGCACCGGCCAGGCAAACAGCATCGCCCAGATCGGCATCGTATAGGCGAGCAGAGCGCCCTCGCTCACGGTGACATATTTCATGGCGACCGTGCCGAGACCCATCCAGGCAAAGACGTTGGTGAAGGTCGCAAACAGCAGCCGCGGGATCGCCTCGCGCGGCACGGCGAACGATTCCTTCCGGCTCAGCGCCAGGGTGCCGAGAATGAGCGAGGCGCAGATCCCGGCAAGGCCACGTGCGAACAGCGGCGGCCATTGCTGGAGCAATAGCTTCATGAGCGGCCAGTTCAACGCCCAGCCGAACGCCGTCGCGCAGAGGCAGAGAGAGCCGATCGTCCTGTCGCGCCGCGCCGAATCCATGGCTAGCGCTTAGCAGGCGGACGCCGGCCACTCCACCTCGGCTGGTGCATGCGGCCCATCGCGCAGGACGGAACCGGACCGCCTGGCGCTCGTTCAAATGGGAGCACACGCGTCGATGCGTGCCGCAGCGCAACCAGGGAGGCCATCATGCCTGCAGCCGAAAGAGATCATGTCTACAAGATCCTGGACCTGGTCGGATCGTCCGAGACCTCGATCGAGGACGCGATCAAGAACGCGATCAGCCGCGCGTCGAAGACCATTCGCGAGATGAAATGGTTCGAGGTGGTGCAGACCCGCGGCCACATCGAGAATGGCGCGGTTCGGCACTATCAGGTGACCTTGCGTGTCGGATTCACGCTGGAAGAGTGATTTTATCTTCGCCGTTGCGGCCGACACTTCACCCTGCTGACCCAGATCTACGAAATTTCCGGCCCGGACAAAGCGCGCGCCGTCTCGGAGATCGGACTTGATCACGTCGGTATCCTGGTCGGCGACGGCGACTTTCCGCGCTCATAGCTCCGGGCGATCTCGACGCTCCCCTCGCCATAAACCGGCACGCTCCGCATGATCAGACGATCGGGCAGCGCGGCCTTGATCATGACGACCTCTACGGGCCCGAGCAATTCGGGGGCCACTCCGAGATGAACGATCGCGGGCCTCAACATCCTTGCCCATTCGATGATCAACGCCGCTCGCGCCGTGAGACAAGGACAGACAAGGAAGGCACGCGCGCCAAGGATCTGGCGCGCGTGCGCTATTCCATGAAGCTGCACGAGCCGCCGGGGGCAATTGGCCGGCCTACCCTTCCGTCCCTCCTGCCGCGTTGACAGCTTCTCTTCGGCCCTGCACGCAGCTTTCCGAAGTCTGAGAGGACGTCTGCATATTTGCTGCGCTGCGACACGCGACCGCTCTATGCGGCTGCTGCAAATCGAAAGCTCGTCAACATCCAGGATGCGACATCGCGAGGCTTGTCGGATGCCGACAATGCGTCCAGACTGTGATCAAAGTCGCTGGAATGCGGCATACCTCCAGCGGTTAACAACGACAAGCGCGCCGAAACGCGTTCGAATAATCAGGCCGCCAGGGAGGACGTCCATGACTGCAAAGTCCGAAAAAACCAGAACAACTCGTCGCAAATTCCTGCTGGCCGCCGGCGCGACCGGCGCTGCTGCCATCGCCATGCCGCAAGTCAGCCGGGCGCAGACAGTGACCATGAAGATGCAGGGCTCGTGGGGCAAGGCCGATGTCTTCAACGAGATGGCCGAAGATTACGTGAAGCGCGTCAACGATATGGCCGGAGGCCGGCTTCGCATCGACTATCTGGTCGGCGGCTCGGTCGTGCATCCGTTCCAGGTCTTCGACGGCGTTCATGGCGGCCAGATCGACGCGGCACACACGGTGACGGTCTACTGGTACGGCAAGCACAAGGCCGCCTCGCTGTTCGGCACGGGCCCGGTGTTCGGCTTCAACGCCAACGAAGGTCTCGGCTGGATCCACAACGGCGGCGGCAAGGAGCTGTTCGAGGAGCTCCAGACCAAGATCATGAACGTCAACATCAAGAGCTTCTTCGCCATGCCGATGCCGACCCAGCCGCTCGGCTGGTTCAAGAAGCCGATCACCAGCGACGCCGATCTCAAGGGCTTGAAGTATCGCACGGTGGGTCTGGCCGCCGATCTCTTCCAGGCGATGGGTGCATCCGTCGCGCAGCTCCCCGGTGGCGAGATCGTGCCCGCGATGGAGCGCGGCGTGATCGACGGATTCGAGTTCAACAATCCGACCTCGGACCGGCGCTTCGGCGCGCAGGATGTCGCCAAGAACTACATGATGGGCAGTCATCATCAGGCGACGGAATATTTCGAGATCATGTTCAACCGGACCAAATTCAACGCGCTGCCGAAGGAACAGCAGGCGATTCTGCAATACGCCGCCGAAGCCGTGTCCTCCGCCAACGAATGGAAGGCCATGGATTATTATTCGAAGGACCTGCAGGAGCTGATCAACAAGGACAAGGTCAACGTCCAGCGGACGCCGAAGTCGGTGTTCGACGCGCAGATCAAGGCGTGGGACGGTCTGATCGCCCAGCTCGGCTCGGACCCGTTCATGAAGAAGGTGATGGACTCGCAGAAGGAATGGGTCCGCCGCGTGGTTTACTACAACATGAACAACGCGACGGACTACCGCGGCGCCTTCGAACATCACTTCCCGGGCGTGCTCAAGGTCTGACGGCTGCCGCAGCGCATCGCGTGGGGCCGTATCGTGAGGGGGCGGCGCAGTTGAAGCGCCGCCCACGAATTGGGAGGGGGACATCCGGATGGTCTGCTCGCAGCGAGTTCAGCTCGCATGACGAAATTCCTGTTCTTCATCGATGAGCTCAGCACGTGGGTGGGCAAGGCATTCGCCTGGCTGATCCTCGTCCTTACGCTGGGCGTCAGCTACGAGGTGTTCGTGCGCTACGTGCTGCGTGCGCCGACCACATGGGCTTTCGACATCAGCTACATCACCTATGGCGCGATGTTCCTGATGGCCGGCGCGTATACGCTCTCGCGAAACGGCCATGTTCGCGCCGACGTGGTCTACCGCCTGTGGTCGCCGCGCACCCAGGCGACGATGGACCTCGTGCTGTATATCCTGTTCTTCCTGCCGGCGATCGCCGCGCTGATGTATTCGGGCTGGAACTACGCCCAGATGTCGGTTCGCTTCCGCGAAGTCAGCATCTTCAGTCCGGCCGGCGTGCCGGTGTTTCCGCTGAAGGCGCTGATCCCTCTCACCGGTTTCCTTCTGTTTCTGCAAGGGTTCGCTGAAATCATCCGCTGCGTGCTGTGCATCCGCACCGGTCGATGGCCGCAACGCCTGCACGACGTGGAGGAAACCGAAAGCCTCGTCATCCGCGAACGTCAGCAGCACGCGGCTGAGCCGCAGAGCGAGAAGGGACCAGGCGCATGACCGATCCTCAACTCGGCATGCTGATGCTGGGCCTCTTCATCTTCATCATCATGCTCGGCTTCCCGATCGCGTTCACGCTGATGGCGATGGGCGTATCGTTCGGCTACTATGCCTACTACACTCCCGGTCAGGACTTCTTCCAGAACCGCATCTTCACGCTTCTGGTGCAGAAGACGTTCGAGGTCACATCCAGCGATGTGCTGGTTGCGGTTCCGCTGTTCCTGTTCATGGGCTATCTGATCGAGCGCGCAAACATTCTCGACCGCCTTTTCTACTCGCTGCAATTGTCGATGAAGAACGTCCCGGGCGCGCTTGCGGTGGCCACGCTGATCACCTGCGCGATGTTCGCGACCGCGACCGGCATCGTCGGCGCGGTTGTCACGCTGATGGGCCTGCTGGCCTTGCCGGCGATGCTGCGCGCCGGCTACGACGTCAAGCTGTCGGCAGGCGTCGTCTGCGCCGGCGGCTGCCTCGGCATCCTGATCCCGCCGAGCATTCTGCTAATCGTCTATGCGGCAACCGCCGGCGTCTCGGCGGTCAAGCTTTACGCGGCCGCGTTCTTTCCGGGATTCATGCTGGCCGGCTTCTACGTCCTCTACGCGATGACACGCGCGATCATCAATCCCGCGCTCGCGCCGAAGCTGCCGCGCGAACAGACCGACGTGCCGCTCAGCACGGTCATCTGGGCGCTCGCCACATCGTTCCTGCCGCTGGCGTTGCTGATCGTTTCGGTGCTCGGGGCGATCCTGTTCGGCCTGGCGACGCCATCCGAGGCGGCCGCGGTGGGCGCCCTCATGAGCATCGTTCTGGCCGCCGCCTACCGTTCGCTCAACTTCACGATGATGCGCGAATCTGTGTATCTGACCGTGCGTGCCACCGCGATGGTCTGTTACCTGTTCATCGGGTCGTGGACGTTCTCGGCGGTGTTTGCCGTCCTTGGCGGACAGACCGTGGTCGAGCAGTTCTTCGCCGCGATGAACCTGTCGCCGATCGGGTTCCTGCTGTTGACCCAGGTGATCATCTTCCTGCTCGGCTGGCCGCTGGAATGGACCGAGATCATCATCATCTTCGTGCCGATCTTCCTGCCGCTGCTGCCGCAATACGGCATCGATCCGATCTTCTTCGGCATCCTGGTGGCACTGAACACGCAGACGGCGTTCAACACGCCGCCGGTCGCGATGGCGGCCTTCTATCTGAAGGGCGTGGCGCCGCCTCAGGTGAAGCTGACTGACATCTTCTCCGGCGCGCTTCCCTTTGTCGGTCTGGTCTTCCTTACCATGGCACTGGTCTACATCTTCCCGGAGATCGCATTGTGGTTGCCCACCTATCTCTATGGATCGCGATGAACGCGCCTGGCAAACCGACGAAAGGACGCGCATGAGTCTCAACGCGCTCGGCCTCATGGAAGCTGCGGCTGGCATCCGCGACGGCCGGCTCAGTTCGGCTGAGCTCGTCGGAGACTGCCTCAAGCGCATCGACGAGGTCGATCGCGATATCCATGCATGGGCGTTTCTCGATCGCGACCACGCGATGCGGCAGGCCGAGGCTGCTGACGATCGTCGTAAGCAGGGCAAGGCTGTAGGCCCGCTGCATGGCGTGCCCGTGGGCATCAAGGATATATTCGACACCGGCGACATGCCGACGGAATTCGGATCAGAGCTGTGGGCCGGACGCACGCCGCGGCGCGATGCGGCGGCCGTGGCGCGTCTGCGCGCCGCTGGCGCCGTGATCCTCGGCAAGACGGTGACCACCGAGTACGCGTACTACAATCCGGGCAAGACCCGAAATCCGCACAATCCAGAGCACACGCCCGGCGGATCGTCCTCGGGCTCCGCCGCGGCCGTCGCGGCGCTGATGGTGCCAGGTGCTGTCGGATCGCAGACCAACGGCTCGGTGATCCGTCCTGCCGCCTTCTGCGGCGTGGTCGGTTTCAAGCCCTCGCACGGCCTCATTCCGCGCAGCGGCGCGCTCGAATTGTCGCGCACACTCGATCATGTCGGCGTGTTCGGGCGCAGCGTGGAGGACGCGGCCCTGCTGGCCGAGGTCATGGTCGACTTCGACCGGGAGGATTTGGACACGCGGCCCGTTGCCCGCCCGCCATTCTCTGCGGTAGCGGCGAGCGAGCCGCCATTGCCGCCGCGATTTGCCTTCGTGCGCTCTCCGGTCTGGGATCAGGCCGAGCCAGTGGCACGTGAGGCCTTTGCCGAGCTCGTCGAGGCTTTGGGCGAGGCGTGCAGCGAAGTCGAGCTTGGGCCGAGCTTCGATAGAGCCGTCGATATGCACCGCATCATCATGGAAGTTGACATGGCGCACAATCTGCGGCGCGACTACCAGCGAGGCGGCGACAAGCTGAGCACGCGTCTACGCCAGGCGATCGAGCGCGGCCGCGCGCATCTTGCGGTGGACTACTGCAGCGCTCTGGCCGGGATTGCGCCGCTCAACCAGGCTCTGGACCATATTTTCGACGAGTACGACGCCGTCCTGACGCCCGCGGCGCCGGGTGCGGCGCCCGGCATTGAAACGACCGGCAACCCGGTTTTCTGCACGCTCTGGACCTATCTCGGCGTACCCGCCATCAGCCTGCCATTGATGCGTTCCGAAGCCGGCCTTCCGTTGGGCGTCCAGCTCGTCGGCCGCCCCGGCAACGATGCCCGCCTCTTGCGCACGGCGAGCTGGCTCGTGAGGAATATCGGGCGCGCTCGTGGCAGCGCTCGGCGCAACGTCCCGAGCGCCGGGACGAACTCGGCTCCCGGCGCGGAGAAAAGGAAAGTGCGATGACCAATCTGATCACCGGACTCATCGGCCTTTCGCTTATGATGACCTTTCTTGGAATCCTGGTGGTTTGGATCAAGGCCATCCCGCTCATCGTCATTGTGGTTGGCGTGGTGATCCTGGCGGTGATCGATTTCGTCCAGTCACTGCGGACGGCGAACGGCACGCCTCGCTGACCGCCAGAAATCGTCCTCGCACGGCATGTCGCGCTGCACCATCATCACACCAGGTGACACGCCACAAAATGCCCCGCCGCCCCCTCCTTCAGCACCGGCGCGCTCTCCGCGCAGCGCGGTTGGGCGATCGGGCAGCGGGTGTGGAAGTGGCAGCCCGATGGCGGCTTCATCGGGCTCGGCACGTCGCCCTTGAGGCGGATGCGCTCGCGCTTCAGCTTGGGATCGGGCACCGGCACCGCCGACAACAGCGCCCTGGTGTAGGGATGCTGCGGATTGCGGTAGAGATCGCTCGCTTTCGCCAGTTCCACGATGCGTCCGAGATACATCACCGCGACGCGATCGGAGATGTGCTCGACCACCGAGAGATCGTGCGCGACGAAGAGATAGGTCAGGTTCAACTCGGCCTGGAGGTCTTCCAGGAGGTTGATCACCTGGGCCTGGATCGACACGTCGAGCGCAGAGACCGGCTCGTCGCAGACGATCAGCTTCGGCTCGACCGCGAGCGCGCGCGCGATCACGATGCGCTGGCGCTGGCCGCCGGAGAACTCGTGCGGATAGCGCCGCATGTGCTCGGCCTTGAGCCCGACCTTGACCAGCAGGCTCGCGACGCGCTCCTCGCGCTCCTTGGTGGAGGTCGCGAGATTATGGATGGTGAAGGCCTCGCCAAGGATGGCGCCGACCGTCATGCGCGGATTGAGCGAAGCGAACGGGTCCTGGAACACCAGCTGCATGTTCCGCCGCATCGCGCGCAGATCGTTGCCGCCGAGCTGGCGTACATCCTGGCCGTCGAAAGTGACCTCGCCGTCGGTCGGTTCGATCAGGCGCAGCACGCAGCGCCCCGTCGTCGACTTGCCGCAACCGGATTCGCCGACGAGACCGAGCGTCTCGCCGCGGTTGACCGAGAACGACACGCCGTCGACGGCATAGACGCTGCCGACCTGGCGCGACAGCAGGCCGCCGAGCACGGGGAAGTGCTTCTTCAGGCCGCTGACGCGCAGCAACGGTTCGCTCATGCCGCGCCTCCCAGGCTGGTATCTCCCAAGTGACAGGCCATGCGATGGCCGGGCGCGACCTCGCGCAGCAGCGGCTCCTTCTCGGTGCAGACGTTCATCGCGAACTTGCAGCGCGGGGCAAAGCGGCAGCCGACCGGCGGATTGATCAGGATCGGTACCGAACCGCCGATCGCCTCCAGCCGCGTCTTGTGCTCGCTGTCGAGGTCGATGCGCGGGATCGAGCGGATCAACCCTTGCGTATAGGGATGGCGGGGATCGCCGAAGAGCTCGTCGACGGCCGCCTCCTCCACCACCTTGCCGGCATACATCACGACGACGCGCTGCGCCGTCTCGGCGACGACGCCCATGGCATGGGTGATCAACATCACCGCCATGCCGAAGCGTTCCTTCATGTCCTGCAAGAGGTCGAGGATCTGCGCCTGGATGGTGACGTCGAGCGCGGTGGTCGGCTCGTCGGCGATGATCAGCTTGGGCTTGCAGGCGAGCGCCATCGCGATCATCACGCGCTGGCGCATGCCGCCGGAGAATTGGTGCGGGTAGTTGTGCACGCGGCCTTCGGCATTGGGGATCTGCACCAGCTTCAGCATCTCGATGGTGCGTTCCAAAGCCTGCTTTCTCGTCACCGCCTCGTGGCGGCGCAGGCTCTCGGCGATCTGCTCGCCGATGGTGAGCACCGGGTTGAGCGAGGTCATCGGCTCCTGGAAGATGAAGCCGATCTCCTTGGCGCGGATCTCGTCGAGCTGATTGCTGGTCAGCGGCACCAGATCGCGCCCCTCGAAAATGATCTGGCCCGCCGCGATCCGGCCCGGCGGCATCGCGATCAGCTTCAGGATCGACATCGCGGTGACGGTCTTGCCGCAGCCGGACTCGCCGACGACGCAGAGCGTCTCCCCCCTGTTGATGGAGATGTCGACGCCGTCGACGGCCTGGAGGATGCCATCGTCGGTGGAAAAGTGGGTTTTCAGGCCCTTGATCTCGAGCAGCGGCGCCATCAGATCACCCGTCGCGCATCGAGCGCGTCACGCAGGCCGTCGCCGATGAAGTTGATGGCGACCACCGCGATGAAGATCGCGCCGCCCGGAAACAGCGCCCAGTGCGGGCCGATATCGAGGAAATCCTTGGCATCGTACAGCAGTCGGCCCCAGGTCGGGGTATCAGGCGGAAAGCCGAGGCCGAGGAAGGACAGCGTCGATTCCGCGATGATGGCGGCCGCAACGTCGATGGTGCCAGCGATGATCACCGGACCGAGCGCATTTGGCAGGATATGCTTGACCACCTGCCGCAGCGGACTTGCACCGAGCGCGCGTGCAGCCTCCACGAATTCCTTTTCGCGGATCGACAGGAACTGCGCGCGCACCAGGCGCGCGACCGGCATCCAGCGGAGTCCCCCGATCACCAGCACGATCAGGATGAAGATGCCGCCCTCGGGTCCGAACACCTGCTTCAGCCCGTCGCGGAAGAGATAGATCAGCAGCAAGAGCAGCGGCAGCTGCGGCAACGACAGGAACAGATCCGTGAGCCACATCAGGCCATGGCCGAGCGCGCCGCGCGACATGCCGGCCAGCGCGCCGATCAGTACGCCGATAAAGACCGAGACCAGCATCGCGGCGAGGCCGACGGCGAGCGAGATGCGCCCGCCATAGATCATGCGGGCGAGGATGTCCTGCCCAAGATCGTCGGTGCCGAACGGATGGGCCAGCGACGGCCCCTGCATACCCGCCACAATGTCGATCTCGTCGATCTTGACCCGCCAGACGAACGGACCGAACACCACCGCCAGGACAAGAACCAGGAGCAGGAACGCGCTGACGACGGCAAGCTTGTGGCGACTGTAGCGCCGCCACGTCTCGCGCCAGGGCGAGTAGACCCGCCGTTCAGCGGAGGGAGATGCGAGGGTCAAGCCAGCCATAAAGGACGTCCGCGATGAGATTGAACAGCACGACCAGGCACGCGAAGACGAAGGTGACGGCCATCACCACCGGCGTGTCGTTGGAAAGAATGGAGGAGATCAGCAGCGAGCCGATGCCCGGGATTCGGAAGATCTGCTCGGTGACGATGGCGCCGCCGAACACCGCGGGCATCTGCAACGCGATCAGCGTCACGACCGGGATCATGGCGTTGCGCATCACGTGCTTGACGATGACCGTGGCCTGGCCAAGTCCCTTGGCACGGGCCGTGGTCACGTAGTCGAGCCGGATCACGTCGAGCATCGCCGAACGGACGAAGCGCGTCATCGACGCCGCCTGGAACAGGCCGAGCACCGCCACCGGCATGATCGCCTGCCTGATCATCTCCAGCACCCAGCGGATGCCGGTTGCCTTGATGTCGGTGGTATAGACGAAAGGCAGCCAGTCCAGCGTGACCGAAAAGATCAGGATGAACAGAATGCCGGTGAAGAAGGTCGGCAGCGAGAAGCCGACGAAGGCGAGCGTATTCGCGATCTGGTCGAACAGCGAATACGGCCTGGTCGCGGCATAGACCCCGACGGGGATCGCGATCAGGAGCGCCAGGATCTGCGCCGAGCCGATCACATAGAGCGTGGCCGGCAGGCGCTGCAGGATCAACTGGTCGACGTCCATCCGACTGACGAAGGAGAAGCCCCAGTCGCCGTGCAGCATGGCGTTGAGCCAGTGCAGGTAACGGAGATAGATCGGATCGTCGAGACCGAATTTGGCCCGAAGCGCGGCCTGCACCTCGGGCGGCACGTTCGGGTTGGTCGCCAGTTCGGAGAACGGATCGCCGGGGGCAAGCGCGAGCACGACGAACAGCACGACCGAGATTCCGAGCAGGCTCGGAATCGCGATCAGGAGGCGACGCAGGACGTATTGACTCATGAGGGAAGGCCCCGTCTAGAGCTGGGGGATCATTCCTCGCGGTACCAGTCGAACAGGTTGTCGGTCTCGTTGGCCCAACCCGAGATCACCGGACGCAGGTTATTCGCGGCCGCCTCCACCTTGAGACGATGCATCACGGGGATGAACACCGTGTCCTGCCACATCAGATCGTTAGCCTTGATATAGAGCGCCGCGCGCTTTACCGGATCCATCTCCATATCGGCAGCGTTGATCACCGCGTCATAGTCCTTGTTGACCCAGCGCGGGAAGTTCGTGCCCTGCCACTTGTTCTCCTTGGTCGCGACGCTGGTGGACAGGTAGCGACGCATGTGCTGCGACGGATCCGGTTGGCTGAGCGGGATCTGGAACATCTCGATGTCGGCGTAGAACTTCGGATAGGTGTCGGGGTTGGCGACGTCGGACGAGAAAAACACCGAAGCGACCACCGACTTCAGCTCGACCTCGATGCCGGCCTTCTGGCAGGCCTGCTTGACGATGGCCTGGGTCTTCTGGCGCGGACCATTGATGGAGGTCTGGTACAGGATCTTCAGCTTCTTGCCGTCCTTCTCGCGGATGCCGTCGGCACCGGGCTTCCAGCCGGCGTCGTCGAGCATCTTGGCGGCCTTCTCGATGTTGAATTCCCAGCTCGTGTTCTTGGAGACGAACTTTTCAGGGCCGTTGAGGAAGTTCGCGGTGGTGCGGCCGGCGCGGCCGTAGATCGCCTTCTTGACGGACTCGCGATCGACCAGCAGCGACAGCGCCTTGCGCACGACGGGATCCGAGAACAGCGGATGCTTGGTCTTCATCGACGAACGTTCGCCGTCGACCTCGACGTTCGGATCGGTGAAATTGAGCGCGATGAACTCGGTATCGCCGCCGACGGCATAGACGGTCTTGCCCTTGCCGCCCTTTTCCAGGCGCAGCAGCACGTCGTCCTCGACCTGGATATTCCAGCCGAAATCATACTCTCCGGTCTGGATCACGGCGCGTGCCGCCGAGACGGCGTCACCGCCGCCCTTCATCTCGAGCGTATCGAAATAGGGCCGGTTGGCCATGTGATAGTCGGGATTGAGCACGCCGCGGATGAGATCGCCCGGCTTGAACTCGACGAACTTGTAGGGCCCGGTCCCGACAGGCGCGAGGTTGGTCGGAGCCTCCCGCGATTTGGAGCCGATGAAATCGGCAAAGAGATGCTTCGGCAGGATCTGCCCGGTCGCACCGACGAAGGCATCGGCCCAAAATGGCGTCGGCTTCGGGAAGGTAATCTTGACCGTGAGATCGTCGATCTTCTCGACAGTGAGGTCGCGATAGGTTGCGATGGTCACGGCCGCAGTGGCCGGATCCTTGATGTACTGCCACGTGAATACGACATCGTCGGCCGAGAACGGCTTGCCGTCATGCCACTTCACGCCAGGCTTCAGCTTCCACGTCACCGACTTGCCGTCGGCGGCGAGCTGGCCGTTCTGGACCGAGGGAATTTCGGTCGCCAGCACCAGCTTCATGTTGCCGTCGGGATCCCAGCAGGCAAGCGGTTCGTAGAACAGGCGCGAGCCGTCCTGGTCCTTGGTGCCGGTGGCGAAATGCGGATTGAGCAAGGTCGGGCCCTGCCACCACAACAGCTTCAGCGCACCGCCGCCGCCGCGTTTGGTCGGCTTGTAGGTGGACGCGCCCTGCGCCATGGCGACACCGCCGAGCGCGAGGATCTGGTTGGCCAGCGGTGCGGTCAGGCCAACGGCGGCCATGCGCTGGATGAAGGCGCGGCGATCCATCCGCCCGTCCTTCACCTGGCCGATCATCGAACGCAGTTCTTTATCCAGCATGGTTGTCCCCCGTCTGGTTCCGACATGGATGCAGGCGGCCGCAAGAGCGACCGCCGGGTTTGGCTGGCGGTAGATGGCACACCGAATGGGGTGCACGTCAACTGGGACCGTGTGTATGCAAACGGTCTTCTGGCTGTCCCTTGGGCAAAATCGCGTTCCGCAGCCCATCCGTTCGGCAATCCAGCATCAAAACGTGCTGGATTGCGCGCTGCACTGCGGAAAATTTGTTCGCCGCATCCGACGAAGTATCAAGGTGAAATTACCCGACGGACATGTCGAGCGGCGGCGCGACGTGATCCGGCAGCGGACAGATATAAGGTGTCTTGGCCGTCCGCTTTTGAAGGTCCGCCTTGGCGGCCTTGATCAGCTCCGGTTCCGTCAGCGCCTTGATCCCGAGACCGGCCATCGCCTTGGCCGCCTGCACCATGGCCTTGTGGGCATGTGGGCTCTTGCCCTGGGCGACCACCTGCCAGGTGTGGAAGGGCGTGCCGATCGCAACCGTGGGTGCGTGCACCTGCACGGTCGGCACCACCCAGCTCACGTCGCCGACATCGGTCGAACCGACCAGCGGGTTGCGCTTGGCATCCAGCGGCACCAGGAAGTCGGCCAACGGCCGGTCGGTCGGCTCCATGCCGATCGCGTAATAGACCGACGAGATGTCCTTGTCGCTCAGCGTCGCACGGATCTGGCTGGCAAAGCTCTTGTCCGCGTCGTCGAAATGCGGCGGTCCGAGTTCTTCCATCACCTGGTGCAGCGCCTGCTCCAGCGGCGCGTTCGGCAGGATGTTGGAGACCGCCGAGATGATCTTCATCTCGACTTTGGTCTCGGTCATCAACGCGGCGCCCTGCGCGATCTTGGAGACGCGCTCGACCAGCTCGTTCATGCCGGGAAGGTCCCGGGCGCGAATCGAATAGCGCACGCGCGCATGCGCCTGCACCACGTTCGGCGCGATGCCGCCGGTGTCGAGCAAAGCGTAGTGGACGCGGGCATCGCTCGGCATGTGCTCGCGCATGTAGTTCACGCCGACATTCATCAATTCCACCGCGTCGAGCGCCGAGCGGCCGAGATGCGGCGAGGCGGCCGCATGCGAGGTACGGCCGGTGAAGATGAAATCCGCGCGCGTGTTGGCGAGCGACGGCGTCACCGCGACTTCCCAGAAGCTGTGCGGATGCCAGGTGATGGCGATGTCGGCGTCCTCGAACGCGCCGGAGCGCACCATGAAGGCCTTTGCCGCGCCGCCTTCTTCCGCAGGGCAGCCGTAATAACGCACGCGGCCCGGCACCTTGTTCTCGGCCAGCCAGTCCTTCACCGCGGTCGCGGCGAGCAGCGCGGCGGAACCGAGCAGATTGTGACCACAACCATGGCCATGGCCGCCGGTCTCGACCGGGCGATGCTCGGCGACACCCGCCTCCTGGCTGAGGCCCGGCAGCGCGTCGTATTCACCCATGAAGGCGATGACCGGACCACCCTCGCCCCACTCGCCCATCACCGCAGTCGGGATGCCGGCGACGTTCCCGGTGATCCGGAATCCCTGATGGCGCAGCTCGGCGAGATGCTCGGCGGCGGACCGCGCCTCGGTGTAGCAGACCTCGGGCATGCCCCAGACCCTGTCGCTGAGGTCGATGAAACGTGCCTTGATCGTATCGATGCCACGCCAGATGTCGCTGCGGTTGTCCATGCTTGTCGTCCGTGATCCCAAGGTCAAACGAAGCGGCAATGGTTAGCAGCTTCGCTATGCGGCGCCTAGCATTCCGCCGGACAGCTGCCATGCGGCCCGTGCCGGATCGCACGGACGCCCAATCCACAAGGGATCTTTCGCGCCTTTCGAAGATTTCACGCGGCGTTCTCCGGAATAGTTGGCGACGAGGCTTTCAAGACGGCCTGCCCCGGCCTAAATTATGCTTGCTCGTCGTTCCGCTAGCCATACCGGAGCGATGCTCTCAGCCAGGAGAACTCCATGCCCGCTCTGACCGAATGGAGAGTGCCGCCGGCGAACCAGCCGCGGGCGAGCGACTACGGCTTCGATCTCGACCGCGCGCTCGCATCCATCGTCGGCCTGCACGCCATCGTTCCGCCGGACGCCTTCAGCGCCGAGACGCTGGGCACCGAGCGCGCCGGCAACGGCGTCGTGATCGACGACGGGCTGGTGCTCACGATAGGTTATCTCATCACTGAGGCAGAGACGGTCTGGCTGCACCGCGCCGACGGACGCGTGGTGGAGGGTCATGCGCTCGGCTTCGATTCCGAGACCGGGTTCGGGCTGGTGCAGGCGCTCGGCCAGCTCGACGTCGCGCCGCTGCCGCTCGGCTCGTCGGCGGCAACCCGGATCGGCGATCGCGTCGTGGTCGGCGGCGCCGGCGGGCGCACGCGCTCGGTCGCAAGCCAAATCGTGGCCAAGCAGGAATTCGCCGGCTACTGGGAGTATCTGCTGGATGAGGCCATCTTCACCTGTCCCGCACATCCGAACTGGGGCGGCACGGCCCTTCTCAACGAACGCGGCGAGTTGATCGGCATCGGCTCGCTCCAGCTCGAACGGGAACGTGACGGCAAGGCCGAGCACGTCAATATGATCGTGCCGATCGACCTCTTGAAGCCGATCCTCGAGGACTTGCGCAAATTCGGCCGGGTCAACAGGCCGGCGCGGCCCTGGCTCGGGCTCTTCTCGACCGAGATCGACAACCGCGTGGTGGTGATCGGGATCTCCACCAACGGCCCGGCTGCCCGCGCCGAGCTCAAGACCGGCGATGTCATCCTCGCCGTGGACGGCGAGAAGGTCACGAGCCAGAGCGCGTTCTACAGGAAGATGTGGACGCTCGGCGCTGCCGGCGTCGACGTGCCGCTCACCGTGCATCATGAAGGCGTCACCTTCGACGTCACCGTGACGTCGACCGATCGCTTCAAGCTCCTGAAGGCGCCGAAGCTGCACTGAGCCCAAGGACTGATCCCAGGAACTGATCCCAAGGCTTGAGGAAGCGGGCGATGACCGAGGCCGTGGTCGACGACATCGTTGCCGTGCTGCCACCGCTGCTCAATGCGCTGGAAGCACTCGGCTTCTTCCAGCGGCATTTGCACCCGCCGGCCTTCGCCTCGGTAATGAACGCAATCGGTACACCGGACGCGACGCTGCAGACGGCACGAGCGGCGATCGGCGACTGGCCTGAACAATTCGCCGGCTTGCGTGAACGACTCGATCGCGCCTGCGACGAGGCCCTCGCCGCCTTTGCCGGGATCCGCGAGGTCGAGCGAGGCAATGGCGATCTCGTTGCGGTCTTCCGGGCCCTGCGCCATGTCCCTCGCGCGCAGGAGGCGCTGTATCCGCTGGCGGTGCAGTTCCCGCCCGTGAGCAGCTTCTTTCTCAACGCCGCCAATCGCGAGAATCACGTCCTGCTGTCGCGACTGGAAGCCGGCGCAGGCGAGCACACCGGCATCTTCCACGATCACAATGAGCCCGGCAGCCGTGGCGGCTTCTCAGCCTATGTGCCCGAATATTACGTACCCGGCCGGCCAACGCCGCTGGTGATGGCGCTGCATGGCGGCAGCGGCAACGGGCGCGGCTTTCTGTGGAGCTGGCTGCGCGACGCGCGCAGTCTCGACGCGGTCCTGGTGGCGCCGACCGCGACCGGCTCGACCTGGGCTCTGATGGGCGACGATACCGACACGCCGAACCTCATGCGCATCCTCGAGACGGTGCGCAGCCGCTGGAGCATCGACGCCTCGCGCATGCTTCTGACCGGCATGAGCGACGGCGGCACCTTCTGCTACGTCACCGGGCTCGACGGCGCCTCGCCGTTCACTCATCTCGCGCCTGTTGCGGCGACCTTTCATCCGCTGATGGCGGAAATGGCGGACGCAACGCGCCTGCAGGGCCTGCCGGTCTTCATCACTCACGGCAAGCTCGACTGGATGTTTCCGGTGCAGACCGCACGGCAGACGCAGGCGGCGCTCTCCACCGCCGGCGCCAATGTCACCTATCGCGAGATCGACGACCTCAGCCACACCTATCCGCGCGAGATCAATGCGGAATTGCTGCAGTGGCTGAATGGAGGATGAACGACCTCTCCTTAGATGCGCCGCATGGCCGGGGAACCATCACTCCAGGCCGACGTTATCGCCCGTCACCGGAGGTTCGCCATGCAGACTTTTTTCGGAATGATCCTGGGCGCGTTGCTGCTTGCAGGCGGCGTCTACGTCTATGATTCCATGCAGACGTCGTCGGTCGCCAATGGCGAGGTCGCGACCACCAATCGCACCATCGTGAACTGGGATGTCGCCAAGGCCGATTGGGACGCACTGCGCGACCGCGCGCACAAGGACTGGGTCCGGATCTCGTCGAAGTAATATCGCCCGACATGAATGAGGCGCCGTCGCGAACTCCGCGGCGGCGCCTTTGTGTTGACCACGATCAAAGATGCTGCTCAGTTCATCTTGGCCTTGCGGGCGTCGGCGATGACCTGCTCGAACTCGGCCATGCTGAGCACGCCGGGCACACGGTACTTGCCGACGATGAATGACGGCGTACCACTGAAACCGAAAGCTTCAGCCTGCTCGTTGTTGCGCTTGAGGATGGCGTCGATGTCCTTGGCGCGGCCGGTAAGATCGCGCTTCAACCGGTCCATGTCGACGCCGGCGGCCGCGAGCAGCTCGTTGATGCGCGGCTCGGTCAGGCGCGAGCTGACGCCCATCATGGCGTCGTGGGCCTGATGGTACTTGTCCTGGAATTTTGCCGCCAGCGCAGTCCGCGCCGCCGTGACCGACACCGGCCCGAGGATCGGCCAGTCCTTCATCACCAGCCGCACCTTGCCATCGTCCTGGACGACCTGGCGCAGCTCGGGCTCGAGCTTGCGGCAATAGGGACAATTGTAATCGGACCATTCGACGATCGTGATGTTGCCGCCGGGATTGCCTGCGACGGGCGTGTCGGGATCGCGCAGCACCTTGGCTTCGGTCAGCACCTCGTCCTCACCGGTCGCCGCGCGCGCAAGGTTGATCCCGCTCGCTGCGACGGCACCCGCTCCGATCAACGTCAGCGCCGCACGCCGGGTCGCCATCAGACGGCCCTTGTTCCCAAATTCGGTCATATCTTGTCCCGTTTCGGCCCCATCACCGCAAATACGGCTCAGGACCAGGAAATGTTACAGACATATAGAGCGTCGCGGCAGCGATGTCATCGCACCAGCAGTGTGACTGCCAGCGGGACCAGGAACGAGGTCACCAAGGCGTTCAGGCTCATGGCGATGCCGGAAAAGACACCGGCAATCTCGTCGACCTGGAACGCGCGCGCGGTGCCGATGCCGTGCGCGGCAAGGCCGGCAGCAAAGCCGCGAGCCCGGTAGTCGGTGACGCCGGTGCGGTTCATCAGCGGCGTCACGATGATGGCGCCCATGATGCCGGTGAGGATGACCGCGACGGCCGCCAGCGAAGGATCGGCATGCAGGGATTCGGCGATGCCCATGGCAACGCCGGCGGTGACTGATTTCGGCGCCAGCGACAGCACCACGTCGCGCGGCAGGCCGGCAAGTTCGGCCAGCAGCACGACCGACACCACCGCGGCGACCGAGCCAGCGACCAGCGCCACCAGCATCGGAACGATCGACGAGACGACGCGCCTGCGGTTCTCGTAGAGCGGCACTGCGAGCGCGACGGTTGCCGGCCCCAGCAGGAAGTGCACGAATTGCGCGCCGGCGAAGTAGGTCGTGTAGGAGGTGCCGGTCAACAGCAGGAACGCGCCGATGATCCACATCGCGTGCAGCACGGGATTGGCGAGCGGATGACGCCGGGTCGCCAGCGAGACCGCGTCCGTGGCGGCATAGACCAGCAGCGTCACGGTCAGCCAGAGCAGCGGCGATTGCGAGAGATAGACCCACAGCGAGAACGGATTGTCCTTCATCGCGCGTCCTGTTGCTTCAGCAAGCGGCTGACGAGGCGAAAGGTCAGCACGGTCGCGAGCAGCGTGACGACCACGGACAGCGCGAGCACGAGGATGATGGCAATGCCGTGAGACGCGAGCAGATCGAGCTCCTGCACGACGCCAACGCCGGCCGGCACGAATAGCAACGAGAGATGGGCCAGCAGGCCCTTGCTCGCCGTCTCGACACCGTCGTTGCGCAGCGGCCCGCGCGCGAGCACCGCAAAGCGGTCGCGGGCGAGCAACAGGATCAGAAGCAACAGCAGACCGAGCACGGGTCCCGGCAGCGGCAGGCCGAGACCGCGCACGACGGCTTCGCCGATCAATTGGCAGAGCAGGATGAGGCCGAGACTTGCAAGCATGACCGTCGCATCAAGGGATGCGCCGGCATGCTTGTCAATCGCCGCCATGCGCGGACGTGTGCGGCACGTCCGCGGCCGCAATGCGGGGCAGCATCGCCATCAAGGTCCCGGTCATGGTCGCGATCAGCGTGGTCTTGCCGTCATGCTCGGCAAACGCCTTGGCCTCGCAGAAGGTCAGCGTGCGGCCGGGCTTGACGACTTCGGCCCGGAAGACGAAGCGCTCGCCCCGGGCCGGCGCAAGCAGCGTGGTCTTGAACTCGACGGTGAGGATGTCGGCTTCGCGCGGCATCAGGGTGAAGGCGGCGACGCCGCAGGCATTGTCCAGGCCTGCCGTGATGATACCGGCGTGCACGAAGCCGTTCTGCTGCGTAAAGGCGGATGCATACGGCATCGCCAGTTCGACCTGGCCCGGCGCCAGAGCGACGATCGATATGCCCAGCGTGCGCATCGCCGGCTGGGCGGCGAACATCGCGGTCGCGGCCGTGCGGTACTCGGGGTTTCTCGGCTCGAATGTGGCCATCGCTCATGCCTCCGCCGGCTCGGAAAGGTACTTCACGGCGATCTCCCGGATCGCATCGGCGAACGGTGCGGACTTCCGCAATTGACTGTCCATGTGCACGCCGGTGATCTCGCACGTCGCTGCGAGTTCGCCGGTCTCGGCATTCGTCATGTCATGCCGGAAGCGGATCGACTTGTCGCGAAGCTCGAGCAGATGGCTGCGGATCTCGACGATGTCGCCGGCGAGCAGCTCGCGCCGGTAGGCGATGTTCTGCTGCACGGCGGCCATGCCGCGGCCTGAGCTGCGCAGATAGCTCGGCGTCAGGCCCAGGCGGGCGAACAGATTCCAGTTGGCCTCGTCGAACTTGCCGACATACCACATGATGTTCATGTGCCCGACGTGATCGCATTGCCACGGATAGACCGTGCCGCGATAAGTCGCCTCCTGCTCCATCGCACTTCCTCCCGCAATTTCGTCCTTGATCGTTGATACGGTAGCGTATCAAGTCCGTGTCGCGTTAGCAATACGGTACCGTATCAAGAGCCGGTGGGGTTTCCTTCATGAGTGACGGCAAGGCCGATGTCTGGGTCGAGGCAGGCTTTGCCGAGCTCGCCCGCGCGGGGGTCGAGGGCGTGCGGGTCGAGGTGGTCGCCAAGAATCTCGGCGTCACCAAGGGCGGCTTCTACCGCCGCTTTGCCGACCGCGCCGCGCTGCTCGATGCCATGCTGGAAGGCTGGCGCGAGGGGCGCGTCGCCGCAATCGCGCAGCAGACAAGTCTCGACGGGCAGGAGCCCCGCGAGCGACTGAGAGCGCTGATCCAGCTCTACTCCGAGCGCCTCAATCCGGAGGGCATGGCGATCGAGCTCGCGATCCGGCAATGGGCCCGCTCGGACGAGAACGCCGCGGCGGCGGTGGCGAGCGTCGACGCGGCGCGGCTCAAGCACGTCAGCGAACTCTATCGTGCGGCCGGCCTAGCGGCCGAGGCGGCCGAGGCGCAGGCCTTCCTGTTCTACTGCTTCATCTTCGGCCAGAGCTTGTTGTTCGTCGAGAGCGGCGCGCGGAAGCGAGCGCAACTCGTGGCGAGATCGGCCGAGAAGCTGCTCGACTAGAGCCTTCCCGTTCCGATGGAATCGGAACGCGGCTCCAGCTTCTTGTTTTGACTCGTTTTCTTGACGCGAACGCTGTCCACTTCGCTCGAAAACGCTCCAGGCGAAATGGCCGGAGCGCTGCTCCGGCCATCGTCTCGATTCGAAGCTCAGGCGGCGCCCTTCAGCTTCTTGGTGCATTCGCTGTAATAGCCGCCGCCCTTCTGGATCCACTTCAAGCCGCCATTGCCGTTGGTGGCCTTGTTGGCATTGTACTGGTCGACGCAGGTGTGCAGCCGCGCCTTGCCGGGGGTCTCCTTGACATATTTCGGATCGACCGCGTTCGGATACACTGCCGGTCCGGCCGGCAGGGCCGGCGCGGCGGCGGGTGCGGCCTCCTTCGCCGCCTGCTTCGGCTCGGCAGGAGCGGCGGGCGCAGCCGGAGCAGCTGCGGTCGGTGCAGCGGCGGGCTTCGCATCGGCACCGCACTCGGCCTTGCGGAAGTCATTCCACTTCATGGTCCCGAGCGAGCCGTCCTTCTTGGCAGCCTGATATTTCGCGCTGCATTCCTGTGCGGTCAGTGCCTGCGCCGGCGCGCTCGCAAGCAATGCCGCGACACCGGACGCCGCAATCGCGCACAACAATCTCGTCTGAATGATCATCCCTGGGTCTCCTGCTTGGTCTTCCCGACGGAAGTGAAACGAACATTGCTATCCTAGCGTGTCGGCCGCTTGCGACAAGGATGCGATCGCTATCGCCGCCAAAATATAGTGATCCCGTCGCTCGACTCATTCATGTCGCGTTCAGCAATGCAGGCCGACCGTCCAGCCCTTCGCCATTCTTCCAAGCAGAGTGCAACACATGACCTTAACGTCTCGCCTCGCCGTCGTCGCCCTCGCCTCCCTGCTCGCCACCGGCGCCGCCTTCGCACAGACCGCAGCGCCGGCAGCCAAGACCGAGACAAAGACCGATACCGCTGCCACCGCCGACAAGAAGGCGCCGAAGGAGCGTTCGGCCGAGTCGCTCGAATGCTCCAAGCAGGCGGACGCCAAGGGATTGAAGGGCAAGGAGCGCAGGAAGTTTCGCCGTGAATGCAAGAAGGAGGCGAAGGCCGGCAGCGTCGCTCCCGCCGCCTCCGCCGCTCCTGCCTCAGACAAGAAGTAAGTCCGTCACGATCCTCTGCGAGCATCCGAGAGAGGCGCGCGCATTGCGGCATGACGAGCCTGCAATTGTGCGCCTCAAGCCGATTTGCGATAAGGTGGTGTGAAGCAGATCACCGCCTCCCTGACGTTCGAATGGCCGAGCCGTGCCAGCATATTGAGCACGGTGGAGACGCTCGTCATCGGCACCGCCGGCGGCCTGGTGTTTCTCGTCGCGAACCTTCCCGGCGGGCTGATCTCGGGCTCGATGATCGCGGTCGGGATCGCCGCGATCGCCGGCCGCCAGCTGACGCTGCCGCCGATCCTGACCCAGACCGTCCTGGTGCTGCTTGGCATCTCCTTGGGCTCGGTCGTCTCGCGCCATTTGCTTCAGCAGGTCAGCGCCTATCCCGTCACCATCGCCCTGCTTGCGCTCGCCACCTTCTGCTCGACGTTCGGCTCGAGCTACTACCTCCAGCGCATCCATGGCTGGGACCGCACCTCGGCCTTCCTGGCCGGCAGCCCCGGCGCGCTGTCGCAGATCACCATCCTGGCGGTCGAGCGCGGCGCCGACCTGCCGGGCATCGCGGTGGTACAGACCATGCGCGTCATCATCCTGACCGCCGCGCTGCCGATGGTGCTGGCGATTGCCGGCGTGGCGTCCTCTGCTGCGCCGTCGCTGACGACGACGATCGCCTCGCCGCTCGACCTCCTCGAGCTGGCCGCGGCCTCGCTGGCCGCAGCGCTGGTCTTGCGGCTGATCAGGTTTCCGGCGAGCTGGATGTTCGGCGCGATGATCGCCTCCAGCGCGCTGCACGGCGCCGGATGGGTCGAGGGCGGCCTGCCGGACTGGGTCCGCGGCGTGGCGCTGGTCGGTATCGGTGCACTGATCGGCAGCCGTTTCGCGCGGATGCGAATCAAGACGCTCGCCGGCCACCTCAGCGCGGCACTGGGCTCGTTTGCCGTGGCCATCGCCGTCTCCGCCATCTTCGTCGGGATCGTGGCGCTGACCACCCTGGTGAAGTTCTCCGACGTCGTCGTCGCCTTCGCGCCGGGCGCGATGGATGCGATGCTGGCGCTGGCCCTGACATTGCACATCGACCCGATCTTCGTCGGCGCCCACCACCTCTCGCGCTTCGTCTTCGTGACGATCGCGACGCCGGGCATCGTGCATCTGTTCGGACGCACGCAGGACGACGTGGACGATTAGCTGGTTCTCCTCATCCTGAGGAGCGCTCCAATGGAGCGCGTCTCGAAGGATAGAGGCCCGGGTGACAGAGTGGGGCCTGCATGGTTCGAGACGCCGCGCAAGAGGCGCGGCTCCTCACCATGAGGATCAACGCCTCGCCGTCCGCACGAATCCCCAAGCGGCGATCGCGGCCATCAGCAGCGAGATCAGCACGTTGTAGCCGGCGAGCGAGAGGCCGAGGAAGCGCCACTGCACCTCGTCGCAGCGCACCACCTTCACGGTGTCGAGCTTCGACAGCAGATCAGCGGCGCTGCCGAGATTGACGACGGGCCCGGAGCAATCGGTCGGCCCCTTCCAGAAACCCCATTCGACGCCGGCGTGATAGGTGCCGAGGCCGGCATTGGCGAGCGTCGCCAGCGCCAGGATCGCGAGCCCCGCCAGCAGCAGCGGCCGCGGCGCGCCGCTCCTCGCCGCCAGCGCCGTCAGCACGCCGAGCGGGATCACGAAGTAATAGGCGTAGCGCTGCTCCAGGCACAATGGACAGGGCAGGATCTCCAGCACGAGCTGGAAGAACCAGGCGCCGGCGATCGTGACTGCGGCGATCAGCGTGACCAGCAGCGAGGCGGTCAGCGCGGGGCCCGCACTGGCCTGCTTGAACGCTGGTATGGCAGCACTCTGGGTCGTCACGGCAGCCTCTTTCCGGTGGTCGGACCCACAAGCCCTAGCCCCGGTCCGTGCGGCTGTCGAGAACGGCCGGGATCACTTTGGCGCGGGTTGACCCCGCTTTGTCCATGGCTATAGTCCGCCGGCTTCGCGACGCCCCCTTTGGGGCCGACCGAGGGCCCCTGTGGCGGAACTGGTAGACGCGCTCGACTCAAAATCGAGTTCCGCAAGGAGTGCTGGTTCGATTCCGGCCAGGGGCACCAACTAGGCTGTTCAAGCCCGTTCCAAAGTGTTCGCAACCGTCCGCGTAGTGCTCAGAAACCCTTGAAAAATAGGGACTTCCGCGTACATTCTCGTTCGTCACCGTTTGTTCTCCTTCGATCCCAGCCGCCCGATTTGCTGGTATTTTTGCTGGTATCGTGCTGGTATCTGGAGAACAAACGTTCACGGCGACTTTCGCTTTTCCGAATGAAGGAATTGAGCAGATGGCCGGCAAGAACGACGGCGCGTGCGCCAATCCCAAGCAGATCAGGACCGACGTCGACTGCCGCGCCGCCCGACCGAAATTCGACAATGGCGCGTGGAGTCCCGCCAAGATTTCCGACGTGACCGGCGGCTGGCTCTATCTCTTCGTCACGCCGGACGTGAGCAGGCCCGGCAACGCTGCCTCTAAGCTCTGGCGGATGGACTACCGTTTCCACGGCCGCCAGAAAACCTACTCCATCGGCCCCTACGGCAACGGCAAGGATGGCACGTTCTCGCTCGCAGACGCGCGGCGCGAGCGCGACAAGGCCAAAGACCTGCTCAAGGAAGGCAAAGACCCGAGCATCGAGAAGCAGCTCGACAAGCACAGGCAGGCCGCCGCCCGGCCTTTCGGGCAATGGGCCGACGAATGGCTCGCGAAGAAGAAGGTCGAGAAAGTCAAACGCGGCAGGATCGTCGCGGCGCGCGACCCCAAGACGATCGAGGTGCTCGAGCTGCGCGTCGGCTACGTCAAGGCGCGCTTCGGCAAGCTCAGCAGGCAGGACATCAAGCGTCCGGACGTGCTCGCTTTCATGCGTTCATACGAAGCCGAGGGAAAGCTGGAAACCCGAGACCGCGTGCGCAGCATCTGTAAGCAAATCTGCGACTATGCCGACGTCGAAGGCGACGGCTACAATCCGTTCCGTAACCTGAATGGGCAGATGATTGCCAACATTTCGACGCCGCGTCCAGGCGTCACCGAACCACGTGACGTGACGCGCGTCTTCAAACTCATCGCCGCACCGTGGACGAGAGCGAGGTTTGGTGACGTTGTTGGCCTTGCGTTGCGCTTCGATGCGCTGACCATTCCCCGCCCCGGCATGGTCAATGAAATGGAGTGGGGCGAGGTCGACTGGGATGCCGAACGCTGGACTATTCCAGCAGCCAAGATGAAGACCGGCTGGGACCATGTCGTACCTTTGTCACGGCAAGCACTCGCAATCCTGCGCAGCGTCCAGGAGCTGACCGGCCATCGCCGCTACGCGTTTTCTTGCTCGAAGGACGCGCCGTTATCGAACAACACGCTCAACAAGCGCTTGCGGCTGCTTGGCATTGACACCAAGACCGAGCATTGTGCCCACGGATTCCGGACAACCTTCTCGACCCTGTCTCACCACGAAGAGATCAAGGACGCCAAGGCGTGGGATGGCGATGTCGTCGAGCTACAGCTTGCGCATCTCGATAATTCGACTGTGGAAGGTTTGTACAAAAGGCACGGACCGCTCGCGCTGATCGGCTCGCGCACGAAGCTGATGCAGCATTGGGCTGATCGGATCGACCACTGGCTCGATCCCAAGAAGGTGATGCCGATCAAGGGAGGAGCGCTTGCCTAAGTCACCTAAAGGCGACACTTCCGGGTCGCCTGCGCCGATATCGCAAGAATCGGTGGTCGCGGGGACATGCAACCATCTCAATTGCTTTTTCAGGCTGTCGCCTAACCAGGCCATTGCGTCCCGAACGCAGTGAGCATCTTCTAAATCGTTGACTTTCTTGATACGGTAGCCCCGCGGTCGCGTTCTGTTCACGTTCATTTCGCCCAATTCGTTGCGATTTCATTGCGGCATTCCTCGGCGAGAACGCCAGCTGACGGATCTCGTTCCCGACCGGGCGGTCCATTTCCGAATGGCGGGTGGCAGCACTCTGCGCTTCCGACAGAGCCGCTGATTAAGAGACAGCCCTGGATTAAGAACAATCAATGACTTACTGGTCGCACCACTGGGCTTATCCGATCGAAAAACGGGCATTCGTCGCACGATTGCACGGCCTATCATCCCCAAGGGGTTGCAACACTGTCCCTGGGGACTTGTTGCCCACTTGCGCCTACTGCTCTCGCGACTCAAGTCCGCAGAGGCGGTCGACGCAGACGGTTTGTCTTTCGCGGGGCGACCGCAATCCGGATTTGGCTCATGTCACCGAGCAGACTTGCTGAAGGCTGCCGAAGCCATACCGGATTGTCGGAGAAACAATCCCAGTTAAAACCACGCAAATCAACCCTGCAGTGGAGGAAAATTCGGGGGGCGCTTCTCGATGAAAGCGCTCATTCCCTCTTGCCATTCCGCACCTCCGATCAACATCGCCAGCGTCTCCAAGCCGATGTTCCTGGCGGATGCCAAATCGGCATCTCCGCACATGCGCACGGCCATCTTTGACTGCGAGACCGCGCGTGCGCCAAGGAGCCGGAAGCGGCAAGCCAATTTCATTGCTGCAGGAAGAAGTTCGTCCTGAGGGTGCACACTTGTCAGAAGACCGTGCATCAGCGCCTCCTGTGCAGTGATGTGACTGCCCAGCAGCACCCATTCCATGGCCTTGCCGCGTCCGACCAGACGATGAAGCTTCTGTACGCCGCCGGCGCCTGCGAGCGCACCGATCCGCACCTCCGGCACGCCAATCTTGGTATCGTTGGCCATGAGCCGGAAATCGCAGGCCAAGGACATCTCACAACCGCCCCCCAGCGCGAAACCGTTTATCGCCGCGATCACGGGCATCGGCACCGTCTCGATCCGGTCGAACAGCCTCGCGATCGGCTGCAGATACCTATCGCGCAGCGCGAAGCTGCTGCTTCCGATCCGCGCGTCTTCACTGGTGAAATAGCGCAAATGGGCGCCAGCGCAGAACGCCCGGCCTTGCCCGGTGATGATGAGCGCCCGCGCGCTGCCGGCGACGCTCGCGGTCAGCGCGGCGTCGAGCTCCTCGAGCAGTTCGAGGCTGAGCGTGTTCATTTCGCGTTCGCGCGTCATCGTCGCGAGCGCGATATCGGGCTCGGGCCAGGACAGCGTGACGGCGTTGCCCGTGATGTTGGCTTTTTCGGCTGACATCGGAACCTACCTCTCTCTATTTTACCGGTGACAAGACGATCCGTCCGCTCGAGAGCCCGGTCTCGACAGCGCGATGTGCTTCCACGGCATCATGCAGCCGGCGGACCTGCTCCACAACCGGCCTGATCCGCCGCCTTGCAACAAGCTCGAGCGCATCGGCAAGCTGGCTGCGCGAGACGCCCTTGGCACTTAGGATCGAGACGTTGCGCAGGAAGAGTTGCGCAGGATTGATCGTGATGAAATCGCCGGTCACCTGTCCGACCACTACCATACGCCCATCGTCCGCCATGCTCCGCCGCACGGTTTCGAACACTGGGCTGCCGACATTGTCGATCGCGACGTCGACGCCCCGGCCATTGGTCAGCCGGCGGACCTCGGCAGAGAACTCGCTACCCCTCTCGACCACGATCACTTCATCCGCACCGGCTTCGCGGATACGAGCGGCCTTGGCCTTGCTCGTCGTCACCGCGATCGTGAAGGCACCGGCCAGACGGCTGAGCTGCACACCGTGCAGGCCAAGTCCGCCGCCGGCACCGGTCACCAAGACGCAGTCCCCGGTCTGCACCCGGCCAACCTCCCGGACGGCATTGAGCTCAGTCCCGATCGTGCAGGCGACGATCGATGCCTCCTCTGCAGAAACACCCGGCGGAATGATCTGCACAGCATCCGCATCCACGCAGACCATTTCGGCGTAGCCGCCATTGAGCCCGGCATCACCGAGAAAGACGCGGTCGGGGCACGAAGTCTCGTGCCCCCCGCGGCAATGCCTGCAATAGCCGCAGACATGGCTATAGGTCGTGGTGGCGACGAGATCGCCGCACTGCAATCCGCCAACGCCCTGACCGAGCTTCTCGACCGTCCCGGCCACCTCGTGCCCGAGGATGACCGGCATGGCAACGCCGCGCCGATAGGTACCGTTACGTACCACGACATCATGGAAGCAGACGCCGCAGGCGGCGACTGCGATCCTGATCTCACCCGGACCGGGCTCGCGCGCGACTATTTCGGCGACGCGCAAGACGTCGGGTGGGCCGGTACGCTCGGCAATGACGGCAAGCATCGGATCAGTGCCTCAGTTCGCCGACAGCCAGCCCGAGATGATCTTCCACTTGCCGCCCTCCGCCTTCATGATCGCGCCCGAAAGCGCGCCAGCATGCTGGTCAGAAGCAAACGAGAGCGGCGCCATCAGGCCGGTATCGAAGTTCTTCATCCCCTCCAGCGCCGAGACGATCGAGGCTTCGTCCGTCTTGCCGCCGGTTCGCTTGAGAATTTCGGCGAACAGCTTGCCAGACTGGTAACCGTGCATGCTGTATGTGGTCGGTTTGCTGTTGGGCTTGTATTTCTGCTGCGCCGCCAGGAACGCCTTGACCGCAGGCTTGTCGGAATCGAGTGGCTCCATCACCGCGATCGCGATCGCGCCTTCGGCCAGTGGGCCGGCGAGCTGGAAGGTCTGGGGATCGCCGAGCGCGTTGTGACCACTGAACTGCGGCTTCCAGCCGAGGTTGTTGGCTTCGCGCATCACCAGCGCCGCATCCTTTGGAATGCCGAGGAAGACGACATGTTCGACACCCGCCCCCTTCGCCTGGGCAACGACACCGGAGAAGTTGGTGGTGCCGCGGTCGAAAGGCAGTTTCGTGAGCGGGACATTCGCGCTCTTGAACCGCTCCTCGAGACCGGCAACGGCATCTTGGCCGAAATCGTCGTTCTGGTAGATCGCGGCGACCTTGGTCTGCTTCAGCTCCTTGAGGATATAGTTGGCGAGGACCATCATCTGCACCCGCACCTCCGGCAGCGTCGTGAAGACATCACGGTTGAGCGGCGTAGTCAGCGCGTGGGCAAAGGCATACGGAAACAGCAACGGCGTCTTGCTTTCCGTGACGAATGGCAGCAGCGCCGCCGACGGCGCGGTGCCGGTCACGGCGAGCAACGCGACCACCTTGTCCTGCTCGACCAGCTTTCGCGCGGAAGCGATGGTGCGCATCGGCTCGTAGCCGTCGTCCTCGGCGATGAACAGGAGCTTGCGCCCGCTCACCCCGCCCGCGTCGTTGACTTCGCCGAACGCGACTTCGACACCGTCGCGAACGCTTTGCCCGAGCAGCGACAGGCCGCCCGAGAACGGACCGCTCATGCCGACGTTGACCAGTTCCTGCGCACTGGCAGGCAAGGCCATCATCGCGACAGCCGCCGCGCACGCCAGGCTCCTTCCCAATACTTTCCAGATCATGCTTCCTCTCCCATTCATGTTTTTGTTGATAGAACGCTCAGCGCTCGAGCTTGAGGCCAACAGCCTCGCGATCCCACAGGAATGCACGGTTCTGCTCGGCCCAAGTCTTCAGCTTGTATTTTTCGATCTTCTCACTCGCCGTCTTGGGCAAGGCGTCAATGAAATGCACGAAGCGCGGCACCATGAAATGCGCCATGTTGCGGTTGGCAAAGCGCACCAGCTCCTCCTCGCTGACCTCCGCGTTGTCGCGACGAACGACATAGATCATCACCTCGTCCTCGCTCAGTTCCGAGGTCACCGGCACGGCAGCGACCTCCAACACGGCGGGGTGCTTCGCCACGAGCATCTCCACCTCGTATGCCGAGATGTTCTCGCCACGGCGGCGGATGGCCTCCTTCTTGCGGTCGACAAAATACAGGTAACCGTCGTCGTCGAGCCGGCCACGGTCGCCGGTGTGAAGCCAGAGATTGCGCGTATCGCGCACCGTCGCCTCCGGCATCTTGTAATAGCCCGACATGACGATCCCCTGCTCGCAGGGGCGCACGCAGATCTCGCCGACCTCGCCCGTCGGCAGCGGATCGTCCTCATCGTTGACGATCAGGATCTCGGCGAGGCCGCGCGGCCGGCCAGCCGAGGCGCCTTTGGCTTCGGGATCGTCAGGGCAGAACATCGTCACGGCGAAGGTTTCGGTCATCGCATAAAGCGAGGTCACCTGAACGCCAAAGCGATCGGAAACATCCCGATAGGATTCCCGTGACAGCGGCACGATCATGGCCTGGCGCACGCGATGATCGCGATCCCGCGGCGACGGCGGAGCGCGCAGCAGAATATTGGTCATGGCACCGAGCGAATTGAACTGGGTGGCGCCTGTCGCCCTGATCTCGTCCCAGAAGGTGCTCGCCGAGAAACGCGGCGAGATCGCCAGCGTGCAATCGGCCCAGAAAGCCGCGTAGCAGGAGTACCAGAGTGCGTTGCCGTGAAAGAGCGGCAGGCAGGTAAAGATTACGTCATCGCTGCGATAGCCGTAATTCCCTGCCAGCGAGCGGCCTACGCCATGTGCTTGTGAATGCGGGCTGATCACCCCCTTCGACGGGCCAGTGGTGCCGGAGGTGTACATGATGTATTGCGGGTCGCTCGCCTGCACCAGTTCGGGATCCGGCTCGACGGGGGAAGAGTTCGCCAGCACCTTGATATCGACCAGCGGCTTGCCCAGGCTCGCGAGCTTCGCCCCGGCCCCACCATGGGTAACAAACGTCCGAATATCGTTCTCGACCGCCAGGGCTTCGGCCATGCGATCGGCCCATTCGCTCGCCACCACGACCATGGACGAATCCGATTGCGTGACGAAGTAGCGCAGGAGGTCGCCCCTCGCCGCGGTGTTGAGCGGCACCGATACCGCGCCAAGCTTGCCGAGTCCCCAAATTGTCCAGATGAACTCCGGACAGTTGGGCATCATGATCGCGACGTGATCTCCCTTGCGGACGCCAAGCTCAGCAAATCCGTTGGCGTAGCGATTGGAGATATCGTGTGTCTCGGCGTAGCTATACTTCTCATCGCCATGAATCAGCCAGGTGCGGCCGCCGATGCGTGCCGCCTTGTCAGCCAATAGTCGTCCAATGGTGCGCTGCTTGAGAGGATAATCATGCATCGTCAGATACCAAGGTAAGCGTCGACCAACTCGGTCGATCGTTCGAACTCGTCCCGCGGTCCTTCCATCACCACGCGGCCGTACTTGAGCACATAGAGATAGTCAGCGAATTTCATCGCGAGCCGTGCATTCTGCTCGACGACGAGCACCGTGATGCCGGCCCTGCGCACCTCGTCGAGCTTGGCGAAGACCTGCTTGACGATGATTGGCGCAAGCCCCAGGCTCAATTCGTCGGCCAACAGCACCTGCGGCGAGGCCATTAGCGCGCGGCCGATCGCCAGCATCTGTTGCTCCCCGCCGGACAGCGTGTAGCCGAACTGCCGCTCGCGCCGCGCTATCGGGGGGAACATCTGCATCACCTTGCCGTAGTCGCCGGTGAGATCCCGCCCCCGGCGCGCGTACGCGCCGATCATGAGGTTTTCCTTCACTGTCAGGTCCGGAAAGATGCCGCGGCCTTCGGGCACATGCGCTACGCCACGACACACGATCTCCTCCGGGCTCAAGCCATCGATGGCGTTGCCGAGCAGAGCAATGCTGCCCGAAGACGCGCCGACGATTCCGCTGATCGCCCGCAGCAAGGTCGACTTACCCGCACCGTTGGCGCCAAGGATCGCGACGAGGCTGCCCGAGCTCACCTTGATCGAGACGTCGCGCAACGCTTCGACCGCGCCGTATCGGACGTTGAGATTGGTAATTTCTAGCATCAGGCGTCCTCGCCGAGATAGGAGGCCATCACCTTGGGGGCGCTGAGCACATCGGCCGGCGCGCCGTTGGCTATCAGCCGGCCCAAATCGAGCACGATAAGACGGTCGCAAAGACGCGAGACGAAAGGCATGTTGTGCTCGACGACGAGAATACCGAGACCGAGTTCCTCCCGCAGGCGGAGCAGAAGATCGCGGAGCTTGGCGACCTCGGCGTCGTTCAGGCCGGCGATCGGCTCATCCAGCAACAGGAACCGGATATCCATCAACAGCGCGCGGCCGAGATCGACCAGCTTGCGGTGACCGTAGGGCAGATTGCGGATCGTGAGCTCTGCGCTATCGGACAGTCCGAGGCGACCAAGCACCTCCTCGACTCGCCGCGCCGCGTCGCGCTCGGCCTTCCACATGTTTGGCAGCTTCAGAAGCTCGCTGACGAGGCCATAGCCGAGCGAACGGTGGCAGGCGATCAGCAGATTTTCCTGCACCGAGAGATCGGCGACCAGCTCCGGATGCTGGAACACGCGGCCGATGCCGCAGCCGGCGACGCTGGCCGACGGCAATTCCGAGAGTACCTTTTCATCGAGCCGCACCCGGCCCCGGCTCGGCCGTGTGATCCCGGAAACGCAATTCAGGAGCGTGCTTTTGCCGGCGCCGTTCGGCCCGATTAGGCCGACGATTGAGCCCGATTCCAGCTCAAAGGTGACGTCGCGTAGCGCGTGGATGCCACCGAAATCAACCGAGACATCTTCGATCGAAAGGCGTGCCATCTCAGCTGCTCCGCCCAAGACGTCGCACCAACCCCCAGAGGCCCTGCGGCATCAGCACCATGACGACGACGAGCAGCAGGCCAAACACCAGGCCCGGCGCGTCCTTGATGCCGCGCAACAGTTCGGGAACGATGACGTAGAAAGCCGCGCCGACGATCGACCCGCCGATGGTGCCGAGCCCGCCGATTACGACCATGCTGAGGAAGGCGATGGAGAGACCGACGCTGAAACTCTCGGGGTGGATGTATCGGACCAGATAGGCGAACAGCCCACCGGCAACCGCCGCATAGAATGCGCTGATGGCAAAGGCGATCACCTTGTAGCGCGCAGCGGGAATGCCGAGTGCGCCGGCCGCAATCTCGCTTTCCTTGATGATCAGGAGCGCGCGTCCGGTACGGCCGCGGCTGACATTCCATGCGCCCCAAATACCAAGCGTCACGACCGCCAACGTCAGGTAATACAGACCCATCGCGCGCAGCTCGTACCCGGCGATCACTGGCGGACTGAGCGCGAGACCGCCGCCGCCGTTAGTGAGGCCGCGCCACTCAAAGATGATCTTCTGCAGCACCACGCCGAAACCAAGCGTCGCAATGGCGAGATAGAGGCTCTTGAGTCGCATCGCCGGCACCGCGACGACGGCGCCCACGCATGCTGTGAACAAAGCCGCCACGAGAAGCGACAGCAGATAGGGAACACCCACGCTTTGCGTCAGGATCGCGGTGGCGTAGGCACCGACGGCGAAGAAGGCAGCATGGCACAGGCTGATCTGGCCGGCATAACCGGTGAGCAGATTGAGCCCGAGCGCAACCAGCGCGAACACGCCGGTCAATGTCAGCACATAGAGCCCGTAGCCATTCAGCACGAACGGGGCGACGCAGGCTGCGGCAAGACAAAGGCCGAGCAACGCTCCCGCGCCAACTGACGTGGCCTGGCGCTGCGTGCGCTCCATGTCGGTCGCGGCGCTCATACTTTACGCACCTTGACGCGGCCGAAGACACCCTCGGGCCGCACGATCAGCACGGCGATGATGATGATGAAGGTGATGGCCTCCCCGAAAGCCGGCGAGACATAGGCACCCACCAGGTTCTCCGCGATCCCGAGCGCGAGGCAGCCGAGGAAGACGCCGATCAGGCTGTGCAGACCGCCGAGCACCCCGCCGGCGAAGGCCTTGATGAGAAGTGCCCCCATCAGATTGGTGTCGAGGAACAGCGAGGGCGCGACCAGGATTCCGGCTATGCCGCCGATTAACCCGCCAAGGCCCCATGCGATTGCCGATGTGCGCGAGATCGACACGCCCATCATGCGCGCGACCGTCGGGTTCTGGCTCGCCGCGCGCAAGCCGAGACCGATCCAGGTGAAGCGGAGAAACCAAGTCATCGCCACGACAATCGCCAGGCCGGCCAAGATGCTGACGACGCTGGCGACAGGGACCGGCACACTTCCGATCATGAGGGGGGCAGAGAATGCGAAAGGCGACGGGAACGTATAGGTCTGATGCCCCCAGATCAGTCCGGCGACGCTGTTGAGCACGATATTGAGCCCGAGCGTCGCGATGATCGCCGACAGCACCGGACTGCCGATCAGGGGCCGGATCACGACCTGCTGGATGACGATGCCCTGCACCATACCGAACAGGATCGCGACCGGCACCGCTTGCCACCAGGTGAGGCCGACGCTGTCGAGCAGCCAGTAGGCGAAGAACGTGGTCACCATCGCCATCTCGCCCTGAGCGAAGTTGGCGATGTCGGTGATGTTGAGCACGACGACGATCGCGATGCCGACCATTGCATAGAGGCAGCCGGCCGCTAGACCTCCAACGATGAGATTGGCGATCATGACAAAATCTGCTCCCTCACGCCGTCAAAGCGATGAAGAAAGATTTTTTGGAGCCCCCGGTCTTCGCATCTCTCCCGTCCTCATCGTCTTCCTCCCACTTTGACTTTCTTGTCAGTCTTTTTTGCAATTTTCGTTACGCGCGCGCCGTGCCCACGCAAGCCGAGCGAGCTCAGGCTCAACGGCGGCCCCGCACTCGACGGAAGCTCACCCACGTCACTTGCCATGGCGGCCACCGGCGATGACGAAACCAACCTCTCGAACATCTGGGCGAGGGCCGCGTTGAGCTGATCGGGCTTCCAGGCGCCGTTCGGCTTGAACCATTTCGGCACCCAATTCATGGCGCCCAGAATGACGAAGACCGCGAGCTTGGGATCGCACGGCACGACGCTCCCGTCATCGATCCCCTCGCGAATGAAGCTGCGCAGGGCCCGCTCGAAGCGGTCGCGCTGCCGCACGAGCTTGGCCTGATCTTCCGGCTCCAGAGCCTTGTCTTCCATCAGCACGACGCAGCAATTCAGCTCATTGATCAGCTGCGCGACGTAGTAGGACATCGTCAGAACCAGCCGCTCTCGGCCGTTGCGCCCCTCTTTGCGCGCGCGCTCCATGCTCGCGAACGCCGCGTCCATGGCATGGTCGAAACACGCGGCCAGCAAACTGTTCTTGTTCGGGAAGTAATGATAGAGCGCGGCCTTCGTGACGCCGAGGCTCGCCGCGATCTCGTTCATCGACGTCGCGTGATAGCCCTTGAAATTGAACGACGCCGCGGCCTCGCGCAGCACCTCGAGGCGCTTGATCCCGTGCACGTCTTCCCTGGTCGGAAACAAATCGACCTCCCCATCTTGCCGGCCACCAAGCTACCCGCTAGTCTACCGTCTGACAAGTCGGTTTGCTAACCGTCCGGTTAGTTAGGCAGTAAGTGGCAGCCGAATAAGGGGAATTACGTTGGGTCTCTACCTGGAAGAATTCGAACTCAATCGTACGCGCAGAACGCGTGGCCGGACGGTAAACGAAGGCGACGTCTCGCTATTCGCCGGGCTGGTCGGCGACCACAACCCGCTGCACGTCGACGAGGAATTCTCCAGGAGGAGCATCTTCGGCAGCCGTGTCGCGCACGGGCCGCTGGTGCTCTCGAGCGCGATCGGCATGATGTCGCAGATGAACTGGATCGACGGCACCGCTATGGGCCTGCTGGGCGTGTCGTGGGAGTTTCAAGCACCGGTCAAGCTCGGCGACACCATCAGCGCCAATGTCACCCCGCTCGAAGCCCGGCCCAGCAAGGTGGCCGGACGCGGCGTTCTCAAGCTCGGCTTCGAGGTTTTGAACCAGCGCGACGAGATCGTGCAGACCGGATCGATCGTGCTGCTGATGCAGCGTCGCCCCGACGGCAGCACCTGAACTCAATCGAGAAGAGACTTCGACGACATCCAAATGGCAACGCTCAACAGCGCGATCGATCCGCGATCTCCGACCTTCCAGGCCAACGCAGGCGTCTATGACGGACTGCTGAAGACCCTGCGCGCGCGACAGGCCTGGTCGCTCGCAGGCGGCGGCGACCGCATGGTTCAACGCCACCGCGACCGCGGCAAGATTCCGGTGCGTGAGCGGATCGATCTCCTGGTCGATCCGTTCAGCCCATTCATGGAACTGTCGCCGCTCGCCGCATGGGGGCTTTATGACAACGCGGTGCCTGCCGCGGGCCTCGTCACCGGCATCGGCACCATCCGCGGCGTGATCTGCATGATCATCGCCAACGATGCTACCACCAAGGGCGGGTCGTTCTTCAAGGAGACCATCCGCAAGCACGTGCGTGCGCAGGACATCGCCTTCGAAAACAAGCTGCCAGTTGTCTATCTCGTCGATTGCGGTGGCGCCAATCTGCAGCAGGGCGACGAGGTATTTCCGGACCAGGATCATTTCGGCGGTGCATTCTACCGGCAATGCCGGATGTCCGCGGCCGGCCTTCCCCAGATCGCCACCGTGTTCGGCGAATGCACCGCCGGAGGCGCCTATATTCCAGCGTTGGCCGACGAGGTCGTGATGACCGCCGGCAACAGCAGCGTCCATCTCGGCGGCCCGCAGATCGTGAAAGCCGCGATCCGCGAGATCGTCGATCGCGATACGCTGGGTGGCGCGGAGATGCACAGCACGGTTTCCGGGGTCTCCGATCATTTCGCGCGTGACGAAATGGAAGCGATCGCCAAGACGCGCGATATCGTCGGCGCCTTGAACCGCGTGCAGAAATTTCATGGCGATATCCGCCCGATGCGCCCTCCCCTGTTCGATGCCTCGGAGATCCCCGGGATTGTCGGCGCCGATCTCAAGGTGCCGTTCGACCAGCGCGAGATCATCGCGCGCATGGTGGACGGCAGCGAATTCCACGAATTCAAGCCGCTCTATGGTGCGACGCTGATCTGCGGCTTCGCCCACATCCACGGACTTCCGATCGGAATCATCGCCAACAACGGCGTCCTGTTCTCGGACTCCTCGCTCAAGGGCGCACACTTCATTGAGCTGTGCGACCAGCGCAACGTTCCGATCCTGTTCCTGCAGAACATCACCGGCTTCATGGTCGGATCGGAGGCGGAACGGACCGGAATTGCGAAGAATTCGGCGAAGCTCGTCTATGCCGTCTCCAACGCGCGCGTGCCGCGCTACACCGTCGTGACCGGTGGTTCCTATGGCGCGGGCAATTACGGCATGAGCGGCCGCGGCTTCCGGCCGCGCTTCATGTTCATGTGGCCGAACGCCCGCCTCGGCACCATGAGCCCAGACGTCGGCAGCTCGGTGCTGATGGACCTGCGTCGATCCAGCATCTCGCGCAATCCCGCAACCGAAGCCGACCTCGCCGCCCACGAGCAGCAATTGCGCCAGATGTTCGACGAGCAGTCCGATCCCTATTACTGCACGGCGCGGCTTTGGGACGACGGCCTGATCGACCCTTCCGATACCCGCGACGTGCTCGGGCTCTGTCTTGCGATCGGCGCGATGGAGCCGCCCGTCACCGGCACGCGGCCGGTCTATCGAATGTAGGATGTTGCCCGTGTCGCTGCTCTTGAGCCCCCGCCCCATCGGTTCGGTCCTGATTGCCAATCGCGGCGAGATCGCGCTTCGCGTCATGCGGACCTGCGCACGCCTCAGCATCCGCACCATCGCCGTCTTTTCGGATGCCGACGCGCAAGCGCCGCATGTCAAGGCCGCCGATGAGGCCATCCGGATCGGTCCGCCACCGGCGCGCGCCAGCTATCTCGACATCGATGCGATCCTCTCGGCCGCGAGGCAGGCCGGCGCCGATGCGATCCATCCCGGTTACGGCTTCCTGTCGGAAAACGCGACCTTCGTGAAGCGCTGCGAAGCGGCCGGGCTGATCTTCGTCGGCCCGTCGGCAAGGGCGGTCGAGCAAATGGGATCGAAGATCGAGTCCAAGAGGATCGCTGCTGCCGCCGGCGTGCCAACAGTGCCCGGCTATCACGGCGACGATCAGAGCGAAGCCACGCTGGCAAGAGAGGCCAGCAGGATCGGCTTTCCCGTGCTTATCAAGGCCTCCGCAGGTGGTGGCGGGCGCGGCATGCGCCGCGTCGACGACGCAGCGGACTTCGCTACCGCACTTGCCGCGGCCAGGGCCGAAGCCGAAGCCGCTTTCGGCGACGGCTCAATCCTGCTCGAGAAATTCATCATGAACCCGCGCCATCTCGAGGTGCAGCTTGCCGGCGATCGCACGGGCAACCTCGTCCATCTGCTCGAACGCGACTGCTCGGTGCAGCGCAACAACCAGAAGGTCCTCGAAGAGGCCCCCGCTCCCAATCTGCCTGACAGCGTGCGCGCAAAGCTGTTCGATGCCGCGCTCAAGCTTGGCCGCACGATCGGTTACGACTCCGCCGGAACCGTCGAGTTCATCATGGACCGGGACAGCGAAGAGCCGTATTTCCTCGAGATGAACACTCGCCTGCAGGTCGAGCATCCCGTCACCGAGCTCGTCACCGGCATCGATCTGGTCGAATGGCAACTGCTCGCTGCGGCAGGAGAGAGACTTCCGCTCACGCAGGACAAGATCCGCGCCCGTGGCCACGCGATCGAGGCGCGTATCACCGCCGAGCGCGCCGACCTCGGCTTCCAGTCCGCAACGGGCAGATTGTTGACCGTGAACGCGCCGCACGGCCTGCGCTTCGACAGCGGGGTCGAGACCGGCTCGCACGTCAGCCTCTATTACGACTCGATGCTTGCCAAGCTGATCGCGCAGGGACCCGATCGCGCGGCCGCTCTGACACGCCTCGGCACAGGGCTTTCGGAACTGACGCTGCTGGGCGTTCCTACGATCCAACCCTTCCTGCGGGACGCCGTACGGCAGCCGTTGTTTGCCGAAGGCCACGCCACCACGCGCTTCATCGAGACCGCCTTTCCGGACGGTTGGCGGCCAAATGTGGACGAATTGCGCAGCCTGCGCGCGGCAGCCTGCGTGGTATGGGCGGAGCTGGATGGTGCGGAGCCGGCTGCGCACTGGGTCAACCCCTGGCAGCGCCGCAGCGCCATCCGTGTCACGGCGGCCGTCCGACCGGCGAAAGCATCGCTTCATCTCGCCGATGAATACGGCCAAGCCGACGCCGAGGTCCTGGTCAACCGCGATGGCATCGCCGTCGAGTTCGATGGCGTGTCGTTCGACCTCGGCAGGCCTTTCATCGAGGGCGGTGAGATCAAGCTCGCCTCCCCCTCAGGCCGCCCCTTCATCGCCCTGCGCGAAGGCAACGTCGTCAGCATCGCCCGCGAAGGGCTGTCGCTATCGGCGACCATCCGACTGCGGATCGAGATGCCGCGCGAGCACGGGAGCCTGGAGAAGTCCGGCAACGCGATCGAGGCACCGCTGCACGGCGTCGTCTCGCAACTCCATGTGGCGCTTGGCGATACCGTAGAGCGCGGAGCGCCGGTCATGCAGATGGAAGCGATGAAGCTGATCCACACGCTGCGAGCCCAGGTCGCCGGCCGCATCGACCAGATACGCTGCAGCGTGGGGGATACCGTCCCGGCGGGCGCCGTCCTGATTGAAATAACGCCGAACGAAACCGAGGAGAAGACCTGATGGCGGGTTTGTGGTTTGAGGAATTCACCGACGGAATGGTGTTCAACCATGAATGGTCGCGCACCATCACCGAGACCGACAATGTCTGGTTCTCGCTGCTCACCATGAACGTGCAGCCGCTGCACATCGATGCGCATTACGCGGCGAAATCGGAGTGGGGCAAGCCGCTGGTGAACAGCCTGTTCACGCTTGGCCTTCTGATCGGCATGACCGTCAACGACACCACTCTCAATACGACGCTGGCCAATCTCGGCATGACCGACGTGCGCTTTCCGAAACCGCTATTCCAGGGCGACTCGGTGAAGGTGCGAACCATCGTCCGCTCAAAACGTGAAAGCAAGTCGCGCCCCAACGAAGGCATCGTGAACTTCTACCACGAGATGACGAACCAGAACGGCGATGTCGTGGCGACCTGCGAGCGCGCGGCGCTGATGCGCAGGCGGCCGAAGGCGGCCTGATGCGCTCGTTGCTGTTCGTTCCTGGCAATTCAGCGAAGATGATTGCCAAGGTGACGGCAAGCCGCGCCGACGTCATCATCCTCGACCTCGAGGACGCCGTTCATCCCGACGCCAAGCCGGAGGCGCGCAGGCTCGTTGTCGAAACGCTCGCCGGCGCAAGCACCGGTCCACGGCGCTTCGTGCGCGTCAATTCGCTCGACACCGCCTGGTGCCGGGAGGATGTGGAAGCGATCCTCCCCGCGGCGCCGGACGGTCTCGTGTTGCCCAAATCGTCGGGACCGGAAGATGTCATCAGGCTGAGCGAGCTTGTCGATCGTCACGAGCCCCGGGCCAACAAGGGCGCGACCGGGATCATCGTGGTCTGCACCGAAACTCCGTCCTCCACGCTGTCGCTCGCGGCGAAATCCTGGCGGCATCCGCGGCTCGCCGGGTTGATGTGGGGCGGCGAGGATCTGTCGGCAGCGATCGGCGCAACCGCCAATCGCGACGATCAAAGCCGCTATACGGCGCCGTTTCTGATGGCGCGGAACCTCTGCCTGCTGGCGGCGCGGGCCGCAGGCGTGGCGCCGATCGACGCGGTCTTCACCGACTTTCGCGATGGCGATGGCCTGATCCGCGAGGCCGATGCGGCCCGCCGCGACGGCTTTTCAGGCAAGGCCGCGATTCACCCATCTCAAGTCGAAATCATCAACCGCTGTTTCGCGCCGACGGACGAGGAGCGCCGCTGGGCTGGACGCGTCATCGCTGCATTCGAAAGCGGCGGGAAGGGCGCAGTGCAGCTCGACGGCGTTATGCTAGATGCCCCCCATCTGAAGCAGGCCCGCCTTATTCTTGCGGCCTCCAGGGCGGAATGACGCCTGTCGGGCGGCTCTTGCGAGGGCACCCGCCTTTCAAGCCGTAACATCTCCTCGCGGGACGGCCCAGGCCGCGCGTTGTGACACGACCACATTCACATTGTCCCCGATCGCATGGGCATCGAAAGCGGACATATCGACATTGAGTTGACCATTATCAGTCTGCACCACGATCGATCGAGTCGCTCCACGGAACGTCGAATGGGCGATCCTCCCAGACCAGCGTAATTCCTGATCACCGGCATCGGAGCCGGCGGACGCGATCCGGGCATCTTCCGGCCGCACCATGACGGTGACTGCTTGCCCGGGACGCGCCTCGTGCGCGGCCTCACAGCGACCACCCCAGCCCTGCCCCACAACATCCAGCCTTACGCGGCGGCCATCGATCCTTGTGCATGCCTTGACTTCAGCGTCGAGCAGATTTGGCGTGCCGAAGAACGCAGCCACGGTACGGCTGGCTGGAAATCGATAGATTTCCTCCGGTGCTCCGATCTGCTGGATGCGACCGCGGTCCATCACGACCACCCGATCCGACAGCGCCATCGCTTCGGATTGATCATGCGTGACATACAACGTCGTCATGCCGAGCCGTTTCTGGATAGCGCGAAACTCGTCGCCCATCTGCAGCCGGAGCTTTGCATCGAGGTTGCTCAGCGGCTCGTCGAGCAGAAGCACTTTCGGCTCGAACACGAGCGCCCGCGCGATGGCGACGCGCTACTGTTGACCTCCGGACAGGGCCGGTGCCGGGCGATCCGCGAATCTCTCCATCTCGACCAAGCGCAGGGTCCGCGCCACCGCCTTTGTTACTACCTGACTGATTGGAACGGAATCAAACCTCGTCAGGAAGACTGGGACACCAACAAAGTTGTCAAATGTCTGAAAGGAGAGCCGATTAAGGGCTACGCCGAAGTTGGCGTTGCCGGCATCAACTTCCGATTGGAGGAACGAAATCGGCAGGAGTTTTTAGACCATCTGTGGTCCGCCTTGGGTCGGTCCTTCAGTTCGCCGAACCAGTCCACTGCAATTGTCCCCATTCCAAATAGCGCCGGCGTTGTTGGTGAACCGGCGAACTACAGGACGCTGCTGTACGCACAGGCAATCGCGGCGGCATCGGGGGGCAAGCTGGTCGCCCTGGACGCGTTACGCTGGAAGACCGCGGCGGGCGCCATTCACAAGCAAGGGGGTTTCCGCTCTCCTGAGCGTCGATTTGATAATCTCCAAGTGATACAGAAACCTGATAGGCCAGTCCTTCTTTTTGACGACTTCATTACGTCTGGGTCTTCGTTCATCGCCGCCGTTTGGCGACTATCCGAGGTCGGATGTCTCCCGATCGAAGGTCTAGAGCGGTTCATCGATTAATTGAATCGGGAGGGATTCCGTCGGGCGGCGGTTTGTGATTCAAGATGCTGGCTGGATCGGAGGCCAGCATCGGATGGTCCGACCTCTTTCGAATGATCTTCGGGAACGAGCCGTGAAGGCGGTGGAATCGGGCGAGAGTTGCCATGCTGTGGCAGCCCGGTTCGATGTTGCAGTGTCGTCGGTCGTGAAGTGGCGGCAGCGCTATCGCGCGACGGGTTCGGTGGCGCCGGGTAAGGTGGGTGGTCACCGCAAGCCGGTTCTGGAGCCGCATCGATCGTTCATCGTGGAGCGGATCAGGCAGACGCCACATCTCACGTTGCACGGGCTGAAGGACGAACTTGCCGCGCGAGGCGTGAAAGTCTCGCACCAGGCGGTGTGGACCTTCCTGCGACGCGAAGGTCTCAGCTTCAAAAAAAACACTGTTCGCCCTTGAGCAGGGCCGCGCCGACGTCGCGCGGCGGCGGCAACGCTGGCGCAACTTGCAGGATCGCCTCGATCCAACCCGCCTGGTGTTCATTGACGAGACCTGGATCAAAACCAGCATGGCCCCGCTGCGCGGCTGGGGATCCAAGGGCGAGCGGTTGCGCGGCTTTGCACCGCACGGTCACTGGCGAACCCTGACCTTCCTCGGTGCCCTACGCTCCGACCAGCTCACCGCGCCTTGCGTGTTCGACGGACCGATCAACGGCGAAAGCTTCCGCGCCTACGTCGAACAGCAACTCGTCAAAGTGCTCAAACCGGGCGACATCGTCGTCATGGACAATCTTGGAAGCCACAAGTCGCCGACCGTCCGGCAGATGATCCGGAAAGCCGGCGCAAGGCTATGGTACCTGCCGCCGTACTCACCTGACCTCAACCCGATCGAGCAAGTCTTCGCCAAGATCAAGCACTGGATGCGCATCGCACAGAAGCGCTCGATCGACGAGGCCTGCGACTACATCGGCCACCTCGTCAGAAACGTTCTGCCCGGCGAATGCAGCAACTACTTCGTTAATGCTGGATACGCTTCCATCAAAAAGTGAAACGCTCTAGCTGTAGCGCGGCGAACAGCTATCCAGGAGCCGAAGATGTTTGAATATAGGCAGCAGGATTTGGTGATTCCGCAGAAGCCGCTTTTTTAGCCTCTTAACGTGGCACTTGCCGCCCGGCAGCGGCCCGCTACGTTAGGTCCTCAGCGTCTTGATCGAATGGCGAGGTCGCGATGATCTTGCAGGGCACGTTCATCGATCGTGCAAACCACGTGAGCCCATTATTGCCGGCTGGTTAGCACAGGATCTCCTGCAGATCAGCGGATCATGGAGGCGATTGCCGACGCGCTGTATGGGCGACCGCCGGGACGCTTCTTGCCCTTCCCGGGCAGGGTGACAATCCCATTCGCTGCGAGCTCAGCACTGACGTCCCGCAGAGACATGCGGGGATGTTGTTCCCGCAGTCGGAGAGCCATTGCACGGGCTTCTGGATGGCTTTCAGCAAGGCTGCGGCGGCCTTCGACCCTGACGCCTGTCCGACGCTTGCGCTCTCGTGCGCCCCGCAGCTTGGCCACCGTCATAGCTTTATCGAACTGGGCAACGGCGCCGAGGATCTGCCGAACCAGGACGGCGGTGGGGGTGTCGTCGACAAATGAGTCTGGCTTGTCGGCCGCGATCAAGGTGATGCCGTCGGCTTGTAGACGCTGGAAGCCGCTTTCTTGGACGATCAGGTCGCGGGCGAAGCGGTTGGCAGTCTCGACGATGATTGTACGGACGCCGTTGCCGGCGATCTGCTCCAGTGCCGTTGCGAAGCCGGGCCGCGTGTCGATCGGGTCGGCGCCCGCTACAGCCGGATCATCGTGCCAAGCAACGATGCGGTAACCGTAGCGATTGGCGTAGGCCTGGATCGCCTTGCGTTGGCGAACGAGGCTGTCCTTGTCCTCGCCAACGTTGGTAGCCGAGCTGGTCCTCGTGTAACCGATTGCTGCCTTTCGCTGCCGTTTATCATTGCTAGCCATGGACTTAGTCCCGGTTGTACATCTCTCCATGGCTGGCGCCAACCTTTATGCCTCAAGCAGTCTCCTGGATTCACCCCCTGGATGGCCTGTGTAGCTAGACGATGAAGTCGGTCGCATGCAGGTCCGCCGCTTGGGTCCGTGCAGCGGTCCAGTCCACGAGCCCGTAGTCCTGTAGAACGATCAGATCGTGCTCTGCTGCCGCGCTGCCCCAGCACAGCAAATAGCGACATTTGGAACCTTCCAAAGACCTTCTCGCTTTTAATCTTTGTTCTGGGTAGGGGCACCTCACGATTGGAACCCGCAGCATGGGATCGCTAAGGCGCCGCTTCAAACAAGCACAAGACCTGGAAGATCGGTTGGCCGAGGAGGCCAAACGTTTGCGCGAAGCGGCCAAAGACGCCGCTCCCGGTATCGAGCGGGAACATCTGTTGCGACAAGCCCGCCAGTGTGAAACCGGCGCCCACATGAGCGCGTGGCTTCGCTCGCCCGGCCTAAAGCCGCCAGATTGAGACCGCAGTTTCGGCTCTCAGCAATCGCCGACAGGATTGGCGCCATGGGCGAGTCGTTTGGCAAGTCCTTCACGGTTGTTGAGGCGACGAGTGAGAACAATGAAACGCAGATTTGGATCGCTGTGGCTAAGCCGAGCCAGGCGCTGACACTGGTCCTCGCCGCGGTGCCCCAAGGCTGGACCGTGGAGGTCCTAGACGTCGCATTGACCTCTAAGCAGCAGAAAATGTTCGAAGAGCTGAACCTCGAGCCGGGTGATGTGCATAGGCTGGATAAGGCCTAAGTAGACCAGCGCCGCTCGCGCTCCGTTATTCGCCGCCCTGAGTGGGTCTCGAAGAATGCGGGACGAAGTCCCGATACGGCCGCAGGAGGCTCCCATAAGAGCGCTCCCGCGGCCGGTGCCGCGACGTTCCGCACGATCGGCACGGCACCAGCAGCTAAGCATAATACGCGCCAACAAGCCGAAGATCTTGGCCGCGGATTATCGAAATCTAGCTTAGTCCCGCCCAGGACGGCCTGATGCGGTCCTTCCTGGTTCGCTCTGGCGAGTCACGAAACCGATCTGTGGTAATTTACCCACCAGCACCAGCCAAGGCTTTGCCCGCAGGCGTCGGTGGCTAAGAGACCGAGCGCAGTCCCGGCTGCAATGGGGAGTGTCCAGGGCGCGAGCAGATTGTGCGCTCGCAAGAATTGCTACGACAGCCGATAACGGAAACACGGCCCGGTCAGCGGCAGCCCTAGGTTCACGGCTTCAGGCGCTTTTTGCACCGGGCCAGGCGACCACCTGTCCCGACATGACGAGACGGTCTCGCCCGCTGTCCTTGGCCGCGTAAAGTGCGCGATCCGCGGCCGCCACCAGTGAACCGTATTCTGTCGCGCCGTGGGAAGGAAGGTTTGTAGCGCCGCCAAGACTCACCGTTACGATCTTGGACGGCAGGTTCAGCGCATGCAGCATGCTGAGGTCGCGCAGCGCCCCGCGCACGTTCTCGCCTACGAGCTCGCAGCCCTTCGCGTCCGTATTCGGCAAAAGCAGGGCGAACTCCTCGCCGCCGTAGCGCGCGGCGAGGTCGGCCGGCCGGCGAATCTGCGCGGAGAGGATCCTCGCCAACGCGCGCAGGCAGGCGTCGCCGGCCTGATGGCCGTACTGATCGTTGAACTTCTTGAAGTGATCGACGTCCACCAGCAGCAACGAGAGGGGGGTGCCGTCGCGCTTGGCGCGCGCCCATTCCTCGGCGAGGCGGTCGTCGAAATGGCGGCGGTTGCCGAGTCCGGTCAGGCCGTCGGACGTGGCGAGCGCGGCGAGCTTGTCCTGCAGGTCCTTCTGCTCGGTCATATCGCGCGAGATCGCGACCACGCCATCGATCTCATGCGTTTCAGACGACCGGGTGACCCGCAGCGCCGTCTCGACCCACAGTTCCTTTTTTTCGCGGTGTTGCAGCCGATAGATGATGCGTGCCTCTTCAGCCTCTCCGGCCTTCAGTGCCGCGACGACCTGCTCGACGCGGGGCCGATCCTCTGGATTGACGCCCGCGACAGCGGAGGTCCCGATTAGCCTAGCCGGATCCCAGCCGAGGATGCGGGCGCAAGACGGAGAGGCGTAGAGGATCCGCTCGTCCAGGCCGATCCGCATCACGACGTCGCTGCACTGTTCTGCGATCAGCCGGAAATCGCCCTCCTTGGCGACGAGGGCCGCGGCCATGCGCTGTCCCTTCGCGAGATAGCGTACCAGGGAGAAACCGATGAGCGCTATGGACAGCGTCAGGCCGGCGACGATGCCGAAGCGCGTGACGGCCTGCCGACGCCAAGGGGCGAGGACATCGCCTTGCGCCTTCGTCGCCAGCACGACCAGCGGATAGCGGTCGCTTTTCTGGTAGAAGCTCAGTCGCCGCTGCCCGTCCAGCGGCGATTTGAAATAGTAGGCTCCGGCGCCCGGACGCTGCCCCATGGTCCGGAACAGCGGCGAGTCCGACATATCGCGCCCGACATAGGCGCCCTCTTCGTCGCGGCTTCTGGCTAGCATGGTGCCGTCGGCGTTCAGCAGCGAGACTGCGCCGTTCGGGCCGATGTCGAAGTGCCGGTAGAACTGGGTGAAGAAGGCGACATCGACACTCGTCAGCACGACTCCGGCGAAGCTGCCGTCTGGATGATTGAAGCGGCGGGAGGCGGTGACGATCCACTGTCTGCCGGACCGGCTCTTCACCGGCCGACCGATCAACGTCCCTCGATCCGCTGAGGCGCGATGGCGCTGGAAGTAGTCGCGGTCGCTGTTGTTGAGACTGGCGAAGTCGATATCTTCGGTCGTGGCAAGCCAGCGCCCGGTCTCATCGTAGACGAAGATGCCGCGGATGCGCTGCCTGTTGTACTTGCGGGCTTGCAGGAAACTCTGGATCTTCGCGACCGCGGCCGGGCTGGTTCCGCCGACCTCCATCCGGTCAACCATTCCGGCAAGAATGGTATCCGCGAGCTCGAACGTGTCATCGGCATGCTGCGTCAGCGACCGGGCAAGATTGGCCATGTCGACTTCCGCGTTGCGCAGCTCGACCTGACGGGATTCCCACTCGCGCCATCCGCTCAGCGCCAGAATGGCGACGCAAGCCAGCGCCACGAAAGCCGCCGCCCAAAACGGGAAACGGGCCTTCTCGACCTCGCGGCGGCTGCTTGGCATTGGGCAACAGCTCCTTTCTGGCGCAGAGTCCCACTCGGTTCTTAATGGCGGGTTGCACTCACGACAGGATGCGGTGTTCGGTAATCATTGTTTCGTCGTGGTGCCGAGAATCTTATCGCTTACGGTGATCGTCCATTAACTAGGACTCAGACGGAGGCGGCCTCCCTCGCTGTCGGTGGTGAGTGTCCTTTCCGCTGTCCGGCACCTGAGGCAGCGATTTACACTAGACGAGCGATTCCGTGAACTTGGCAGTGATGGAACGGGACGTTTGTTTGCGGATTCCTCGTTTGCGATTGACTGAACGAGGAGTTTCATCATGGCGGGATGGCGGCAAGCGGTCGAGTTGGCGATGACCGATGAGGAGATTGAAACGTTGACGGCACTTTCGCGGTCGAGGACCGAGCCGGCGCGCCGGGTGTCGCGGGCCGCGATGCTGCTTGCCTACCGCGAGAATCCGTCGTTCTTTGCGGTGGGGCAAAGACTTGGCGCCCATCATCAAACGGTTCAGCGCTGCGTCGAGCGAGCGGTGGCTGAGGGTGCATTGGTGGCGCTCGACGAGCGCCCGCGACCGGGCAAGGAGCCGGTGATCACGCCGGAGGCCAAGGCGTGGCTGGTATCTCTGGCGTGCGACAAGGCCAAAGACCATGGCTATCCGCATGAGTTGTGGACGACACGGCTCTTGGCGCGCCATGCGCGCGAACAGGGGCCGGCGGCAGGCATGGGTGTTTGGCTAACTTGGTCCAGGGAACGGTGTGCAAGATCCTCGGCCAAGAGGAAATCAGGCCGCACAAGGTGAGGTACTATCTTGAAAAGCGCGACGCCGAGTTCGAACAGAAGATGGCGGAGGTCCTGTGCGTCTATCGTGAAGTCCAAGTCCTGAAGAAAGCCTCTGCCAAGGGTAAGCGGCGGGCAAAGCCGGTGACGATCGTCTCCTACGACGAGAAGCCTGGGATCCAGGCCATCGCGACGACAGCGCCGGATCTGCCGCCAGTGCCGGGCGTGCATGCGACCTTTGCGCGCGATCATGAGTACAAACGTCACGGCACGCTCAGCCTGTTGGCGGGGATTGACCTGCTCACCGGGAAGGTCCATGCGCTCGTTAAAGATCGCCACCGCAGCCGAGAGTTCGTCGAATTCCTCAAGCTTCTCGATGCCGCCTATCCGGCCGGCACGGCGATCAAGTTGATCCTCGAGAATCATTCCGCACACATCTCGAGAGAAACCAGAACCTGGCTCGACACGCGACCGGCAGGCCGCTTCCAGTTTACCTTCACGCCCAAGCACGGCTCCTGGCTCAACCTCGTCGAGGGCTTCTTCTCCAAGTTCGCCCGCTCCGTCCTGCGTCACATCCGCGTGGCCTCAAAGCACGAACTCAAAGAGCGCATCATGGCCGGAATCGACGACGTCAATCGCCGTCCCGTCGTCCATACCTGGTCCTACAAACTCGCCGAGGCCGCCTGATATGATTCAAACCAAGAAAACGCTGACCTAGTCCGCTGTCGGCCCTAGCTGCGTCTTGCCATAACACCGAGTCCGCTGCCGACTGGACATCGAACCTTCCGCTCCGAGTCATCCTGCCTGCGCCGGGATCTTGCCGCCGCCAAGGGCTGGACGATTAAGGTTGACCGGTCAGGTTAATTCAAGCGACAGTTTGGCTACGCTGCACCGGCTCGCTATCTCCTGCGATCAGGAGGTCTTTTGTATGTCTGATGAACCCGCCGACCGAAGCCCGTCAGAGGGTGGGCTGTCCGACTTAGCCTTCCCTGCCGGTTTTGGTACCGCCGCTGTTCTGCTCACGGCGATCTGGTTTGCGTTCATTGGGTGGATCGCGTGGCTGCCCCTTCACTTCTTCTTCGGTTGGATTTTTGGTTAGCAGAGTGACCATGAGCGAATACGATGGTCTGTCCGACTATTTTTTCCTTCGCATGTACGAGTTTCTCCGGCAGGAAGTTCAGGCTGATGCCTGGGCTGGCACCCGGTTCGTAGGGCTACCCGCGAAGCGTCGTGCGGAGAAGCTATTTTCAGAAATTGAGCGCAGAGGCTTGTTCTGCACGCCTATCGACTGGCCTCAACATCTGACGGAGCAAGCGAGCCAATCACCAAGACTGGACTCCCTTCCTTGACGGGGCTGACGAGCGGCGCTCAGAGCAGCCAGCTGGCTGGAACTTTGGCGAAGCTTTCCGCCTTCTATTTCGATTTGCACGATGCTCGCACGGTGACGATTGATGACGAGGGCATCGGCCTCGCCGCCTTGATCTCGCTCAACGGCCCGCGATAGGACAAGCTATCCTTGACGGAGCCGACCGGGGCCCGACCGGTTACCAGGGTCTGGCGGTTCCTTTGCCAACCCGCACTCATTTGTTCTCGCTGCGTTCACGTGCGATAAGCACGACATGTCCTCGCCCACTCTCACCCGCCGACCCAACAACGACCCCCACCACGAAGGCTGGCATATCTACTTCGGCGACGTCCACGTCGGCAGCATCCGCATGCTCGCCGGCGTGCCAAACCACGGCGACCAATGGGGCTGGTCGCTCGGCCTTCTTTCCTGGCATGACGTCGGGTCCCCCCGGCGGCTACGGCGGCTCGGCCCCGAGCTTCGAGGAGGCAAGGCGTGCGTTCGAGGCGCAATGGAAGCGGGTAGAGCCGACCGTGACCGAGGATCATCTCGAGGCCTGGCGCCGGCGACGCGACTGGACCGCATGGAAAAACCGCATGTGCGCCGAGCACTGACAGCTGCCGAGCAGGCCCGGACCGGCCGTTCGAGCTGCTTCTGCGGCACCGAGATCACGTGCGGCAGCATGGCCGATCACGTCATCACCGCTCATCGGGGAATCGGCGCATGAAGCACGCCGAGCCCCGTCCCTACGCCGACCCGGAAGCCGCTGCGCGGCAGCTCGTCAAGCTCGCCGCCGGCATCGAGCCGGTCCAGGACGGTCACATCCACATCGAGAAGATCAACGCGCCCTTCCTGTTCACGCTAAAGGGCCGCGGTACCGAGTTCATTGCCGGTCTGCGTTACGCCGTCGAGAAGGGTTGGCTCGAGCTGCACGAAAGCGGCACCTTGGTGCGGTTGCTGCAGCCCGGCAACGACCTGCTCAGCCACTGATAGGAACCGCGGAACCGCTGGGTGATTGGCCATTCGCCGGCCCGCCGCCGAGCCGGCGGAGCGGCCCCGGCCTACCCCTATCGCCTCCCAAGCCGGGGCCGTCTCCTTCGGCCCCGATCGCCATCGATCCCCACACCACCCATGTTGAGACTGGTCAATGGAGTAGCGCGTCTGACCCCGCCCTCAATCATCCCGCAGCAGATGTGGCCGGCGCGGTGCCGACGTCCGGCCGGACTTCGGTCCGCCCGCATGGGCACGGCTGATGGCGCTGGCCTGTTTCCGAGCGCGGTGACCTAGTTTGAAAAATGACAGTGGCCTATTTTGATTTAGGACCCTGTTTGGCCGTGATACGTTAGCTGCCATCACCGGCCACGATTCCAAGGCGCCGGTTGACTGAGAGACGCGACCGCGCTCCCGCCTGTCACGGGAGCTTCAAATGGAACTCGACGAGCGCAATGAGAGGACGACCGCGCCATCATGCCAGCGCTGCGGCGGGGTTGTTCGCTTACTTCACAGGCTATTTGAGCCCCGGAAAGATCGATACGTCTGCATATATGGATGCACGTGCGGCGAGATTGTTTGGGATGATTAAGGCCGCCTCGGTTGGTGGCCGCCGCCCAGTGTTTTACGATGCGGCCATGGCTGACAAAGAACCACCTCGGGGGCCCCCGCCGCCCGACAATAAGCGGGAGGACGATTTGCGGAAGATGATCCAAGAGGACATCGAGGAACAGCGCGAGCTGCAACGGAAATTTCGCCGCAAGATGAATTGAGGCCACCTCAGTTGGCGGCCTCTTTGCAGTTACCCAATACGCCGCTCGCATCGGGCCGATGCAGCACCGATACCAGATTCAAAACGGGCTGGCTGGGTGGTCTTGTAGTGTCAGACGACATTGGCCACCTGGGCGGCGCGGCGATGTTTAAGTGACTGGCCTACTTTGAAATCCCGAGTGGCCTATTTCGGCCAGCACCCGGCTGATTGTCGCGCGAATTTTTTCCGACCAGGAACTGGACCGGTCATTGGCAGCTTACAGACTAAACGAACGGTGTCAGGAGGTGTCCCATGGCTGAGCGCCGTAGGATAAAGCAAGTTCGCCCTCTCGAGGAGAGACTGGCCGATCAAGCGGCTAAACTCAAAGAACAAGCCGCGAATCTCCCGGCCGGCGCCGAGCGCGAGAAGCTACTTAGGAGAGCGCGCTTGGCCGAGACAGGTGCCCATTTGAGCGACTGGGTCACCTCGCCCGGGCTTCGGCCGCCCAAACTTACGTGATTGTTCGGACTAGACGGCAATGCCCCTCGTTGGCACGTCGATGTCCCGCCTATACGCGACGACCTGATCGAGGCTCCGATCTCGCGGCCTTGCTCGCGCGCCCTCGCAGGACAATTGACGATCGCTCGAGCTGCATACATTTCCAGCTGCGACCGAATGCCACTGTATGACTTGACGAGTCTCAAGAACTGCTGCTGCCTAGTTGCAACGATGGCTTCATCACATGGACCTGGTGAAAGACCAGGTGGCTCTTCTGGCCGCCCATCCGCCAGATAACGTCAAAGCCCCGGCACGTCGTCTCTGCCCCGGGCAACCGTGAGACTCCTCCTCCCGTACATTCGCGAATCGAACTGTTCGAAGGCAGCTTCGATGAGGATTCTGCGTCCAAAATTACGATGGTGAAATCAACGACAAGTGGCCGAGTGACAGCTCTGAGACGCAACAATCCGTTCACCGGATGGTTTGTCGATCATCAAGTTCGATCTTCCGTAGCTTGGAAGATCGCGTCTCGCCCTGACCGGAGGAATGGGTCGTGTCCCCGGGAGTGGTGTAGCTCGGTAGAGCAAAGCCGCCCGGACGCGCGCCCCCAAATAGCGCCGTAGCGGGCGGGCGGCTTTGCGGT